>CANFHU010000001.1 GCA_947446925.1 Flavobacteriia bacterium
TTCTTTGTGAACAAAGTTGAAATCATAGTGCGCTTTGTGAAGATACCTTGGTGCACTTTGTGTTAAAATATGAAATCAATTAACACAGAGCCCTCAATGGCACAGAGATTCACAAAGGTTAATTAATTTGTCACGGAGATACTTTGCTTTTTATGTTTAAAGATAATATTTCTTCAAAAAATTTAGGATGAAGTCATCCATTTGACTAATTTAAATAAGAAAATTTAAAAATACAAGATCATGGATGAAAATGAATTAGCACAAAAAGTCATCGGTTTAGCGCTTAAAGTTCATAAGACTTTAGGCCCTGGATTATTAGAAAAAGTATATCAAGAATGTTTGTTCTATGAATTGAAAAAAGCAAACATTGAAGTAAAAAAAGAAGTTTCTATACCAATAAAGTATAATGAATTAGTTATCGAAAGTGCTTATAGAATTGACCTTTTGGTTGAAAATAAATTAATTATTGAACTTAAATCAGTAGAAGAATTAAATGATTTGCATTTTGCACAAACATTAACGTATTTAAAGTTAGCTAAACTGAAATTAGGACTTCTTTTAAATTTTAATGATGTATTATTAAAACAAGGAATTAGAAGAGTTATAAATTGAAAACAATAAACACATAGTCCACAATGGAACTGAGATACATAAAGATTAATTAATTTGTCACGGATACACTTTGTTTCTTTGTGAATAAAGTTGATATCATTGTGAACTTTGTGAAGATACCTTGGTGCACTTTGTGTTAAGTAACTAAAATTCATTTACATTCGGAGGATCAGTTTCAGATTGAAACGTCTTTGTGTTAAGTAGTTCGGAATAGCATACGTTTTACCTGTAACATCTTGCACCCACTGATGGGAAAGCACATTGTTAATTCCTAAAAGGTTAAAGACTTCAAACGATAAAATAGCATCTGAAAAACCATGTTTAGTCTTGATTTTTAGTGCATGTGTTTTTTGTAATAAATCATACGAAAGTCCTAAATCCACCCGTGCATAGAATTTTTGACGTAATGTATCCTTGTAGCGTTGAAAATCTGGTGGACCATAGGGTAAACTTGATCCAAAATTAAATCCCATTTGGGCGGTTAACATCTCGTAAGAAGTCATTTTATCTTGGAATAAAATCGCAAAGTTAATCCGTTGATCGGTAGGTCTCGGAATATATCCAGGATGATAGACAGTACTATCCACTTTCTTTTCATCTAATGTATATCCTGGTATAATCGTTTCTCCATTTTTATTGCGATACACCGTATATGCATCGTGTAAGAGATTCTCCATCGTTTTAAGGTACCCTATTTTAAAAAAGGATTGTACTCCCTCAATAAATTCACCATGGATATTTACATCCGCACCATAGGCATAAGCGATAGCATCATTATTGGCATAATATCTTGTTCGAACATTATCAATTTCATACGGGTTTACATTCCAGAAATATTTGTAATATGCTTCCATTGCAAATTTGAAAGGCGTCTTTCTATTCCACATGGAAAAATTAAAATCATAACCGGTAATGATGTGCGCAGATTTTTGAGAAACAACTTGCAAATTTAACTGACCATCGAGGGTTCTAAATTCTCTGTAAAACGGTGGTTGGTAATATAAACCAGCAGCCAAACGAACTTGCGCATTCCGACGCATCACTTTATTGTTGGAATAAAAATAGGTTCGAGGAAAGAAAATCAAGGATACACGTGGAGTAACATACTGTTCTTGATTGACTTCCGTATAACCGAATCGAATACCTGAAGTTAATAAAAAACGACGTGTTGCAGCAGTTAAAGTATCTCTAGCAGTAAAATAGGTTTTCTTACCTACTGAATCTTTTATGAAATAAGTTGCTTTTACAGGAAAATTTATATTTGTCTTTCCCCATTCGAAACTATGTTGTAAAAATCCACTGATTCGTTGTGTTTGTAAGGCTAATTTACTTTTTAAAGCATAGGACAAATTAAAATCCGGATTTTTCGAGTTTGGTATCGTATATCCCGCAGAATCGACATTTTTCCATTCGCTCAAAACATCGTTGAAAACATCTTTTTGGTAATTTATCCCCCACAACAAACGTTGTTTATCTGTCCATTGATGTGTCCCATTATGATACACGTTTAGAATGGTTGCTTGCAAATTATTACGTGCATGGGTTAGGTAACTTCCTACACCAATAGAGGCTATGGAATCACCAAAGTTTTTCTTACCAGGATTTGTCTCTAATAAATTGATATAATATTGTCCTTGGACGTCAAAATACTCTTTTTCGTTGGTATGAAAAACACTTGCATAGAAATCTAAATTTGTTTTATCGGTGGGTTTATATTTTAATGCTGTCCCACCTGTCATAGTTTCAAACTTTGTTTGCTCCTGTCCATCAAAGTAAATCTTTAAACGATATGCTTCATTGACTGTACCAAAATCGGTTTCTTGGGTTGTTGGTGCAAAACGGTAATTATTGGAAGAAAGGTGTCCCAAAGTACTCCAGGTAAGTTTTGGTGTAATGGCATAATTTAGAAGAAATTGCCCATCGTAAAAAACAGGATTATACGAACCTTGGGTTGGCAAAGCATTTAATAAATAACCATTTGCACGATACCGCGCTCCAACCAAATAATTGAATTTAGCATTGACTTTTTGTGCTACATGGGATTCAATACCCATAAGTGACATCATTACCGAAGCATTGGTGGAATCTGGTGTTATGTATGTTATGTCTAAGACTGAACTTAACTTATCACCATATTTTGCATCAAACCCTCCACCACTAAATCGGATATCCTTCACCAAGGAGGAGTATAAAAAACTTAATCCTTCTTGTTGCCCAGAGCGCGTTAAAAAAGGTCGATTGATTAAAAATCCATTTACATACACTAAATTTTCATCATAACTTCCGCCACGCACATTGTAATTAGAGGTCAACTCATTGTTAGAACTCGCAGCAGTAGAATATATTAAGGTTCTTTCTACCGAATTAGAAGCAATTTTCTGCAAATCTAAAGAAGGTAATTTGAAGATATTATTATCCCCTTTATCCGTTTTAAGAAAGACGGAACTCATTACTGTGATTGGAAATTTTATTTTTCCTACGTATGTACGTTGATTCGGTGAAACAAAAACGGATTTAGCAATTTCTATTGAATCATAAGAAAAAAGTATCTTTATTTCTTTGTCGACTGGGGCAGAAAATTCAAAATGACCTAAGGAATCTGTGTAAAAATATTGGTTGTTATATCGGACTTTTACATTTTCCAAGGCCTTGTCTCTTTTTTCAACACACGTACCCTCCACGATTCCATTAACTTGCGCAGCGATGGAAAAGGAAAAAAAGATGCATAGAGAAAAAAAGAAAAAACGCATAAGTAAAGGAGAACGTGAAAATCGTGGTTTTCGTATATTTTAGTCTAAAAGTAACACAATCAAATCATTTTCAAAGGGATCCATAACACTTTTGAGTAGTTGTATTTTGGATTGGATAGCACCATCTTTACAAAAACTTAAAAAACTTTCGGTACGTTCTTGCAATGCATTATTTGGTAACATCTTGCCTTTTAAATCTTCCAATTGCTTCATTGCTAGATCTAATTGACTTTTTCGTTGTTTTATAAATTTCGCTTTTATTCCCTCGATTTGTTTGGATAATTTTGCAGACTCTGCATCCACATATCTTTCCATGTTCTGATCAAAAAGCGTGGCGTGATTATGTAATACTTTTTGCAATTCTTCAATTGCTAGATCTACCTGTGTGAAGTTTATTTCATCTCCCGAATTTACTTGAATGTATTGTCGTTGTAAATCTATCAAAGGTTTAAAAATCGCTTCCCAATTAAAACCTAATTTCTCCCATTTTTTCATGGTAGACGCATCCAAAATTTGGACAGAATTACGAACACTTAACAAAGGAAATTCTAACCCAATTGTTTCAAAAATTCCTTTTTGTTGGATCCAATAACTAATTTCTCCGCCTCCACCTACGTATGCTAAATTTGGAAGAATCGTCTCTTGAAATGCTGGTCTTAAAAGTACATTTGGAGAGAAATGATCTGGATTTTCTTGCATCTCTTTTAATACTTCTGGATTATTTACTTCCAACAAGCGTTCTCTTTTACCTTCCGATAATCGAAACAAATTGATTGGCCGTGCGAATGCTTGTGGCGAAAAACCTAATTGTTCAATGGTTTGATTTGCTGTATGAACGCATTGCTCTACAAAAGGTATTTGTGCTTCTCGCTGCATCGTTTCTACAAACAATGCTTTTAAACCTGGCACATTTGGTTCCAAAACAATGACCCCCTCATTTTCAAATAAGGCATGGTAGAATTGTTGTGTAGCATCTGCAACATTTTTTCCAGTATATTTTTGAAGCAATTGGTGAACTTCACTTTCTGGATTGTTTTGAAAAAACGCTGCTATTTCAGCCTTCATTTCTTCCCAGTGATGTAAATTGTACTTGCCAACTGCACCACCTTGATTTTCATTCCAACTAATTTTTTTACCAAAAATTGTTGTGTGGTTCACTTCATCAATATCATGATCTTCAGTTGCCAGCCAAAACACTGGAACAAAATCAAAATTAGTGTACGTCTTTTTTAATTCTTCTGCTAAACGGATAGAATGAATGATTTTGTAAATCACGTAGGCAGGACCAGTTCCAATATTTAATTGATGACCAGTTGTGATTGTAAATGTATCTTCACTTTCTAATTTTTGAATATTTTTAAAAACTGGAGACTCATCGGATAGGTTTGGGAATTGTTTTATTAATTCATGCACCAAAACTTGTCGATTATGTATGGAATAATTTGCTTTTTTTCTTGCGATTTGCGCTCCTAAATTCTCCAACGAAAAAGGTGCTGTAAGCAAACTTGTTAATTGCTCTTGTTGATAAATTAAAGTTGAAGCTAATCGAGAAAATTGGTGTGTTTTTTCGCGATGTATGGTATGTTTTTGCATAGAACAAATGTACAGAAAATTAAAAAACGTAACTTTGCAATTCAAAATATTACTATGGAAGCAATAATAAAAACAGTAAAAGGAGATATGAAAGTATCTTTTTATGAAAATGACGCACCAAAAACGGTTGCCAACTTTGTAAAATTAGCAAAAGAAGGTTTTTACGACGGATTAACTTTTCACCGTGTGATTCCTGATTTCGTTATTCAAGGAGGTTGTCCTAAAGGAACTGGTGTTGGTGGACCTGGATATAAAATTGATTGTGAGTTAACAGGTGATAATCAATACCATGATCGTGGAGTATTATCCATGGCACACGCTGGTAGAAATACAGGAGGATCTCAATTTTTTGTTTGTCATAGTAGAAGACAAACTTCTCATTTAGACAGAAATCATACATGTTTTGGAAAAGTATATGAAGGTTTGGAGGTAATAGACCAAATAAAAGAAGGAGATAAAATAAATGCTATCGAAATTATTGAAAAATAATTTTAAATCGTAGCGATACGAATTAAAGGTTGTTCTAATACATAGGACAACCTTTTTTTATGCATTATATCGCATACTTTATGGTAAATTCATTGGATAACAAAAAAAAAAAACACAACTTTGTGACCAAATATTTCTTGCTCCAAATGAAAGTAAGCATACTTTTTATATTTTTTGTAGTTCTTGCGCCTGTTTTCTCTAGTAAAGCAAGCGATTTCATGGATACGTTGAGTTACAATTATTTTACTCCAAATGGTGATTCTATTAATGATTCTTATTTTATAGAAAATTTAGATAGTTACCGCGACAACAAATTTTCTGTTTTTAATCGTTGGGGGGATTTAGTTTTTTATGCTTCGCCATATTCTAATAATCCAAATGATGGGGAGAACAAAACATTTGTAGGATTATGCAATCAATCCCTTTGCATTTTCGGGAAAGAGTTACCAGAAGGTGCTTATTTCTATCAATTTGAATATAAATTTGAGGACAAGCCAACCTATATTAATGGAAAAATAATTTTGAAACGATGAGGTTTTTTAGTGTCGTATTTTTTCTATTCTTGAGTTTGATAGGTTTTTCTCAAACCCGTCAGTTCTATAATCAATATATGTTAAATCCAGGATTTTTGAATCCTGCAAATATGGATGTATTTACGAAATATGGTACGGTATTCCTGTCTCATTACGATTATACGAGTCAAGACAATTCAGCAACAAATTTTGCTGTAGTTTCGCATTACAATTACCGTCCACATTTAGGATTTTCTGGTTTTGCCGTAAATGATAACTTTAGTGGGTACAATCAAATGGAAGTTGCTGGGAATGTGGCTTACAAACATTTTACTCGTAGTAATGGTGGGATGTCTTTTTCCTACGGATTACGTTTAGGATTTACACAAAACACATTGAATGCAACTAATTTATATTACAAACAATTAGACGATCCTACACTAACACAACCTGGAATTAATAAATTTGGGCTGAATTTAGGTTTTGGATTTGCCATGGTAACGCCAGATTTTGATTTAAACGTTAGTCTTCCAGGACTAATGGGTAACAGACTTCCAACGTCTGCAATCGATACTAGAAAACACAGTATTTTAGATTTAAGAAGTAATAATTTATTTATTTCTACTGGCTATAAATTTAGATGGGATAATGGATTCTATGTATTTTACCCAACTTTATCGTTACGTAGTATTGTTGGTGCACCATTGAATGTGAGTGCAGATATGAACTTTTTATTAAACCAATTAATCTGGTTAGGCGCTGGTTATAGAACTGATAATACGATTGTAGCAAGTGCAGGTGTATTTTTAGATTTAGGTTGGAGATTTGTGTATACTTATAATAATGCTGCACTTACGAAGCACTTTAATACTGGATCAAACCATGAGTTGTCTATCGGTTATGCACGAACAATTCCTGAGAATCCATTTTCGTATCGTAAATTCACGAAAAGTAATGGAGAAACTAAAAAGAAGAAAACTATTAAAATTAACCTTCCTAAAATTAAGATATTCAAGAAAATGAAGGGAAGATTGAAATATGATTAAGCAATAAAATAGTACATTAAAAATAGGGGCAAAATTATTTGTCCCTATTTTTTTTACCATAATATGCTGTAATCCAAACTCCCGTAAAAATCATTACCATATACCCTATTTTCTCCAAAGTGATTGTATTGGTGTAATCATCTGCTATGCCTACTAATGAAAAAAGATATGCAAAACCCATAACTAAAACAGGTTGGGTGTATATATAAGCACTAGCAATCGACGGGCCTACATACTTAAGTCCATACATGGTCAATAAATAGGTAAAAAAAGTAACGCCAATAACGATGTATGTGATTTTAGCCCAGATAATAGGATGTATAGCACTAAAGTCAATTTGCACGATATCGATGTATGTTGGGGGATAAATTAACATATAAAAAAATCCAAAAGTAAATACATAAGTAATCACGGTAAACGGACTATATCGTTGCATTAAAGGTTTTGCAATTACTAAATAAACGGCATAACTAGCTGCGTTTATAAACAAAAACAAATCTCCTAATGTTGAATCCCCTTTCCCTGTATTTCCTGCTAAGGACAATAAAATAGCACCTGTTGCACCTAATACAATACCCGTGACTTTCGTTGCAGTAATTTTTTCCTTTAAAAGAAAATAAGCGATGATGGTTACTAATATAGGATTAGTAGTCATGATAATTCCCGAATTTATCGAAGAAGATAAACTCAAGCCATGAAAGAAAAAGAGTTGATTGATGGTAACACCAAACAAAGCGCATAACATAAATAGCCCTATGTCTTTGCGTTGTATACGTTCTTTTGGCAGAAATGCTTTAATCAACCAAAAAAGCAACGTAGCACCTAAAATTCGAAAGAAAATAAAAGTGGTAGGCGTTAAAAAAGCTGGCATAACCCCTTTTGCAAGGATATGACCAGCTCCGTATAACATATTTACTAATAATAAGGCAAGATGCGCCCTCCAAATAGAATGTTTCAATGGCATTAAATATCAAAAACAGTTTTAAAATCCATTACCAAATTATCATCTACAGATACACCCACCATGGATGGTTTTTCTACTTTGAATTTATCCAAACTCACATTAAAAGAACCAGATAACGTGATTTTTTTGTCCGATGCTATTTGTTTGGCTTTGATAGTTATATCTTTTTTGATACCATGGAACGTTAATTCACCTACGATGGTAACATCTCCAGCTTCTTCTTTAATTGCTTTACTTACAAAAGTTACTTTTGGGTATTTAGTACCTTCTAATACTTCTAAGGCATGAGAATCACGACTAGAGTTTTGAGAATCAAAGGAAGCTACAGCTGCTGCTACAACCAGTTTCGTTATTTGTTTAGTTGTATTGTCATAATACCCACCACAAATAAAATCTTTGGTGGTTCCAATGGATTTATGCGCTGGATGATCTAGCGTGTAACGAATAAAAGAATCCGTTTTGTTAAGTGTTAATTTAACACTATCGAAGGAACACAACACAAAAGTTAGTCCAAGAAAAAGAGAATAAATGATTGATTTTTTCATGCGAATTTAAATTTATTGGTTAAGATTAAAATTTCATTACAATTACCGCGCCTGCAAATAAAGCAGTAGTTATGTAACCAGATACTTGGTGAAAGTTACGTAATTTATCACTAGCGTCATTTTTAAGACTAACACTACCATACATCAATTGACCTGCAATTGGTGTAAGTACCATTCCAGAAAAATGTAAATATGCAAGGGTACGATGCGCTTTCATATTACTCCATCCTTTATTTTTACGAATTATGACTGGAGGTGGAGCTAACAATTGTAATAACGCTGTTGCTCCATAAGCTACCATTGTGGTTGTAATTGCAGTTTTATGAAGTGATTTAACAAATTCTTGTGTATCTCCATTTCTAGTATTAATCATTATCTGACCCGTAATACACGATCCAACCATTCCGCCTAAAGCAACAAATCCTAGTGCTTGATGTGTTTGAAGCATTCGTCTACGTACAATTAATTCGCGTTCCCGTTTTTCTGTAGTTAACTCAAAATAGTTAAACTTACGCATTGCACCTTTTTCACCCCATAAGGAACGGCGAATAAGTCCCATTCCCTCTGGTAATAAACTTTGTTGGATATCATTTGCGCCTAATTCTTGCAGTAATAGATAATCCTCCGAAATTTTTGTTGTGTCTTGGATTGATTTTGTAGAATCCGTTTGGGCATTTATATGTTGTAAAAATAGCAAACATAAAACGCTTAAAAAAAGTAGTTTTTTCATTCTTTTTTAGTTAAAAGTAGTTTAATATTCAATAAAAAAGTCTCTTTTTAAATTGGATAAAAAAATATATTTTATCGCTTTTCCTAAAGCGATTGATTACTAAATGCTTATTTAATTATTAATTGTTTAATTACTAAATTATCACACTCTCTTGCGTACTCCATTACCGATTTATTTGCATTATCCATGGCATTTATATCTGCTTTGTTTGCAAGTAATAATTTAACTATTTCTTCATTTTCAGCCATTATTGCAAACATTAGTGGGGTAGTTCCAGCATTGTTTTTAACATTTATATCCGCATGGTGTTTCAAAAGGATTTTAACTAGTTCGACATTTGACTTATAACAAGCAGCTGTCAATACTGTTCCATCCTCTGATAGCGCATTCACATTCGCTCCTAATTCTAGTAGCACTTTTACTGCATCTAATTGATTTCTATAACCAGCAATTAGTAAAGGTGTGTAACCACTGTTATTTGGCGTATTGATTGTGTCCGGATTTAATTTTGATAATTGTTTTATTAACTCCACGTTGCCTTTTCTACACGCATCGTAAATATCTTGCGTTAATCCATCTAAATGAACAAAAGCAACAATAAGAAATAGTACAATTAATTTATACATCTAAAAGTGATTATTGTACCACAAATTTTCGTTGTACGAATTTACCATTACTCCCAAAAGTTAAAATATAAACGCCTGGTTTAAATTCCGAATGTTGTATGGTTAATTCTCCTTGTGCTTTATTTTTTTCTTTGATTATATTTCCTTGTAAATCTGAAATTTGATAGTTGTAATCCGCATCATTTACAGAAAAAATAATAGATGAATTGGTAAATTGGATGTATTGTTTATCGGAAATTTCAAGAATACCCGCAGATACTTGGGCTGGTGCAGTCGTAAAATTCCATTCTGTTGGAGTAGAAATCCCTGTGAAAAAATTGCCTGCAATGTCTCTAATCGCCGTAGCAGAAAGAAGCAAATAATAATCGCTTGAATCACTAAGAGTATTTGTTGGATTAATTATAATTGTAGCTCCATTTACCGTCACATTTGAACTTGGTAAATTATAAGCTTCAAAAACTGAGTTATTTGAAGAATAAAGTGTAATCGTTCCTGTTCCTATTGCTACATTTTCACTAAATGTTGCTGTTAGATTTTGAGTAGTTGATATTCCTGATGAATTATCTGCTGGTGATACAGAAGTTAAGGTTGGTGGCGTTACATCTGGAACAGCCCAAGCCAAAGATATTCCATATGCTCTATTAGATCCTCCATGATCTTTCAAAACATAGGATGCAGTTAAACCTCTACCCCATATCAGATTAATAGATGCTGCGTTATAATTTATTACTGCATCCTTCGCGTCTCCCGTATTTAATTTTCGAGAAGCGACTAATGTTCTCAATGAACCTGAAACGGTATTGGATTTTATTTTCCAATCTTGTTGGGCATCTTTAACAACCGAACTACTACTCGTACTTCCCATAAAATAATCCCACCAATCTTGCGTCCCACCAGAAGAGGTATAAATTAATGCATCCGAACCACCCATAAACGATCCAAATCCAAGTCCAATCCATTTTGAAGAAGGACCCGCAAATGTAATTGTGATGGAATCGGGTGTAATGGAAGCACCAAAAAACATTCCTGAACCCGTTGAGGCACCTGAAGCAGATTTTAATTCTTGGTAAGCAATAGTTTTAGTTTGCGCTTGCGAAAAAAATGTTCCAAGCAACAATGAAAAACTTACAATTAATTTTTTTTTCATTTAAATACATGTTAAGTTATTGGAGAAAAAATGTTAAAAATTTAAAAATTAATAGATTATAATTTCAATCGTCGATTTTCATTTTTCTCCCGCTTTTTAGACGTAAACTTACACATGTCGTTGCTTATTATTTACCATGTAAACTAATTTAGAATCATTCTACCTATTAGCGAATTTCAGCCCCTGCATCAAACGCTTTTTCTGGAGAAACAAAACTCAATTCTCCTACTGCATTTTCCGCCATCAGTATCATACCGGCAGATTCTACCCCACGGATTTTACGTGGTTCTAAATTAATTAGCACAGAAACCGTTTTACCAACTACCTCCTCTGGGTTGTAAAAATTGGCAATGCCTGATACAATTGTACGAACATCCACTCCTGTATCGACAGTTAATTTCAATAATTTATCTGCTTTTGGTACTTTTTCTGCTTCTATAATTTTACCTAAACGAATATCTAACTTGGTGAAATCATCAAAAGAAACAGTTGGTTTTTGCGGAGCCGCTTGTACTTCCTCTGGAATAGCTTGACTTTGCTTTAAGAATTCAACTTCCGCCTCAACAAAAGTATCTTCAATTTTTGGGAAAAGAATTTCTGGTGTATTTACTTTATGTCCAGCTTCTAACGTGGTTGTTTGACCTATTTCACGCCAAATTGGTAGTTCCACATTTAAGAAAGAACGTAATTTTGTTGCTGTTGCTGGTAAAAATGGCTCCAATAAGAAACTTAAATTAGCCGTAATTTGAAGTGCAATATGTAAGATAGTCTCTACCCTTTTCGGATCCGTTTTCACTAATTTCCATGGTTCGCTATCCGCTAAGTATTTATTTCCTAAACGCGCTAAATTCATTACTTCCGATTGTGCTTCCCGAATTTTATAGGCATAAATCAATGTTGCAATTTTTTCTGGGAAAGCAGCAATGGTATCTAGTACACGTTGATCTTCTTCGGTAAGTTCTCCACATGCAGGAACAATTCCTTCGTAATATTTTTGGGTCAATACTAAAGCACGATTCACAAAATTACCAAGGATATCTGCTAGTTCATTATTCACACGTGCTTGAAATTCTTTCCATGTAAATTCACTGTCTTTACTTTCTGGAGCAATTGCAGTTAGTGTATATTTTAATTCGTCAATTTTTGTAGGATAACGTTCTAAATATTCGTGTAGCCATACCGCCCAGTTGCGCGATGTAGAAAATTTGTCTCCTTCTAAATTTAAAAATTCATACGCAGGAACGTTGTCTGGTAAAATTAAATCTCCATGGTCTTTCAATAAAATCGGGAAAATAATTGCATGAAAAACGATGTTGTCTTTTCCAATGAAATGTACCAATTTACGATCACCTGTCCAATAATCTTTCCAATCTTTATTATTATCTAAAGCCCATTGTTTTGTGGCAGAAATATACCCGATTGGTGCATCTAACCAAACATATAATACTTTACCATTTGCATCTTTCAAAGGCACTTTCACACCCCAGTCTAGGTCGCGTGTCATGGCTCTTGGTTTCAATCCTCCTTTAATCCATGACATACATTGACCAATCACTTGGTTTCTCCAGGTTTTTGGGTCATGTTGTTGTTTCCCATCTAATATGCCATCTTGTATCCAAGAAGTTAACCATTCCTCATGACGATCCATTGGTAAGAACCAGTGAGAAGTCGATTTTAAGATCGGTTTTTTACCGCTTAAAGTTGAAAGTGGATTAATCAAATCTGTAGGACTTAAAGCGGAACCACATTTTTCACATTGATCGCCGTAAGCATTCTCATTATGGCAATTCGGACATTCCCCAACGATATAACGATCTGCTAAAAACTGGTTGTAATCTTCGTCGTAATATTGTTCCGTTGTTTCTTCAATAAACTTACCATTCTCTTCTAATTTCAAAAAGAAATCTTGCGCTGTTTTATGATGGATTTCAGCAGAAGTACGGTGAAAAATATCAAACGAAATTCCAAATTGTTGGAAAGAATCTCCAATTACCTTGTTGTATTTATCTACGATTTCTTGAGGTGTAATCCCCTCTTTTTTAGCGCGTAGTGTAATTGCAGCTCCATGTTCATCACTTCCACAGATAAAAGCCACATCGTGCTCATTCATACGTAAAAAACGCACGAAGATATCTGCTGGTAAGTATACTCCTGCCACGTGTCCTAAATGAAGGGGTCCGTTGGCGTAAGGCAATGCTGCGGTAACGGTAAATTTTTCCTTGCTCATAAATGAATGAATTTGTAGAGTGTAAAGATAATAAAATAGTGACCCATCGAGAACCTCAGGGTAAACTTAGTGACGAGAGACGAGAGACGGAAAATTGGGAGCAGATTCATAGATTACCAAAAATGCAAAAAATGTAAATTTTGGCAGTCGACTACCAAAAATGCAAAAATTTGTAATTTTGGTAGTTGATGTCTTAAATAAAAGCACAATCTTTGAATAATATTAGCGAATACCAAACATATGATACAGGTAAAAAATTACGTGATGGGTCAATGGACCGCAGGAGCAGGTTCAGAAACAACCTTATACAATGCATTAACAGGCGATGTAATTGGAGAAACTTCCAGTGCTGGATTGGATTACAATCAAATTTTAGCATACGGAAGAGAAGTTGGAGGAAAAGCATTGCGTAAAATGACTTTCCAAGAACGCGGGCGTATGTTAAAAGCATTGGCTTTGTTCTTAATGGATAAAAAAGAATCTTACTATGCATTAAGTGCCTTGACTGGTGCGACACGTGTAGATTCCTGGATTGATATTGAAGGAGGAATTGGAAACGTTTTTGCCAATGCATCCTTGCGTAAACAATTTCCTGATTTACCGTATTATGTAGATGGAACAGCTGCTCCACTTTCTAAAAACGGAACATTTATCGGTCATCATATCATGGTGCCAAAACAAGGAGTAGCGGTACACATCAATGCCTTTAACTTCCCAATTTGGGGGATGTTGGAAAAAATAGCGGTAAACTTGATGGCAGGTGTACCTTGCGTAGTTAAACCATCCGAGTTTACGTGTTTTGTAACCGAATTAATGGTGAAAGATATTATTGATTCCAAGCTTTTACCTGAAGGAAGTTTGCAATTAGTTTGTGGTCTAGGAAGAGGCATTCTGGACTTCGTTGATAGCGAGGATGTCGTAACCTTCACCGGAAGTGCACATACCGGAAAAGTATTAAAATCTTTACCTCAATTTAGTGAACGTAGTATTCCATTTAACTTAGAAGCAGATTCCTTGAATGCAACGGTACTCGGTAAACATGCAGTTCCTGGTACTGCTGAATTTGATTTATTTATCAAGGAAACAACCAAAGAAATTACCATTAAAGCAGGACAAAAATGTACGGCAGTTCGTCGTATTATCGTTCCGGAAAATTTAGTAGAAGAAGTATCAAAACAAATTTCTGCACGTTTGGCAACTACGAAAGTGGGTGATCCAAGTGAAGAGGGTGTACGAATGGGTTCTTTAGCAACACAAACACAAGTGGATCGCGTGAGACAAAATGTACTTCAATTAGCGAAATCGCAAGAGATTGTTTACGGAAACGTTAATCACGTAGATGTGGTAGGAAATAACTGTACAAACGGAGCATTCTTCTCCCCTATTTTATTTGTGAATAACGATCCATTTAATAAAACAGATGTACATAACATCGAAGCATTTGGACCTGTTTCAACTGTAATGCCTTACAAGGAAATCGACGAAGCGATCGAGTTAGCACGTATGGGTAAAGGTTCTTTGGTGTCTTCGATAGTTACACCAAATAATCAAGAAGCAACTGATTACGTAGTTGGTGCTGCAAGCATGCACGGACGTATTTTAGTGTTGAATAAAGACTGTGCTAAAGAAAGTACAGGTCACGGTTCTCCTATGCCATTATTGACACATGGTGGTCCTGGTCGTGCTGGAGGCGGTGAAGAAATGGGTGGAAAACGTGGTGTATTACATTATATGCAACGTACTGCTATTCAAGGTCATCCAACAACAATCACACACATTACCCAACAATTCCAAGTAGGCGCAGAAATGCCGGAAGCAAATCCCCACGTATTTAGAAAACATTTTGAAGAATTAGTAGTTGGAGAAACTGTATTTACGCATAAACATACGGTATCCGATGCAGACATCGTGAATTTTGCGAATGTGTCAGGCGATAATTTCTATGCCCACATGGATGCCACTTCGTTGGAAGGTACCATTTTTGAGCGACGCGTAGCACATGGTTATTTTGTATTATCCAAAGCAGCGGGACTGTTTGTGGATCCTAAAAAAGGTCCAGTCTTATTAAACTACGGATTAGAAGAAGCACGCTTCACGAAACCTGTGTATCCTGGAGCAACCATTGGTGTACGTTTTACGGTAAAAGAAAAAGTAGATCAAGAAAAACGTTCGGAGGATGACATTGCGAAAGGAATTGTGAAATTCTTGGTGGATGTATATGATGAAACTGGAGAAACGGTTGCGATTGCTACGATTTTGACCATGGTAAGAAAATTGGATCAAGCGTAAGGGAGTGACGAAGTTAAGAGTGACGAATGACGATTTTTGATGATTGTAAAAGAAGTTTTAACCATTGAAAATAATATCAACTCTAGTTTTATAAATCTAAATAATTCAGAATTAATGAAATCTGAATTATTTAGATTTTATCATTTTAATTTCATCGGATAGTACAGGAATATTTTTTTGAATAATTCCCCAAATCATTTCTGGTTCAATAGAATCATAAGCATGAGAAATAATATTTCGTAATCCAATGATGTTTTTAGAAGCGGAAATTTGAATGGCTGGTTCAATTTCCAATATTTTACGAATAGCTTCTCCAATTATTTCTAAATCTCTTTCGATAGCGCGTTGTAATATGATGTCTGATTTAAAATTCGTGAAATTGTTTTCGGATTTAATTTTTACTGCTTCAATTTCAAGAATGACACTTTCAATATCCAGTAAGTATTTCAATATTTTATGCTGCATATAAAACTACTTTTGAACGCTCAATGTCTTCAATTAGAATTTGATTTTTTAAAGATTTGATAGAAATTAAATCTACCTTTTTTCCTACAATTTTCTCTAATTCTTCTACTAAATTAAAGTAATTATCGGCATAATCAAGGACAGGCAGTTCGTCTGAAAACTGAACTAAAAAGTCGACATCACTATTTACGTGCATTGAACCTTTAGCTGCAGAACCAAATAAGGCAATAGAAATTACATGATGCGATTTGCAAAGCAAAATTATTTCTGTTATTCTATCTTCAATTAACTTAAGCATAGTATATCAAAGATAATTCTTTTTGATTTGCATTGATAAATTTGAATAGATTTTAATGAGTAAGAAGTATTGCATAAATTTTCACCCTTTTAAATCATGTGAAGAAATCTATACGAAATTAGTAAAACAAAAAAGAGGTTTTTCGAATGAAAAACCTCTTTTTTGTTTGTATCTAAAGCTCTAAAACCTCGAGTAATAATCTTCACTCGTCTCTTCGTCGCTCGTCACTTGACTAATTCTTATCCTATTAACGCCTCGTAATCCGCAGCAGATAATAAAGATTCTAATTCAGAAGCATCTGAAAATTCAACTTTAATCATCCAACCATCACCGTAAGGATCAGAGTTTACTACTTCTGGTGTAGCTTCTAACGCTGTGTTAAATTCAATAATTTTTCCAGTTAATGGTAAATATAAGTCAGAAACCGTTTTTACTGCTTCTACAGTACCAAAGATTTCTTCTTTTCCAAGTTCTTCGCCTTCTGTTTCAACCTCCACATAAACGATATCACCTAATTCACCTTGTGCAAATGCTGTAATACCTACTGTAGCTACATTACCTTCCACACGAACCCACTCGTGATCTTTCGTGTATTTTAATTCTGCTGGAATACTCATTATTGTACTATTTATATTTAGAAAACAAATGTATGATTTTTCATCGAGAAGAATTCTAAAAAGGGAAAAAAATCAATTAATGATGATAAGAAGTGAAATATTTATTCCTAACTTTAATTAAAAAGTCCACTTGATTAATACAAAAAAATCAAATAACTAAACAAAAATTCAAACAATGGAAAAAAGTAGCATTATAAAATTAAACAGGCTTTTCGAAGAATATATTTATGAAAAAGATGGCATAGAATATTGGTTAGCAAGAGAATTACAAGAATTATTAGAATACAGTCAGTGGCGAAATTTTGTAAATGTCATTGACAAAGCAAAAATATCATGTAAAAACTCTGACAATGAAATATCTGATCATTTTGCTGACATCAGCAAAACGATAGCAATGCCCAAAGGAGCGACTAAAGAAATCGAGGATATTATGCTTACCCGTTATGCATGTTATTTAATTGCTCAAAATGGTGATCCAAAAAAAGAAAAAATTGCTTTTGCTCAAAGTTATTTTGCTATTCAAACAAGAAAACAAGAATTATTAGCAGAACGTATTCAGTTAATGGAGCGATTGCAAGCACGAGAAAAACTAGCAGCAACTGAGACTGAGTTATCTAAAAATATTTTTGAGCGAGGAGTCGACAATTCTGGATTTGCTAGAATTAGAAGCAAAGGAGATTGGGCGCTTTTTGGTGGTAGTAACACCAACGTAATGAAACAAAAATTAGGAATAAAAGAAAATAGACCTCTTGCTGATTTTTTGCCAACTATTACCATTACAGCCAAACAATTAGCAACAGAAATAACCAATTTTAATGTCCGAAAAGAAGATATAAAAGGAGAAATTAAAATTACGGATGAACATGTTAAAAACAATACAGATATAAGGAATTTATTAGGTAAAAGCGGAATCTAACCAGAAGAATTACCAATAGAAGAAGACATCAAAAAATTAGAAAGAAAAGTGAAATCAATCGATAAAAGTATTTCAAAAAAAAATCTAAAAATCACACAAAAAAAGAATGGATAATTTTAGATTAAACCTTAAACTTGTGTATGCCGGAAGAACACGAAATATATACTTTAAAGCAAGTCGCTAATTCCATTCAAAAGGCTATTTCAGAACGTTATAACCGCTTGTATTGGGTAAAGGCAGAGATGCACAAACTCAACTACACCATCAAAGGACATTGTTATCCAGAACTGGTACATAAAGAAGATGGCAAATTAGTCGCAGACATGCGTGGACAAATTTGGAAGGCAAACTACGATCGTATTTTCAAAAATTTCAGTGAAATTGTAAAGGAACCTTTGCGCGATGGTATGACCCTCCTTTTTCAAGTTAAAATTTCCTTTCATCCGTTATATGGCATGTCTTTGGACATCCTAGATATCGATCCAACCTTTGCATTGGGGGAATTACATAAAGAACGGGAAGAAACGTTGAAGCAATTAAGTAAAGAAGGGATTATTAATGCAAACAAAGCGTTAGCATTTCCCTTACTCCCAAAACGTATCGCAGTCATTTCGGTGGAATCAAGTAAAGGTCTTTCCGATTTCTACAGCGTAATTAAAAATAATACCTGGGGATATAACTACTTTTTCATGTTGTTTACCGCACAATTAAATGGTGACCCGGCGATAGAAGCGATTCAAACACAACTGAAAAAAATCGAAAAAGTAAAACACCATTTTGATGTAGTGACCATCATTCGTGGTGGCGGTGGAGAAATAGGACTTTCTTGTTATAATAATTATAGGTTAGCAAAAGCAATAGCTACTTTTCCCTTACCGGTCTTGACTGGAATTGGACATTCTACCAATACAACTGTAACTGAAATGGTTGCTTATCGTAATGCGATCACCCCAACCGAATTAGCGGATTTTTTACTACAAGCATTTCATAATTTTTCAGTCCCAGTTAAAGAAGCACAACGCATGCTGTTATTAGAAAGTAAACAAACAATAAAAACAGCACAAGAAGGATTAACCCAAGAAATACGCGTATTTAAAGGAGAAACCTATAATCTGTTAATTGCATTCAACCACCAACTCAAAGATACTTCCCGTAGCTTACAATTAAATTCCACTATTCGATTTCATGAGGAAAAAAAGCAACTATTTAGTAAACAAGAAAATTTAAAACATGGTGCGAATAAACTGAATCACGAAAAAAAATACCTACTCGAACATACCATCCAGTCTTTAAAAAAAAATCACAGCAATTTTCAATTTTTCCAACATACTCGCCTGGAAGATATTTCGATTTTTCTTAAACAAACTGTACCAAAACGTTTGGATAAAGAAAGAGATGAATTAAAGGGGATTGAAAGAAATATACATTTAGTAGATCCAATCCAAGTCCTAAAAAGAGGTTATTCAATCACCTTGGTTGGTGGAAAAGTAATTTCCGAAAGTAATCCGGTTTCAATTGGAGACAAATTGGAGATAATTACCCTAAATAAGAACATAGAAGCAGAAGTTATACAACTAAAAAATAAAGAAAATGAGTGAAGAAATGGCCTACACAGCAGCATTTGAAGAATTGCAATTAATCGTTCAAGAAATTGAAGAAGGTGGTATTTCCGTGGATGAATTATCCATTAAGGTGAAACGTGCAGCGCAATTAATCAAAATTTGTAAATCCAAATTGACAAGTACGGAAGAAGATGTAAATCAAATATTAAAAGAATTAGAAGGGGAATAATTCTTTAGAATGATTCTAAACTAAGATTAAATTTAACCTAATTTTGCGTAGACTTAAAGGGTAAAATCCTTGATTCATCGAAAAAGGAATTTCTGTTTAACAAAAGTTACCTAAATTTAAACAAAAAAAATATTTTATGAAAAATTTTATCGTTCTGACATTTTTTGTAACACTCTGTTTTATTGGGTTTTCCCAAAACAAGTTTACCATAAGCGGAACCATTACGGAACAGACAAAAGGAGAGGCTTTAATAGGAGTCAAACTACGGGTAAAAGATCAATCGTATTTAGTTGCAACAAATGAATATGGTTTTTACTCTTTAACGATACCAGAAGGAAAATATACCCTTGTAGTAACATATATTGGATATCTACCGCAAGAGAAAGAGTTGGAATTAAAAGAAAATATATCCTTGAATTTTGTATTGGAGACCCCTTCTGAAAAAACAAAAGAATTAGAGACAGCGAAAGTAACTATCAACAAGCAAGACAACGTACGAGGTTCTACAATGGGGGTTGAACGTTTAGATCCAAAAGCAATTGCTAAAATACCAGTATTATTTGGGGAAAAAGATATCATCAAAACACTACAACTATTACCTGGTGTAAAAAGTGCTGGAGAAGGAAATTCGGGGTATTATGTACGCGGCGGTGGTTCGGATCAAAATTTAATTTTATTAGATGAAGCTCCTGTATATAATGCGTCTCACCTACTTGGTTTTTTCTCTACATTTAATTCAGATGCGATTAAAGATGCAACCTTATACAAAGGAAATCAACCTGCAAATTTAGGGGGTAGATTGTCTTCTGTACTTGACATTAAAATGAATGAAGGAAATAACCAACGGTATAACGTAAGTGGTGGACTAGGATTAATTTCCTCTAAATTAAATGTAGAAGGTCCTTTAGTAAAGGATAAATCTTCGTTCTTAATTACAGGTAGAAGAACATATGCGGATTTATTTTTGAAAGCAAGTGAAAACTTCAAAAACAATACCCTTTATTTCTATGACTTAAACACAAAATTGAACTATAAATTCAGCCAAAAAGATAAACTTTATCTTTCCGGTTATTTTGGGCGAGATGTGCTAGGTTTCGGTTCAACGTTTGGTATCGATTGGGGAAATGCAACAGGAACTGTTCGTTGGAACCATATCATATCGCCAAAATTATTCTCCAATACCTCCGTAATTTATAGTTCTTACGATTACAAAATCGCAATCACCGCAGAACAAGTAGATTTTACGATTAAATCCAAAGTATTAGATTATAACTTGAAACAAGAATTCCAATATTATGCTAATACAAAAAACAAAATCAAATTTGGATTAAATGTAATCAACCACAATATCACTCCAGGTCAATTAATTGGTTCTAAAGGGGTCTCTACGGGCATTGTTCAACTTAACCCTGCTAAATCCATTGAAGGTGCACTTTTTGTACTAAATGACTGGGAAGTAAACGAAAAGTTTTCTGTTAATTATGGTGTTAGGTTGTCCACATTCTCCGTTTTGGGTAATGGACAAGAGATGTATACGTATGCAAATGGAAAAGTAAACGATACTTTACGTTATAGCGACAATGAATTTGTAAAAACGTACCCTGTATTTGAACCAAGACTTTCTATGAGTTATTCTTACAAAGAAGATCAAAGTTTTAAATTAGCGTACGCACGAAATGCACAGAACATTCACTTAGTATCGAATGCTACCACCTCCTCACCAACAGATGTTATTTTAGGTTCTACAATTAATACAAAACCAGAAATTGCAGATCAAGTAGCTTTTGGATGGTTTAAAAACATTAAAGAAAACACCTACGAATTTAATGCAGAAATTTACTATAAGTATTTACAAAATCAAATCGATTATCGTAATGGTGCAAATACCCAAGCAAATCAAATCTTGGAAGGAGAATTACTGTATGGTTTAGGTAGAGCATATGGTTTAGAAATGATTTTAAAGAAAAAGAAGGGGAAGTTTAATGGATGGATTTCCTATTGTCTATCAAAATCTGAAAGAAAAATCGAAGGGATCAACAATGGCGCATGGTATAATGCTAAACAAGACAGAACGCATGACGTATCCGTTGTGACTATTTATGATTTAACACCTAAATTATCGATTTCTGCTTTGTTTGTATTCTACACAGGAAACGCTGTCACCTTCCCTTCCGGTAAGTATACGATAGAAGGTCAAACTCAATTTTTATATACCACACGTAATGGTGGAAGAATGCCAAATTATCACCGTCTAGATTTAGGTGTAAATTGGATCCGAAAAAATACAGACACCTATGAGAGCAGTTGGAATTTCTCCATCTATAATGTATACGGAAGAGAAAACGCATATACAATTGCATTCCGAGAAAAAGAAGGAAACCCGAATATTACAGAAGCAGTTCAAACCTCTTTATTCAGATGGATACCTGCAATTACCTATAACTTTAAATTTAAGTAATATGAAATCGAACATTAATTCAGTACACTACTTTATAGGATTTTTATGTTTAGCAATAACGTTATTTTCGTGTGAGAAAGTAATTAAATTGGATTTAAACAAAGATGATCCAAAAATCATCATTGAAGCGGCTTTCGAAGTAGATTCCTTAAATCAAGTAGATAGTAGTACTCAGTATGTATATATCCGACGCACTGTAAATTTTGATACTGAAATAAATGGATTGGCAGTAGATAACGCTAGTATCACATTGACAGACGGAGTTGACACCATAAAATCCACAGCGAATTCTTACAAAGGCGATGGAAAATATGAATTAAAAATTCGTAAAGGATTTGTTACGGAAAGTAAAACATTTTCGTTATTTGTTAAAGTAGATAATAAAGTATATTCTGCTATTAGTAAATGTCCAGCAAATGCAGTTCCTTTAGATTCTATTGGTGTCTTTAAACAAAAATCCTTTGGAAGATATAACTATTCCATTGCTCCAATACGAAACGAAACTCCGGCAGGTATCCCAAATTGGTATCAATTTAAGGCGAAAAAAAATGGCGTGAAAATCAATAAGATATTGGTAGATGATGATCAAAATTTAGACGGGGTAATGTATACACGTAAACCGATATTTGAATTAAATGAATTTTCGCCGGATACTATTGTTAAAAATGTTACTGATCAGCCAAAATTCATAGCAAAAAAAGACGGAGTAGTTACATTGGAAGATTCTGTAGAAATAGAATTAACATTAGTAAATATTGAATACAAGGTATATCGCTATTTATTTAATTTAGTATTAAATCAAGGTGGTAGACAAAGTGCTACTCCTTCGAATCCAGATCCTATTTTCTCGAATGGCGCTTTAGGTTATTTTTCCGTACAAAAAAGTTACACACGTAAAAAATGGATTAATAACAAATAGTTATAAGTCAATAGTTCTTCTTATTTGTTAATTTTGTTCCTATATGAACGGGTTACCAAAGAATTACACTATTGCTCTACAAGCTGCAATTGACGCATCTTTTGTGGTCATGGAGTATTATAATGTTGGTTTCTCTAGTGAAAATAAGTCCGATGGTAGTCCGGTTACAGAAGCAGACAAAGCCTCTTCCGATTTAATTAACAGTAGATTACAAACTACAGAAATCCCAATTATTGGGGAAGAAATCGTGAATTTAAGTTTTAATGTTCGAAAAAATTGGACGGAAAACTGGTGTGTAGACCCGTTAGATGGCACCAAAGAATTCATCAAAAAAAACGGTGAATTTGTAATTAACATCGCCCATATCGTTGCAGGAAAACCTGTTTTTGGTATTATCGTTTCACCCGTGCAAAAAAAGATTTTACTTGGAGGGAAAACAACTGGTGTTTTTATTGGATCGTTTGACGCTGCTGGTCAAACAGATAATTGGATAGAAATCAGCGCTAATACACATATAAACCAACCAATGGTATTGGTGTCATCGCGTAGTTTTCATTCCCCAAAAACAGCAGAATTTGTAGAGGAACTAAGAAAAAAATATGGATCTCTAACCTATCTTGAAAAAGGAAGTGCATTAAAATTTTTCGATCTAGCAACCGGAACAGCAGATGTTTATCCACGGTTCGCTCCTACCATGGAATGGGATATTGCAGCAGGACAAGCAATCTTAGAAGCATTAGAGGGCACAATTCTTAATGTTCAAACCGGGAAACCTTTGACTTATAATAAAGAAGAACTTTACAATCCTTATTTTATAGCACAAACCAAAGCAAGTATACATTATCAACTAAATCCTATTGTATGAAATTTAGGATATTAGTTATATTAATTTTTTGTTTTTCTGTCGTATACGGACAAAATAGGATTTTATTGCAACACTCCTATTTCAAAGAAAAATTTATCTATTGCTCTAAAAATAAATCGATTGAAACTTTTTTTCCAGCAAATGCGAGTCAACTAGATGTAGCACATTTAAACCGAGATTCGATTGTTGTTTATTCTGACCTAGAAAATTATTTGTTTAAAAGATTCCCGATAGAAATCAAAAAAGAAGATTTTAAACTAGCTATCACCCCATTAATTAATTACGCTAAAGGTAGAGTGGGTACATTAGATTCCAACTATTGGCCGGTTTACCGAAACACTCGTGGGATTTATGCCGAAGGGGAATTAGGGAAGAAAATTGGATTTAATTTCACCTTTTGCGAAAATCAAGCAAGTTTTCAAGCCTATGAAAATGCATATTTTGACCAACAAGGTGAAAAATACATCAAATCGTATGGCATCTACAGCACACAAAATGCCATGATACCTGGGGCAAGTAGAACGAAACCATTTAAAGTAAATGGATATGATTATGCGTTTTCATCTGGTAATATGTATATTAATTTCCATCCAAAATTTCAAGTTGAGTTTGGTAATAATCAACATTTCATTGGCTCTGGATATCGTTCCTTATTACTTTCTGACAATAGCAGTATTGCACCAAATTTACGATTCAAATGGAAGATTAATAGTTACTTCGACTATCAAGTGTTGTATCGAAAGCAACTAAATCTATACCGTAAACCCACTACCTGGGCGGTAGAATCGAATTACGAAACGAAATTATTTGCTGCAAGTTATTTAACCTTCAAACCCAAAGAATCAATTGCTATCAGTTTATTCACCGGTGGAAATCAGTTACGTGGTGATTCTATGCAAATGCATACATTAGATGCACGCCAATTATTACCATTACCGCTTTTACAAAACGACTTAATACTAGGAAATACATCGATATTAAATGGAATTACAGGGATAAATATCGATCTTGCATTTACAAAAGTGCGCGTATATGGCCAAGTTGTAGCAGACAAATTTAATAGCACCTGGCTGGGAGCTGGCCAACTTGGATTCTACTATTTTAATGCATTTGGGGTTAAAAACTTACAAATTCAATGCGAATGGAACCAAGTACCACATCATTTTTATGCCGCAAATCGCGCAAAACTAGCATACAGCAATTATAATCTACCTTCTGCCCATCCGAAAGGAAATAATTTTAAAGAGTTATTTGTTAAACTTGGATATACCTATTCCAGATTCTATCTTACTTCAAAAACAAATTTCTATTTTACCCAAGGCGGAGATCTAAATCAACAGTTTTTGTCGAATTCAATTTTTGTACTGGACCCGAGTCAAAATACGAACCAACAAGGGAATACAATACTACAAAACCTTGAGTTTGGATACCGTATGAATAATTTATACAATGCTACATTGTTCATCGCATACCAAGGAAGAGCAAGTAATTATCATCCTATAGATAATACCTACCAATGTTTGATGCTTGGAATTCGAACTGCAATCACCAACGAATATTTTGATTTTTAATGCGGATAATACTTCTACATATCATATTATTAACTGGGATTGTTCATGCGCAACAAACTGCGCAGGTAGAACGTTTTTGGATAAATTCAAACACACATTCCGCTGTAAAAAACTTACAATTTTACCAAATAGATTCTTTGTTAGTTAAAGACAGTAGTCATATACAATTTCGGATTTTGCCAGATGAAATATTCGCTTTCAATGCTTTTTCCAATAATACTTCCGAATTCAAATTCCAGAAAGGATTAACATTTACTATAAATGGTAACATTAGAGATAAATTTTCTTACATGCTGGATTATCGAGTTGGAACTGCAAACCAACCTCCAGTACCTTACAATTCTACCTTTCAAACTAAATCGTTTTTTTACACGAATCTTAAAACAGTGAATCCATTCACTGCATATTCCATTTACGGGGATTTAAGAGGAAGAATTCTATATAAACCAAACCGAATACTCACATTAAGTGCTGGATTGGATAAATTATTTATTGGCGAGGGAGATCGCTCATTATTTTTTGGAAATCAAGGAGTTGCATCTCCTTTTGCTTCCCTTGTTGCTAAATTTAAAAAATTTGAATACCATTTCATTCAACAAGTTTGGCGCGAAAAGGAAGGAAATCATTATATCCCAAAAGGGAATGCAACCCATTTTTTAAGTTTTAAACCAACCAAAAAATGGAACATTGCTTTATTTGAAAATGTGGTATATCAAATGAAAGATACCCTGTACAACCGTGGTTTTGAAGTAGAATATTTAAATCCACTTACCTTTTACCGACCACAAGAATATAACATGGGCTCCAGTGACAATGTCCTTTTAGGGATCAATCTATCCTTTACCCATAAAAACACCATGTTATACGGACAAGTACTAATTGACGATTTCTTGTTGTCTGCCATGTTAAAACGCAACAAATGGTGGGCGAATAAATTCGGTGTGCAAATTGGTGTCAAAGGTTGGAAACAAATAGACTCCACTACAAACCTATTCTATCGTACCGAAATAAATCTGGTAAGGCCTTATACCTATTCTCAAAAATTTTCTGGGGGAGTAATGGGTAACCAAGGACTTCCAATAGCACATCCTTTGGGATCTAACTTTTTAGAATTGTACCAAGAAATTTCATTTCATCGAAAAAAATGGAGTTTTGAAATTTGGGGACAAGCATACCTAAAAGGGGATGACTGGTACACTACTGCAAAAACTGCATCTTATGGTGGAGATATTTACCAATCCTATAATAAATATGTTAAAGAATTTGGAAATACGATTGGTCAGGGTAAAACCACACACATTATCCAACTTGGAACCTATATTTCCAGAAAAATAAAATATGAAAGCATATTTTTTGATTTAATTAAACTTCCTAAAATGTTACAAAGTAACCAAATGTCCATTTTTATAGAACCTAAAGTTCGATTTTCAAACGTCGAAGGAGAACATTTCACAAATTACTTTATCACTTTTGGAACAATTAAGACACTAGGAAGAGACCGACGAAACTATTAACTTTACACCAAACATTAAACGATGGAATTAATACTAAAGGCTGTTTTTACAGGAATAATCTTAAGTTTAATGATAGGTCCTGCCTTCTTTTTGCTCTTAGAAACAAGTATTAAAAAAGGGGTCCGTGCTGCATTGGCATTCGATTTAGGCATCTTACTAAGCGACTTATTTTATATAGCAATTGCCTATATATTTTATGGAGAAGTGGCAAAATTAGTTGCAGGCAAACACACCGAATTACTCAAAGCAATTGGAGGTGGATTATTCATCATCTACGGTGTTGTATCCTTTTTTAAAAAATCGAAAATTCAAAGCCAAGAAGAAATTGATAATTCGAGTAATACCTCAAAAGACTATCTCATTCAATTTTTAAAAGGATTGATGTTGAATTTAGTGAATCCAATGGTTATTTTTTATTGGTTTAGTGTAATGGCGTTAGGAACAGAACACGGGGCAGATAGTTGGATAGATAATATTCTTTTTATCGGTATTTTATTAATCACCTTCTTTTCTATTGATGTATTGAAAATAATGGGAGCCAAAAAACTTCGTCCATTTATAACAGATCCTTTATTACGTTCTTTAAACCGAATCACCGGTTCCATTTTATTTTTATTTGGAGTTGTGCTTTTACTTCAAGGCATATTAAAAAACTTTTAATCGTTTCATTATGAAAAATTTAATTTTAATCTTCTTTATTTTCATTGCTTTAATTGGTAAATCACAAACTGTAAAAAAAGAAAATTTAACCGAAAAAGATAAATTGTATTGGGACTTTAAAAAAACCAAACTTCAATCCACCGGAGCGTATTACAAGGATATTTTAGGAGAAACACGCGATAAACATGGTAAATGGGAATATTTCAATGAATTTGGCGATATCGAAGAGATTAGAAACTATTACCGTGAAAAATTGCATGGTCAAGTTTTCTTAAAGTATGCGAATGGAAAAGCGCGCCAAGAGGGATATTTTAAACTAGACAAACAAGATTCGATTTACCGTGAATGGGTAGAAAATGGAACCCTAATTGTAGAAGGAAAATATAAAAATGGAAAACCTTTCGGCATTTGGAGAAGATATTACATGGATGGTAGAGAACAATCCGTGGAAGAATATGTAGATACACTTTGCATGCTTAAAGATTTTTGGAAAGATGATTCCTTACATACGCGCACGATCAAAAATGGAACTGGTATAAAAACAACGTATTATCCAAATGGAAAAGTAAAAGAATTTTACAATTACAAAGAAGGGTTACACGATGGTGTTTTTGAAGAACGAAGTATTAATGGATACTTATTTTTAACCGGATTTTTCAAACAAGAACGTAAAGATGGTGAATGGAAATATTTCTATTACACGGGCGATTTAGAAAAAATAAGTAATTATAAAAATGGCTTATTAGATGGTACCTATTCCTACTATTATGATACGAAAGTTTTGAATGTAACTGGAAATTACAAAGCAGGAAAAAAAGAAGGTAAATGGTATTGGTACACCAACAAAGGAGGAAAAGACATGGAAGGTACTTTTGTAAACAACCTACAAGATGGTGATTGGATCTACTATTACCCAACCGGAGAAGTTTCGTATAAAGCATTTTACAAACAAGACAAACGAGAAGGTAAATGGGAATATTACTATGAGAACAAAAAATTATTTAAAGTTGGAACCTACGCAAACGACTTGAAAGATGGCTTGTGGGAAACATGGTATGAGGATGGAGCATTGTTGATGACTGGCAAATATGTAAAAGGAAAAGAAGAAGGTATCTGGAAAAACTTTTGGCCAAATTCCACATTAAAAAACCAATCTACTTTTGAAAATGGTTTATTACATGGACAATGGTTTTCTTGGGCCATGGATGGAACAATAACCTTAACTGGGTTTTACAAAGAAGGATATAAAGTTGGTAAATGGACGAAATACTATGATAACGGAAAAATTGAAGACATCAACACTTACAAAATCATAGAAAAAGCAGCGCCAATTGATTATGGTTTTGCGAAAGGTAGAAAAGTGAAAGAAAGTGTGAGACATGGTTACCATGCATCTTATTCCATGAAAGATTATGCACTTACCGAAGAAGGTCATTACATCAACGATGAAAAAGATGGTAAATGGGTGGATTACTTACCTGGCGGTGTATTACCAGCAGTAATTACCAATTATAAGGATGGAAAATTAGAAGGATTAATGACTCAATTTGGTCGTAGAGGTGAAAAAATATCTGAATCTGAATATAAAAAAGGACTCAAAGAAGGCAAATTCCGTATGTTTGATTCTTCAGGTAAAGTCATTTTAGAAAAAACCTACTCCAAAGGTCAAGAAGTTCGCTAAATATGAAAGTTGTATTTATAGATACGGTTCATCCGATATTGGAAGAACGCTTAACGAGCGAAGGCTTTCAATGTATCGATGCTACAAAATTCGACTTAGAAACTTGTCATTCCTTGGTACAGGATGCTATTGGTATTGTTATTCGTTCACGCTTTCCGATGGATGAATCGTTTTTGAAACATGCCGCAAATCTACAATTCATTGCACGATCTGGTGCAGGTATGGAAAACATTGATACATCTTACTGTCTAAAACGTAATATCCAATTATTTAACGCTCCAGAAGGAAACCGAAATGCAGTTGGGGAACACGCCTTGGGAATGTTGTTGGCTTTGCTGAATAAATTTATCCAAGGAGATAAACAAGTTCGACAAGGTATTTGGGATCGCGAAGGAAATCGTGGGGAAGAATTAGATTGTAAAACTGTCGGCATTATTGGTTACGGGAATAATGGGCGTGCATTTGCCAAAAAACTCCGTGGATTCGATTGTAATGTACTTGTTTACGATAAATACCTACCTACTATTGCAGATGATTTTGTAACCCAAGTTTCTTTAGAACAACTCTACCAAGAAGCAGATGTTATTAGTTTTCACATTCCCCAAAATGAAGAAACACGCTATTGGGTAAATGATGCTTTTTTCGCATCCCTTGAAAAACCTATTTACCTATTAAACCTTTCAAGAGGAAAAATTGTGGAAACGCAAGCACTATTAAATGCTATCGCACGTGGTCAAGTGAATGGTGCTGGTTTGGACGTTCTTGAATTTGAAAAAGCGAGTTTTGAAAATTTTTCAGATAGTGAACGCTTATCTGTTTTTCAAGAATTGATTGCATCCGATAAAGTAATTCTTACCCCACATGTTGGGGGTTGGACGACAGAAAGTTATTTTAAGCTAAGTGATGTTTTGGCAGATAAAATTTTAGCGTTTTATCGTTGAATTGATTACCCGTAAATCACATCCAATGCTTGGCAAAACTTCACCGCTACTTCAGCTAGTATCTCTGGTGTGTGTGCTTGAGAAACAAATCCGACTTCGTACCCACTTGGTCCTAAATATACCCCTACTTCCAATAATGCATGATGTAAATGTCTGAAACCAGTCATGTCTGGATCGATGTCATCTGCACGACGAATGGTTTTATTACCAGAAAAAGACAACCAAAAGATTGAACCAATCGTGTGAATTTCAAATTCGTAATTTTTCGCTTTCGCATGGGCATTGATTGGTGCAATAAAATCAACAGTACGTTTTTCTAATTTCTCGTAAAAACCAGGTTTAGCACATTCTGTTAATTGTGCAATCCCTGCTGCCATTGCCACTGGATTACCAGATAATGTCCCTGCTTGATACACATCTCCATCAGGAGAAATACGCGCCATGATTTCTTTACTTGCACCATACGCCCCCACAGGTAAACCACCACCGATGATTTTACCATACGTAACAATGTCTGGTTTGATTCCATAGTGTTCTGCAGCTCCAGAAAAAGCAACACGGAATCCGGAAATTACCTCATCAAAGAATAATAAAATTCCATTCTCTGTACAAATTTCACGTAAGGCTAATAAGAACGTTTTTTCTTGTAATAACAAACCGTTATTTGCTGGAATTGGTTCGATAATCGCACACGCAATTTCGTTTTTATAATTCGCTACACACGTTTTTAAAGCTTCTATATCGTTTAACGGAAGTACAATCGTTTCTTGGGCAAAGCTCTCAGGAACACCTGCACTTGAAGAAGCGCCAAACGTGATTAAGCCACTTCCGGCTTTTACCAACATCGCATCAGTATGTCCGTGGTAACATCCTTCAAATTTGATCACCTTATTTTTACCCGTATATCCACGAGCCAAGCGTAATGCAGACATTACCGCTTCTGTTCCAGAACTTACGAAACGTAATTTTTCAATAAATGGATTGCGCGATAAGATTAATTCTGCTAATTCATTTTCTAAACGTGTTGGTGCGCCAAAACTAGCTCCATTTTGTAAGGTCGCAACCACTTTTTCATACACCGCTGGGTGATTATGCCCTAAAATGAGTGGTCCCCAGCTACAACAGAAATCCACAAATTCATTATCGTCTTCATCCCAAATACGGCAACCATCTCCTTTTTTGATAAACAACGGCGATCCATCCACCGATTTAAAAGCACGTACAGGGGAATTTACACCACCAGGAAAATAATTTTTTGCAGTAGCAAATAAGGCTTCGGAAGTTGTTGTTTTCATAGGATAATTGATTTGAAATTGTGGGTGTAAATTTAGTGTTTTATGAAGTTAATTGTATCTTTGAGACCGATTAATTAAGATTAATCCTTTTTATTGTATTACAACTATTATTTTCAACATGGAAAATACACTTTCATACGCGCAACAACAAGACGCAAACGATTCATTACGAGCGTACAGAGATCATTTCTTTTTACCAACATTTCACGAAAATCAAGTTCGTTATTTCACAGGAAATTCCTTGGGATTACAACCTAAATCTGTTGGTTCTTACATCCAACAAGAGTTAGACGATTGGGCAAAATGGGGTGTGGAAGGACATTTTCACGGGAAAAGACCTTGGTTTAGTTACCATGAGAATTTAACAGAGAAAATCGCGAAAGTGGTTGGTGCATTGCCTGGAGAAGTGGTTGTAACACATTCATTGACAACAAATTTACACTTGTTAATGGTGTCTTTTTTCGCACCACAAGGAAAACGTAAAAAAATCATTTGTGAAGCAAAAGCATTCCCAAGTGACCAATACGCCTTGGAATCACAAATTAAATTCCATGGCTTGGATTTAGCAACGGACTTAATAGAGATTGCACCAAGAGAAGGAGAGCATTTAATCAACGAAGAAGATATTCTAGCAAAAATTGCAGAAGTTGGTGAGGAATTAGCATTAGTGATGATTGGTGGTGTAAACTACTATTCTGGTCAATTGTTTGACATGGAAAAAATCACGAAAGCAGCACATGCGGTTGGTGCGATTGCTGGATTCGACTTAGCGCACGCAGCTGGAAATATCCACCTTAAACTACACGATTGGGGTGTTGACTTCGCAGCTTGGTGTTCCTATAAATATTTAAATTCATCTCCAGGTGGTGTTTCTGGAATGTATGTGCACGAAAGACACGCAAACAGACCTGAATTACCTCGTTTTGCTGGATGGTGGGGTCACGATAAATCGGTTCGTTTCTTAATGGAACCAGGTTTTCAACCGATGCCAGGAGCAGAAGGATGGCAATTAAGTAATGCGCCAGTATTAGGAATGGCAGCACATTTAGCTTCCTTAGATATTTTTGATGAGGTAGGAATGGAAAAATTGTGCGCAAAACGTGATGCGTTGACAGCCTATTTAGAATTTATCATCGATGATATTTCTAACAAGCATAAAGATTTGTGTACGTTTGAAATCATCACACCACGAAATAAAGCGCAAAGAGGTGCTCAATTATCGATGTTAGTACACGGAAAAGGAAAAGCCATTTTCGATAAATTAAGCGAAGCAGGGGTTGTTGCCGATTGGAGAGAACCTAATGTAATTCGCTTAGCACCAGTACCTTTATATAATTCTTTTGAAGATGTGTATTATTTTGGTAAACATTTAGCAGATGCAATTGTAGAATTGGCATAAAAAATAAACCATAAGATGTTACATGTAACATCTATACAATATCGTATTAATATGAAAAAAATAGCAGTAGTAGGAGCAGGTTTAGCAGGAAGTTTACAAGCCATATTAATGGCAAAAAAAGGATATGAAGTATCTGTTTTTGAACGACGAACAGATTTACGTAAGGCAAAATTGATTGCAGGAAGATCGATCAATTTAGCATTGTCACATAGAGGTTGGAAAGCACTAGAATTGGCAGGTATTGCAGACGATATTCGCGAAATTGCAATCCCAATGTACAAACGTTGTATGCATGCACTAGATGGTACTTTGACCTACCAACCTTACGGAAAAGAAGACGAGGCAATCTATTCGGTATCTCGTGGCGGGTTGAACCAAAAATTAATGAATTTGGCAGACCAATATCCTTCCATTTCTTACTACTTCAATCGAAAATGTAACGATATCGATTTAGCTACAAACACTTTGACCTTTGATAATTCTGAGACAGGGGAACGCGAAAAGCACCAAGTAGATAAAGTATTTGCTACAGATGGCGCATTTTCAGCAGTACGTATGCGTATGCAAAAAAGTACAATGTTCGATTATTCTCAAAAATATTTGGACCATGGATACAAAGAATTAGTAATTCCTGCAAATGAAGACGGAACGCATAAATTAGATAAAAATTGTCTGCATATCTGGCCTCGTGGTGAATTTATGATGATTGCTTTGGCTAATTTGGATGGTAGTTTTACCTGTACTTTATTCTTCCCAATGAAAGGAGAAGTTTCTTTTGAAAGTTTAGAAACGAGAGAACAAGTTTCTGCTTTCTTTGATAAAACCTTCCCGGATGCTGTAGCAATGATGCCAACTTTGTTAGATGACTATTTTAGTAATCAAACTTCTACATTAATAATGGTTCGTTGTACACCTTGGAACTACAAAGAAGACGTGGTATTAATCGGAGACGCTGCACACGCAATTGTACCTTTCTACGGACAAGGCATGAATTGTGCGTTTGAAGATTGTACTGTTTTCCACGAAATGCATGAAGAAGCAAATGGAAATTGGGATGGTTTATTAGGACGTTTCTCCGAAAGAAGAGTTCCAGAGGGAAATGCCATTTTAGATTTAGCCTTACAAAATTATGTAGAAATGCGTGATTTGACAGCAGATCCTAACTTCCTATTACAAAAGAAAATAGAAGCGAAATTCAGTAAATTATATCCAGAAAAATGGATTCCATTGTATTCGCAAGTTACATTTAGTCATATCCCTTATAGTCAAGCGATTAAAAATGGAAAAGCACAAGATGTAATCATGGGTGAAATCTTGAAAATGGATAACATTCACGAAAATTGGGATGCACCAGAAGTGATGGAAAAATTATTGACTTTAGTAAACTAATAACATATGAAGTCTTTTCTACTAATTGTATTTTCCCTACTTTGCTTTGGTTCGGTAATTGCGCAAAAAAAAAGTAGAAAAGACTTTTTTGGTGGACCAAAAGATTATCGCAATCTGAGTAATAAAGGATTAACATTCTCTTTTGGTACTACCTATACCTTTACAGATACTAGTAGTCTGTATATCGATACGCGAACCATTTACAAATTTCAACCAAAAGGAAAATATGGTTTTTTTGCAGAAATTGGCACCGTTGCCTTTAACTTGAAAAAACCAAAATTCAAATGGGGAAATTTAATCAAATATACCGATTGGGGCATAGGATTTAACCTATATGGAGGTTCTGAAAATACCAAAGTTTATAACACTGAATGGAATGCTACTTTATCAGAATGGCAAAAAATAGAGAATCAATTTTCCTATGGCTCTTTTTACCTAGGAAATTTAACTGGTAGACTAACCTTTCACCATACTTTTTACATTCCTAAAACAAGCATTATGATTGATAATGGATTAGGAATAAATCTAGATTACCGGGTGTTCAAAAATGATTCGTTTGATAAAACACATCAAGAATTAGCAACATTAAAAATAAATACACAAGCATTTTCCGGAAAATTTTTTGCACAACTCCATTATAATTTAGGGATTGGGTTAAAATTAAAAAGAGGAAGTTACCTTATCCCTACCATGCAACTACCAATACTAGGGATGTATGCTTGGAATAAAGGTAGTGCACGTACTAATTGGTTCTCAAGCGATTACCTACCTGTCATTTTCAAATTAAAATTCATCTTTTTGTTTGAAAAACGATCTCAAGGAGGATGTGAAAATTTTGGATCCGAAGAAGATAGAAAGCGTAATGAAGAATATATGCAAAACAAGTAATCCAAAAATTGGAGCTTGTTCCATAATTAATTTATTTTTTCTGCGATAAATTAAACCTTTCTAATTTAGAAAAGTCCTATAAAAAAATCACGTTTAAATGGCTGACTATAGCGACAAAGAATTGCTGGAATTATTCCATTCGGAACAAGCTTCCTACGCATTCAATTTGTTAGTCAGAAAATACCAAAAGAAAATTTATGCGCATGTACGTAGAATCGTCATAGACCATGATGATGCTAACGATGTAGTTCAAAATATATTTATCAAAGTTTGGAAAGGTTTAGAAAAATTTAAGGAAGATTCTGAGTTATACACGTGGATCTATCGAATTTCTGTAAATGAATCCCTTACATTTTTAAAGAAAAAAAGAACGAAATTTTTCATTCCAATACACAATATTGAAAAGGAAATGTCGGACAAAATCGATGCTGGTGAACATTTTTCTGGAGATGAAATTGAAAAAAAATTACAAAAAGCATTACTAACCTTACCCGAAAAACAACGCATTGTATTTAACTTACGATACTATGATGAAATGCCCTACGAAGAAATGTCACAAGTGCTTGGCACTTCGGTGGGAGCATTAAAAGCATCGTACCATATTGCAGCAAAAAAAATAGAAGAAAATTTACTTGGACATTAAACTTTTTGAAAGGAAATGTGTCCAACTAATAAGAAAACATGGAAGAATTAAAAAACATAGCGCCCCATTTAAGTCAACTCCCTAAAAAGGATGCGTTTACAGCGCCAGAAGGGTATTTTGACGACTTACCATCCAGAATTCAGGAACGCGTAAATACACAAAGGAAATTAACGTCACGCAACTTTTCTCCTGTTTGGATTTTTAGCACTTTAGGAGTTGCATCGGTGCTTTGTGTAATGTTCTTTTTGGGTAAATCACCCGAAGTGCAAAATTCCATCTCCGAGCAAGAAGCATCTGCCTATATAAACGAAAATTTGGAACAAGAATTTGATGAAACCTTATTGGCTGATGAACTAATAACATCAAACAATAAAACATTTACTTCGGATGAAAACCTAGAAGAATATATCTTAAATCAAGATATTGATGAACAATTATTACGTGAAGAAATATAACTTTAACCTATGAAAAATTTAATTATCCTATTATTTGTGTTGTACACCAGTTTTTCATTTTCCCAAAATGAGTCAAAAAATGACAAAGTGGAAACAATGAAAATTGCCTTTTTAACAAATAAATTAAACTTAACTGCAAAAGAAGCACAATTATTTTGGCCGTTATATAACGAATACAGCCAAAAAATGGAAGCATTACGCAAAGCCAAAAAATCAGAATACGACGAAATCAAAAGTAAAAATGGTACCCCGACCGATAAGGAAATCGCTGCGTATATGGAAGAAGTGTTCTTAACTAAACAGAAAGAATTAGACCTACAAAAAGAGTATTACAATAAATATGTAAAGATTCTTCCGCTGAAAAAAGTAGCACAACTCTATCAAGCTGAAAATCAATTTAAAAAAGAATTATTACGCATCATTAAAGATAAAAAATAAATCTTTTGTATTCGTTAGTAGCACAACTTACTGATACCTTTCGTCAGCATGCTAATCCTTCCAAAGCGGCGGAAATGGAACGCTACATGAAAAACTTATTTCCATTTTTTGGAATTCAAGCCCCTACTAGACGAGCAATTCATAAAGCGTGGTTGAAAGAAGCAACTGCACAAACCCACACTTCAGACCAACGATGGGAATTAGTGCATACACTTTGGATTCAAGAAGAACGAGAATTTCAACACACCTGTATCGATTGGATACAAACATGGAAAAAGCAGGAATGGAACCAAGAAGATGGAACACAATTAACCTGGATTTTGACAAATAAATCGTGGTGGGATTCTGTTGACACCATCGCCACGCATTTTGTGGGGAATTACTGTAAATGCTTTCCAAATGAAGGAGCGCAACTTATCCAATACTATCGCACTTCCTCCAATATATGGTTAAACCGCACTGCCATCTTGTTTCAATTGAAATACAAAAAAGAAACAGATTTAGATTTATTAGAAGAAATCTGCGCTCAATTTGAACCAAACAAAGAATTTTTCATCCAAAAAGCGATAGGTTGGAGTTTAAGAGAAGCAGGTAAAACGTTTCCGACAGAAGTCAAAGCGATGGTTGAAAGATTGAAATTAAGTGGTTTGGCGCGTAGAGAGGCATTACGAAGAATGGGGTAAAATTTACACCCTAAATCATACCATAAAACTCGATTAAAAATTTAACTTTGCACCATAATTTACTAACGTAAACCTATGAGTGATCCTATCAAACACGAGTGTGGTATCGCACTTATCCGATTAAAAAAGCCTCTTGAATTCTATTTAGAAAAGTATGGAACGCCTTTTTACGCCTTAAGTAAACTGCATTTGTTGATGGAAAAACAAAGCAACCGTGGTCAAGATGGTGCAGGTGTTGCAAATATCAAATTTGATATGAAACCAGGTCAACGTTACATTTCACGTCAACGTTCTGTTCACAGCAAACCTACACAAGACATTTTTGATTACATAAATGGTCGCTTTAAAGCAATCGAAGAACAAGATCCCTCCAAATTAAAAGATGTGCAGTATTTGAAAGAAAATGCTGGATTTACAGGAGAATTGTTCTTAGGTCACTTACGTTATGGAACGTTTGGAAGAAACAGCATCGAAAGCTGTCACCCATTCTTACGTCAAAACAACTGGATTACACGTAACTTAGTGGTTGCGGGTAACTTCAACCTAACCAACGTAGACGAATTATTTGACGTATTGGTAGAAATTGGTCAACATCCAAAAGAGAAATCAGATACCGTTACCGTATTAGAAAAAATTGGGCATTACTTGGATGAAGAAAACGATGAAATCTATCGTGATTTAGAATCTAAAGGATATGCTAAAAAAGATATTTACGACACCATTGCTAAAAACCTAAACATCGAACGTATTTTGAAACGTGCTTCCAGTGATTGGGATGGTGGCTATGCGATGGCTGGTTTATTTGGACATGGGGATGCATTTGTATTACGTGATCCGGCAGGAATACGTCCAGCATATTGGTTCGAAAATGACGAAGTGTGTGTTGTAGCATCCGAAAGACCTGTTATTCAAACAGCATTCAACTTACAACAAGAAGATATTAAAGAATTAACTCCTGGTCATGCCTTAATCATCAAGAAAGAAGGGCAAATTTCAGAGGTTAAAATCAATGAACCAACGGTTAATAAAAGTTGTTCGTTTGAGCGTATTTATTTCTCTCGTGGAAACGATGTTGAAATCTACGAAGAACGTAAACGATTAGGAGATTTAGTAGTCCCACAAGTATTAAAAACGATTGATTACGATTTAGATAACTCTGTATTCTCGTTTATTCCAAATACTGCTGAAACTTCTTTTTATGGAATGATCAAAGGCTTGGAAGATCATTTGAATGATGTAAAATACAAAGCGTTAGCAGCCATTGAGGGGAAACCAAGCGAAGAACAACTAAAAGAAATCTTATTCAAACGCGCACGTATTGAAAAGATTGCGATTAAGGATGCGAAATTGAGAACCTTCATTACACAAGACGATCAACGCGATGAAATGGTTTCTAGTGTTTACGACATCACCTATGGTTCTGTTCACCGCGGAAAAGACAACTTGGTGATTATTGATGATAGTATTGTACGGGGAACAACATTAAAACAAAGTATTTTAAAGATTTTAGATCGTTTAGGTCCTAAAAAAATTGTTGTTGTATCTTCTGCTCCGCAAATTCGTTTCCCAGATTGTTATGGTATCGACATGGCGATTATGGGTGATTTCATTGCTTTTGAAGCTGCTATTCAGTTATTAAAAGACAACAAACAAGAGCATATCATTCAAGACGTTTACAAAAAATGTCAAGAGCAAACAAATCTTCCAAAAGAGCAAATTAAAAATTACGTAAAAGAAATTTACGCGCCTTTTACCGACGAACAAGTTTCTGCTAAAATCGCTGAACTATTGACTCCAGCAAACATCCAAGCAGAAGTGGAAATCGTATACCAAACGGTGGAAAATCTGCATAAAGCTTGTCCTAAAAATCTTGGTGACTGGTACTTTACAGGAGATTATCCAACTGCAGGAGGTAATAAGGTGGTGAATAAGGCGTTTATGAACTACGTAGAAGGGAAGAACGTTAGAGCGTATTAAAACAGGACTTTATCCTGTTGAACTATATATTGCCCTTTCAGGGCTAGATGAAACGATAAAAACACATGATATTCAGCCCTGAAAGGGCGAAATAAAAAGTATTATTAACTTACTATTTTTTTTAAAAATTAGTCGAAAATAATTTATATAGACTAAAAAATAGTGTCTATATTAAATGAATTTAATCCAAACTTTCAAGCTATATTCATATTATAAAAATGAATTCTTCTACAAATCATAATTAATCATTTAATAAAGGTTATATGATATTTAAAAAAATAAATGGTTAAAAATAAATTAAAAATGATTTTTTTATCCTATTCTTGGCGCAATGATGAAATTGCCAATTCTATCGATTCCTTTTTTAGTCAAAATGGAGTAACTATTCAGCGTGATCGTAGAGATTTAAAATACAAACAGAGCATTAAGGAATTTATGAATTCAATCCGTAATGCTGAATATGTAATTATGATAATAAGCGAAGAATATTTACAATCTAAAAACTGTATGTACGAGGTAATGGAATTTGTAAAGAATTTTGATTTTCAAGATAAAATAATACCTGTAATAACTGAAAATGCAAAGATTTTTGACATTTATAATAAAATAGAATTTCACAAATATTGGGTTGAAAAAACTAAAAAATTAGAGGAGTCTTTTAAATATCTTGATCCTTTAAAGTCTATTCATGTAATTGAAGAATTAAAAGAATATAAACATATTGAAACCGAAATTTTAAATTTCTTAAAAATTATTAGTGATATGAAAAACATAGTACTAAGTGATGATGAATTTAAAGAAATTCATTTTGATACAATTACTAATTTTTTAGAACTAGAAAACGTACGAATGAAAAATATTGTTTTAAATTATCAGTTGGTTAAAAGTGAAAATGTAAATACATCAGATGTAATTGAATATATATCAAAAGTTTTTATAGATTTTCAGGTTTATAGTGTAAAAGATGAAAAAGCATCTTTCAAGTTTAAAACTTTTAAAACTATTCAAGAAATTAAAAATGGATTGCTAACAAAATTTGGAGAAGACAATTTCAAAAAAATTGATTGTTTTAATTATGATGATGCGTATTATATTGCAGGCAAAAAAAAGATTGTTGAGTATAATTCCAAATCAATAATTTGGTGGGGGCATTTTCAAAATGGTTATACAGAAAATTTGAAAAGTGCTGGTTTATACTCTTTTGAGGAAATAGAAAAAATTATTAAATTTGAAGAAAACTCTTATAAAAAAGAACAACTAGGAATTAAGGCTAAATATGTTGATAATTTAGATTTAAGTATTATACCTATTGATACAAAATATAGTCAAATTTTAGTGCAAAATTCAAATAAAATATATGGAATTAGTGATTGGAAAGATTATGAAGGCTTTTCATGAAATTTGAACATATAGTTTATGAAAATAAATTTGCATAATCCAGAGTTTTTTTCATTATAAATAATAAAGAAATTATCCAACAGCTCATTTAATTGAAAATTAAAAAAATAATTTATAAATTTTACTAACATTTATTTTTAATTTAACTGTAATGAAAAAATTAATAACAATCCTAACAATCCTTTTTTTTACAAATGTAAATTCCCAAATAATTAACACAATAGTAGGAATTGGTACATCTGGAAATACTAATGATAACAGCCAAGCTTCGACAGCAAAAATATCACCTAACGCAATTGCATTAGATGTTTCAGGTAATTTATATATTGCTTCAGGTAATAAAATAAGAAAAGTTAATGCAACTTCAGGTATTATTACAACAGTTGCTGGAGGTGGTAATGTAACCACGGATGGAGGTCTAGCAACTTCTTCAAAATTTACATCCATTAAAGGTGTTGCTGTAGACGCATTAGGCAATTTTTACATTGCTGCAGAACATAAAATTCGCAAAGTAAACTCTAATGGAATAATATCAACAATTGCAGGTACTGGTATTGCAGGTTTAAGTGGAGATGGTGGACAAGCATCATTAGCTCAATTATATTCTCCAGAGGGTATTGCAATAGATTTAGCGGGTAATTTATATATTGCTGACAACTATAACATGCGAGTTAGAAAAATAGCTACCGATGGTGTTATTTCAACAATTGCAGGTAGTGGAATATACCCTAATAATATCGGTTCTGGAGGAGATGGAGGTCTCGCTACATCAGCAAAACTATACAATCCACAAGATGTTGCAGTAGATCAATATGGTAATGTATATATAGCAGATGCAAGCAATAAACGTATCAGAAAAGTAAATACCAACGGTATTATTTCAACAATTGCTGGAAAAGGAACTTCAAGCTATAGTGGTGACGGCGGTGAAGCAATTAATGCTGAAATAGCTTCACCTTGGGGTATTGATGTTGATGATTTAGGAAATGTCTATGTAGCTGATTTTATTAACAATCGTATTCGAATGATAAATTCTCACGGAATAATCTCTACTATTGCTGGTAGTGGAGGTACGGGTACTGGTAGTGGTGCATTTAATGGTGATGGCGGTCAAGCTACATCTGCACAATTAAATTATCCATATGATGTAGTTGTTGACAATAAAGGTAATATATATATTGCTGATTTTTTAAATTATCGCGTTCGAAAGTTTTGTAATTCTGGTACCATTGTATCAAGTTCATCCCCATTATGTTCAAATAATTCAGCTACACTTACTTGTACTAGTTCGGGTTCCAAGTTTACATGGAATACAGGTCAAACAAACATATCCAGCATTGTAGTTAAACCAAATTCTCAAACGACATATACTGTTACAAGTAATGTTGCATGTAATAACAATGTTATTTCAAATAGTATTACAATATCATTAATATCTTCACCAAATGTATCAATAACTTCCTCTAATTCGAATACAAATTTTTGTTCTGGTAGTGTTGGCCATTCAACTTTAACTGCTAATGGCGCAATTAATTATGCTTGGAATAATTACTCCCAAAATGCTTCAATTGATGTATATCCTACATTAACTACCAATTACTATGTAGTTGGTACAAGTTCAAATGGTTGTACAGATACTGCTAACATTACATTGTTTTTTAACTCTTTACCACAGCCTAGTGTTATAATTTCGGGAAATAAAATTTCAACTCAAAATTTCTCAACATATCAATGGTATTTGAATAATATGTTGATAGCAAATGCTACAAATCAAAATTACATTCCACTTGTAAGTGGTTTATATAGCGTTCATATTACTGATATTAATGGTTGTAGTAATACATCTACAGGTAACTATTTTGATGTTAAAGTTTCAAGTATTGATGAGATAGCAAATGATGAGAAAATAATATTTTATCCTAATCCTGTAAATTCAATCCTCTATTTTAATTCTGAATTTCCAATGGATATTGAAATCACGAACTCATTAGGTATTAAAGTGTTGAAAAAAAATCTAAACGAAATAAAACAAATTAATTTTTCTGAATATGAAACAGGGTTATATTATTTAAAAGTATTATACAATAACTCCACAACTACATATAAAATATTAAAAAATTAAATCAAATTCTATAAAAACAAAAACCCAGTTTCATCATCTAATAAATAGAGAGAGGATTTACTGGGTATCGCATTACAAATATACCACAATTATTAAATTTACTATTATTCAGCCCTGAAAGGGCGAGGTTATTTAACGACGGACATTTAGTCCGTCGTTTTTTCTAATATATAATTCTTCCAGCCCTGAAAGGGCGAAATAAAAGGATTATTAACGTAATTTTTTTTTAAATCGGATGAACTTAACTACTAATTTTACTTAACTTAATAGTAAAGGACGATATTTTTCATCCTTAAACAGCTATTAATCAACTATTAGAAAAATTAAAAAACGACAAAAAACATGGGGCAATCATTAGTTAAAAATTACGTACATATCGTTTTCGGAACCAAACATCGCGCACCATTCATTCATGAATCCATCGAAAAAGAACTACACAGTTATTTAGGAGGAACCTGCAATCGTTTAGAATGTCAAGTTATTATCGTAGGAGGTTATACTGACCACATACATATCTTATGCTTACTTTCTAAGAAAATAACTTTGGCAATGCTAGTTCAGGAAATTAAATCTCACTCGTCCAAATGGATGAAAACCAAAAGACGTGAATTTTCTAACTTTTACTGGCAGGATGGGTATGCAGCTTTCTCTGTATATCCTGCTGAAATAGAAGTTGTAAGAAGATATATAGCAAATCAAAAACAGCATCACGGCAAAAAAACGTTCCAAAAAGAATATATAGAATTTTTAGAGAAAAATGAAATGGAGTATGATGAAAGGTATGTTTGGGGTTGATTAAAATCAACAAATAGGACTTTGTCCTATTGAGGAATATTTCGCCCTTTCAGGGCTGGAAAAAGTTAATAGTAAATTGATAGGACTTTGTCCTATTGAGATAGATTTAGGCCCTTCAGGGCTAATAATTGTTTATATTTACACCATGAAAAAACAAACCGCTGTCATCTTTTATGTACTCGCTGCGTATGTTGCGTTACAGTTTGCATGGTGGGGGTATCATTTGATTCAACTCACGCAAGAACTCGGTAAAACAGATGCAATAATTACAAAAAAAGTAATTATGATTACCGGGGAAGGATTGGTGTTTTTCATGATCCTATTTGTTGGTTTGTGGAGAATTCGCACCGCGATTAGGCGCGATCAACAACTCAATGAACGTCAAAGTAATTTCTTATTGTCTGTAACCCATGAACTCAAAACTCCCTTGGCATCTACGAAATTATATTTACAAACTTTGATGAAGCGTGATTTTGAACTAGAAAAACGCAATGAATTATTACAAAAAGCCCTACTGGAAAATCAACGCTTAGAAGAAATGGTAGAAGCGATTTTAACTGCTTCTCGTCTAGAAAATCAGACAATTATTCCACACAAAGAATGGATACATTTAAACGATGTTTTCACAGAACTAGCAAAACAATACAATACCCGCTTAGATAAAGAATGGATCGTGTTAGATCTTAAAGAAAAAGTTTCCATCGAGACGGATGCATTTATGCTAAAAACAATTGTGACTAACTTGATCGAAAATGCATACAAATACGCTGGAACGCAGGAAAAATTGGTCTTATTTTTATACCGCGACAAACAAAATAGTAAATTTGGAACGAAAGATACTGGACCTGGTGTAGCACCAGAAAATCAAGCAGATATCTTTCATAAATTTGTACGACTTGAAAATGAAGAAACGCGATCGCAAAAAGGTACTGGTCTAGGGCTTTTTATCGCTTCCGAGTATGCAAAGATTATTGGTGGTAAAATTGAATACAAACAGAATAACCCAAAGGGTGCAATTTTTGAAATAACGCTATGACAAAAAACATTGGATTGATAATTTTAGATGGTTGGGGTATTGGGGATAAATCAAAGTCCGACGCAATATACAATGCAAATACTCCGGTAATGGATGATTTATTAGCAAACTATCCTTCTGCTACTTTATTAACTTGTGGCGAGGATGTAGGACTACCTGAAGGTCAGATGGGTAATTCGGAAGTAGGACATTTAAATATCGGTGCTGGTCGTATTGTTTACCAAGAATTAACCCGAATCAATAAATCTATTCGCGACAAAGAATTTTTTCAATTAGATGCTTTAGTAGACGCTTTTAAAACTGCAAAAGCAAACAATGTACCTGTACATTTAATCGGATTGGTTTCGAAAGGAGGTGTACATAGTTCGCAAGAACATATTTACGCTTTATGCGAAATGGCAAAGCAACAAGGTGTTGAGAATGTATTTATCCATGCGTTTACAGACGGTAGAGATTGTGATCCAAAAAGCGGGTTGCATTTCATCCAAGAATTAGAACAAACAATAGCAAAATCAACCGGTAAAATAGCATCTGTAATTGGACGTTATTTTGCCATGGACAGAGATAACCGTTGGGAACGTGTTAAAAAAGCATATGACCTTCTGGTTTTAGGGAAAGGTACTGCTGTTAATTCTGCCGAAGAAGCAATTCAAAATTCGTATGCCAATGAAATTACGGATGAATTTATCGAACCAGCATATATAGCGGCAAATGGTCAGCCAATTGCAACAATTAAAGAAGGGGATGTAGTTATCTCGTTTAATTTTAGAACTGACAGACCGCGTGAAATCGTTACTACCTTAACCCAAAAAGATTTTCCGGAATTTGAAATGAAGAAATTAAACCTTCATTTATATACGATGACAAGTTACGATGCTACGTTTAAAAATGTGCGCGTAATTTATGAAAAAGATAATTTAGTAAATACACTAGGAGAAGTACTTACAAAAGTAGATCGTACACAAGTACGTATTGCAGAAACAGAAAAATACCCGCATGTAACCTTCTTTTTCAGTGGTGGTCGCGAGGAAGTTTTCCCAAAAGAAACACGTATTTTAGTGAATTCGCCAAAAGTTGCAACCTACGATTTACAACCTGAAATGAGTGCGCCAGAAGTAAAGGATAAAATCATTGCTAGTATGCAAAATGAGCAACCTAACTTCTTTTGTTTGAACTTTGCAAATCCAGACATGGTAGGTCATACGGGTGTTTACAGCGCGATACAAAAAGCGGTTGAAACAGTAGATACTTGTTTGGGCGAAGTAATAACTGCTGGAAAAGAATTAGGCTATGAATTTTTAGTAATTGCTGACCATGGGAATGCCGATTTTGCACTAAATGCAGATGGTTCACCAAATACTGCACATTCGTTAAATCCTGTTCCAGTTGTATTGGTTACCAACGATGATATCCAACTTGAAAATGGTATTTTGGCAGATGTAGCACCAACCATTTTGGGTCGTTTAGGAATTGCTACACCGCTAGAAATGACTGGAAGAAATTTGGCTAAATGACTGATAAAATAGTATATGCTATTACATTATAAAGAAATTGGCGAAGGTAAACCTTTAGTTATCCTACATGGACTTTTCGGTACCTCCGATAATTGGCAAACACATGCAAAAAAATTAGGAGAATATTTCCGTGTAATCTTGGTAGATCAACGAAACCATGGACATTCACCTTGGTCAGAAGAATTTACATACGAACATTTAGCAGACGATTTAGAACGTTTAATCGTTCATCTTGAAATAGAGCAGTTCATACTTATCGGACATTCGATGGGAGGCAAAACAGCCATGTATTATTCCCAAAAATATCCAAACCGCCTAGAAAAAATGGTGGTGGTAGATATTGGTATCAAACGTTACCCTATGCACCACAACGAAATCATTAAAGGCATTAAATCTATCGATTTATCCACTATTGCGTCTCGATCAGCGGCGGAACAAGCGATGATCCCTTTTGTCGATTCGTATGGTGTTCGACAATTTTTACTCAAAAATTTATATTGGGTGGAAAAAGGGAAATTGGCGTGGCGCATGAATGTGGATGTGCTTGAACGCGAAATGGAAGAAATTTTGGCACCCATTCCATCCATCGAAGTTTGGACACCTACCCTATTTTTGCGTGGAGCAATGTCGAATTATATTCTAGATGAAGATTGGGATGCTATTGAAGAAATATTTCCAGATGCGACACTTGAAACAATAGATAATGCTGGTCATTGGGTACATTCCGAACAACCAGATGAATTCATAGAAAAGGTATTAGGATTTATAATACGATGACCTATTTTTTGTATTCGTTGGAATTTATTTTTACGTTTATATTTTACATGTAGGGATAGGGCATGCCTTATCCCTACATGTAAAATACACAAAATATTAATTCCCGTAGGTCATCAAATACGATTTCAAAAACTCGTTGATATCGCCATCCATAATTGCTTCGACATTACCAGATTCATAGCCAGTACGAACATCTTTCACTAATTTATACGGATGCATCACGTAGTTTCGAATTTGAGAACCCCATTCGATTTTCTTTTTATTAGCCTCAATTTCATTTCGTTTCTCCATACGTGCACGTAACTCCAACTCATATAATTGTGAACGCAATAATTGCATTGCTTTCTCTTTATTGGCTAATTGTGAACGTGATTCCGAGTTTTCAATGATAATTCCTGAAGGCGCGTGACGTAAACGAACTGCCGTTTCTACCTTATTTACATTTTGTCCACCAGCACCACTTGCACGCATGGTTTCAAAACTAATATCTGCAGGATTTATATAAATTTCAATCGTATCGTCTACCAATGGATACACATACACCGAAGCAAAGGATGTATGACGCTTAGCGTTTGAATCAAAAGGAGAAATACGTACCAAACGATGCACCCCATTTTCACCTTTCAAATATCCAAAGGCAAAATCACCTTCAAACTCGATGGTTACCGTTTTAATCCCTGCTACATCTCCTTCTTGGTAATTTAATTCTTTCAGTTTATAGCCATTCTTTTGTCCCCACATCATGTACATACGCATCAACATGGAAGCCCAATCGCAACTTTCTGTTCCACCAGCACCAGCAGTAATTTGTAATACCGCACTTAATTGGTCCTCTTCCCCAGAAAGCATGTTCTTTAATTCTAATTCTTCGACCTTGGTCTTCAAATCTATATGCGATGCATCCAATTCAGCTTCCGTAGCCTCTCCTTCTTTAAAGAAATCTAATAGTACTTCTAAATCCTCCGCTGCAGCAGCCAATTCCTCGTAGGTTGTAATCCAAAATTTAAGCGAACGGATGTTTTTCATTTCCGCCTCTGCTTTTTTAGGATCATCCCAAAAAGATGGATCTTGCGATTTTAATTCTGCCTCCTGCAGTTGTACCTTTTTTTCAGGTATTTTAAGGTAATTAGAAATTGCTTGTATACGCGTTTGTAACTCTTTAACTTGATCTTGGTTAACCATTGTATTAATTAGGAACGTTTTAAAAAATTAAGATTTACACGAATAATTTTCAAATTCTTCATGCATTTCTTGTTGGTATTGTTTAGTAACATTAATTGGAACATATTCTTCCATTACGTTTGTTTTATCTAATCCAAAATCTTCCGCTGCTTTTAACCCCGTAGACTTAATAAAACGATATGCTTTCACGCAAATAATTTGGAAGGTAGTAAGTTTGTTGTCTGTTGCAACACGGGAACTTAAAACGATAAACTTGAAATCTGGATTTTCCATATCATCCCTTACGCAATCGAAGATACTTTTACCTTCAATCTCTCCTTTTTGCACCATATGGTCGTGTATTTTACGAATCATATATTCGATACGGTGCTCCTCTTTAAATCCTAATTGTAAAGATACGTGGTAGCAGTGTTTATCGATAATTTCATTTACTGAATAATCAACACCCCATGGATCTGACTTAATTTCCACATGTAAAAACCATACGATATCTGCTCTACGTGGACGTTTTTTAAATAAGGAGTAATAAACGGTAGAATCTAATTTAGCAGGACTTTCACTACGCGTAGGATAAACAAGGTTCGTTGCTTCGTATGGAATTTTGTCATCTAAACGTACTTTTTCGAGTTTATTGACAATACGAGACATTGGAATATATTCGGTAATGTTCGCACGTAATTGTCTTGCCTTGTAAAACAAATAAAGTGCAGAGAAAAATAAAATTGCTAAAACTAAGGTAAACCAACCACCTTCTGGGATTTTATGGATATTTGAGAATAAAAAGACTCCTTCTACCACAAAGAAAACAGCAAAAATGAGTGTGAAAATTGCTTTTGATTTTGGATAACGAATGTATAACATAAGAATCAATAAGATAGATGTCATAATCATATTAATGGTGATTGCTAAACCATAGGAAGCCTCCATTTGAGAAGATGTTGGGAATTTCCAAAGAACTAATAAACAACCCACTAACAATACCCCGTTAATAAAAGGGATATAAATTTGTCCATGATGATCGGTTGGATATTTTACTTTTAAGTTCGTCCACAATTTCAATTTAATCGCTTCATTCATCAAAGTAAAAATACCGGTAATTAAAGCCTGAGAAGCAATAATAGTAGCGGCAGTTGCAATCGTAACCGCAAAAATCAGCATGTCTTTTGGTACCATCGCATAAAAAATAGTTTGTTTTGGTAACAAATGGAATCCAGGAGTTAACGCTAAAGCCGCTTGCCCGAAGTAATGAATTACTAATACAACACTCATCATTCCCCAGCTCACACGTATATTTCCTTTTCCACAATGACCTAAATCCGAGTAAAGTGCTTCTGCTCCAGTAGTACATAGGAAAACAGCACCTAATACCCAGAATCCTCCAGGTACATTCACAATCAAGTTGTATGCCCACCAAGGATTTAAAGCCTTTAATACAGTTGGATTTGCGGATAAATGTGTTAACCCCAAATACAATAGGAAACCAAACCAAACCAACATAATTGGTCCAAACACCTTACCAATAATCACAGTACCAAACTGTTGAATTGCAAAAAGCGCAAATATAATTCCGATGATAATTTGCATAATTGGCAAGTCTGGATTGATATTCGCTAATCCTTCTACTGCGGATGAAATCGAAATGGCTGGTGTAATAAAACCATCTGCCATTAATGAAGCACAACCAATTAAGGTTGGCACAATGATCCATTTTGCTTTCTTGTCTTTTAATAAAGCATACAAAGCAAAAATTCCACCTTCACCTTTGTTATCCGCATTTAGTGCGAAATATACATATTTGATAGTTGCTAATAAAAACAAAGTCCAAATAACGGCAGATAAACCTCCCAAAACTAAACCTTCGGATAAATTTTTACCTTGGCTGGTAATGGCTTGAAAAACGTACAATGGAGAGGTACCTATGTCACCAAAAACTATCCCGATGGTTATCAATACACCTGCAGCGGTAAGTTTGGTTTTATGCTCTGAACTCATTTCAAAAAATATAATAATTGGACATCAAATGTATTTAAATCTTTGCAGTTTGAATTGTAAATACAGAAATATTTTACGAATATTTTAAGAAAAAGTTAACCTATTGATATACAGCAATTAATTGTCCTAATAATTAACTATCCAACCCCGATTTTGCATCACTTGATGAAAAGTTATCAATTCATCTGCTTGATGTAAGGTATCGTAAATCGAATCAAATTTAACGTGCTGGTCTTTCAAGTACGTTGGCGTTAAAGCATAGGGGAAATTCCATGTAGATTCGGTATGTTTCTGCGCTGCATCTTGCAGGTACAAGCGCAATAATTGCATGGATTCATTATCCGTAATCGGAAAATCACTTGCTAATACGGAAGTAAAAAGATGAATGTTTTTTTGCGCTCGGGTGAATAATACGTTGAGTCGTCGGTATCCATTGCGACGATTTAGTGGACCCATACGTAATTGAAATTTTCCTGCTTCATTCCTTCCGTAACCAATCGAGATAAATAATTGCGCACATTCTTCTCCTTGTACTTGTTCCAAAGTTTTGAAAAAACCGTTGCCAGTTTCCAAATTTTCGCTTATTTTTTCTTTTGTAACAGCAGATAAATGTTGCCAAATACAACTCAATTGTTCCTGTGAAAATGCCACTACACCAATGGAATCGCTTGCAATTTCTACTTGTTTTTCAATGGCTCGTGCTATTTTTTCTGCCTCAACCTCGTTTTTACGTTGGGTAAATACACCATCGCTACAAACATGTAATTGAATTGGAAATGTTTTCTGCTGTGCCGTTGGATAGGCAAGTAATTGATTTTGATAAAAATGTTTATTGGAAAATGCAATCAACGCTGGATGTTGACTACGGTAATGGTGTGTCAATGTACTTGATTTCCAATAGTAGGATACATGGTGTAAAATATCTATTTGTTCCGACTTTTTAGAGAAATAACTGCCAGGCGCCATCTGCTTACTATCCCCACATACCAAGGCGCGGGCACTTCGTTGCAACGCACCCAAAGCATGGGTCAAAGGCAATTGACTCGCCTCCTCAAAAATCACTAATTCAAAAAAGGAGGATGCCATCGGAAACGAAGTCGCTATCTGTCCAGGTGTACATAACCAAATAGGTACTAAAAGTTCTATCCATTCTTTTGCTTCCGAATTGAGTAATTCACGAATCGATTTGGTATGTCTAGTCTTAGCAAATTCTTTCACCAATATAGATTTTCCTTTTTTCAATCGGGCCTTTAACACTTTTTCTGGTGCTGATAATTTCGTGCTCGGTGTTTGTAAAATCGCGTGATATGCATGAAATTTCGCCGCACGTTTGGCATGGATATATGTCACATACTCCAGATTATCCTGCTTTTCAACTTGGATTATATCTTCTAGTTTATGTCCTAATGCCTCCCCTGAAAACGTTCGTAAAACAGGAAATAAATTCTCTAACTGAACAAGATGTGATTTCAACACTGTTTTTTCTAACGCTTCGAAGGTATTTGCTCCCTGAATCAAGCCATAATTGGTTGCTGTGAGTTCACTAAAAAAAGTAGTAAATGGAAGTAAACCCGTATATGCATTTTGGATGTGTTCCCCAAACACAATAAGAGAAAAGTGGGTATTAAATGTAAAATAAATGTTTAAATTGTGTAAAAAATGTTTTATTCTTTGGTTGTTTTCTACCAATAGTCTGCGGTAAGTTTCAGAACGTTTTGATGCCGTTTTTATTTTGGTATTTTCTTTACTTTCCCATTGAATTACCCAGGCATAAATACTTTCTAATTCAGAAGTAATTGGTTGAACCCCTAGGTGCAAACAATCGATTTCCAATTGGTTTAATGCAGCCTGAACGCCTAGGTATTTTTGTGTTGTGGTAAGTACCTCTAAGATTGGTATACTTGTATCGTTTAAATTCATTGCGATTTGTACACGTGTTTTTCTGCGTGTCCACCAAGAACCGTTTGTTAGATTACTTTCCCATGTTCGAACTTGTAATGGTGTCGGTACTATTTTCCAAACCGTCATTTCTGCATGTAACAATGTACATTCCTTCTTCTTTTTTTGAAGTTCAAAATACAGTTTCTTGAACTTTTTACGTAAACTATCTTTTTCAAAAAGTGCCAACTGTTTTTTAACTACTTCGTTTTCGATCATTTGCACATAAATAACCTCGGAAAGTAATTCTTCCACTTCTGAAACTGTTGTAACTCCGAAGGTATCGTGTAAAAAAGTGCTTTCTTTTACATAAGAATCAATTACCTCATCTAAGCGTACGTTTTTCTCAAAACAAGTTTTTTGGAAAGATTTTAATGCTTCGATATTTGGATGTTGTCCGTAAAAATGAGCGATTTTTTCTACATCCTTCAACCAATCTTTCATCGATGGAACATTGGAAACATAAGGAACCGATTCGAGATCTTTACCAGCAAGCATTCCTAAAAACGTACTATATGCTATCCCTCCAATTAATTCTTTCGCAGTTAATTTATCCAATAATAATTGCAGATTTGCTCTTTTTTGTTGTCCGAGATACATTGGTTGCCGGACTTTCTGGAAGTTATTTTCTAGCAATTTCCATGTCGCACTTAGTTGATCGATTAAATCCTTCGTGCGCGTATCGCTGGATAATACGATTGCATATGGATCTAAGCCGTTTTTAGCAAGTTTTTTAGCGATCACGTCCAAAGCCGTTTTCTTTTCCGAAACAAGCAATTGACTCGTGTTGGATGTTAGGCATTTTGCAAGAATATTGGTAATCAATTCCGATTTACCAGTTCCTGGTGGACCTTCCACCACTACATTTTGGTTTTCTAATAATTTTATTACCGCTTGTTGGTCGCGATCTAAAGCACTAAGATTTCCTTCCTCCAAAAAAAGGTACTTCTTGGTTGTAGCGCTTTCATTTCCCAATAAAGATTGTACTAATTCACTAGGAATTTTTGTTTGTAATTCTTCCAATTCTTTCACCAATAAAAAGCGATGGTGATGAAAATTTCCGATAATGGTTACCTCTGTAATTGGATATGTATGTTCTTTTAATACTTGATATACAAACTCCTTTTTCACTTCAAAAGTCTCCAAATCTGCATTTTCTAACGTTGCTTCATGGATTTTTTTATATTCCAACAACAAATATGGATTAAGAAAAGCATCTTCCAATTCGAACGAAATTTCGATCGTATTTGTGTTTTTAATCATGCGGTAACGCAAGGGAACCAACCAAATGGGTGTTTGCTTCTGGTCGGAGATAGTAACTGTATCCAAAGCAACACAGAGTGTATGCGTATCGGCAGACTTATGCACCGAAGCAGCAAATGTTACTAAGTGTTTCCATGCAGGTGTTAGTGGAAAAGAAATAGGCGAATTGGAAGGAGTATCTATGAATACCAATTGCTTGTTTTCACGGGAGCAATGGACCAAAATATCCGAAGAAGGAATTGCTAATAATTCTTCTAAATATGCTTGAAAATGTGATTTTTCATAGGTAGAATGCATCTCCGATAAGCGATAGATTGGAGTGTCAAAGGTAAGAAAATATAGTGTGTTCTAGGAATAAACTTTATCTTTGTTTCATGGCAGAACACTTCTCCCTTATTGGAACTACCCGCGAAGAACAATACACTTCTTTGCTTCCGCAAATACAAGTATTGGTAGGGGATGAAAAAAATCTGATTGCCGTGTTATCGAATACCGTTGCTGCTTTAAAACAACAATTTGGATTTTTCTGGGTTGGATTTTATCTCGTAGAAGCGGAACATTTAGTGCTTGGTCCTTTTCAAGGAACGGTTGCATGTATGCGTATCGCCAAAGGGAAAGGTGTATGTGGTACTGCATGGGAAAAAGCAAATTCACAATTAGTTCCAGATGTCGATGCATTTCCAGGACATATCGCTTGTAGTAATGCTTCCAAAAGTGAAGTCGTGCTTCCAATTTTGAAAGGGAAAGAGGTAGTAGCCGTACTGGATGTGGATAGCGACAAACTAGCTGATTTTAATTCAACAGATCTCCTTTATTTAGAAAAATTATGCAATTGGTTAAGTACTTATTTTTAATTGTATTAGGTAGCATTACCTTTGGTTGTGCGATACAAGGTTCCATTGATGGTGGCCCAAAAGACACGCGTGCACCGCAAGTTGTTTCCAGTTCACCAAAAGCAATGTCGACCAATTTTCAGTCGAATGAAATTCACTTTCAACTAAATGAATTTTACAAATTAAACGATCCAAACACCACCCTGTTTATTGTTCCTGCCCATGTAAAATTGGAAACAGTTGCCAAAGACAAAGAATTGATTGTTAAAATCAAAGGAGAACTCCAAAAAGAAACAACCTACGCACTTTATTTTAATAAAACCATCAAGGATATTCATGAAGGGAATGATACCCTAATGACCTATGTTTTTTCTACTGGAAATTGGATTGATTCTTTAAGTTATTCCGGGGTAGTTAAAGATGCTTTAACTCGTTTGCCTTTACCCAGATTAAATGTTTGTTTATTAGCAGATACTGCTACGAATTTTAGTCAAAAGGCGAACTATTTTACCAATACCAACGAACAAGGCGCCTTTACTTTCTCCTATCTAAAACCAGGAAAATATCACGTAATTGCCTTTGAAGATAAAAGCAAAGATTTGATTCCACAGGCATTTGAACACGTTGGATTCTCCAAACAAGCAGTAACTATTACCCAAAACATAAAAGATAGCGTTCCAATTTTAGTATTTCCACCAACACCAAAACGCTTGATACGTTCGGCTAGTTTTGTTGGTCCAAACCAAATTATACTGGGAGCATCGAACGAACTACAAACCGCACGATTTTACCTGAAAGACAAAGAAATTAAGCCTTTTGTACAAGCACACGGAAACGATTCTTTAAGTTTATTTACCGATTTACAAACCTTGGATACGCTGGCTTTGCATATTCAAACAACGAATTCGAAGGATAGTGCTTATATACGTTTACCTTTGAAAGAAAAGCAAAAAACACCTCGTAGTTGGACAAACACCAAACAACTTCCAAATCAAGCAATTTACCTTTATTTCTCCGATGTAATCACTCGTTTTAATGCGGATTCCATCCAAGTATTTGCAAATGATTCACTTCCTTTGAAATTTCAAACAAGCAAAAACACCGAAAATTCAATCGCTATTCAATTGCCTAAAAATGAATATAAAAGTCTAAAAATTAAATTGTTAAAACAATCCATTCAATTCAAAAACTTTATTGGAAACTACAAAACAGAAGTAACCATTATCCCTATCGATGAAAAACAAATTGGGAATGTGATTGCAAAAATTGATTCCATTCCTGTGGGAACCATCATCGAACTTTTTCAAGGAACAAAATTAATCGAAACACATACCAAAAAAAGTAATGAAAAAACACACACCTTTGGATTTTTAGACAAAGGCGATTACCGAATTCGTTTTATTTTGGATGAGAATAAAAACGGTCGCTGGGATACTGGTAGTTTGACTACAAAAAAACAGGCCGAAGAAACTCGCTGGTGGAACGAGACAATTACGGTGCGTCCGAATTGGGATATTGAGGTGGTGTTGGATTTGAAGAAAGTGAAGTAGACACTATTTTTTAATCCAATTTTTACTCGGATTTAATTTAGTATGAATAAGAGCATGAATGAAGACTTGGTCTTTTATGATGCTAAAATGAATCATAAAAGGATATTTTTTTAGTGGTAAACAGTGAACTTCATCATACCTTTTTTGAAAAAATGGGTTCTTAGAAAGACCAATAATGTACTTATTTAAATATTTTTCAAATTTTTCACCCAAACTTTGTGATTGTTCATTATAATAATCTATCACATTTTGAATATCATCGATTGCACGAGGATCAAGTAACAGTTGAAATTTCATTAATTTATTTTACTTTCAATTGTTTTCTTGCTTCATCCCAAGATATATAATCTTCTTTTTTAGCTGTTTTTATTCTTTCTCTTACTAATTGTTTGTGCTCTTCTGGAATTTCATCCGTTGGGATAGAAAAATCAAATCCAAGATTTTGAACTAATTCCATGAAAAATGAAACTTTAGCATCAGGTATTTTTAGCGTAATTTCAGTCATTAGATTTGATATTATACATACTACACAAATTTAAACTAAATCAGATAAGTTTCAAAATTTATCCTACGAGATTATTACTTTTACCCCATGAATTCCGCTTTCGCTTCTTGGAAAATTTACCTTGCGATTCTCTTTGGTTTGAGCATTACAGGATATTTGTTATTCAATAGTTTGAATCAAACACACTTTATTGCATCTAAGCAACAAGCCACGCACTGCTGGAAAGATGTGAACCACAATCACCAAATCGATTACTCGGATGCACAGGAGTTTTATCCGTGTAAAAATGGCACATACAAACAAGAAGAATTAAGCGATATACTTACCGAAATCTCTTGGAAACCTGCTTCCATTTTTTGGATTTTTCTCGCCATGCTATGCATGGTTGGGCGCGACTTCTTCTATATGTTGCGCATTCGAATTTTAACCAAAAAACAACTGACTTGGAAAAAAGCATTTAATGTCATTTTATTGTGGGAATTTGCCTCTGCCCTTTCTCCTGGAGTGGTTGGGGGTGCTACCGTTGCGATGTTTATTCTCAATAAAGAAAAAATCAATCTGGGTCGTTCTACCTCCATCGTTATGATTACAGCATTGTTAGATAACCTGTTTTTCATCCTACTCATTCCATTTGTGTTTTGCTTTATTTCTTCCGACATGCTCTTCCCGAATGCAACCTGGGTCGACAAAAGCATTGCCTTAGTTTTTTGGGGTGGATTTGGGATTATTGCCTTGGTTTGCGTGCTTTTATTTTTGAGTGTTTTTGTTTTTCCTAAAGGAATAGGACTACTTCTTTACAAACTTTGTCAAATCCCTTTTTTGCAAAAATTTCAAGGGAAAATGCTCCAATTACAGCATGATCTTCAATGGACATCCCAAGATATGAAACAAGAAAACAAACGTTTTTGGGTCGGAAGTTTTGGTGCTACCATCCTATCTTGGACCTGTCGTTATTTGGTCATTAACTGTGTATTGGCGGCATTTTTACCCATTTCGTTTTTTAATCACATCTTTATTTTAGGAAAGCAATTGGTGCTTTGGATTTTCATGTTAATCAGTCCTACTCCGGGCGCAAGTGGTATCGCAGAATTCGCTTTTGGAGAACTCATGGGCGAGTTTAGTTCCTCCATTTTATTAATTGTTGCACTAGCAGTTATTTGGCGACTCATCTCGTATTTCCCATACCTCATCATCGGTTCGATATTATTGCCTAAGTGGTTGCAGAAAAAAGCCTGAAAAAGATTATCTTTGCACCAAATTTTTAGCAAAAAACCCATGAGTGCAATCGAACTTTCAGAACAAGAAATTCAACGTAGAGATAAATTAGACAAATTACGTGCGTTAGGAATCAATCCGTACCCTGCAGATTTATATCCGGTAACAGACACAGCAAGTGCTATTTCTGAAAACTTCGAAGATGGTAAAACGGTTTGCATCGCGGGTCGTTTGATGAGTCAACGTATCATGGGGAAGGCATCGTTTGCGGAATTATTGGATAGTACTGGTCGTGTACAAGTATACTTCAACCGTGATGAATTGTGTCCGGGAGAAGACAAAACGTTGTACAACGAGGTTTTCAAAAAATTGTTAGACCTAGGAGATTTCGTAGGGGTAAAAGGATATGTATTCAAAACACAAGTAGGTGAAATTTCGGTACACGTACAAGAATTTACCTTGTTGTCGAAAGCATTGAAACCACTTCCACTACCTAAAACGGATGCGGATGGAAATACGCACGATGCATTTACCGATCCTGAATTGCGTTACAGACAACGTTATGTAGATTTAGTGGTAAACCCACATGTAAAAGATACGTTCATCAAACGTACGAAGGCAATGACTTCGATGCGTAATTTCTTTAATGATAAAGGGTATTTAGAAGTAGAAACGCCAATTTTACAACCAATTCCAGGAGGAGCATCTGCACGACCATTTATGAGTCACCACAACGCCTTAGACATTCCTTTGTACTTACGTATCGCGAATGAGTTATACTTAAAACGATTGATCGTTGGTGGATTTGATGGCGTGTATGAATTCGCGAAAGATTTCCGTAACGAAGGAATGGACAGAACACACAATCCAGAGTTTACCGTAATGGAAATTTATGTAGCCTACAAAGACTACAACTGGATGATGGATTTCACCGAACAAATGATTGAGAAAGTAGCAACAGACGTATGTGGAAGCACAGAAATCACTGTTGGACCTAATAAAATATCCTTAAAAGCACCTTTCAAACGTATTTCCATGCGTGATTCAATTTTGGAATTCACTGGATTTGACATTTACGGAAAAGACGAAGATGCATTACGTGCAGCCGCAAAAGGAATGGGTATCGAAGTAACAGAATCAATGGGTAAAGGAAAATTGATTGATGAAATCTTTGGGGAAAAATGTGAAGGAAACTACATCCAACCAACGTTCATTACGGATTACCCAATTGAAATGTCTCCGTTGTGTAAAAAACACCGCGATAATCCAGAATTGACAGAGCGTTTTGAGTTGATGATCAATGGAAAAGAAGTTGCTAATGCATATTCTGAGTTGAACGATCCTATCGACCAACGCGAGCGTTTTGAAGAGCAATTGCGTTTGTCTGAAAAAGGCGACGACGAAGCCATGTTTATCGATCAAGACTTCTTACGTGCCTTAGAATACGGTATGCCACCAACATCCGGTATGGGGATTGGTATCGATCGTTTGGTAATGTTATTGACAAACAATTCATCCATTCAAGAAGTATTGTTCTTCCCACAAATGCGACCAGAAAAATTCCAAACAGGACCAGACTTGAAAGCATTTCAATCGATTGGTGTGCCAGGAACGTGGGCAGAACATATGGCAAAAGCAGGTTTCTCCAGCGTAGACGAATTGTTAGAAGCAAAACCTACAGCCGTTCACCAAAAATTGAACGGTTACAGAAAGAAGAATAAATTAGAAATTCCAGCATTGTTGATCGAAGAGGTTGAAGCGTGGTATTCGAAGTAAAATTATAGATCGATTATATGAAATTTATACTCTACGTGTTTATAATTGTTAGTAGTTTTTCTTGTTCTAAAGAAAATCTTTCTGATGATAAACTAACACTTTCTAGAGTTCCCATATCAACTAAAGAATTAAAACTAAAAGGTTACTATTATACCAAATATGATAACTCTCAAAAAGTTTCTATTTACTTTTTATATAATGATGGTACTTTACTTTTTGCTGGTGATGGTTTTGATTATAATAATATAAATGATTACGAGAAAACTCTTCTTTCTGAAAATTTCATAAACAAATTGAAGAATATAAAGTTTGCTTGGGGGATTTTTAACATCTCTGATAAATTTATTCAGTTAGAAAAATGGGAACCATCTTCAGGTGGACCTTTAAAGTCTTATATAAAATCTGGAACAATTATAAATGATACGATTTTTGTACTTAACCAATCTAAACGATCGAATGGAGATGAATTAAATAAAATTGATAAAACCTATTATTTTAAAAAACTCACATCAAAACCTGATAGTACAAATTCGTTTATTAATTAATTTCTATCACAAACCCTATAAAACCAGTAGAGCCACAATGCATTGTGGCTCTACTGGTTTTATAAATCACATAAACACAAACCCTTTAAAATTTATTGGCGTTATTATCTCTGTCTTCGCCGTTGGATACGCATTTGTAAATGCAAGCGTTACTTTATGATTTTTCTGAGTGTTCCACTTCATTTCGTATGCAGTCAATTCTCCATATTGTTCTTCTATGTAATCCACTTCGCGTTGTTGTTTGTTTCTCCAAAAATAACTTCTGGCAGTAATATCTTTCCATGCCTTCATTTTCAGGCGTTCTGAAACCAAGAAGTTTTCCCAAAGTGCACCAATGTCGTTTCTCAATTCCAAGGGTCTAAAATCATCTATAATTGCGTTGCGAATCCCGTTGTCCCAAAAGTAAATTTTACTCATCTTCGTGACCTCTTTTCGGTCATTGGTACTATATGATTTCAAACGAAAAACAACGAACGATTTTTCTAATAAGTCAATGTAATTTTCAACCGTTTCAGATTTCACTTTTAAGGCATTCGCCAATTCATTGATGGAAACTTCTGAACTCACTTGATAGGCTAGTAACTTCAATAATTTATCCAACAATTCTGGTTTACGAATATCTTTCCAAACCAATACGTCTTTATACAAATATTGTCCTGCTAAATTTTTCAATAATATTTCAGCATCATTAGGGTTTAAAACAACATCTGGGTACGAGCCAAAGCGTAAATGAAAAGGAAGTTGTTGTTCCAATTCGAAAGAAGATTTTGTTGGATAAATCTCCGCTTGTGCAAACGGATACAAATGAAATAAAATATGCCTTCCTGTTAATGGTTCGAACACCTTATCTGAAATTTCTAATGCCGACGAACCAGTTGCAACAAATTGCACCTCTGAAAAATTATCGATCATCATTTTTAACAGAAGACCTGGATTTAATATCCGTTGCACCTCATCGATGACCACAATTTTATATCCGCCTATCAAATCTTTAATTCCGGCGAGAGTTATCATATCTAAACGTGATCGCGCTGCCGGATCATCCCCATTTAACCACAACATCTCCTGACCATCAAACAAATCGTGTAATAAAGTCGTTTTACCTACTTGTCGCGCACCGGTCAACACAAGTACTTTTCGCTTGTTTAACCAATAACGTAACTTGTCTTTTAATACCCGATTGACAGAACTCATACGCTTTTATTTTATTCAAAAGTAGTATATTTTCCATTATAAAAGAAAATAAACTATGTATTTTTTCCACTATAACGGAAAATAAACTATGTATTTTTTCCATTATAAAATATTATAGTCCAAAAACACGTGAATTTTGAAAGAAACTCAAATTAACATGTAACACATTTTATTAAATGAGAAACAAACTTTGCATGCTACATTTTGTTAAAACTACCCATGAAAAACTGCTTCTTTATTGTATGTATACTTTTTGTTTTTCAAACTAAATTATATGCGCAAATTACAAGTGAAATAGATAGTAAAACCATTGAAAAAGCAGATGAATTCATCGAAAATGATCGATTTGCAGAAGCATTACCTTTGTATCTAAAAGTAATCAAAAAAGATTCGCTAAATCCGGAGTTAAATTTCTTGGTGGGCGTTTGTTATATCCATTCAAACACACAAAAATCAAAGGCTATTCACTATTTAGAACATGCAATTACTTGTATTGTGAAATGTACCTTGAAAGATGATAAAGCGCACCAAATGGCATTTTTATACCTAGGAGACGCATACCATTCCGACTACCAATTTGACAAAGCAATAGAAACATACCAACATTTTAATTCCCTTATTTCCCAAAACAAAGAAAAAACATTGGTAGAAGAAGTTGCGCGAAAAATTGACATGTGCAACGTTGCCAAACAATTAGTTGCGCATCCTGTAGATGTACAGATTACGAATTTAGGTCCGCACATAAACACCCAATACGCCGAATATTCTCCTGTACTAACAGCAGATGAAAACACGCTAATTTATACTACACGAAAACCAAATAGCACCGGAAGAGTTGGTGATAATTCCGGTATTACGTTTGAAGATATTTTCATTGCACATAAAAAAGATACGACCTGGGAAACCGGAACAAACATTGGAACAACAATTAATACAGCGGGGAATGAAGCATCGGTCGGAATTTCTATCGACGGTCAGATTATTCTTATTTACAAAGATTCAATTGATGGTTCAGGGAATTTATACCATACCCATTTGCAAGGAAATCGTTGGACCAAACCAGAAAAATTAAATGACAATGTAAATACGAAAGGATGGGAACCAAGTGCTTTCATGTCTGCCGATGAAGAAAAATTGTATTTTGTAAGTGATCGACCTGGTGGATATGGTGGGCGTGACATTTATGTAAGTAATAAACTTCCAACAGGAGAATGGGCTAAAGCAACGAATTTAGGTCCAACGATAAATACACGCTTTGAAGAAGATGCGCCATTTATTCACCCAGATGGAAAAACAGTGTATTTCAGTTCAAATGGACATGAGACGATGGGTGGCTTTGATATTTTCTCTAGCACATTATCGCCTACCAATCAATGGGAAAAACCTGTAAACATCGGTTATCCAATTAATTCACCGGAGGATGATATCTATTTTGTAGTTAGCCCAAACAAACAACGGGCCTATTACTCTTCTTTTAAAGCAGGTGGATACGGCGAAAAAGACATTTATAAAATCACGTTTAAAAACTTTGTGGAGCCACAACTTACTGTTCTTAAAGGGTGTGTAACCGATGCCTACGGAAACCCAATTATAGGGGATGTATTTATCACTGTTACAGACAATGAAACAGGGATCGTATCGGGAACCTACCATGTAAATACCGTGAGTGGCTGTTATATTCTGATTCTTCCTTCTGGAAAAAATTACAATGTGACCTACGAAGTAGAAAATTACTTGTTTCAATCGACAAACATCGATGTGGCAGAGAGTTCCAGTTATAAAGAAATTCACGATGTAATTCAACTTCAGCCTTTGGTAGTTGGTTCAAAAATTATACTCAAAAATCTATTTTTTGACTTTGATAAATCGAGTCTCCGACCAGCATCGAATGTGGAATTAAACAAACTTATCGCCATTTTAACAAAGTACCCAAACATGGTGGTAGAAATTTCTGCGCATACCGATTCGCAAGGTACAGACGCATACAACTTAGTGCTCTCCGAACAACGTGCAAAATCGGTCGTTGATTTTCTAATCCATCATGGAATTCCGAGTTTCCAATTGGTTTCGAAAGGCTATGGAGAAACCCAACCTGCTCAGCGTAATACAAATCCCGACGGGAGCGATAATCCTGTCAACAGACAATTAAATCGTCGGGTGGAGTTGAAAATATTACGTATAGATGGAGCAAAAAAGAATTAAAATAGATACAAGGTTGTCACAATCCTTCCTCTTCCATTACCTAATTCCAAAGACAGTAATTCGTTTACATCTTTCACTTTCCAATAAAAAGGTTGCGCCAACACATCTATCCCGCTGTTTTGTTTTAAGCGTATCCCCTGACCCGAAATTTTATCTTTGTTTGGTTCGAAATCTCCAGAAGGAATGTGTTCGGTGATGATGACGTAACGATAGCGCGATAACTTATCTAGTATCTGCTGTACTTCTTGATTGGATAAATGTTGTAGTACTTGTCGTACCAACGCGCAATCACCCGAAGGTAGTTCATCCACCGCCACATCCAAACAATGAAATGAAAGATTTTCAGTATTAAAAAGGGTCTTATTTCGTTCTATCAAGGCAGGAACTATATCTATTGCGTGATAATGTGCTGCAAATTCAACCAATTCCTTTCCAATATTAAAATCACCACAACCCAAATCGCATACGGTGATTGGTTCATCAAAAGACTGTAAAAAATCAGATATAATGTTAATGTATGGCGTTACAATATGTGGATCATGTGAACCTTCCCCCGAATAAAATTCAGCAGGATTTCCGCCCCACAGATTCTTTTCATAGATCTGTGACATGGCGGCTTTGGTAGGCCAAGGGATTTTTACTTTTGGAGATTGTTTCACTTTAGAAATTTATTTATCAAATTGAAAGGTTGTCACCCCTCATCTCCCATCAAGTGGAAAAACAATTATATCTCTTTCACAAAATCCAAAAACACTTTCTTATGCAATTCCAAATCTAAGGAAGGTGAAAGTGCAACGCGCGCAATATAATCTTTGTCGCCTTCTTTTGTTGTTCCTTGTGTGGAAGTTGCAGGAATGGTCCAATAACAACCCTTTAATTGTCCATAACTTACACAGTACTTACTTTCCGTTGGGATTTCAGTAATCATTCGATTAATCAACTTCAAATTCAATTCCCTTTTGTACGCCTCTTTTTCTTCGTGCGTAGTTCCTTTTGTAGGAAGATCCAAAGAAAAAACGGAAGGTGTGAATCCTTGCTGCGCTAACTCTTCCGATACAAAATTGATTTTCGCTTCTGGCAATGTTTCGCTGATAAAATTCACAAATTCACGTGTATTTATATAGGCGTCTTGAATGCGTTGATTCATTGAAGGCAATTGTTTCGCTAAGATCTCCATTTGTAGCGATGTCGCTTCATTATCACATAAATGTAAATGAACTTCGATTTTCTCCATTAAATCTTTTGCTTTCTCGTTCGATACGCAATAGCCTGCGGTACATTTTCCGCCACTCGGGAATTTAGATCCACTTACATACGCAATCGTTCGAACCGTTGACAGGATATTATTTTCTCCTAAGAAGTGAACATTCGGACAAAACGTTTGGTCTAAAATAAACACTGGGTCTATCGCCAATGCACCGGTTGTAGTTTTACGTTCTTTGCTTAATACATCTCTTAATTGAAGTAAGTCTGGAACTTCAACACGTGGATTGGTTGGGATCTCCGCGATAATGTATGGAATGGCATCTTCTAGTGCGATCTTTTCTAATAATGCATCAATACAAGCCACCATGTTATTTCCACCATCCACTGGTAAATCTAACACCTCCACATTTTGTAAACATGCAGCAATTCTTCTAGCTTGGTCATTTGTACCACCATAACAATTCGGAGGAACGACAATTTTGATGGCTTTTCCAGGATGATTTTCTACTGCATCGTGAATCAGTCCCATGACAATCGCATATTGTGTTGATAATCCACTCGAAGCGACCAAGGCTTTAATATTCGTATTAGTAATTTCTTTTATAGAATTTAAAACAATTGATTGATGTTGATCGTAATTGCTTTCTTCCTGTTGGTTTGCGTTTGTATTCGTTAAAAATTGAAGCACTTTCAAGGTATTTGCCGGAGTCATGGCAATCGTCTCTCTTCTTCGTACGTGTTGAATTTCTGAAACGTAATTGTCGTTTTTGTCTCCGTTTACAAGTAAGATACTTCCTAATTGATTATCGATATGAATGTAAAAATCAACCGTAGGAACTAACTCAAAATGACAAATAGATGCTGGTTGAGTAATAAAAATGGTAGTTCCATCTATCGGAGTAACATCCTGTAAATTATTCACTTTCAACAAGTCAAAATGATACCCATACACGTTTTTGACTAGTTCCGCATCAAAAAACGCTGGTAATTCTCCAACATAGGCAATCTGCGTATTTTTATTTGCTAATAAGTTCTTTCGTAAAACAGCTAAGATTGGCGTTGTTTTAGAAGAAAAACTGATCACATTTTCTGTTTTGATGCCATGCAACTTAGCGATCGCCCATTCCAACACACACGATAAGGGGTGACCTAAACGGATGTAATCATATGCAGTACGTAATTCACTAAGAGCAGCAGTATTTGCATTATTCGCGCTAAATAAACGTTCAAATTGGTCTAAAAATTCAGTTTTAGCTAACTTTTCATCATAAATATCTAAACGATGTGTGGTAAGATTTAGCCAATCCGATGGCATATTTTCCAATACATTTTTAATGTAGCTTAGCATTTTAGTCTGTTCCATAAGCGTAACCAAATTGATTTATTTATCTTCTGGCAAAGTTACATAAAGTTCTAGGAATGGATTTTCAATCATTGATTTTGTTTTGTGTCGATTTATTTCACCCTTGCTTTTTGGATTCTATTACTTTTGCAGGTAGATAGTTCCGAATTATGTTAAAAAAAGAAGTTGCTTACTCCATCCTTGACCTTGCAGTTGTTTCACAAGGTAAATCGTTTCGTCAAACCTTTGAGGATTCCGTGGCAATTGCGAAACTTGCTGAAAATACTGGTTACAAAAGATATTGGTTAGCCGAACACCACAATATGGATGCTATCGGCAGTAGCGCGACTTCTATTTTAATCGGAAAAATTGCGGAGGAAACACAACACATACGGGTAGGTTCGGGTGGAATTATGTTACCCAATCATTCTCCGCTTATCATTGCCGAACAATTTGGCACCTTAGGCACTCTTTATCCTAATCGCATTGATTTAGGTTTAGGAAGAGCACCGGGAACAGACCAAGCTACTGCAAGTGCCATTCGTTCTGATTTTTACGAAGCGGCGATGCAGTTTCCTTCTGAAATTCAAAAAATTCAAGATTATTTTTCAGTGGACAATAAACACGAATCCGTTCGTGCAAACGTGGCTGAAGGAGTGGATGTTCCGCTTTACATACTTGGTTCAAGTACAACAAGTGCCTATTTAGCCGCTGAAAAAGGATTGCCTTACGCTTTTGCAAGTCATTTTTCGAGTGCACAATTAGTGGATGCACTAAAGATTTACAATACACATTTTCAACCTTCATCTACCTTAACTCAACCGTACACAATTGCAGGAATTTCCGTCATTATCGCTGATACGGACGAAGAAGCGGCATTTCTATCCACTTCTTACTATTCAAGGGTAATCGGGATTTTGACAGGAGATAGAAATCCATTAGAGCCCCCTTTTGAAGTAACAAACGAATTTCGAAACATGATCCAACATCCCGCAGTGCAACAGATGTCCAAATATGCATTTATCGGCAGCAAAGAAACGGTAAAAAAGAAAGTAAAAGCTTTTATTGAACAGACAGGAGTCAATGAATTAATCGTTGCGACGCATGTGTTTGACGTGAAAGACCGTATTAAATCGGTGGAGCTTTTTGCGGAAGTGATGCGGGAGGTGAATGGGGAGTTGAATTGGGAGTTTTAAGTTTTCGTAACCCAAATGGAAGTGTTTTTTTGATTCTACGCTTCTTCTGTTTTAATTATCATTCATCGAATTCATCTTTGCTATTTCAATTGCTCTATGTAATTTTTCAGCGAACCATTCTTTACTAGGTAATTCGGTAAGATATTGAGCAACTTTTATATCTTTTTCGTCTAACATCAATAATTCGATATGTTCCGTATTTCCCTCACTGCATAAAATTAAACCGATTGGTTTTTCTTCATTTTCTTGCATTTCATTTTTGGTAAGCCATTTTAGATATAATTCCATTTGGGCTTTATGCTCAGGTTTAAATTTCCCTAGTTTTAGATCAATTGCAATTAGTCTTCTCAATTTTCTGTGGTAAAAAAGTAAGTCTAAATGATAATCAGTTGTATCTATACAAATTCTTTTTTGACGATCTACAAATGCAAAACCGACACCTAATTCTAAAATAAATTCTTGAATGTTTGAAATTAGAGCATTTTCCAAGTCCCTTTCTGAATAGAGGTGTGGTAGGTTAAAAAAGTCTAATACATAGGTGTTTTTAAAAACTAAATCAGGTGATAATTTTTCATTTTGTTTCAATAGTTGAAGTTCTGCTGAAATTTCTTCTTCAGATTTGTTAGCTATCAACGTACGTTCATATAACATTTTGTCTACCTGTTCTCGAAGTGTTCTTACATCCCATTGTTGCACAATAGTCATTTGTAAATAGAACTCTCTCTTTACATGCTCCTTTACTGAAAAACTTTCAACAAAATGACTCCAACTCAATTTTGCAGACAATGTCTGCAAAATATTTATATCCGGAAAAAGTTCATAGAATTTAATCATATTCGCTAAATTTCTTTGTCTAAAACCCTTTCCAAATTCATTTGTCAATTTTGCAGACACCTTCTGCAAAATTGACTTACCATAATCGGCTCTTCCATTAGTTAAGAAATAGTTGTGAATATGTTTACCAATAGTCCAATACATTTCTGTAAGAGTAGAATTAACTATTACAGCTACTCTTTGTCGACTTTGAGAAATTATTTCTGAAAGTTCGAAGTATAATTTTTCGCTTTTTTCTAATTCTGTCATTTTTCTAAGTCGTTTAAAGATTGATGTTTATATGCAATTTTGCGCATAATATAGTTTTTCTTCTTTTGATTTTAAAGGAAATAACTTAATAATATGAGACCTATTTAATTTGTGAGACACTGTCTCACAAATTGGATAACATTTGTGAAACTAAACCATCATACGAAGTAAATGGATTTGGTCTTATAGAAGTCATTCAATCGATATTTTGATTATTTATTAATCTAATTTACGATTAAAATTTAAATATTTAGAGAATTCTGGATTTTTAATCTTCCAAGAATATTCTTTAATACAACAATGTGGATGAATTAATTGTTGCTACGCATGTGTTTAACGTGGAAGATCGTATTAAATCGGTGGAGCTTTTTGCGGAAGTGATGCGGGAGGTGAATAAATAAGTGCAATAAAAAGCACTATTTATTGTACTATCAAAAAAGAATTAGTATCTTCGCTAAAAAAGAGCAGTATAATGCACTTGTCAGAGTTGATTTTAGAATTAAAAAAGCGAAGAGAAACCTTAAATGTTACGCAAGAACAGTTAGCTGAAATTGCTGGTGTAGGTTTAAGAACACTCAAACAATTTGAAAGTGGAAAAGGTAATCCTACCCTTCAAACCCTTACGAAATTAGCTGATGCACTTGGATTAAAATTAAAGTTGGAAGTAAAAGCACTATAACGAATAGATGAGAAAAGCGATTGTTTTATATAAGAAAGAACCTGCTGCAGAATTACACCAATTGGATGATGGGACTTTTGTTTTTCACTATTTAGATACTTGGTTTACTGATAATCGTAAACCCGCTATTAGTTTAACTTTACCTAAAAAGCAACAAGAATATAAATCGGTAACGTTATTTTCCTTTTTCTTTAATATGCTTCCGGAGGGAACAAACAAACAATCTGTCTGCTTTCAAAATAGAATTGATGAGAAGGATGATTTTGGATTATTATTAATAACGGCTGCTAACGACACAATTGGTGCTGTTACGGTTGAAAAAATTGATAATCAATGAAAAACAATAATGTAAGCACAGTAGAAAAGTTGGATCGTTGTCCTGGGACATTAAATCGTGGTTACACGACCTATTCATCACTATGTTTGAAAAAGGTTTTCAATGGAAAAAAAGTAAGTCATTATTTAAATTATCCATCCCCCTCATCAAATGAAGTTTCTGATGAAATGTTTGCCAATAATAGAAGGCGAATCTCTATATCTGGAGTACAAGAAAAATTCTCGGTTATCCAAGAAAAAAATCAGTTACGATTGATTAACGAAGGCGAACAAGGAACACACATCTTAAAACCCATTCCAAATGCAGGAAAAAATGCAGATCAGATGCCCGCTAATGAACATCTAACTATGCAAATTGCATCCCAAGTTTTTGGAATTGAAACCGCAGAAAATGCACTTATTTTTTTTAAAGATGGCGCACCAGCGTATATTACTAAACGGTTTGATGTTTTACCAGATGGCTCAAAATTAGCACAAGAAGATTTTGCTTCATTGGCACTAAGAACTCCACAAACACACGGAGAACATTACAAGTATGAAGGGAATTATTTTCAACTCTTTGAATTGCTAAAACAATATGTGCCAGCTTACCCCATTGAATCGGTTAAACTATTCAAATTAATCGTATTCAATTACTTGTTTTCTAATGGAGATGCCCATTTCAAAAACTTTTCATTAATTGAAACCCCTCAAGGAGATTTTAAACTTAGCCCAGCGTATGATTTACTAAATAGTAGAATCCACATTAACGATAAGGATTTTGCTTTAGAAGATGGACTATTGCCTATACAATTTGCTCAAGGAAAAATTCTTCAACAGTTTTATAAATTAGCAGAAATGGCATCTATTTCGGAAAAACAAGTGAAAAAGGTTTTTGATAATTTGCTGACTAATGAAGATAAAATTGCTGTTTTAGTTAACGCATCGTTACTATCGGATCCATTAAAAAGAAACTATTTACAAGCCTATCAAACTAGGTTAAAAAAGTTGAAGCGAATGGTGTAATACATTCCCTTTTTGACAGTCAATATAATTTAAAGAGATTTTTACATACAAGAATGAAGCATCTACAACTGCCTAATCAACTCTTTTGCTTTGTCTAAGGTATATGCACCTTCAACGGATGCTCTATCAAATATCATGAAATAACGAAAATTATTACCTACCAATTCAGCCCATTTATTGCCTAAACGACATTTTGCAGCACTGTCTGAATTATCTCTGTCGTCGCCCTTTGTTTCTAAAAGTAAGATTTTTCCGCTTTTTGTTACTGCTATGAAATCTGGGTAATGATTGGATTTGTATCCGTTGATGGCAAACCCTTTTCCTCTGCCTAAATTACGATGCCAAAATGCAATGTTTGCTAAACTTGAAATATCTGTAACTACTGAGATTTCAAAATTATTCATTTCACCCTCTCTTTCATATAAAGAATTACCAATTGAAGGACCTAATTTACCAGGAACAATAATTTCTGAAAATTTCCATTTAGGTTGAGTTGTAATACGTCCAATTGTAATGAAGTCTTTAAATTGATTTTCTGCATAAACATCCGCTAATGAACGAATTTTTGCTTTTATTTTTTCTGAATAGCTATATTTTCTTGTTAAGATGTCTTGTAATTGTTCTGCGCTTAAATTGTTTAATATTCTTTCAACATATAACCTAATTTCTTGGTCTGAAATGGGATACATATCACCCACTAACTTAACAATTTGGTGCGCTATATCTTTTACTTGATTTTCTTTCGGTTTTGCTAATATGTATTCTGTAATTGGATCACGTACAACTTGGTCTTCTATCTTTGTAAAACGTGGAGTGTACTCATTTGTTTTGATTTGCTCAATATCTACTTTGTATAAATCTGAATTAATTCTCTCAAAATCTATGTTTGAATCTGCTTTACTAAGTTTGAAATTTTTCAGTAATGATTCTTGATTTAACAATACATTTTCTGAACCGAAAATATCATTCTTTTGAGTTTCTAAAATAAATTGCGGAAATTCAATTGATAAAGCAAGTTCTTTGTGTGAATCAATAATTTTATATCGTTTTACTTTCTCTCCCATTTCCTGGAATATATTCTCGTCTACTGGTTGCTTTTTCTGTTCTTCTATAATTTGCTCCATTTCTTTCGTTTGCTCTTCTGCAATTGACTCTATTTCAGTTAAAATTGGAGTATCAATAACAATTGATTCTTCGATAACAGGATTAAATTGAATTCTTGAAGCAATTATATCATCAGTATTTGTTTCTTCCTTAGATTCAGGGAATAGGAAATTATCTAATGGTTGTTGAGCCACAACTTTCTTATCCTCTTCAGGCATTATATCCTTCTGACGATAATCTTTATCGCTAAAACCTGATGCTTGAAGTCCTTTAACAATGTTTTGAAGTGTATCATTGAATTTAGCTGATGCCGTTAACACGTATGAGATATTCAATAATGAAGCTTTGTGTTTTGTAACGTATGGTTGTCTTAAAACACGACCTAAGATTTGTTCCACATCAACTGCTGAGGATTTATCTGCTAAGGATGCTAATATATAGGCAAATGGGCAATCCCAACCTTCTTTTAGTGCGTTGATAGTGATAATGTAACGAACTTCACACGTTTTACTCATTAAATCAATTCCTTTTATTTCATCTTTGTTTGCTGTTTTGATTTTGATTTGTACTTCTGGAATACCAATTGCAAGTAATTGTTCTTTTAATTTTTCAAAAGTGGTGTTATCATCCGAAGTTTTTGGTTGCGCTTGAAATAAAACAATTGGACGAATATATTTACCTCCACTTTTTTCTTCCTCAATTGCAAGTAATTCTAACTTACGTTGTAAGTGTAAAGCACTATTAATAACTTCTGTTTTGTCGTGATGATTATAAACAATGACAGGCAGTTTAACCATATGTTCCTTTTTCAATTCTATTGCAGGAACAAGACTTACAATGTTACTGTTGTTTTTTGGGGTTGCAGTTAAATCCAACACAAAAGAAGGATTTAAATTATTCAGCATCTCAACACTCAAATCACTTTCAGCATTGTGACTTTCATCCACTACTAAAACTGGATTTAAACTTCTGATTACATTGATTAATGCTGTATCATCAACATCCTCTAATAGGTGAGATTTATCTTGGTATTCACCCGCAAATGAAGCCAACTGCCCATTTTCTTGATAAACCTTTCTATCGTCTTTATTTCTTGCTCTAAGGCTTGAAAAACTCATCACTATAATGGAAAGTTGATCTTTAACTACACTTGGATTAAAATTAGAACCTTGTAACAAATCTTTCTTTTCGTACACCTCCACACGGTGGTTAAACAAACTATTTAATTTTTGTCGGTAAGGATGGTCTGGATTACTTAAACTCGCCACCGTTTGGTCTAATAAATTACTCCAAGGTACTAACCAAATTACTGCTTTTGGTAAATCAGAGTGGTATGCATTAAAAATCGTGCTTAAAGCGTTGCAAGCTATAAACGTTTTTCCTCCTGCTGTTGGAACTTTCACACATACGTGCGGTGCTTTTTTAATCGTATTTTTATACGGTTGCATTCCTTCACCTGACAATGGATTATAGGGGCCAATTTTGTCTTCCCAATAGATATTAAACGATTCATCTATTCTTTTGTGAATCTGCAAGTATTCTAAAAAACGTTCTAAATCCTTGATTACTTTATGTTGGTAGCTTTTTAATTCCATATTAGAAACGAGTTACATCGCGGGGGATTTTTTTGAAAATGATATTATTTGTCATCATAAATTCTTTGGATAACAAACAATTATCTGCATAAATCACATACTGTTGACTTTTAGTTTTTATTTCGGAAAGCAAATCATAATCTAAGGTTGTTTCAGCAGATTTATCATAAATAAAATAGTAGGAAGTTTCTTCCTTTTTACCTAAAAAATAATCTGAATCATCATTTGTAGGTTTTATATAAGGACTTCTTGTTTCGCTGTACCAAATGTATTCGCTAATTTTTTCTAAATTAATTTCTTCGTTAAGGTATTCGCTATTATCACCTACAAAAATTGGTTGACCTAATTCGTAGAAATCAAAACTACCATTTGTTCCTTCAACTTTTTTTGTTCCAGAACCATAACCTTTTATTACTCTTTTGACTCTTTCTGCGGTTACTGTTTCCGCATAATCTTCCATTTCGATACAAATGAATTTACGATTGCCCCCGTCCTTATTTGAATTCATAACAGCATGAGCAGTAGTTCCAGAGCCTGAGAATGAATCTAAAATTATTGATTCTTTATTTGTACAAATATTTATTACTCTTTCGATAAGTTGATATGGTTTTGGAGTGTCAAACGGTAAATCTTGGTCGAAAATTTCTTTTAGTGTTTTATTTGCGTCTCTTGTTGTGCCAACATCTTGACCAAACCAAATTGTTTCAGGAGCACGACCTTCTAATGTATCTAAGTAAATCTTTCGAATAATATTTGTTTCAGTTTTATTAAAAATAATTTCACCAGTTTTTATTTTTTCATCTATAGTTGATTTACTCCAGCGCCAACCATTTTTTGGGGGTGGGATTATTTTACCTGAAGGTGTTTGAATATCATAAATTAGATTTGGACGATATAATGCATTTCTTACATCACCTGTTCTCCATAAACCTCTTGGATCATTATCAGGATTTGAATATGCTTTATTGTGTTCATCGGTTCTCTCTAAATTACCTATACTAAATGTGGAAGATTTTGAGAAAATTAATGTATGATTATGATGAACTGAAAACTTACCAAGATAACCTTTTGGTTGAATACTATGCTGCCAAATTACATTTGCTACAAAATTATTAATACCGAAAATTTCATCGCAAATTAGTTTTAGATTAGCTTGTTCATTATCATCGCAATAAATAAATATAGCTCCATTTTTCGATAGCAATTGATGAAGCAATTTTAATCTTGGATACATCATACACAACCACTTATCGTGACGGCTTAAATCCTCCCCATCTTTACCAACAACTTCCCCTAACCATTTTTTTATTTTTGGATGGTTTACATTGTCGTTATATACCCAATGTTCATTACCTGTATTATAAGGAGGGTCTATACAGATACAATCTACTTTTCCTTCGTATTGAGGAAGTAACGCTTTTAAAGCTTCAAGATTATCGCCATGTATGATTAAATTACCAGAATTGGTTGGATCATTGGATTGAATACCGTTGTCAAAACCGTATTTATGTTCTAACACTTTAAATGGAACATCTCTATGATGATTAATGACTTTCTCTTTTCCTATCCAATGTAATGTCGGCATCCTACTTCGTTTTCGTTTTTGCAAACAAAAATAACATAATCAGTTGTAAACAACCGATTATTATCAATCATAATATTTCAATCAGTTGCTTATAATTTTCCGTTATGGAAAACAAAGGAAATACAAGGGTTAGAAAATCAGAAATACCATCAGAAGTAGTTGATTTTGGCATTCGTATTTCTGAAATAATAAAAGAAAAAGGTTTAAAATTAAGACACGTTGCTCACGATTCAGACCTAGACGTTGAGAATCTTCGCAAATACATTAAAGGAAAACAAGAAATGAAAATAAGCACGATGTTAAAAATCGCTCGTGCTTTGGAAGTTGAAATTGGGGAATTGTTTGAGGGGATAAGATAAATAAAGAACGAAGAACATAAAAACAACACCCCTGTTTTTATAGGGTTTTTTACGCTAAGTTGAGGGAAATTGAATTTTCTATTAGTATAATAAAAGAAATATTTCTTAAATTAAGGATAATTATTTAAGAAACATTAAAAATGGGAAGGACTGCTACTACCACTATCGAACAGATTGATTTGTTAAAAAATCGTGGGATGATACTAGATATGGAAGTGGAGAAAGTAAAAGAAATTTTACATGACATCGGCTACTATCGATTGGGATTTTACTGGCATCCTTTTGAAAAAGATAAAAATCATAATTTTATTGAGGGTACAAAATTTTCAAGTATTGTTGACTTATATTATTTAGACGTTGACTTAAGATATCTACTTATTAGAGCATTAAATCGAATTGAAATCAACTTTAGAACTAATGTTGTTTACTATGTTTCTAATACATATAAGCATTCACCAACATGGTTTATTGATTCTTCAGTTGTTGAACAAGACTTCATTAATAACATTGGCTCGCAGTACAATGAAAAGTTTAAAAAACAAAATAAAGTAATTCAATCTCATCATAATAAATACATCAATGATAAATTTGCTCCAGCATGGAAAACACTTGAATTTTTTACATTCGGCTCTATGCTGAAATTATACTCCTCATTAAAAAGTGAAGATTTACAAAACAAAATAAGCTTGAAATATGGCGTAAAAAATATAGATAAATTCAAAAATCTTATTAATACTATCGTTTATGTAAGAAATGCTTGTGCGCATGGAGGAGTAATTTTCGATTTAAAAACTCCAAAAGGTATTTCACAGCTACCTCATTTTAAATTTAACAACGGAAATAGACATAGTTTAGATACCACAATTCGTGTAATCTCTTTTTTTCTAAATCAAATTTCCAATAATCGAAAAAATGAATTAGATAAAGAAATTGAATTACTCTTTAATTCTCATAGGGAAAATAATGAAATTAAAACGATTATAGAAGAAAAAATTGGTTACTCCTATATATAATTTATATATACTCTTTTTTTTATCAATCTTGTGTTGTACATTTGTTAATACAAAGTGCCCCAATGAACAAGCATTATTGCTGCACTCTAAAATAAGAATTCATAAGCCTTGACTAGCTCAAGGCTTTTTTATTTCTAATAACCCCTTTAAATATCTGATACACCTGCCTGTACATTACTTTTTCACTGGAACGAATTTCACGGATTCTATCCAATAACTCTTTCCAAAATACACCACCTCCGAGATTTTTTAGACGTTCATCGTCCATTGTAAATCCTTTTACAATGTATTCTTTCAGTCGTTGGGTTGCCCATTGACGAAAACGAGTGCCTTGAATAGATTTCACTCGATAACCAACAGAAATGATTACATCGAGGTTGTAGTATTCTATCTCTCTTTCTACCTCACGATTTCCTTCCATTCGAACTTGTCGGAAATTCCGACGAGTTGAATTTTGTTCTAATTCTTCTTCTTTATATATGTTAGAAATATGTTCTGTAATAGTGCTTCTGCCTTTGCCAAAAAGTTGAGCCATTTGCTCTTGCGTAAGCCATACGGTTTCATTCTCTAGTTTAACATCTACTTTCGTTAAACCATCCTCAGTTGTATACAATATAATTTCACTCATAGCTCAATAAAATCAGTAAAACTCACTTATTCAACAAAAAAGGTAACTAGTATTCCTAAATTTTCCAAAAAATCCAACGATAAAAAATACTAAACATTCTAAGATAAAAAGTAATTTTATCAGTATTTACAGGGGTTTCAGCGCTCCTATTTACCGATGCAAAACTTACTAAAGATATTACCCAACAAGTCATCTGTACTTATATCTCCCGTAATATTCCCCAAGTGGTACATCCCTTGACGAATGTCCATCGCGATAAAATCACCTGTCGTTCCGTTTTCTAATCCTTCGGAAGCCGCTTGAAGCGCCGTGGCAGTTTTTTGTAACTCCTCCACGTGACGCGCATTGGTTACAATCACCTCTTGTTGGATATCCACACCTTTGGTAATTTTCTCCACCATCCACGTCGATAATTCGGAAATTCCTGCGCCTGTTAAAGCAGATAAGGACAAGAATGGAACATTTTCAGTTAAGGCAACTTTTTGTACATCCGTTTTATTGAGAACTAACAATACATGTTTGTCGGGATTGATTGCTTGAATTTCGCTAGCCCAATGAGCGACTTCTTGAACATCGCTGCGGGTTGCATCTGCTAAGACCAACACCAATTGGGCTTGTTGTATTTTTTGTTTGGAACGTTCAATACCAATCGCTTCTATCTTATCACTGTCTGAATCACTTAAACCTTCACGAATTCCTGCGGTATCGATCAAACGGAATAGAATTCCATCAATGTTTAAGGTTTCTTCGATCACGTCACGTGTTGTACCGGCGATATCACTCACGATGGCACGTTCTTCGCCCAATAATTGGTTCAACAAGGTACTTTTCCCTGTATTTGGTGCGCCGACAATGGCCACTGGAACGCCATTCTTTAAGGCATTCCCTAAATCAAACGAGCGAATTAATTTTTGGATATACGTCAACACCTCTTTTACCAAGGCTTTTAATTCTGTACGATCTGCAAATTCGACGTCTTCTTCCGCGAAATCCAACTCCAACTCTACCAAACTCGCAAAGTGGATTAACTTCTCGCGTAAATCGCGCAATTCATTCGAAAACGAACCGCGTAATTGGTTCATCGCGACTTGGTGTGCACGCTTGCTTTGGGACGAAATCAAATCTGCCACCGCTTCTGCTTGCGACAAATCCATTTTTCCGTTCATAAACGCACGCATGGTAAATTCACCCGGCTGCGCTGTACGACATCCCTTTGCTATGAGTAATTGTAAAATTTGTTGTTGAATATAGGTCGAACCGTGACACGCAATTTCAACGGTTGGTTCTCCGGTAAAACTCTTCCCGCCATGCAATACAGTCAACAATACCTCATCGATAATCTCTTCTCCATTGCGAATGCGACCAAAATGTGCAGTATGTGTTGCAACAACACTTAAATCCTTCGAAAAAATTGCCGAAACAATCGCCAATGCTTTTTCGCCAGAAACTCGAATGACAGCAATTGCCCCCATGCCGTTTGCCGTTGAAAGGGCACAAATTGTATCGTTGTTATGACCGAAATGGTTCATTATTTTTTTCTAAAGAATATACGAATTGGAATCCCAGAAAAGTTAAAGTTTTCACGAATTTTATTCTCCAAGAAACGCTTGTAACTCTCCGCAACGTATTGTGGTAAATTACAGAAAAATGCAAATGCTGGCGCATGTGTTGGTAATTGCGTCACATACTTAATTTGCACGTATTTACTTTTTACAGATGGCGGTGGAGTTGCATCAATGATTGGCAATAACAAGTCATTCAAGTCCGAAGTAGAAACTTTCTTAATACGGTTGGAATAAACTTCCATCGCTGTTTCCAATGCTTTATGTATACGTTGTTTGGTTACCGTAGAAGTAAAAATAATTGGAACATCGTTGTATGGTGCCAACTCTTCGCGTAATTTCTCTTCGTATTGTATCATGGTCATGTGATCCTTCTCTACTAAATCCCATTTATTTACCAATACCACTACTCCTTTATGATTTTTTTCAATCATATAGTAGATCACCAAATCTTGTTTTTGCAATCCTTCCGTAGCGTCAATCATCAAGACACATACATCTGAATTTTCAATCGTTCTCACCGAACGAAGGGTCGAATAGTATTCAATGTCTTCCGTAACTTTCGCTTTTTTACGAATTCCTGCGGTATCCACCAAGATAAAGTCGAATCCAAAGGCTTTATAACGCGTATTAATCGCGTCACGCGTTGTTCCAGAGATATCGGTTACAATATTTCGTTCTTGACCTGTAATCGCGTTTACAAACGAGGATTTGCCCACATTTGGTTTTCCAACAATAGCAATACGAGGTGTTTCCGTATCGTCAACAAATGGTGCATTTTTATCAAAACATTTTACAAGATCATCTAATAATTCACCTGTTCCACTACCATTGGCAGCAGAAAGATCATATACTTCTCCTAATCCCAAAGACCAGAATTCAGCCGACATTCCAAAACGTAAAGCACTATCTACTTTATTCGCAACGATAAACACTTTCTTTTTAGACTTACGAAGCATCGCCGCAACTGTCTCGTCTAAATCTACAATTCCAGTTGTAACGTCCAACACAAACAAAATCACGTTTGCTTCTTCAATCGCTAATTTTACTTGTTTACGGATTTCCCCTTCGAAAATATCTTCCGAACCATGTACATATCCTCCTGTATCGATTACCGAGAAAGGTACGCCATTCCATTCACCACGTCCGTAAATACGGTCACGTGTTACCCCACTCACCTCTTTCACGATCGCGTTTTGCGATTCCGTTAATCGATTGAAAATTGTAGATTTTCCTACGTTTGGTCTACCTACGATTGCTATTATATTGCTCATTATCTTTATTTGTTGAAGGGAAAATAAATTGCTTTTTCTTCGTTCAACTTCAAAATTCACTTTATCATTTACTCTAGTAAACTCAAAAGTAAATTTTTTGTTTGCCTCAAAAAACCTAATTTATTTTCCCTTCAAACTTTTTAATTACTATTTATATTTTCCTCTCGCCTCACAACGTCTCTCGGTTCCTGAGCCTGCCGAAGGATCGTCACTTCGTCACTTGGTTCCTGAGCTGCTCCATTGAGCCTGCCGAAGGTCGTCACTCATCACTTCGTCACTCGTCACTCTCAATACCCGTACTTCTTCAACTTCACTTCCGATTCTCTCCAATCCTTATCCACTTTCACAAAGGTTTCTAGAAAAACTTGTTTCCCTACAAAACCTTCGATGTCTTTACGTGCTTCACGACCGATGCGTTTTAGCATCATTCCACCTTTTCCGATGATGATTCCTTTTTGAGAATCTCGTTCAACCACAATTACCGCACGAATACGAATGATATTTTCTTCCACTTCGTAGGTATCGACTTCTACTTGGCACGAATAAGGAACTTCTTTCTCGCAATGTAAGAAGATTTTCTCGCGTATCATCTCCGAAACGAAGAAACGTACTGGTCGATCGGATAAATCATCTTTATCGAAATAGGGTGGAGAAACCGGTAATAACTCCAAAATACGTTGCCATACCCAGTCTTTACCAAAACCATGTAATGCAGAAACAGCGATTACTTCCGCATTCGGAACTTTTTCTTTCCAATAGGCCAAACGCGTTTCTACTTGTTCTTGTTTTCCAAGATCCACTTTATTGACAATACAAAGTACTGGAATTTTTAATTTTTTAACACGCTCTAAAGTTGCAGCGTGATTCATTTCACTTTCGTAAATATCGGTGATAAAAAGTAAAATATCTGCGTCTTTGAACGAAGATTCTACGTAACTCATCATCTGTTCATGCAATTTATACGATGCATTTACCACTCCAGGAGTGTCAGAAAAGACGATTTGGTAGTCTTCTTCGTTCACAATGCCGTGAATTCTGTGTCTTGTTGTCTGTGCTTTGGAAGTAACGATAGAAAGTTTTTCACCCACTAACTGGTTCATTAACGTAGACTTACCTACGTTTGGACTTCCTACTATGTTTACAAATCCTGCTTTATGTGACATTATTATGAATTATTTATTAAATAAAGTTTGGAGTACAAAGAAACAAATTATATCTTTGTACCGCAATTAAAGTTTACTACTTTATTTGAATATAGTGCGGGGTGGAGCAGTTGGTAGCTCGTCGGGCTCATAACCCGAAGGTCGTCCGTTCGAGTCGGGCCCCCGCTACCAAAACAAAAGCAATCTAGAAATAGGTTGCTTTTTTTGTTTTTATTAATTTTTATCAATGAAAAATAAACTACAAAAATTTATATTTGAATTCGCTACATATACTTTGTTATTTTGCGTCTCATTAATCATTTTTCCAATTTGTAACGAATACTACTTAGGGGAAAATGAATCTGTAATAACAAAGCCTCAATATATAAATCATTTCTACTTAGCTTTTTTATATCCAGTATTATTTACACTTGTAATTACAGGATTCTTAACACTAAAAAAAAGTGTGATTAAAATAACTAACATTACTATAGTAGTTTTACTAGTACTCTATTTTTTTTATGTTTTGCTCCTATTTGGAATTGGATGGGGCGCAAGTCCTATTCATCCGGATTTTCAACTCGGTTATTGGCTTTGCAACATCTTTGTTATTCTTGCTGTTGTTAGAACTTTTAAATTATCTAGTTATTTAGATGAATATCCCCTTTCAGTAAAAACACGACGTATATTTTTTATTATTACCATTGGAATTCCAATGATAATACTATCATTTATCATTATTCAAATCAATAATTCAAATAATTAACCTAGATCTACTGATTCATCAAGTTTTAATACGTCATTAAAAATTATTTATCAAGAAGGTTGGGAATATCCTGCTTACAATAATGCATATATTTCAAAATATTATAGTAAAGATTTACACTCAACTAAAAAGTTAAAGTTAGATAGTGTAATCTTTACTTTTATGAAGAATAATGAGATAGAAAAAAGTTTCACCAAAAGTAATAAAAATGGAAAATTAGATATCGAAGCAATTTTAGAGGAAAACGATTGACCAAAGTAATACTAGAAATTGAACTCATATTATATGCATCTAAACCTCTTGAATCTGTATGGGTATCAATTTCCACAAATGAATTTCTCTGCTACTAATCCAACATTTTGAATTTTCTTTCTACGAAATATCTGCTAACCTGCGATGTCTTGCGCATGAAAAGTTAGTGAAACTTACATTAATAAAAATTTACCTTTCAATATAATGATAAACCATATACTATAAATGTCAATCTTAAAACTAATTAGAAAATCAAGTGATAAATTAGCGTCAAATCAACTGAAATTGAAAAAGTTATTTAATTTTATTAACAAAAAGTAAATACGTAAAAAGACGTATTATTAAACAGTTGAAAATATAGACAAAAAAAGGGCCGACGTACAATCGGCCCTTTACAATTTTATTTTTTTTCTTCTGGTTTTTCTTCTTTTTTAACCTCTTCCTCTTTCTTCACCTCCTCTTTTTTCTCTTTCTCTTCTTTTTTAGCTTTTTCGACTTTCATCGCTTTATCTTTTTCAAGTTTCGCTTCGTCTTCCTTCAGTTTTTTCTGATCTTCTTTCAGTTTTTTCTGATCCGCTTTTTTCTTTTCTGCCAATGCTTTTTTAGCAGCCTTATCTTTTTCAGCTTTCAATGCTTCGTCATCGGAAACTAACGCTTTCTCATCTTCTTTAAGTGCTTCTTTATCGGATGCGATTGCCGCTTTGTCTTCTTTAATTATTGCCTTTTTAGTCTCTTTATCTTGGGAAAAAGTGAAACCTGAAATAATTAGTATTGCTAGGGTAAGTATTAAATTTTTCATAACGATTTATTTTAAGTTTTTCTTGAATATATACAATTACAAGTACAAAAACAAACTTTAAGGATAAAAATTAATTGTAGGAAAGATAAAAATACTAACTACAAACAAATATTAAAATACTGAAATACAGTTTTTTAAACTACAATTTAGAATGAAGAATCACCTCCCATATTTTTTCTGCACTCGCGTCCCAACTAAACTGATTACTTCTTTCCAAGGATTTTTTTGCTAATTCCTGACGTAATACCTCATCTTCCGCAACGTTCACCAATCCAATTGAAATTTCTTCGATAGAAAATGGATTTACTAACAAACCTGCATCACCAACTACCTCTGGAAGAGAGGTTCTATTTCCAGCAATTATCGGAACACCACAGCGCATTGCTTCTACCAAGGGAATTCCAAAGCCTTCAAAGTAAGGAATATATACAAAACAAGCAGCAGCACCCATGACTCGGACTAATTTCTGAATGGTTAAATGTCCCGTATAATGTATGCTTTCATGTTTTAATGCTAACAATTCTTGGTTATGTTTCCACATCGGTTCTCCTACAACAACTAAATCAAAAGAAGTATTTTTCTCCCGGTATTTTAGATAGGATTCTATTAAACGCTTGACATTTTTTCGTGGATGAATCGAACCAACAAATAAAAAATAGGGTTTACCTTGGGTTAAATTACCGCGCACATGTTCTATGTCGTGTTGTGAAAGCGGTATAAAAACATCGTTTGCTCCATTCCAAGCAACGGTTATTTTACTTTCTAGAACTTGATAGGTATCCATTAAATCCTGTTTGGTATAATTAGAAACCGTCACAATATGTTTGGCTTTCTTCGCAAACTTCGGAAAGAAATAATTGTAATACACCCGCGAACTCAAAGGTAAATCTTTCGGGTAATGTGCAAAATTTAAATCGTGTATGACATTCACTTGTGGAACCTTACTACGCAAACTTAAATACCCATCCGGAGAGAAAAACACATCCGCTTTGTATTTTTTTAAAGCACGTTTGACTGCAAATTCAAACCAAAGAATAAATAAAATTGGATGACGTGCAGGTGGACGCAAAACTACCGGAATAACATTGGGAGCAAATAAATAACGACTATCGTAGGCACGATCAAAGAAAAACACAAAGATATGTTCTGGGTGATTTTCTACCATACGTTTCACCACTTCGTAGGTAAACCAACCGAAGCCTTCCATTTTTGCAGGAAGTAAGAAACGTGTATTAATGGCGATAATCATTCCTTATGCTGCATTACCTTTTGTAGAAGGAATGATGTTGTTCAATTCACTTGATTTTTGAGAAGATTCCACTTCTAAATCAAAATCATCTTGTAAACCCAACCAAAATCTAGGTGAAGTCCCAAAATATTTCGCAAAACGAAGGGCCGTATCCGCAGTAATTCTTCTTTTACCTTTGATTATTTCACTAATTCTAGTTTGAGGAATAAACGTATCCTTTGCTAAACGGTATGCTGTAATTTCTAAAGGAATTAAAAACTCTTCTAGCAATATCTCTCCTGGATGTATGTTGTTTAATTTTTCCATTGCTTTTATACTTAATGATAATCGACAATTGTTACTTCATATGCATCGTCATTTTTCCATTCAAAAATAATACGCCATTGATTACTTATTCGAATGCTATGAAAGGAGCTTAAATTTCCTTTCAATTTTTCTAATCTGTATGCCGGTGGAATTCGCAAATCGTTAATATCTTGCGAGCTATTAATCATTCTTAATTTTCTACGTGCAACATTTTGAATATCAAAAGGTAATTTTCTAGAAACAATACCATCCCAAATTTTTTCCGTCTCTTTGTCCCCAAAACTCCTAATCATTACTTATGACTTGCGTTACTAACGTCAAAGATAAGTAATTTTATCTTTTCTTCCAATTCTTTTCTTTTCTGGATAAAATCCTTCAAGTCCATCTTGTTCAGTTTTCGTTTTGTTTGAAAATCAACAAAAGCACGTTTCCAGTTGTATGCGATTAAACCAAACAAGGGAATCGTGAAAAAATAGGCCAACGATAACCAACCATTATGAATAAGATATGCATTTAGTAATGAAACTATCGGCCACGTGAATAAAGCCATAACCAGCATTCCGACCATCATTTTTACAGACGACCAAAACACACGACGTTTAAATGTTTTTTCGGTAAATTTCTTCACCAACAAATAGGGTGCTATTAAATGTGCCGAACCTAATAAGGCAATTGGTAAAGCACTTATTAAATAAAAGAGTTCTTTGCCTACCGATAATTTCCCGGTACTTGCTTTTTCGGAGACGTATTTTTCGGAGAGACCGAGGCGTTTTTGTAAACGGAAATAGGTATCTGCTTGCTTCTTTAAAGCGATTAATTCTTCGTTTTCAAGGTTTTGTTGATTGATCCATGCTGCTAACTTTTTTGAATTTTCATACCGTTGTTGGAGTGGAATAGAAAAATCCGTATTTTCTGGATGTAGTCCATCGCGACGAATTTGCATCACTTGTTCGTGGAATTCAGCCCAATCTTTATGCTCCACATGGGTAATCAGGGGTTTCAACATCGCTTCAATGCGCCGTGTTACTTCCGTAATCGCCTTGTTTGGATTTTCTTTATATACCGTTTGGTAATCATTCAAACAGAAGCGATCTGAATTTGCAATTACGACATCACTGCGCAAATAATTCGGTTGACCGTAATTGATTCCGATCATTGAAACATAGACTTTTTTCTTCCAGTCCATCGCCTCTAAAGCAATGAAACCAATACGTGCCGGTCCCTTTTTGATTGGTTTCAAGCGACGAATAAATACATCATCCGTAAATCCTTCTCCGAAAATCAATAAGTTACGACCACCTTTTAATACGTTAGAAGTTGCTTTAAATACCTCCGCGTTTTTTCCAACAGCACCATCTCCATCTAATTGTCGGTAGATAGGTAACATCTGCGCCAACCACAAAATTGGTTTCATCATCGGGGTAAAAATATCTGAACGAGTCATGAAGAAAACTATCGGTCGTTGAAGCACTCCCAATAATACGGGATCCATAAAAGATGCTGGATGATTGCTCACATAAATCGTTCTTCCGTAATTTTTTTTGGGTGCATTGATTTTTAAAATTCTCGGGAAATAAATTCGTAACGAATATTGTGCGAAGATTTTAACTAGGAGGTATAGAAAACGCATATTTTAGACAAAAGACTGTTAGACAAAAGACTGTTAGACAAAAGACTTTGTGCTTTCAACTATAGACTTACTTACGACTTCAAATATACGAAGTAGAATACGAATGAAGGAAAAGTTAAGAATGAAATATTAAACATAAATATTTCTTATAATTAACATTTAAAATATAAATAAAAACATCGAGCATTTAATTCTCAACTTTGAAGCAATCGATGCGACATGTTTGAAGGAAGAAAGTTGTTAATTGCAAGTAAACACAGGAAGGAGCAAGTAATTTCTCCTTTGGTAATTCAAGAATTAGGCATAAAAGAGGTATTAATTACCAATTTTGATACGGATACTTTTGGGACTTTTTCGGGTGAAATTGATCGTAAAGACGACCCAATTACAACCGTTCGCAACAAATGCTTAAAAGCCATGGAACTTGGAGATTATGATCTAGCGATTGCCAACGAAGGTTCCTTTGGACCTCATCCTACCTTGTTTTTTTGTGCTGCGAATGAAGAGTTGATGATTTTGATTGATAAAAAAAACACCTTAGAAATTACTGAAAGGGTAATATCTACGGAAACAAATTTTGATGCAAAAGAAATCGCTTCCGAGGATGGACTTTTCGAATTTTGTAAAAGAGTACAATTTCCTTCCCATGCGGTTATTCTTCGTCCTGCAGAAAATGATTATCGAAAAATTTTTAAAGGTATTCAAGAGGTTAATGAATTAAAGGAAGCCTATAAACATTTGCTTTCGACCTATTCCTCTGTGTATATCGAAACCGACATGCGTGCACACAAGAATCCAAGTCGGATGAAAGTGATTGAGGAAGTGACTAAAAAATTAATAGAAAAAATAAAATCCACTTGTCCCACTTGTAGTCATCCAGGTTACAGTATTACGAATGCACAACCAGGTCTTCCTTGCCAACAATGTCATTTACCCACAAAATCCACATTAAGTTACATTTATTCTTGTGTTGGCTGTGGACACTACGAAGAAAAAAAACACCCTCGTGGAAAATCATGGGAAGATCCGATGTATTGTGATTTTTGCAACCCTTAACAAATAAAGAATGTCCATTTGGTATCCTTATAAACAAATGCAATCCCTAGGAAAAATTCCTACTGTAATAAAAGCAAAAGGTTCGATGCTATATTTTGAAGATGGAACCCAGGCGATTGATGCTATAAGTTCCTGGTGGGCATGTATTCATGGATATGCCTATAGACCATTAAATCGCACGTTAAAAAAACAAGTGGATAGGTTTTCGCACGTTATGTTGGGTGGTTTAACACATACTCCTGCATTAAAACTAGCAGCGAAATTAGTAGAAATTACACCAAAAGGATTAAATCACGTTTTCTTTTCCGATAGTGGCTCAGTTGCAGTAGAAGTAGCGCTTAAAATGGCCATTCAGTTTTGGTCAAACCAAGGAAATAAAGAAAAAATAAAACTAATTTCTTGTAAAAATAGTTACCATGGGGATACCTTCAAAGCCATGCAGTTAAGCGATGACGGTGATTTTACAGCAGCATTTTCACATATATTAGAAAAAGATTTTGAAATACAAATCCCAGAAAACACAAATGAATACACCCAAGAATTACAAAATTTTGAAGCACTACTCATCACTCATTCACACACCATAGCTGCTTTAGTCATAGAACCTATAATTCAATGTGCAGGAGGATTTAATGTATATTCCTCCGATTACTTGGATGCATTAAATTGTTTGTGCGTGAAATACAATGTGCTCACCATTTACGATGAAGTTGCTACTGGTTTTGGTCGAACGGGAAAATTATTTGCCACCAATCATGCTAAATGTGTTCCGGATATTATGGTGTTAGGAAAAGGATTAACAGCAGGATACATTGGTCATGCTGCAACGATTGCTTCGACGAAGGTGTATGAAGCATTTTTATCCGACGAACACAACAAAGCACTGATGCATGGACCAACATTTATGGGGAATCCTTTGGCGTGTGCTGTGGCTTTAAAAAGTATTGAAATTTTTCAGAAAAAAGAGTATGAAAAGAAAATTCTCAAAATAGAAAGTACGATTACTCATTTTTTTGACACGATACAATCCGAAGACATTCAAGGAAAAAGAGTTCTAGGCGCTGTAGGAATCATCGAGGTAAAAAACGAAAAATCAATCGTTGGACTGAAAGAATTTGCCTTAGAAAATAAGGTATTTATTCGTCCCATAGGTAAAATGGTTTACCTCATGCCTTCTTATCGCATGAAAAAAAAAGAACTGCTTACCATTTTGAAAACAATGAAACGTTGGTTTGAAAAGTAAAACATATGATAACAAAAGACATAGAAAAAGCATTGGAGGTTTTAAAGCAAGGAAAATTGGTAGCAATCCCAACAGAAACGGTTTATGGCTTAGCAGGAAATGCATGCAATGAAACAGCAATTACATCCATTTTTGCATTGAAACAACGACCAACTACTAACCCATTAATTGTTCATATTAAATCGATAAAAGATTTAGAAAAAGTATCGGAAAATATTCCGTACAAAGCGTATATATTAGCGGAACATTTTTGGCCAGGACCATTGACATTAATTCTACCAAAAAAACCAGAAGTTTCCTCTTTAATCACTGCCGGAAATGATACTGTTGCAGTTCGTGTACCTGATCACCCAATGACCATCGAATTATTAAACAAACTTGATTTTCCTTTAGTGGCTCCCAGTGCAAATCCATATGGTTCGATTAGCCCCACATCTCCTAAACATGTTGCAGGATATTTTGATTCTGAATTAGAAGTGATTTTGGATGGTGGAGCATGCAGAATAGGAATCGAATCGACTATTGTTGGATTTGAAAAAGAGGAAGTAATTGTGTATCGTTTAGGTAGTTTACTTCTAGACGAAATTGAAACGCTTGTTGGACCTGTAAAATTGAAAAATTCAACCAGTGCGAATCCTCAAGCACCAGGAATGCAGGAAAAACATTATGCGCCAAATAAGCAATCGTATCTGACTGAAAATGTAGACCAATTTTTAACGCTGAATTCCCTTAGTAATGCAGGAGTTATTAGTTTTCAATCCGAAATACTATCTCCTAGAATTTCTCAACAAATCGTTCTTTCTCCAAAAGGCGACCTGAAAGAAGCTTCTCGAAATTTATACAAAGCGATGCACCAACTCGATCTTTCATCGGTCGATTGCATCGTATTTGAATCGATGCCAAAAGTAGGTTTAGGACGCACAATCAACGATAAATTAAACAGAGCAACCACCAAAAAGCAATGAAAACAATTATTAGAAATGCCAACGTAGTCAACGAAGGAAAAATTACGGTAACAGATGTATTAATTCATAGAGAAAGAATTGAAAAAATTGCATCTTCCATCCAAATAAACAACTTGGAAAAGTACCATGAAATTGATGCAGAAGGATTGTATTTATTGCCAGGAATGATTGACGACCAGGTACATTTTCGTGATCCTGGTTTAACCCATAAAGCCACCATTACTTCTGAATCAAGAGCAGCAGTCGCCGGTGGAATCACCTCGTTTATGGAAATGCCTAATACGCTACCGAATGTATTGACGCAAGAGTTATTGGAAGAAAAATACCAACTTGCATCCAACGCTTCTTTGGCAAATTATTCTTTTTTTATGGGAATTAATCAAGATAATTTGGAAGAGGCCTTGAAAACAGACACCGAAATGGTGTGTGGAATAACAGACGATGGACTTTATTTTAATAATGAACATGGAATATTGGCTAATTTTCCGGAATATTTGGACAAACTATTCGCGCGATCTAACACATTAATAGCCTTGCACAGTGAAGACGATCAAGTAATTCAACGAAATACGAATCATTACAAAGCAATCTATGGGGACAATATCCCTTTCGGACTACATGCTGAAATACGTTCTACAGAAGCATGTGTTAAAGCAACCAAAAGGGTACTTGAATTAGCAAAAAAGCATTCGAATAGACTCCATTTATTTCATATTTCCTCTGCAGAAGAAGCAAAATTATTTGATAATTCTCTCCCATTACGTCAAAAAAGAATTACAGCAGAAGTTTGTGTTCACCATCTTTGGTTTACGGATAAGGATTACCCTTCGTTGGGGTCTCACATAAAATGGAACCCATCCGTCAAAACTGAACAAGATAAAGAAGGACTTCTTAAAGCCTTACTCGAAAATAAAATTGACATCATTGCAACGGACCACGCTCCACATACGTTGGAAGAAAAAAGTGGTAATTATTTTCAAGCAATGTCCGGCGGACCTCTTGTTCAACATGCTTTAGTCACACTATTAGAACTCTATCACCAAAAGAAAATCTCCTTGGAAAAAATAGTTGAAAAAACGAGCCATCATGTAGCAGAAATATACCGCATGAAAGAGCGCGGATACATTCGTGAGGGATATTATGCGGACGTAGTATTGGTAGATTTAAAACAAGCTTGGACAGTTACCCAGCAAAATATAGCATATAAATGTAACTGGTCACCTTTTAAAAATCAACTATTTCAAAGTAAAATCATGCAAACTTTTGTAAATGGAAATTTAGTGTACGCAGCAAATCAATGGAACGACGAAAGACTTGGTAAGCGACTTTTATTTGAAAAAGAGCGTTGATTTATTCATACGCTTCATACCAATTAAAATCCTGTTGTATGATTCTGTCTTTTTCCTCGCGTAAATACTGTAAAAACGCAGAAGCAACTGGTGAGAATCCTTTATTTTTTTGCCAGATCATTTGCCAAGAAGATTTAATGGGCAAACCTTTAACCGGAATAATTTTTAAATCTCCAGAATAAATTTCATTTTTCAAACCAATCAAAGGCATAATGGAACTACCCAATCCTGCAATAATCGCTTGTTTAACCGCTTCATTCGAAGTTAATTCCATTTGTTTTTGTAGTTTAACTCCTTTACTTTCAAAATAACGTTCCATGGTATACCGTGTTCCAGAACCTTTTTCTCGGTAAATAATTGGCAGTGATTCAAATATGGAAACATCATATTTCTTCTTCGGGTAATTCATTTCTTTACCTGTTACCAAGTATAATTTATTTTGAAGCAACTCTAAATTTTCAATATTCATTTCACTTGGGAGTACCGAAACTAATGAAAAGTCAACTTCATTTTGGGCAATATTTTCCAACACCTGTTCTTTATTCGTTACATCTAATTTTAATGCAACTCCAGGATGTTTCTTTAAAAAACCAGCAAGGAAAAATGGCATTACATATTTCCCCGTAGATACTACTGAAATTTTTAATTTACCAATTAATTCTCCTTTAAATGCTTTCGATTTATGCGCAATTTCATGCGCCTGAAAAATAATATTTTCGGCCATTTTAGCCACTTCTTTTCCAAAATCGGTCACATATAACTTTCTCCCTATTACTTCTGTAAGTGGGATATCAAACTGATTTTGTAGGTTTTTTAACTGGATGGATACCGCAGGTTGGGTTAAATGTAACTCTTCAGCTGCCTTTGTAATACTTTGGTTTTGGCAAATTTTGAGGAAAATCTCAAGTTGACTTAAAGTATAATTCATAAATATTTTTTATGCTTTTCATATCAAATATAAATAAAAATATTCAACTAGGAAATCTAAACTTTGCAGAAATAATTAACTAAATAATTTAAAAGATGGATGGATTAAAAAGAATGTGGAGAAACTGGAAAACCTATGACCTCAAAAAAGACCAAGCAGTGAGTGATAATTTTTACCGCTACCTAATTGATTTGGATTCCATGTAATCCAACTTTCAATTTAAACTTTTTGTATATAAACTAAAAACCAAAAAACATGAATTTTAACCTACTTTTTGAAAACCTAACAAATCCAGCGCTTTTATTCTTTGTATTAGGAATCATTGCTGTAAAAGTGAAATCTGATTTAGAAATCCCACCTAGTACTTCCAAGTTTATTTCCTTGTACCTACTCTTCTCTATTGGTTTCAAAGGAGGACAAGAATTAGCGCATAGCCACTTCACTACTGAAATTCTATGGACGGTCATTTTTGGAATGTTTCTAGCATTTATAATTCCTTTTTATACATTTTTTATTCTAAAACGAAAACTATCCATCGAAAATGCTGGCGCGATTGCAGCTGCCTATGGATCGGTGAGTGCTGTGACATTCGTAACAGGAATTGCTTTTTTGGAGGCGCACAAGTTAACTTCTGATGGTCACATGGTAGCAGTAATGGCATTGATGGAGGCTCCAGCGATTATTGTTGGAGTAGTACTTATTAGAATGTTTGGTAAAAACACGAAATCAACAACTAAAATCAGTAATCTAATCGGTCATTCATTTACCAATGGGAGTGTGCTGTTAATCCTTGGTAGTTTAATAATAGGCTTTATCGCCAATGAAAAGGCTGCAGAAGGAATCAAACCCTTTACCAATGATTTATTCAAAGGCTTCCTAGCTATCTTTCTGTTAGATATGGGAATTATCAGCGGACGTAAACTAAACGACTTCTTTAAAAACGGTTGGTTTACAGCACTATTTGCCATACTGATTCCATTGGTCAATGGTTGTATTGTAGCATATACAAGTCAATTTATAACACCTGAAGTTGGAAATCGCTTTATGTTAGCAGTACTTGCTGCAAGCGCTTCCTACATTGCAGTGCCTGCAGCAATGAAAATTGCAGTGCCTGATGCCAATCCGAGTATCTATCTACCCATGGCTTTAGCAGTTACATTTCCATTTAATATTACGATAGGAATGCCGATTTACTTAACGATAATTTGGTAGAATTAACACCTGGTTGAAATAGCCTATATAAAATATACAGTATGGAGATGGAATGATTTACATCGTAGGGATATGGCATGCCATATCTCTACGATACATCACCCCAAAAATAAAACATCCTTACAACGGTATATTCCCGTGTTTTTTCTGCGGTAAATGTTCTGCCTTATTCTCCAACATCTTAAAAGCATGAATCAATTTTGCACGTGTCTCTTCCGGTAAAATAACCTCATCCACAAAACCACGTTCTGCTGCACGATACGGATTAGCAAACATTTCAGCATATTCTGCTTCTTTCTCCAACCATTTCGCTTGTGGATCAGGTGCACTAGAAATTTCACGTTTAAAAATAATCTCTGCTGCACCTTTTGCTCCCATAACGGCAATCTCCGCTGTAGGCCATGCAAAATTCATATCTGCACCAATGTTTTTAGAATTCATCACATCGTATGCGCCACCATATGCTTTACGCGTAATGACAGTCACACGCGGTACAGTAGCTTCTGAAAATGCATACAATAACTTCGCACCATGTGAAATAATACCGCGCCATTCTTGGTCGGTTCCTGGCAAGAATCCTGGTACATCCTCTAATACCAATAATGGAATATTGAATGAATCACAGAAACGTACAAAACGTGCTCCTTTTCGAGAAGAATCTATATCTAATACACCTGCCATGGATTGCGGTTGATTCGCAATTACACCAATGGTTCTACCTTCCAAACGCGCCATACCAACCACAATATTTGTAGCGAAATCGGCATGTACCTCCCGGAAAGATGCATCATCAATAATACACTCAATTACTTCACGAATATCGTATGGAAAAGAAGCATTGTCTGGTAAAATGGTTTGTATTTGGTTTAATTTAGTTTTAGAAAATTCAAAGGAAGTTGTTGGTGCATATTCGCCATAATTCTGTGGTAAATAGGTCATGAAATCCCTCACCTGACGTAAAGTCGTAACATCATTGGAAGACGTAAAGTGGGTAACCCCTGATTTTTCTGCGTGGGTTTTAGCACCGCCTAAATCTTCGGAGGTAACCTCTTCATGCGTGACAGTTTTAACCACATTGGGGCCTGTTACAAACATATAAGAAGTATCTTCCACCATGAACACAAAGTCTGTCAATGCTGGACTATACACTGCTCCACCGGCACAAGGTCCCATAATGACACTTATCTGCGGAATCACGCCAGATGCACGTGTATTACGGTAAAAAATATCTGCATAACCAGCCAACGAAACAACCCCTTCTTGGATACGAGCACCTCCTGAATCGTTCAAACCAATCACTGGCGCACCATTTTTCAATGCTAAATCCATGATTTTACAAATCTTCTCGGCATGTGTTTCAGATAATGAACCGCCAAGTACTGTAAAATCTTGGGAAAAAAGATATACCATACGTCCATGAATAGTACCATACCCTGTTACAACCCCATCTCCAGGATAATGTTGTTCATCTAAACCAAAATAGGTCGAACGATGCGTAATAAACATTCCAATTTCTTGGAACGAACCTTCATCCAATAACAATTCAATACGCTCACGCGCAGTTAGTTTTCCTTGACTATGTTGTTTGTCGATACGTGTTTGTCCGCCTCCTAATTGAGATTCTTCACGACGTACTAGTAATTCTTGTCTTTTAATGTTGTTGTTCATAGTTGGTTGACGGGTTTTTCACCATTAAGAAATTTAGGACGAAATAGCGTGTGTAGGGTTGAGAAATTTTAAGTAAAACATACGTGTTTAATTCTTAATTTTCTCAATTTAAACAGAGTGACTAAACTATTACCTCAACTTCTTAATGGTAAATTAAATATTTTCGTTATCGAATTTACTTATTTATCGCTTTCAATTTATAATTCACTTCCAACAAATATTCCAAAGTTTCTAAATGTCTTTTCGCTTCAAACAAATTTTTACCCCAAGCATAAGTTCCGTGGTTACGAATCACAAAGGCATGGTGCTGAAATTCGTCTTTACGTGCTTCCATCCATGTAGAAAATTCAACCATATCTTGCGAATTTGGTAAAATCGGTATGTGAATTTTATTGTCGTGGGTTGTTTGCCCTGCGAAACCTTTTTGTATCTCATATCCTTCAAACGGTATGGTTTCTTCATATAATTGAGAATTTAGTACCGAATACACCGAATGACTATGTAAAATCACTGTATTCTCTGGGAATAAACGATACAATACACAATGAATCAATGTTTCAGCAGAAGGTTTGATCCCACGGTCTTCTAGTACTGGGTGACCATCCATGGCAACACGCATAAAATCTTCTTCGTGAAATTGGGATTTGTCAATACCCGAACGTGAAACATAAATTACATCCGCTTCCGCATTTTCACGGAAAGAATAGTTGGTGGATGTTGCTGGCGACCAACCTTTGGCATGATACGCGCGTATGGTTTGTGCTAAGTGTTCTTTTAAGTCGTAAATATCTTGCATACCTACCTGTTTTTAGTTAGAAAGTGATTTTAACAAGTTTCCATCAATGGTCTTGGTTTCATTAATGGCTATCGTTTTTGGAATACCTAAAGCAGAACCTTTCAATGTTCCTTGAATATTGATTGCTACTTCTTTTTTGAATGCGTTTCGTAAGAGCATAAAAAGTGCTCCATCCGCTAATTTTACTTTAAGTTTGACTGGATAGGAGTTATCGCTTTTGCGTTTAAATAGTACCTTTTCTGCTAAGGTTAAATCTCCCAATTCTTTTTCATCGATGCTGATTTTTAAAGCAGAATTTTTCAATTTAACCGTATAGAAATTATCATTTTGCACTTGTACATCTAATTTTAATACCAACTCTTTATTTTCAAATGTTGGAGTAATATTAGAAACGTTTTTGAATTTCACATCGTTGACAAGCGAGCAGGAGGATAAGAGTAGGATATAAGTTACGAGTGACGTGAGACGAGTGAAGAAGGATTTCATGGATTATATTTATAATTATTCCCCCAAAAACAAAGCCTTAATTTCCGTAGCGTCACTTGGTTTCATCTTACCTGCTAAAATCAAACTTAATTGTCTACGTAACAAAGCTCCTTCATATCGTTTTATCTCTTCTTCTGTTTCTGGAATCAATTCTGGAACATGGATAGGTCCACCTAATTGATCAACAGCTACAAACGTATAAATCGCTTCGTTACACTTTCTGCGTTGCCCTGAAACTGGATCTTCCACAAAAACATCTACAAAAATCTCCATAGAAGAACTAAATGCACGTGAAACCTTTGCCTCCAAGGTAACTATCGATGAATGCAATATTGGTTCTTGAAACGAAACATTATTTACCGAAGCGGTTACCACTACTCGGCGACAATGTCTTTGCGCAGAAACACTTGCAATAACATCCATCCAGGCAAGAAGTTGACCTCCAAATAAATTACCCAATGTGTTAGTGTCGTTTGGTAGTACGATATGTGTCGTAATCGCTACTGTTTCTGATGCTTTTTTTGATTTCATAACTTGCTGTAGTTTTTATAGCGGATATCGATACCCACATACGTGCGTAAAAAACGTTTAAAACGGTCTTTTAATTTTGTTTTGTTGAAGGAGATATCGTATTCGAAAGACCAATTCTTCGCTGCAATCCGGGCTTGCATTACTGCTGGATGTGTCTCTTTAAATTCTGCTAATGCATCGATATTTGCAAAATAATCAAATGCTTCTGCTTGTTTCACATTATCTTTTATCCAGGTATCATCGTGCCACATTTTATTAAATGACTCCTGTTTTTTCTGCATTTTTTCTGGTGGCTTTACCCAACCATAGTGATACACATGTGCATCTATTTTTTTTATTGAAAGTTTGTCATTTGGTAACTTACGAAACCCTTGTGCATCTCGATAAGAAAAGATATCTGGACGGTTACGAATGATTCGAATCTCATCCAAATACCAACTAATCGATGTTCCTACATAATCATAGGAACCATAAAAATGCTGGTAATTAAACAATAATCCCTCAACGCGCGAATCGTGTTTAAAACGTTCCATTGCTTCCCGAATTACTGGTAGGTATTTTTCATGAATGACCTCATCCCCTTGGATATAGAATGCCCAATCGCTTGCAGGATCTATTGCTTTAAAGGCTTTATCTGTCTCTAATGCTAACGTCCTTCCCCCCTCACGAACACTATCGTCCCAGGTGGTTTCAATAATCCGAACTTTAGGATCAATCCCTTGAATCAATGCATAGGTCTCATCTTCTGAATTACCAACAGCAACAACAACTTCATCACACAATGGAAGAATGGAACGAATTGCCTCTACTATTGGGTAATCGTATTTGATTGCATTGCGAATAAAGGTAAATCCACTAACTTTCATCTTAAACTAATAAATCGATTACTTTCTCTAATGGACGACCAATAACCGCTTGATTTCCTCTAATAACAATCGGACGCTCAATTAATACTGGATATTGCACCAAAATCTTACGCCATTCCTCTTCGCTAAATTTTTTGTCTTTGAAATTCGACTTGTATACTTCTTCTCCTTTACGAATCAATGCCTCCGCTGGGATTTGTAATTTTTCTAATACGAGATTAATATCCTCTAATGTTAGCGTAGTTTTTAGGTATTCAAAAACAGTAGTGTTTTGATTATTTTCTTGCAGATAACATAATGAATCGCGACTTTTTGAACAGCGATTGTTATGCCAAATTGTAATTTGTTCCATCGTATTAATATATTACCACCCCTTTTACACCTAATTGCGGAATCGCTTTCATGTTTTTCTCTACAATCGTTTCTGGTAAAAACAAAAATTTCTTGTCATACATGACATCGTTTACCCAAAAACTTACCCAATATTCATTGGTTAATCCAAAAACATCTTCCATCACAGGTTCAATTTTTGCCGCTTCATTAGGTAACATCAATTCAATGCAGTGTCTTAATGTAGAAGTATTTATTTTCTCACCGGTTACCACATTTTCACCATAACCACAACTTGTGATGATGATGCCTTCCATAATATCATCGCGTAAATTCAATAAATAGGCGTAGTAATTCGTATTATTCTCTTCATCAAGCTGTTTCACAATTGCTACAGCAACTCCTTCCACTTTAGGTCCTAATAATTCTTCTCTCATTGCTATTATTTTATCATTCGATCACCAATTTTAAGGTAGGTGAACAAATCATCTGGATGTCCAAATTTAAATTTATATTTTTCAATATAGGCTTTGTCGTGCTCTTTTTCTTTCGGTAAATAAATATTTTTTCCACGTTTAGAACCAGTTCGAACAATTACTAAATTTTTGGATGGAATAGAAATGATAAATTGTCCAAGAATTCCACGACAATAATATACTGGATGTGATGTATTTCCTAAATACGTCCATATATGTAACCCGTAACGATAGTTTGGCACTTTATCCTCCGTTGTCATGGTTGGATTGGAAACAAATTCTTGCATATATGCTTCTGGAACAAGTTGTTTACCGTTCCATTTTCCTTGTTGATTAATTAATTTGCCTAATCGCGCAAAATCGCGAGAGGTACTGTACAAACAACAAAAAGACTTTTCATCGCCATTTTCCTTGTCTAAACTCCAATATGCATCGTGCTCTGTACCAATTTTTTTCCATAATTTCTCTTCTGCATAGGATGATAATTGCTTCCCTGTCGCTTTTTCTATTACAAAACCTAATAATTCGGTATTCCCACTTTGGTATTCAAAACGTACACCTGGTTTTTCAATTGCTTCTTGTCCTGTAACATGGGTATATAAATCGGTACCATAATAGGATTCAGCATTGTCCGATAATGGATTTTTTCCACTTTCTTCCCAATCTAACCCGGAAGACATCATTAATAAATGACGAATCGTAACCGCTTTTTTCTTGCCATTTGCAAACGCTGGGAGATAATTTCCAATAGATTCATCTAGACTTTTAATTTTTCCATCTCCAAGTGCACAACCAACCAATAATCCAACAAATGATTTAGCGGCTGAAAAACTATTCGTAACTGTCTGCGGGTTATGTTTTCCCCAATATTTTTCAAAAATCAGGGTATCTCCATGGAACACTAAAAAGGACGAAATATCCAATTTCTCCAAAGTTTCAATCTCACTTGAAGTTAATTGTGGTTTGATTTTGTTAGAATTATGTTTCCATGCCAAACTTTTGGAAGATTTATGTAATGTAGCATTATAAAACACCTCTTTATCAAAAATTCCTGGAGCTGTTCTTCCTTGTAAATAGGTGTTATAAATCCCTTTATATAAATAGGTTCTACCAGAAATCAAGATAAAAAGATTTGCTAAGACCAACAAAACTAGGATCGTTAAGGAAAGGTATTTTACGGTCTTCCGTAAAAAAGTTATCCAAGTAGAGAAGCGATTCATAGTTATTTAGTTAATAATTTCATTTAATATGGAAGATACTGAATTTTTATCCATTTTAGTAAATGCAAACCATTTTTTTCCTAAATCTTTCAGCGAAGCACCTAAATGAAATATTTCCGTATTGTCAATTATCAAGAAACGATCATGACTTTTATGAAATTCTTTTACCTCAAAATTACCATATTGTTCGTTCGCTTTTTTGAGATCTAAAACAAGTTGTTGTGTCACTTTTTTGGTAAACAAAGTCACTTTTACTCCTTTATTCTTTTTACTTAGTTGTGTCAATGTATTTTCATCCACATAATTATCGATTAAGACGATTGAATATTTTGCAGAACGAATTAATCTTGACGTGAGTTCATATGCATCAAATACTTGACCGTCAAAAAATACACCTTGGTTAGGAATTAAATGACTACTAATTTGAATATCTATTTCACTTACTTTATTGCTAAGTATTTCCAACTTATTTTCAAGAAGATTCATCCTAGAATTAACAGTATATCCCTTTAACAAATATTCTTTTACTATTCTATTTGCCCAAATTCGAAATTGTGTTCCCTCTTTAGATTTTACGCGATATCCTACTGATATTATAACATCCAAATTATAATATTCAATCAAGCGATTTACATTTCTAGAACCCTCTTTTTGAACTGTCAAGTATTCCTTGACAGTTGAAGCTTTCTCTAATTCGTTTTCCTTAAAACAATTATGGATGTGTAAACTTATATTTTGTTTAGTCTTACTAAAAAGAGTTGCCATTTGTTGTTGGGATAACCAAACAGTATCTTCTTCAAATTTTACCTCAATATGCTCTGTAATTTCATTTGGACGATATAAAATAATCTCATTTTTCATGTAAAATCACTTTGTAGGTTATATTTGAATAGAATTGTGTGTTTTAGATATATTGAAAACCAAATAATGAAGCTAATTTTTCTTTTAGAATCGTAGAAACCTCCTCGAAATCGACAGGCCTTCCTAATTCCTTTTGTAAGGAAGTTACAGATTTATCTTCAATTCCACAAGGGATAATGTGATTAAAATAAGTCAAATCGGTATTGATATTAAACCCAATACCGTGCATAGTCACCCAGCGCGAACATTTTACACCAAAAGCACATATTTTACGTTCACGTGGCGTATTTGGTTCAATCCAAACACCAGTCAAGCCATCCATTCGTTCGCCTATGACACCGTATTCAGCAATTGTCTGAATTACAGCTTCTTCTAAGTAACGTAAATACTTATGAATGTCTGAAAAAAAATAATCCAAGTCTAAAATTGGGTACACCACCAATTGACCTGGACCGTGATAGGTAATATCTCCCCCACGATTTATCTTGTAGTAGGTTGCATGGTATAATGCTAATGTTTTTTCATTCAATAAAAAATGATTTTCATTCCCACTTTTACCCAAAGTATATACATGTGGATGTTCGCAAAACAAAATACGATTTTGGGTTGGTTCATCCGTTTCTCCATTGCGACGTGCAATTTTTAATGCAATCGTTTCTGCAAATAAGGATTCTTGTAGATCCCATGCCTCCTTGTAGTCAACAAGCCCTAAATTGGTATAGTGTACGTCTATCATTTTATTAAATTGTGATCAAATGTACATAATTTAGCTAAAAAAGGGTTTGTAGATTGTTCAATTATAGTAATAAGTGATTACATTTGCCTCGGATGATTTTTTGTCCAAAATTTGAACATATAAAAAAAACAGTTTATGAAAATTGCTGCTGCAAATAAAAAATTAGATGCAATCATCGAAAAAGTAGAGAAAGAAGGGATTACAGCTGCTGGACTAATTGAAGATTTAAAAGAATTACGTGAATTTGCATTGAAAGAAGCAGATCCATTAGTAACTAAAGTTATTCGTTTATCTTATGAATTCTTAACTGAAAAAGAAGCGTTTAACGTGCAAGCACAATACGATGAAGATGAAGATGGAAGTGAATATCCTATCGAAATTGAAGATAAAGACAACTTTTTATATTTATTGAATTTGTTGAAAAACGCAGATCATAAAATTAACCGAGAAGAAATTAAAGATTATAGAACGGCTTTGAAAGAAGAGTTATATTAATTGCAACTTTAATGAGAAGAAAGCGAGCAGAAATGTTCGCTTTTTTTATGCCCTAGAATTTCTTTCTTTTGGTATCTTTGCGACAAATAAAATGCCCAATCTAATGACACGTCACGAATTAATTGAACAAATACGCGCTAAAAAATCTTTCCTTTGTGTAGGACTAGACACAGATCTGAACAAAATTCCAGCACACTTATTAAATACCGAAGACCCAATTTTTGAATTCAATAAAGCGATTATTGACGCAACCAAAGATTTTTGTGTGGCATATAAACCCAACATCGCATTTTACGAACAATATGGAGAAAAAGGCTGGGCTTCACTAGAAAAAACATTAAACTATATTCCAAAAGACATTTTCACTATTGCAGATGCAAAACGTGGAGATATTGGTAATACATCTACCTATTACGCTAAAACATTTTTTGAATATTTACACTTTGACTCTGTAACCATTGCGCCATACATGGGAGAAGACAGTGTAACACCTTTTTTAGAATTTCCAGGGAAATGGGCAATAGTATTGGCGCTGACTTCTAACAAGGGAGCCATGGATTTCCAAACGATCAAAGATGAAAACGGGGAAGCATTTTATAAATCGGTATTACGTAAAACAAGTACTTGGGGAACTCCTGAAAATATGATGTATGTCGTTGGAGCCACACGAGCAGAACAAATTGGAGAAGTTCGTGCGATAGTTCCAGACAATTTCTTCTTAGTACCTGGTGTTGGTGCACAAGGTGGAAGTTTAGAGGATGTTTGTCAGTATGGATGGAACAAAGATTGTGGATTATTGGTAAACTCATCCCGTGCTATTTTATATGCTTCCAATGGGAAAGATTTTGCTGAAAAAGCAAGAGAAGAAGCGCAAAAAGTTCAAACAGAAATGGCTAATATATTAGTGGCAAAAGCATTTTAAGATTATACTTAACTATATTGTTAAAATTCACAACCTGCTTTACTCTTTTGTGCAAATTCTTCACTTAAGTTGTCTATAATAAATTATCTTGTAGTCAATTTTTTGTACTAAGTGTAAAATATATGTAAATTAGTGTAAAATTATGTTGAATTAACGTAATTAAATTATTTACACTTTCGTTCGTATAATTGTCCTATGGAACATCGAGGTGAAATAATTGAAAAGGCTATACGGAATAGTGGGATCCCTTTAACTGCTATTGCCCGTAGAATTGGTAAAAGTAGACAATGGATTTATCTTTTATTCCAAAATCCAAATGTACCTTTACACATTGTTGTTCAAATTGGTAAAATCATTTACTACGATTTTAACGAAGAAATCAATGGATTATCTGCAGGAAATTATAATTTGATAAACTCCCAACATGAATTATCAAAAGAAGAAGAATCCTGGAAAGAAAAATATTATAAATTGATGGAAGAATACCTCAAATTACTTAAAAAAGAATCGAAAGAATCATACTAATTCTAGCGTGATTTGACGTTTACGTGTATCAACCGCAATCACTTGAACTTCTACTGCATCCCCAAAATTATATTGTTTTTTACTTCGAGTTCCAACAATACAAAAATGCTCTGCATCAAAAACGAAACGATCTCCTGGTATATCTTGTAATGAAATCATTCCTTCACAGTGTGTCTCATTCAATTTCACAAACATTCCGAAATCCGAAACTCCCGAAACTGTTCCTTCAAACACCTCGCCTAAATGATCTTTCATAAATAAGGCTTGAAAATATTTGGTCGACTCACGTTCTGCTTCCACTGCTTTTCGCTCCATCTTAGAAATATGCTTACAAACCATGCCTAACTCTTTGCCGTAGGAATGTTTTTGATGGGTCAATTCTTCTAATAAAATGCGATGTACCAATAGATCTGCATAGCGTCGAATAGGAGATGTGAAATGGGCGTAATAATCAAATGCTAATCCAAAGTGTCCAATATTGTTCGTTTCGTAACTTGCTTTTGCCATCGATCGTATCGCCATGGTTTGTACCAAAGAATATTCATTGCTATCTACAATTTCTTTAAATAAATTATTGATGGATTTAGCAACGTCTTCGATTTTTCCAATCTTTATTTCGTGACCAAATTTTTGGATAAATAGTTTGAAAGTTTCAATCTTCGCTGGATCTGGTTTGTCGTGACAACGATAAACAAATGGGATAACATCTTTGTTTTTCTCTTTCGAATGAATATATAACGCAACATGTTTATTTGCCATCAACATAAATTCCTCCACCAACTTGTGGGCATCCTTAGATGTTTTGGAATATACTCCTTCTGGATTTCCTTCGTCGTTTAATTTAAATCGAACTTCTTCCGATTCAATATTTAATGCGCCATGATTCAGTCGAATATTACGATGAATTTTGGCGATACTATCTAATAAATGTAACTCAGGTTTATAATCTCCTTCTGCCCCTTCTAATATTTCTTGTGCTTCCTCGTAGGTAAAACGACGATCAGAATGAATTACGGTCTTACCAAACCATTGCTTCAGAATTTCACCCTCTTTTGTTAATTGAAACACGGCTGAAAATGTAAATTTATCTTCATGCGGGCGAAGCGAACAAGCCAAATTAGAAATTTGTTCTGGTAACATCGGAACCACGCGATCTACTAAATATACCGAGTTACCACGCTTTGCTGCTTCTCTATCCAATACAGACCCTTCGCGAACATAATAACTTACATCGGCAATATGTACGCCGACTTCAATATTATCATTGTCCAAATATTCAATGGAAATAGCGTCATCAAAATCTTTTGCATCGATTGGATCAATGGTAAATGTTGTAATCCCTCTAAAATCTCTTCGTTTTGCAACCTCCTCCGGATCTAATTCCATGGTAACTAATTCGGCTGCTTCGATGACTTCTTGTGGAAATTTATAATCAATACCTTGCGAACATAGAATTCCAATCATCTCAATGTTATTGGAGTTCTTTTTCCCCAGAACTTCCACTACTTCTCCAAACGGAAACTCTGCAGATTTTGGCCAAACGGTAATTTTTGCAATCACTTTATCTTGGTCCTTTGCACCATTTAACTTCTCTTTTGGTATCTGTATTTGAACACCTGACTTTTGGTTATCTGGCATTAAATATGCAAACTTTTCTTTCAATACAATTGTACCCACAAACTGCGTACGTTCCCGGTGTAATAATTCAATCACTACTCCTTCACGACGGCCTCCTCCATCTTTCGATAAAATTACACGCACTAAATCTCCATGCATTGCCTGACCCAAATTTTGAGGTGCAATAAATACATCGGTTGCTTTATTTCCAGTCAGTAAAAACCCAGCGCCACGAGCAGTTATTTGAAGTTCTCCTTCTAAAGTAACCACCTCTTTATTCAACATAAATACACCATGCGTTTTCTCTTTCAAGAAATTAGAGGTACATAAATAACGAAGGGCATCGTATACTTGTTTACGTAATTCATTTTCGCGAACACTCAAAAAAGAACATACTTCTTGATGCGTTAATTCCTTTCCGAAATTTTTCTCAAAGAGTCTGCGTATGGAATAAGTTAAACTATCTTTTGTTTTAGACTTTGAGTTTTTATGTTTGGATTTTCTAGACATAGTTGTAATAATTAGTACTAATATAAGATTTATTAGTAGTTTGTAGTGTTTCTTATCATAAGTTACGAATAAATATGCTGGACCGCAATTTTTTATTGTTTCCAAGGCATAGATTTGTATTAATTTTAACTTTGCATAACCAAAAAATTTCGAACTATGAATACACGTGTTGAAGCAGCATTAAACGATCAGGTAACTAAAGAAAGTTTTTCCTCCCAATTTTATTTGGCAATGGCTTCTTGGGCAGAAAACCAAGGTTTAAATGGCACTGCAAAGTTTTTGTATTTACACTCCGATGAAGAGCGTTTTCATATGTTAAAATTGATTAAATTCATCAATGAACGCGGTGGAAAAGCAATTATTCCTTCCGTGGAAAAACCACCGGTAGAATTTGAAAATATCATCCATATATTCGAATTGCTATTAAAACACGAATTAATGGTAACGGAAAGCATCAATAATTTAGTGGATGTTTGTTTACAAGAAAAAGATTACACTACACACAATTTTGTGCAATGGTATGTTTCTGAACAATTAGAAGAGGAAGCCATGGCACGTTCATTAGTAGATAAATTAAAATTAATCGGTGGTGATTCAGGAGGAATCTACATTTTTGATCGCGACTTAGAGAAATTTATACCTGCAACGAATGGGGCAGAAATTAGCGCAAATTAATGAAACAAACCTGTAGATATACATTACATTGTGTGTCTACAGGTTTATTAACGCTAATCTATTCAAAACAAACCCTATATTTCCTATTTTACAGCCTTTTAAATCCTTAATTTCGGATAAAATTTTGCTATGCGGTTATTCTTTGTTTTTCTATTCCTTTTTCTAACAACATTATCCTTTTCCCAAAATGCGTATCGTTTTAGAAACTATACGATTAGTGATGGATTATCACAGTCCGCAATTAGTACCTTAATTCAAGATAATATAGGTTCCATTTGGATTGGAACACAAGATGGTCTAAATCGTTTTGATGGACAAACTTTCGAAACATTCAATCCTGACAATTCAGATGGGATAGAAAATGGGGATTTTTTAAGTGCGATTAAATCCACTAACGGAATGCTCTGGTTTGGTACCTCGAATGGATTAACGCAATACGACCCAAATACCGAGAATTTTAAAACTTATCTTGCACCTAATCTAGAAGTACTTCAAGCAAAATCCATTATTGAAGATAAAAACGGAAATATTTGGATTGGTAGTTACAATGCCGGTATTTTATTTTTTGATGCAAAAACGAAAAAAATCACTAAAGTAAAACAAGCAAAACTTCCAACCGAAAAAATTCTATACATCACGTTAATTTCACCAGAAGAATTATTAATTAGTACAGAAGATAAAGGGATTTTTATCTATTATATACCGCAACAAAAAAGTTATCCGCTTGTAGCCAAAGCAAAAACAGACAAACAATTTAAAGCATATTCCGTTAAAGCATTTGACCATAATGAATGGATTATCTGCTCTAACCAAGGACTTTATTTTCTAAATGTTCGAACAAAAAAAATTAGACCTTGTTTTCGTAAATTAGATAATTTGTATGGCTGGTTGGAAATACATGACATCTTAATACTGAACGAACATAAGTTCATAATCACTTCAAAATCAGATGGTTTATTTACTTTGGAACATGCAAAATTCAATAGCCAAGTAAACATTTATCAATCTTCTCAAGATATTTTTCAAAAACACGCCTTATTATATAACGCGACCAATGTATTGATGCGTGATAAAAATGGTACGTATTGGGTAGGAACTGAACGTGGACTTTGTAGTTTTGACCCACTCAATCAAGGTTTTTTAGGAAACGGTCCAAGCCAAGATTTAACACGTGGTATTCCATCAGCAAGTGTGTGGAGTTTTACGGAAGAACCAAGTAACCGTTTCTTTTATGTTGGATCCGACAACTCTGTATCCCGATATGACAATCGTACCGGTAAATTTACACAGTACTTTCGAGAATTCAATTTCAATAAAAAAATCAATAATTCTAGTTTCTTAAGTATGTATGCATTTGATGCAAACAACATACTATTAGGTGCTAGCGATGGATTAAGTATATTAAAAATTAATTCTGAAACATCGTATTCTTTTACTAAAATTCCATACAAAGGAATTCAAAACCCTGCTGATTTTGAACGTATTTACCAAATAAAAAAATACAAGGAGGGTCAATATTTTTTAGCGACAAAAGGTGGTGTTTTATTATATAATCAAAATAAAGGAACCTTTAAAGTATTTGAACATGACGAAGAAAACCCAAACAAAACAATTGGTGGTGGGGTTTGTAAATTAATTTTTAAAGACGTAAATGACGACTTTTGGTTTACTGCTGGTACAGGTGGTTTATTTAAATTAACAGAAAACACAGAGGGAGAGTTATTCATCAAACCTTATAAATACAACAATCTGATAGCAAATATTTCCAAAGAATATATTGCATCCATTTACCAAGAGGATGAAAATACCATTTGGTTAGGAACGATGGGTGCAGGTATGATAAAATGGAACTTAAAGACAAAAAAAGGTAAATTATATAACAAGAAAAATGGCCTTCCAAATAACGTAATCTACGCTATCTTAAATGAAAACAACAGTAATAATATTTGGCTAAGTACGAATAAAGGTATTTCTAAGTTTAATACAAAAACAGAGGCTGTCCTAAACTTCACGGAGCAAGATGGATTAATGTCGAATGAGTTTAATCAAGGAGCATATTTTAAGTCCAAAACAGGAATGTTATACTTTGGAGGTATTTATGGGTATAACTTTTTTGACCCACACAATCTTTCCACCAAAGAAAAGATGGTAGACGTTTTCTTTACAAAAATCAAATTAGAGGAACATTGGTTAAAACCACATGAAAGTAAAGGTTTATTGAAGAAGGCCATTCCATACATGAAACATATCTATTTGACGTACAAAAAACGAAGCGTTACGTTAAAATTTATGGCAACAGAATTAAGTAATCCTAATCTAATATCTTATAAATATATACTAGAAGGATCGGAAGAAGGATCGGAAGAAGTGTTTTTAGGAAATACGAATCAATTACACTTAAATTCGATACAACCTGGTGAATACAACTTAAAAGTGTATGCGAAATTTGCGAATGGACCTTGGAGTGAACGACCAGCAACCTTGTCAATTACTGTAGAAACCCCTTATTGGAAAACAGTTTGGTTTTGGATTGGAATAGCCATGGTAATTGCTTTACTAACCATTTTCTATTTCCGTAAAAAAATTGAATACGAGCGCAGACAACAAGTGAAATTAGAAATGAAAATCGCAGAACGTACACGCGAGATTCGAGAACAAAATGTAAAAATAGAGAAACAAAAAGAAATGATCGAGGAAAAGAAAAACAACCTCGAAGAACAAAAGAAATTACTAGAAATTGAGAAAGAAAAAACAGAAAAAGTATTAAAAAATATTCTACCAGTCTCGACATATGAAGAAATAAAAGCAACAGGAAGAGCAAGTGCACGTGCATACAGTCGTGTATCGGTGTTGTTTACCGATTTTGTTGGATTTACTAAAATTGCAGAGACCATGACGCCTTCTCAATTGGTAAGTGAATTGGATATCTATTTCCGTAAATTCGATGAAATCATTGTACGTAACAACTTAGAGAAAATTAAAACAATTGGGGATGCGTATATGTGTGCAGGAGGAGTACCTGTACGAAACAAAACCAACCCTGTGGATGCATGCTTAGCAGCGTTACAAATCCAAGACACCATGCAACAAATGCGCGATAAAGCGATTGCAGAAGGTGGTCAAGTTTGGAACTTACGTCTAGGAATCAATACTGGAGAGGTAACCGCTGGTGTGATAGGAACGGAAAAACTAGCATACGATATTTGGGGGTCTACGGTGAATCAAGCGCAACGTATGGAAATGTTAGGAGAGCCTGGAAAAGTAAATATTTCCGGACAAACTTTTAAATACATAGAGCCCTATTTCATTTGTACCTTCCGTGGAAAAGCAAAAACAAAAAGTCAGGGTTTAATTGATATGTATACCGTAGAAGGTATCAAACCGGAACTTTCCATCGATGGGAAAGGTCTATACCCGAATGAGCGTTTTCATCAAATACTCAACTTGCACCAATACAGTAGTATCAATTACTACAAAGCAGAACACCATATTATGAAAGTATTAGAGGAGCAACTTTCCCCAAAATTACACTACCATAGTATTACACACACAGTAGATGTGGTGAAATCCATCGAACGTATTGCTTTATTAGAAGGTGTTACCGATGAAGGTCTGTTCTTGCTTAAGTCCGCTGCTTCCTACCACGATGCTGGATTTATTGAGTCGTATGACAACAACGAACCAAATGGTGCACGGTTGGCAGAAGAAATTTTACCGAATTATGGATATTCCAAAGAACACATTGCAATTATCAAAGAATTAATTTACGTAACTGCTATTCCGCACAAACCAAAAAATCATTTAGAAGAAATTATTTGTGATGCAGATTTAGATTATTTGGGTAGAGAAGATTTCCATGAAATAGCCGATAAATTGCGTGTAGAACTTCGTGAAAATGGAAAAATAAATAGCGATCGCAAGTGGGATGAAATACAAGTGTCCTTCTTAACAAACCATCGTTATTTTACACAAACTGCCATTAATACGCGTAATGAAGGGAAGGCAAAGCATTTAGAAGAAATCAAAGAACGTTTGCTTAAAAATAATTACGCAGATTAATAAATATTTTCTAAGAAAAGGATTGTGGAAAACTTTTTTTTATATCTTTGATGTTCAAATAATTTTAAAACAAGCTATATGTACGCAATTGTAGAGATAGCAGGGCAGCAATTTAAAGTGCAAAAAGATCAAAAGATTTTTGTACACCGTTTAGCAGCTGAAGCAGGATCAAATGTAGAATTTGATAAAGTGCTTTTAGTAGATAACGGAGGAAAAATTTCTTTAGGCGCCCCAGCTATAAATGGAGCTAAAGTTACCGCAACGGTAAACGAGCACGTTAAAGGAGACAAAGTAATTGTTTTCCGTAAAAAAAGAAGAAAAGGATACAAGAAAAGAAACGGTCACCGTCAATCTTTCACTTCTATCACTATTTCAGATATTAAAGCGTAAAATAATCTTATTCTGAGTTAAATTAGAATACAAAACAAAAAATTATGGCACATAAGAAAGGAGCCGGAAGTTCGAACAACGGTCGTGAATCAGCAAGTAAACGTTTAGGCGTTAAAATCTTTGGTGGTCAAGCAGCTATCGCTGGAAACATCATTATCCGTCAAAGAGGAACACAACACCATCCAGGTAAAAATGTTGGGATTGGAAAAGATCACACTATTTACGCATTAACAGATGGATTAGTTGAATTCCGTAAGAAAAAAGATAATCGTTCTTTTGTATCTATAGTTCCATTTGAAACTACGGAGGCATAAGTAAAGAATTATAAAATTTAATGAAGGCGGACAGCAATGTTCGCCTTTTTTGTTTTAAATTCGCGTAGAAAATAAATCACAATTCAATGCTTGAAATACAACGCTTAAGAACTGAGAAAGATGCTGTCTTACAAGGTTTACAAAAAAGAAACATCGACGCTACTACAACTGTAGATGCTATTTTAACAAAAGACACTGAATGGAGAGCAAAAAAAACAGAATTAGAAATAATTTCTGCCGAGTTAAATCGTATTGCAAAACAAATAGGTGAGTTGTTTCAACAAGGCAAACAGGCGGAAGCAAATGAAGCGAAAGCAAAAACTGTTACCTTAAAAGAGCAAGAAGCTGGATTAAAAGCGGCTGTACAAGCGGTGGAAGAGGAAATACAACAATTAATGTATCAACTTCCAAACGTTCCAAACGAATTGGTTCCTGCTGGTAAAAATGAATTGGATAATATAACAGTGGAAGAAGTTGGTAGTAAAACTACTTTCTCAGGTGAAGCATTGCCACACTGGGAAATCACTAAAAAGTATGATTTAATTGACTTTGAAACTGGTGTGAAAGTAACTGGAGCTGGATTTCCTATTTACAAAGGAAAAGGCGCTAAATTACAACGTGCATTGATTTCTTTTTTCCTAGACGAAGCAGATAAAGCAGGATACGAAGAATTCATTCCACCATTGGTAGTAAATGAAGCTAGTGGATATGGAACTGGACAATTACCAGATAAAGAAGGACAAATGTATTACGTTGGTGAAGATGATTTATACCTCATCCCTACTGCAGAGGTGCCGTTGACAAACATCTACCGCGACGTAATTCTTCCAAATGAGAACTTTTCCATCAAATTAACTGGTTATACACCATGTTTCCGTCGTGAAGCTGGTTCTTACGGTAAAGATGTGCGTGGTTTAAATCGCTTACACCAATTTGATAAAGTAGAAATTGTACGTATCGAACACCCTTCAAACACGGCTAAGGCATTGGATGAAATGGTGGAACACGTAAGAGGTTTGTTAGCTAAATTAGGTCTACATTACCGTATTTTACGTTTATGTGGTGGAGATACAGGATTCGCATCAGCAATGACGTACGATTTTGAAGTATATTCGGCAGCACAAGAAAAATGGTTGGAAGTAAGTTCCGTTTCCCGTTTTGATACCTTCCAAGCAAACCGTTTGAAGTTACGTTTCAAAACAGAAGATAAGAAAACACAATTATGCCATACCTTAAACGGAAGTGCATTGGCCTTACCGCGTATCGTGGCAGCCTTGTTGGAAAACAACCAAACATCGGAAGGAATTGTAGTTCCAGAATGTTTACACAAATATTTGAATTTTACCGTAATTAATTAACTATAGTTTCCCTCCTTGAGGAAGGATAAAGGGAGGTGACAGTACATCATTTTGTCACCCTCCTTTGTCCTCCCTCAAGGGAGGATACAAATACCAACTACCTATGTCAAAACTTACAACTCTTAACGAATTCATCATGAAAAAGCAAGCCGATTTCCCAGGCGCTTCTGGTGAATTATCTCGTTTATTAAATGATATTGCTGTTGCTGCAAAAATTGTAACACGTGACGTTCGTCGGGCTGGTTTGGTCGATAACATTTTAGGCGCGCAAGGAGAAATCAATATACAAGGTGAACAACAACAAAAATTGGACGTTGTTGCAGATAACCAATTCATTAAAATGTTTGAACTTGGTGGGGAAGTTTGTGGTATCGGTTCGGAAGAAAACGACAACTACATGGCTTTTAAAAGCGAAATGTCTAAAAATGGTAAATATGTTGTATTATTTGACCCATTAGATGGTTCTTCTAATATTGATGTAAATGTATCTATTGGTACAATTTTCTCTATTTATCACCGTGTTTCCCCAATTGGGACAGAAGCAACGTTAGAAGATATGTTACAACCTGGCGACAAACAAGTGGCTGGTGGATATGTATTATATGGGTCTTCTACGATGTTAGTATATACTACCGGAAATGGTGTCAATGGATTTACATTGGACCCATCTATTGGTGAATTCTGCTTATCACACCCAAACATGAAAACTCCGGAAACTGGTCGTATTTACTCGATGAACGAAGGAAACATTGCTGTTTGTCACCCAGGATATAGAAAATATACCGAATATTGCCAAGAAGAGGATGCATCTACAGGTCGTCCATATTCTGGTCGTTATATCGGTTCATTAGTTGCTGATTTTCACCGTAACTTAATCAAAGGTGGAATCTACTTCTACCCTACCACGCCAGCAGCACCAAAAGGAAGATTACGTTTATTGTATGAATGTAACCCATTAGCGTTTGTGATAGAACAAGCAGGAGGTTTAGCAACAGATGGTGCACAACGTATTATGAGTATTAAACCTACAGAACTACACCAACGTGTAGGATTCATCGTAGGTTCTAAACAAATGGTAGAGAAATTACAAGAATGTTTAGATACTACTTCGGTAGAAGCATAAACAAGTTAAGATTAGATTTTAAAAGAGGCTCACAAGGCCTCTTTTTTGTTTTTGTAAAGCTAAAAGTGGCTTAATCTATACTTTTTATACCACTTTAAGCCAAATTAAATTTCTAAAGTGGCTTTATCTACGTATTTTTATACCAATAAAGCCACTTTAGAATATGATTGATTCATTATTAAAGTTTAAAAAAGATTTATATTTGTTATATGAATCCGCTGCAATTATATAGTGCTCAAATCCATGAACTTTGTCTCAAACATTCTGTTGGAGAATTAGCGGAATTCGGCTCTATACTAACAGATAAATTCAACGCTACAAGTGATATTGATTTAGTTGTTGATTTCACACGTATTGAACGCAAAGAATATGCAGGAAACTATTTCAATTTCAAGAAATCCTTGGAAGAATTATTTCAACGAAAAGTAGATTTATTAGAAAAATCGGCCTTAAAAAACCCGTTTTTTTCTGGAAGTGCTTCAAAACACTAAAAAATAATTGTATTTAAAGCTTCCTCCCTTGAGGGAGGATAGAGGAGGGTGAAAGAATATACTTTAACTAATATATTTAAATATCTCAATTAGTGTCACCTACCTTTAATCCCTCCTCAAAGAGGGAAAACTAAAGAACTCAATAAAATTCTATTCTATGAACAACATCCTTATCGCTGGAGGAACCGGCCTCATCGGAAAACGATTGACGACTTACCTCGAATCCACTGGAAATACGGTGTTTATTCTTACGCGTAAACCAACTGCTGCTAACCACATTTTCTGGAATCCAAGTACTAACGAAATCGACACCACAAAATTAGAAAGCACCACGCACCTCATCAATTTGTGTGGTGCATCTTTGGCCGGAAAACGTTGGTCGCATGCGTACAAAAAGGAATTATTAGATTCACGTATTCAACCGGCTCAATTTCTATTGGCAAACATCCAACATTTTCCAAAACTAAGTCATTACATCACTGCTTCAGGGATTAATTGTTACCCGTTGAACCAAGCAAAAGTCTATACCGAAAGCGATGGCTTCGGGACTGACTTCGTTTCTCAACTGGTCAAACAATGGGAAGAAACTGCGAATCTTTTTAGTAAGCATTGTTTGGTTAGCAAAATTCGAATTAGTCCTGTATTAGACGCGCAAGGTGGTGCTTTAGTAGAAATTATGAAGCCTATTCAAGCTGGATTTGGTGCAGCATTAGGAGATGGTAAACAAGCGATGCCTTGGATCCATTATGAAGATTTAGTGGGGATTTTTGATTTTGTGTTACAACACCAACTTGCAGGAGCATTTAATGCAGTCGCAGGGACATCCACTAATAAGGAATTTACAGCAATTTGTGCGGAAAGTATTTCTAAAAAAATATGGTTACCGAATCTACCTGCATTTATGGTAAAACTCCTCTTTGGGGAAATGGCGATACTACTCTTAGAAGGTGTAAAGACAAGTAACGAAACACTAATAAAAGCAGGTTTTAAATTCAAATATACCGAATTAAAAGCAGCGATATCTTCCTGCACAAAGGGGTAAAAAGATTAGAATTCGTACCTTAAAAATGTTTTTATTGAGTAACTTTGTACTTCGTTAAATAAATATACTATTCGTAATGGGAAAATTTGGAGCAACAGAAATCATTCTTATCGCTATTGTTTTACTTTTATTTTTTGGAGGTAAAAAAATTCCAGAATTAATGAAAGGCCTTGGAAAAGGGATGAAAGAGTTCAAAGATGCCTCTAAAGGGGAAGCAACAGACGAAGACAAAAAAGAAGCTTAATACTTCCTTCTATGTATAAAAATTTTGCTGAAGTAAAGTCTGCACTTGCTTCAGGTGTTTCTGTATTGGAAATAACGGAAAGTTACCTGAAACGTATTGATGCACATAAAGAACTAAATGCTTTTTTAGAAGTATTTGCGGAATCCGTGCGTGCAAATGCATTACGTGTAGACGAAAAAATCAAAGCAGGTAATGCTGGTCGTTTGGCAGGTATGGTCATTGGTATCAAGGACAATATTTGTTACAAAGGACATAAAGTTTCTGCTTCTTCTAAAATCTTAGAAGGATTTGAATCTTTATACACAGCTACCGCTTTAGAACGTTTATTAAACGAAGATGCAATCGTAATTGGACGATTAAATTGTGATGAATTTGCCATGGGAAGTTCCAATGAAAATTCTGCATTTGGTCCGGTACGTAACCCTCTTAACATAAATACGGTTCCTGGTGGTTCATCGGGAGGTTCTGCAGCAGCAGTTGCAGCAAATCTTTGCACAGTTTCTCTTGGTAGCGATACAGGTGGATCTATCCGTCAACCTGCTTCCTTCACTGGAACCTACGGCATCAAACCAACCTATGGTAGAATAAGCCGTTATGGATTAATTGCTTATGCATCTTCCTTTGATCAACTAGGTGCTTTTACAAATACCCTGGAAGACAATGCTTTGGTGACAGAAATTATGTCAGGTAAAGATCCAATGGATAGTACTTCGACTTCTAGAGAAGTTGGCTCGTATGCATTGACCCCATCTTCAAATAAAAAACGCATTGCTTATATCCAAGAAGCGTATGAAATGGAAGGTATGCAGCCAGAAGTGAAAGCGCGTATGGATGAAGTAATCGCAACCTTAAAAGCAGACGGACATACTGTTGAACCTGTTTCTTTCCCATATTTGGACTACATGGTTCCAACCTATTATGTACTTTCTACAGCAGAAGCTTCCTCTAACTTATCTCGCTTTGATGGTGTGCATTATGGCTACCGTGCAAAAGATGCAGTCGGTGTGGAAGCAACCTATAAAAAATCACGCTCAGAAGGATTTGGTCCGGAAGTAAAACGTAGAATCATGGCAGGTACTTTCGTACTATCAAATGAATTTTACGAAGCATATTATTCTAAAGGACAGAAAGTTAGAAGGGTATTACAAAACAAAACAAAGGCAATTTTTGAGGATTTTGACTTTGTGTTAACACCTACTACTCCTGCAACTGCTTTTGAATTGAATGCTGTAAATGATCCAATCCAAATGTATTTACAAGATATTTTTACCGTACATGCAAACTTAACTGGTAACCCAGCAATTTCATTACCTTATGGGAAAGGAAACGACGGAATGCCTTTTGGAATTCAATTAATGTCTGCGCCGTTCACAGAAAAAAATCTGTATGATTTCTCTGCATATTTAGAAACTAAGTTTAAACGTAACTAAAAAGGATGAGAGGTCTTGTATTCATACTATGTTTGCTTGGCATTCAATTGACCACTTTTTCTCAAACTAGAACCCCTAAACCGACGGTTAAACATCCAATGGATAGTGAAGCATATTTGAAAATGCTTGACGAAACATTAATGGACTACTATTCCAGTGTCGCTAACGATAAAAAAGTAGATTCGCTTATCGATGCATTAGAAATGGATTCGGATAATATTGGAGATATTTCAGACGATGAATATTGCGTAAGACTTGAAAAAATTAATGCATTATCCCCTTTTCATCTAGACTGTAATGATATTACCTTAGGCATGATCAAATTCTTCGTAAAAAACAGACGAGGATTTGCAAAAATTGTATTGGGTAGATCTAAACTTTATTTTGATTTATACGAACAAACATTGGCAAAATACGACATGCCAATTGAATTAAAATACCTATCCGTTATTGAAAGTGGGCTGCGTCCGCAAGTAAAATCGCCTGCTGGAGCACTAGGATTATGGCAATTTATGTATGGAACAGGAAAGATGTATGGACTTACAGAAAACTCCTACATCGATGATCGTATGGATCCGGTGAAAGCTACCGAAGCTGCATGTAAATTCTTGAATAAATTATATGGTATTTATGGCGACTGGAATTTAGCATTAGCGGCGTATAATGCAGGACCTGGAAATGTAAATAAAGCAATTCGTAGATCTGGTGGAAAAAGAACGTATTGGGAAGTTCGTCCTTTTTTACCTCGGGAAACCCAGGGTTATGTTCCCAATTTTATCGCTGCTGCCTACTTACTGACCTACCATAAAGAACATAATATTAAACCAGCAACTGCAAAAAATACGTTTTATCAATTAGATACGATATGTTTATCGAAAGGTGTGCACATGTCTACGATTGAAAAATTAACTGCTTGGTCGGAAGATGAAGTTGCCGCATTAAATCCTATCTATAAAACGCGCTATATCCCCGGAACTGATCCAAAACAGTGTATAACGGGCCCTTTTTCTGAAATCGGAAAATTAGTTTCATTTGGGGATTCCTTGTATAACTTAGAAAAAAGCATCTACGCTCCAAAACCAAAGCCAGTGGAAATTGTAGATACCTCCAAACTAGTATTAGATAGTAACGGTGTAGTGCTAAAAACTCCTGTTTTAGTGACACCAATTGCAAACGTTAAACCAACCACTATTTGGCATCGTGTAGCACGAGGAGAAACATTACATAGCATCTCCGTAAAATACGAAGTTACCATTGAGGAGATTAAAAAATGGAATTATTTACGAAACAATACAGCACCTTTAGGTAGAAACCTTAAAATTATTAAAACTAATAATACTACTATTACTGCTACACCAACAAATGTAGTTCCGGAGAAACCGATTGAAATCGTAAAACCTACACCAAAACCAATCGAAAAAATCAAAGAGAAAGAGGTTGAAATTATTGAAAATAAAGCAATAACAGAAGTACAAGCGAAACCCGTTGTTTTTGATTCGGTAGTTACCATTTTTCATACCGTTGCGCGTAATGAATCTATCGAAGCTATTGCGGAACGTTATAATGTCACCTTAGAAAATATTAAAACTTGGAATGGACTTACCTCTTCTTGGGTAAATATCGATCAGAAATTAAAAATCTTAATTAATGTCAAATTGTTTCAACCTGAACTTGGCGGTAAGCAAAAACCTATAGAGCGCGTGAAACCAATCGAAAAAAAGCGTTTTTATACCGTTAAACCAGGGGACATGTTTATTCATATCGCGGAAAATCATTCTTTATCCCCAGAAGAACTTCACGAATTAAATCCGAAAATAGACCCTAACACAATTCGTGTCGGAGAAATTTTACGTGTAAAATAAGTAGCAATGACACCTATTTCTGCAGTCATAATAACGTACAATGAAGAACGAAATATAGGAAGATGTTTAGCGTCTTTAGAATTGGTTGCAGATGAAATCATAGTAATTGACTCTTATTCAACAGATAACACAAAAGAAATTTGTTTAAAATACAAAGCCAAATTCATAGAATTGAATTGGTTAGGTTATTCGGAATCTAAAAATTTCGGAAATAAACAAGCGTTATATCCATGGATTTTATCCTTAGATGCAGATGAAGTTTTATCAGAAAAATTAATACAATCAATCCTTGAAAAGAAAAAAAAGGGGTTAAAAGGTAACTATTCATTTAATCGTTTAACAAATTATTGTGGAAAATGGATAAAATACGGTGGTTGGTACCCAGATAAGAAAACTAGAATCTTTCATAGAGAAAATGCTGAATGGGTTGGTAAAATACATGAAACATTACAATTTAACTACGACAATTCTACAACACACTTAAACGGTGATTGTCTACATTATAGTTACTATACGATCGAAGAACACATAAATCAAACCATAAAATTCAGTACAACAACCGCAAAAATGCTTCATGAAAACGGGAAAAAATCAACTATAATTAAACGTTATTTTAGTCCGTTTTTTAAATTTATAAAGGATTACTTTTTCAAATTGTGTTTTTTACATGGAATAACAGGATTTAGAATTTGTATTATTTCAGCATATGCTACGTATTTAAAATACAAAACATTACATGAGTTAAACAAAATCAACTAGATGAAAAATGAAATTAATCCAAAAACAATATTAATCAGTCGCACTGACAGTATTGGCGATGTTGTACTTACACTTCCTTGTTGTGTTTGGATTAAACGTCAATTCCCAGATTGTAAACTACTATTTTTAGGAAACAGTTATACAAAACCTGTTTTACGTTGTCTTCCAGAAATTGATGAAATATTAGATTGGAAGGATATACAGAATTTGCCCCTACAAGAACGCGTAAGATTTATTAAAGAAAAAAACATAGATACTGCCATTCATATTTTTCCAAATAAAGAAATCGCAAGTCTATTACGCAGAGCGCAAATACCGCATCGTATTGGAACTTCCCATCGTGTTTATCACCTGTTAACGTGTAATTTGCGCCCAAATTTTACGCGAAAAAATTCTGAGTTACATGAATCGCAACTCAATTTTGAATTACTAAGACATTTGGGTGTCAAAACATTACCGAGTATCGCGGAAAACTCCGCTTTCTTAAGCTCTTTTCAAGCTCCAACGATCGATTTACCGCAAGATATTTCGACATTTTTAGCAACAGGTAATAAAACCATACTATTACATCCTAAATCACAAGGAAGCGCATTAGAATGGGGTGTTTCAAACTATGTTACGTTAGCAAAGAAATTAGTTGAAAATGGTATTCAAGTAATTTTCACGGGGACTGAAAAAGAAGGTAGTCAATTTCGTTCACAAATACCTGTACATCCATTCATTTTAGACTCAACGGGTAAACTATACTTAGACCAACTAATTACCTTAATTGCAACTGCAAATGGCTTAGTTGCCTGTTCTACTGGACCACTTCATATTGCTGGAATACTCGGTAAAACGACTATTGGCTTATTTTCACCTCGAAAACCGATTCACCCTGGAAGGTGGCGTGCTTTGGGCCAGCATGTTTCTATATTGGTACACGATGAAAAATGTCCGAAGTGTGCTAAAAAACAAGTGTGTGACTGCATAGAACACATTTCCGTAAATCGTGTTTTCGAACAACTTATACATGTCTAATTTTCCAAAGTTTTGGATCGTTGCATTTGCTGGAGCAGCTTTAAGTATCGGGATCTCTTCCCATTTTCATTATGGTAATGTGCGAGAGAATGGTATTCTCACTTTTCTCGGTGTATTTCTCGTTTACAACCATTATTTATTGACCGAAAACAAACGACCAATACTAATTCGTATCGCAATGCTTGTTCTGTTGCTGATTACACTTGGATTAGCAATTCAGATAGCATCTACTTTTGTTTCTTTTTTAATTTTAAGTATCTCAGGAATTATTGGCGTCCTTTATTCCTTTAAAATAAAAACCTCGTCTGTGGCTATTCGGGATATTCCGTTTCTGAAAATTGGTTTAGTTGTTGGAGTTTGGACTTTTGTTTGCTGTATTTTTCCCTGGTTTAACTCCCCAATAAAAGGGAATTTCTCACTAGTTTTACTGCATCATGTATTCTATCTTTTTGCTATCGCATTAGCATTTGATATTCGAGATATTGATATAGATTCTTCCAAACGAAAAACTATACCTCAAGTAATCGGCATAAAACCTGCAAAAGCGGTAGTAATTACCTCGCTGGTATTCTTTTTCATCGGAAGTACTGTAATTCCTCTAATTCCAAACTATAAAGATTTATTTATCCTCGCTATTGGTACACCAATAATCACTTTATTAGTTCAAAAAGACATTCGTCCAAAGGTATATGGCATCTTGTTAGAAATGTCCTTATTAATGTTAGGTATAAGCTATTTTAGTTTGTAATTCTCTCTATATTTGTGTCAAACGTCACTAAAGACACGTCACTCAAAACTCATTTTATGGCTTTAATTAAAGAATGTAGAGGTTTCGCACCAAAATATGGAGAAGATTGTTGGTTTGCTGAAAACGCAACGATTATTGGAGATGTAAGCATGGGAGATCAGTGTTCGGTGTGGTATTCTGCGGTAGTTCGAGGGGATGTTAATTCTATCACATTTGGAAATAAAGTGAACATTCAAGATGGAGCGGTAATTCATGCTACCTATGAAAAAACGAAAACTAATCTAGGCAACAATGTTTCCGTAGGTCATAATGCGTTAGTACATGGTTGTACTGTTGAAGATAACGTATTGATTGGCATGGGTGCAATTGTCATGGATAATTGCTATATCGAATCCAACTGTATAATAGCTGCAGGTGCTGTTTTGTTAGAAGGTACACGCGTGGAAGCATGGAGTGTTTATGCAGGAGTTCCAGCTAAAAAAGTAAAAACTTTATCTCCAGAACTTTTCAAAGGAGAGGTGCAACGCATAGCGGATAATTATGTAATGTACGCTGGATGGTTTAAGTAATTTGAAAATTTGAAAATTAGTTGATTTGAAAATGGATATAACTACCAAGCATGACGTTGAACATCTTGTAGATACGTTCTATGGTCGTGTACTTGCTGATGATAGTCTAGCGCCTTTCTTTAAGAATCTAGACTTTCAAGTTCACATGCCAAAGATGGTTCATTTTTGGTCGTTTGTGTTGTTAGATGAACCTGGATATACTACGAATGTAACAGATAAACATATGCACATGCCATTAACACCAGCACATTTTGAACGTTGGGTAAGTTTGTTTCATGAAACCGTGGATGCATTATTTTCAGGGGAAAAAGCGGAAATGGCCAAACAACGAGCAAGTTTAATTGCCTGGACAATACAGAATAAAACTGGGGTTAAATAGTTAAGCTAACTTTTTCAGAAACGTGTAATTGCACTTCTTTTCCAATGATTAATGCACGGTTATCGTTTATATGGCCAGCTGGAAAATCAAAAACGATAGGGATATTATGATACGTAAAATGTGACAAAATCAATGCGTAAATATCTTGTCCAAAAGGTACAGCAGTATCTTTTAAATCGGTCATCCCACCAACGATCAAGCCTTTTAATTTAGCCAAAATTCCTGCCTTTGCAAAAGCATAAAACATACGATCGATGTGGTATAATTGTTCTGCCAAATCTTCGATAAATAAAATACATTCCGAGTAATCGATACAATCGTCCGTGCCGAGTAAACTATACAAAATGGAAAGGTTACCTCCTACTAATTTTCCGGTTGCATCTCCTGGCTTATTATGCATATTTCCAATTAACGAGTATGTTAATTTTTTACCGGCTAACGCATCAAATAAAGAATCAATTGCTTCTGGTGTATTTTCTTTAAAATTCAAGGGCATCGATGCATGAATACTTGGCAACCCTAACATCCCTATATGTTGATGTAAGACAGTAACATCCGAAAAACCTACTAACCATTTTGGTTCACGGATAAATCCGGCCCATTGCAAATGATTTAAAATACGAACGCAACCATAACCACCTCTTGCACAAATTATTGCTTTCACCTCTGGATTATCTAATGCCTCTTGTAAATCCGATGCTCGCTCCAAATCAGTTCCAGAAAAATAATGATGCGCTCCTAAACAATGCGCTCCAACTTGAACTCGGTATCCACGTGATTCAAACAAGGCTTTCGCAAAGGTAATATGCGACTCTTCGATGGCTTTTGCTGGTGCCACTATGGTTATTAAATCTCCTATTTGAAGTGGTTTCATCATCCTTATTTATTCTTGACTTGCTTTCCCAAATGCGCAACCATCACAATCCTCTTTTTTTGGCCGCAACCACACAAACACTTTTTTACCTAAGTATACTATCGCGAAAACTATGAAAAGTGTAACTAAAACTTCTTGCATTAGGAAAAAATTTGAAAAATAATCCAACTTGAAACATAGGCCATAACTCCCATATATAGTAATTGTATTATAGGCCATTTCCAACTTTTTGTTTCCCGTTTAACAACTGCAAAAGTAGCCATGCACTGCATTGCATATACATAAAAGACCATTAAGGATAAACCACTTGCTAACGTATACACTGGTTGGCCATCCGAGTTTTTCTCTTGTTTCATTTTTTCCAACAAGGAACGAGTTTCTTCTCCATCCGCATCTACGCTATAGATTGTAGCCATTGAGCCTACAAACACTTCTCGCGCAGCAAAAGAGGTGATTAACGATATTCCTATTTTCCAATCATATCCCAAGGGTTTAATTGCTGGTTCAATTGTTTTCCCTAAAATTCCGATATACGAATTTTCAAATTTTACAGCGTTTACCTGTTTTTCGTAAGCAGCCAATTGGACTGCATTATTGTTAGTAGGTTTTTCTATTTTTTGTACTGCATTCTGTATGCGTTCCGTTGGACCAAAAGTTCCTAATGCCCACAAAACAATCGAAATCGCTACGATAATCTTTCCTGCACCAACCAAAAATAAGCGTGCTTTATCAAAAACTGTAATACCTACATTCTTCCATCGCGGAGATTTTAAATCTGGTAATTCTAACAATAACACACTTTCTTCCTTCGTTTTGATAAACATGCGTAATACCACAGAAACGAGTAAAGCACTTATAATTCCCAAGGCATACAATCCAAAAAACGTTAATCCTTGCAAATTCAGAAAGCCAAACACCAAACGATTTGGAATTACCAATGAAATGAGAAGTGTATATACTGGAATACGCGCACTACAACTCATCAGTGGCGCAACTAAAATCGTAATCAATCGCTCCTTCCAATTAGAAATTGTTCGACTCGCCATTACTCCAGGAATAGCACACGCTGCACTAGATAATAAAGGAACTACACTTTTACCATTTAGGCCAAAAGGTCGCATAATGCGGTCCATGATAAACACCACACGCGACATATACCCCGTTTCTTCTAAAATTCCGATAAAGAAAAATAACAAAACGATTTGCGGAACAAAAATGATAACACCTCCTATTCCTGGTATGATTCCGTTTGCAAGTAGTTCGGTAAACATACCAGCAGGTAACACTCCATGCAGATAAGCACTTAAACTTCCAAACAGACTGTCAATCAAGTCCATTGGAAAAGAAGCCAGTGTAAATATTAATTGAAAAAGTGCTAATAATATAACTAAAAATATAGAATATCCCCAAATTGGATGGACGAATAATGTATCCAAACGGGTTACTTTGCGTCTCGTTTGTGTCGAATTATCTTGTAAAACACATTTTTTGATTAATGCGTTAATTTCTTGAAACTTTTGTTCTGTATCTTTTTGTTGTGTTAGTACATCTTCTTTTGCAATCAATACTTTTGGAGACCTATGACGAACAAGATTGCCAGCATCTAAGGTATCCATAAGTTGCTTCACCCCAGATTTTATGCGCGCATTTGTTTCAATAATGGTAGCTTCCGGGAATTCTTCTTGCAGTTTTTCAACTAGAATTTTTTTTCCTTTTCGGAATGCAATATCCGACATGTTCAACACCAATACAATCGGAATAGCAAGTGCGTAAATCTGTGTAAATAATAATAGATTACGTTCTAAATTAGATGCGTCTACCACCACACACACAGCATCGGGAAAATCAGGGTGTTTGGGATTGGAAAGAATGTCATACACTACCTCTTCGTCTTTCGATCGCGGATAAATGCTATATGTTCCAGGTAAATCAATAATTTCTATGGAACGATTGCTCAGTTTTAATTTACCGACTTTTTTGTCTACGGTAACACCTGGGAAATTACCAACTTGCTGATTTAAACCTGTTAAAGCATTAAACAAGGAAGTTTTTCCCGTATTCGGGTTACCAACTAAAGCAATTTTGTTAACGTTCATCTTTTCTTGATTACAACAAAAATACAATAGTTTTAGAAAACACTAGGCTACTTCAATCAAAGCCGCTTCATTGAGTCGCAGTGATAGTACATAACCACCCACATTTACAGCGATTGGATCTCCAAAAGGAGCGCTAAAAAGAATTTCTACCTCTTGACCAACATACAAACCCATTTCAATCAACTTGGCAGAAATTGCGGATGTATGTACTGATTGTACATGTAATATTTTTCCGCGTTCACTTGTTGCCAAAGTTTGTTTCATCGTTTGCTCTTTGTAACTACAAACTTAAGCTGAAAAAAAGGGAAATACTATACCACAAAAAAGGTATAATGTAGAATTGGTTTAGATAAAGGATATTCATAAACCTAACTGAAAAGAAAGTGCCTCCTCTATCTCTTTTTGTAAAACAACACCTTCAATTTTGCCATACATCTTTGATATTCTTCTTTTATCAATTGTTCGTATTTGATGACAAAGAATAATAGAATCTGTTTCTATCGACAAGCCTTTTGTATCTTTGGATAAGAAAGCTTCATTGGGATAGATTGTTCTTCCATCTTTTAAAGAAGTTATTGGAATAATGTTAATCGTATTTAATAAATCATTGATTTCATTTTCAGAAATAATTAAAACAGGTCTCGATTTGCCCTGCTCTGAACCAATTACAGGATCTAAATTCGCTCTGAAAATTGTCCATTTATTAAATTTCTCCATCAATAAATTTAAAATCTTGATTAATTTCTTCTATATCAGATAAAAAAAGAGCATCTGATTTTGCTTTTCGCATGATCTCCAACTTACGATCTCTTTCAGAAATTAAATCATCAATTTCTACATGAACCTCTTTTTGAGAAGCAAATTCAGGCGGTAACGTAACAATAATTTGATTATTGTTTACCTGACAAATCATTGAGACGGTCATATCTGTTCAGTTAAATGTTAATTAAATTTAATGATTTTTATTGAAAAAGAAAAATAAATCTCTTTTTATTTAATTATTAGTCGCTTCAATATCCAAACAAACAATGCTGCAACTAAAACAGCTACGATACTTACAAAAATAAAATATATTCCAGCTAGTTCATTTCTTTTTTCTGAATAAAAGGTCATCACTTTTTTCAACCTTAATTTAGGTAACCAAACACGTTCAAGTAATTCGTTTTTAGTTTTATAAGTCTTAAGTTTTTTATTTTTAGAATTAAAATGGAAATATTCATTTTAGAAGTCTTACCAACAATTTGATTTTCCGCTTGATTAATAAATGAAACATCTGAAATAATATATTGACCTTCATATTCTAAATAAGCATTTTCTTCTAAATCAATAAATGTCAATTTACTAGTTCCATTTATCTGTACGTACCAACAATCACCTACTCCTGCATCTATATTTTTTATTTCTGACACAATAAATGCTCCAAAAAGTCCTACAAAAAACAATGTGTAAAATCCTACCAAAGGGGCAAAACCATAAAATATCAAGCGTTTTTTTCGTTTTTCTTTCTCCGAAAAAATGAATGTAATTACAATTAAAAGTAATGCAATAAACAAACTCAGGCAAAAAATTGCAATCAAATAAATTATAATCACGAAGAGTGCGCTGATAAGTTCAACCGTTAAATAAACTCCTTACCAACTCTTTCAATATGATTAAGTAAATCAGGATTTGAAATCTGATGGAAAATTGAAATATCAAATTTATAAGGCAACAATAAGTCATCCATATCATTTTCTAATGATTGAAGTAAGGAGAGCGTTAATTTTTCTCCTACCAATGTAAGATCGATATCTGATGCTAGTTTATAATTTCCTTTAGCCCTTGAACCATATATAATAACTCGTTCAATTTCCGGAAATTTTGCGAACACTACTTTGATTTTATCGATATCATCGTTAGAAAGTCCAAATTGCATTAGTTTAGTTTTTGTTCCATCTTATGTTTAAAATCAAGGAAAAGGGGAAAATATTCCATTAGAATTTTAGTGTAAATTTCATTCGCGGTAACTTCATTATAAGTATGTGAAGATTTATTTCGACTCGCAATCATATCCATCCATGTGTGTGCTTCCGTGATTAAATGTAATTGAAACGCTTCTCTGGTTGCGTCACGAGAACCAGCAACTTCTGAATTCCCTTGAAAATGTGCATAATCTTTCATGACATTCCAAGCCAATTCATGCGTATATAAAAAACGTTGAATTAATGCTTCTTTAATCATTTCATCCAACCATTCCCCTAATTGTAGCGTATCAGCATCAAACGTAGTAGTGATTTGAAAAACTGCTTGCTCTAATTTTGATAATGCTTTTACATAATTTGAAAAGCGCTGCTCCCAACGAATATCTTGTTCCACGCTTTTTTTATTTCTTATCCGTCACTTTCAACTGGTCCAATGCCATGATACGATCCAAGGATTTTTCCATTCCTTCCGGTGAACCATCTAAGAAGATGACGTTTCCTTTGCCTTTTTCAGCAAATTCTTTGATCGATTCCGTCCACATCGAAAATAATATCATGGAAGGATCTAAGTTGGCATCACGCATTTTTTGTGTAGCATCGCTCATCCCTTGCGCTACTTCCTCACGAAATAAAGCAATCCCTTGTCCTTTCAATTGTAATGCCTGACGCTCTGCTTCTGCGGAAATTTTGATGGCATTTCCTTCTGCTTCTGCTGCTTTAGTTTTTGTAATCAACAATGCTTGACCTTCGTTTTCTGCAGCCGCTTTCAAGTTATTAGAGGCAACCACTTTCGCCATAGAATTAGTAATTTCTTCGTCGAAAGTAATATCATTCAACTGTAAATCGATTAAATGGAATCCCCAAGTTTCTAATGTTTGATCTAAACTTTCTTTCACATCGTCTACGATTTCACGACGTAATAATAAAATTTCTGCTTGTTTTTTAGTCGCTACAAATCCACGAACTGAACCCTCAATCGTTCTAATTAATGCTTGCGAAAAGTTTTGTTGGTTGACAAACTTAAATGCTACATTTTTGATGGTTTCTTCATCTGCATTTAGAACAGAATAGACCAACATCGCTTTGAAATATACATTTGCCTGATCTTGTGTAATTGCTTGGAATTCCATTTCCAAAGATCTATTTTGAATAGATATGTTTGTTGCAACCTTCTCAATTAATGGAATACGAAAATTAAGTCCTGGAGAAAGAATACGACGGTACTTTCCAAACATGGTGATAACAGATATAGTACCTTGCTGTACCACAACAAAAGAAGTAACTAAAATGACTAATCCGAGTAATAAAACGATTAAAAATGGACTCATGGTTTTAAATTATGGGTTATGAATAAATGTTAATATTTAATAGTATAAAGTTAACACGTTTGAAGGTAATTGCAAATCAAAGGAAATAATTATCAATCAAATTATTTAAACTAATTCTAAATTAGGTATTATGACAATTCTATGACAAAAAAACTATCCTAAAAACACAACTTTGAACTCGTAAAAGAAGAGAGGATGTTAGAACAGTTTCATATACTTGCGTTTACCCATAAAAAGATGGACGTTAGTGAAGTAGGAAAACTTCATATTGAATTAGACAAGCAGAAAGAAGTGCTTAATGTGTTCAAACAAACGATGGAATTAGACGAATTAATGTTTCTTTCTACATGTAATCGGGTTGAATTTTTGTTTTGTACTTCCAAAAATGTAGACGATAATTTCATACAAACTTTCTTCCAAACACTCTATCCACACTACGAAACTACCCAAATCACACACTTCGAAAATGCCGTTGAATCGTATTCTGGCGTGCGTGCAATCGAACACATACTTCAAGTTGCTTCCTCCATCGATTCCATGATAGTGGGGGAACGTGAAATCATTACCCAAGTTAGAAATGCGTTTGATGCTTCAAAAGAAATGGGACTTACAGGTGATTTTATTCGTGTAGTGATGCGTCATACTGTAGAAACTGCAAAAAGGGTTTACACAGAAACAAGCATTGCGAACAAACCAGTATCTGTTGTCGCTCTTGCTTACCACACCTTGCGTGACATGGACATATCGCTCGATGCCCGAGTACTTATGATTGGCGCTGGTATGACCAATAGCAACATGGCTAAATTTTTAAGAAAGCACGGATTTAAAAATTTCACTGTATTTAATCGTACCGTAGCAAAAGCGGAACTGCTAGCAAAAGACTTACATGGTAGTGGTTACGGATTAGATACACTGCACACTTTTGATAAAGGATTTGATATTATCATTACTTGTACTGGCTCGGAAGCACCTATAATTACGCCAGAAATATACACACAATTACTACAAGGGGAGAAAACAAAAAAAGTGGTAATAGATATTGCTATTCCGCACGATTTAGATGCAGAAATTGTAAAAAACAATCCTATAACACATATTTCAATCGATTATCTTCAAAAAATATCTGATCGAAATTTACTAGAACGTTCCAAAGAAATCGTGCATGTAGAACAAATACTTTCCGAGGCCATCGAATCTTTTATGTACATACACAAAATGCGTCAAGTAGAAATTGCGATGCGTGAAGTTCCAAATATGGTAAAAGATATTCGTGCAACTGCAGTGAACGAAGTATTTAAAAAAGAATTACAAAACCTTGACGACGATTCGCGCGAGGTATTAGATAAAATTATTGGTTACATGGAGAAAAAATACATGAGTATGCCCATGAAACTAGCGAAAGAAATTATGCTTAAATCGTAAACGTATGCAAAAAATTACCATTGGATCCAGAGGAAGTGACTTGGCATTATGGCAAGCAAATCATGTAAAACGACAACTGGAAAACCTCGGACATGAGGTGGAAATCAAGGTAATTGTTACCCAAGGAGATGCTATTCAACACTTAAGTTTCGATAAATTAGAAGGGAAAGGATTTTTTACAAAAGAAATTGAGTCAGCCTTATTAGACAAAAGCATTGATTTAGCAGTACATTCGCACAAAGATTTAGAAACAAATCCACCAGCAGGATTAGTGATTGCAGCGGTTTCTGAACGCGAGGATCCTTCCGATTTATTATTGATTACTAAATCTAAAGTAGACACAGCACAACCTTGGAATTTAGCATTAGATGCTTCCATCGGAACTTCATCTGCTCGCAGAAAATCACAAATCCTTCGATTTAGAAATGATTTAAATATCAGTGACTTACGAGGAAATGTTCCAACACGTATCCAAAAATTACGCGATGGAAACTACGATGCTATTGTTTTAGCAAAAGCAGGAGTGGATCGTTTACAATTAGATCTTTCAGAGTTTTTCGTGGAAGTATTAAATCCAACAGAATTTGTTCCTGCACCAGCACAAGGTGTTCTAGGACTTCAAATTCGCGAAGACGATACACGTATGGCAGAAATTATGCACCACTTAAACCATACTAATGTTGCTTTACGTATTGGCGTTGAACGTAAAGTATTAAACCTATTAGATGGTGGTTGTCAATTACCATTGGGAGTATATTGTCCAAATGAGAAACAAGTATTTGTTTCTCATGCAACTTCTAGCGATGTAGCAGCAAAAGGATATTATTACGAGCCTGAAAATTTAGAAGAAGTGGTTGCACAAATTGTGACAGATCTAAAGAATGCAAGTGTAGAGGCGTGATTCGTTCTATCTTAATTACAAAATCTAAAAACGATAAAGGAGTATTATACGACTACTGTTTATCTCAGAATATTGCCATTCATTATCACTCTTTTTTAACATTTAAACAGGTAAACCTTCCAGAAACACAAACTTCGAATGTCTTGTTTTTTAGTAGTAAACGTGCGGTTGATTATTTTCTGCAACAAACTGAAATTTCAGAAAATACTACTGTAGCATGTATAGGAGAAAGTACCAAACAGCATTTAAATGCAAAAGGAATCGAAGTAAATTTTGTAGGAAATAATCCAGGTCAACCAGAATCCGTATCCAAAGAACTAGCAAAATGGTTAGGGGAAAAATCGTGTACTATTGTCTTAGCAAAAGAAAGTAAAAAGTCGATATTAAACCATTTAAATCCATCTACTTCCAATATTTGTGTAGTCTATGAAACTTACATTCATAGTAAAAAAATAGACCAAACATTTGATTGTATTGTTTTTACAAGCCCTTCCAATGTAGAAGGTTATTTGAAAGAAAACAAAATTCATGAGAATACGCGTATTATCGCGTGGGGAGAAACTACCAAAAAATATGTACAAGCCTTACAATTACCTGTTTGGAAAACATTAAAAATGGCTAAAGAAGAAGAAGTGGTTTTTTTAATTTCAAAGAAGCAATAACACGTTCTTTTCTTCTACGAGATACGGGTACAATGGTATTATCATCTAGTTCAATCGTCAATAAATTTCCTTTTTTTATTGATTTAATATAATGTATATTAATCAGATGTGACTGATGAACACGTTCAAAATCAAACACTAAAAATTGGACTTCAAATTCTTTGAGTGTTTTTGAAATCAAAATTGGTTTAGAATTTCGTATGTAAACACGCGTATAATTTCCATCACTTTGAAAACGAATAATATCTTTCAAATCAATCAAGTGTTTTCCATCAGAATTTGAAAGAATTATTTTATTAGAAATTATTGGCGTGTTTTCAATGTGGTTTGTGTCATCTTGTTCTTTTTCGATGTTCCATTTTTTATGTACCATCTCTAAAATTGAATCGATGAAATAATTAATTTCATGGGTATTAATTGAACTCAATAAATAATCCACCATTTTTAAAAGAGTAGATTTATCGTTATCTCGAACAAGTTGCTCTAACTGTTTTTCAACAACAAAGGTCGAATCCAAATAATTTGAAGAGAGAGCGTTACTAAACATTTTTGTATTAAATATGAAACAAAACTAAATGTTTAATTTTGAGGAAAAAATACACCAAAAGGTGTATTTTTTTTAGTGAAAAGGACTCATGCATCACCACTAATAACACTGTAATTAATTGATTTAAAACACTATTTTTAGTTCATTATGAAAAAACAAATACAATTATTTATCGCGGATGATCATCAAATGTTTATTGACGGATTAAAATCTTTATTACTAGAAACAGAATGGATAAAAATTGTCGGAAAAGCAAATAATGGGAAAGAAGTGATTGAAAAAATCAACCTTCTTACTCCAGATGTACTTCTATTAGATATTGGAATGCCGGAACTAAATGGGATAGAGACAACGAAGATAATTCATGAAAAATACCCAAGCATAAAAATAATAGCATTAACGATGTACGATGATCAATATCGTGTAACTAAAATGTTGAAAGCAGGAGTAAAAGGATATGTACTAAAAAACACAACGAAAGATGAACTTCTTGAAGCGATTCATACTGTACAATCCGGAGAAGTTTATCTAGCAGCAAATGTAGAACGATTTGCATACAATAACCATAAATTGGAGGAAGAACCACTAATTTCTAAACTCACAAAACGCGAAATTGAAATCATCCAATTAATCGTAAAATCATCCACAAATAAAGAAATTGCAGATAAACTTTTTTTGAGTGAACTAACAATCAATACGCATCGAAAGAATGCAATGCGAAAACTAGAGTTAAAAAACACAGCTAGTTTAGTTCAATTTGCAATCGAAAACAATATCCATGAACTTTAATAGCGAAAAGGATTTACCAATAAATAAATACACCATATTAAGTATCTCCTTTTTTTAATTAAGCGACTAAATTTGTACCTGTTAAAGCATAAAATTGCAGCATGTTAAAAATTCCATTTTCGATTTTACTAATTTTTATAATAAGTAGTCTAAACCATTTTTATTCTCAAAATATCGATAGTTTAGTTACTAAATTAAATGCTATTCCTGACGACACGAATAAAGTACTTCTGCTAAACAAAATATCCAATTATTATATCAGTCGTGGATCTCCAAATAAATCATTGACGTACCTCGATACACAATTTGAACTATCCACCACACTAAACTATAAAAAAGGAAAATATTTTGCCTTAATAAATTATGGTAATGTATACACCAACACTGGGAATATTGATAAAGGATTAGAATATTTTCACGAAGCAATTACTTGTTTAAAAAGTGGAATAAATGCGAAGGATCAAATCAATATGGCGGTAATTTATGCGAATATCGCGAATACCTATGGCAAAAAAATGGATATAGCAAATGGATTAAAATATTACATTTTTGCAGTACACATACTTGAAAAATTACCAAACGATAATACGACTTTCATTACTAAAATTCACCAAAATATGGCAATCCTCTATGAACAAAATAGAGACTATAAAAAAGCACTTGAATACAATAAAAAATCCATTGCCATATTTCTAAAAAATAAAGATACACTGAATCTAGCAGGTGTATATCCAAACTTAGGAAGTACGTATTATAAATTAAAAAATTATCCCAAAGCGATTGAAACATATAAGAAAGCCTTATATTTTGCTAAAAGATCCAAACGAATTTCTTCTGTAAGTTCTATAAATGTTGGTTTAGGACTCGTTTATCAAGACCTAAAACAATATGATCTAGCACTAAAACATCACCAAGAAGCCTACAAAATTGCTAAACAAAATGGATTGAAAGAATACATGTCCTCAAGCCTGAGTAATATTGGCGTAGACTACCACGGTTTAAAACAGTATGAGTTAGCGCTTAAATACTTACAAGAGTCCCAAGAAATAGCAAAAGAACTAGAAAATTTATATTTAATTAAAACAAACTATCAATGTATTTCTGAAGTATATGAATCTATGAATTTAGATGCAAAAGCATTAGAGGCTCTAAAAAAATCTTCGGAAGTAAATGATAGTATGTTTAACGATAAAAACGCTAAGAAAATCAATGAATTATCTATAAAATACGAAACAGAAAAAAAAGAGAAGAAAATTGCAATATTACATGCAGATAATCTCAAAAAACAAAAAGATAAAATTATTTTAAAAAACAACTTAGAAAAGAAAAATAGTTTAATTATTGGTACACTAATAAGTGCAATTCTATTGCTTATAACTACCATATTACTTTACAATCGTCGAAGATTAATTCTCAAAAATCAACACCAAAAAGAAATTAATTATCAACGAGAAAATAACACAAAAGCAATTGTTCAGGCACAAGAAAAAGAACAAACAAGAATTGCAAAAGAACTACATGATAGCGTTGGAACATATCTTTCTACATTGAAAATAAATCTGCAATTATATGAAAATGAAGTAACTAAAAATAAACAACAGGAATTCTTTCAATCTTTGAAATTAATCGATAAAATTTCCAATGAATTACGAAATATTATGCGTAATCTTTCAAACGAAACTTTAAATACCTTAGGGTTAGAAAGTGCTCTCATAGATATTATTCAAGAAATAAATACCCTTGGAATTACCAAGGTAGATTACCATAATGTTGGGCTAAACACTCGATTGGAAGAAAATATAGAACACAACTTATTCCGTATCTCTCAAGAATTATTGACGAATTGTATTAAACATGCAAAAGCAACTCAAGCTACACTTCAACTAATTGAAAATGATAATGATATTACTTTAATTTTTGAAGATAATGGAATTGGATTGAAAGAATTAAATACCACAGAATCACCTACACCTGAAGGTATGGGTCTCAAAAATATACGTAATCGTGTAGAATTTCTACATGGAAAAATACATATCGACACTAGTCCTATTAATGGAACTACATATATTATCGAAATACCTAAAAATGGTGCAGAAGTATTAACGACTTAAAAACGAATTTGTTGAATAATGAATGTAGAAGATTTTTCTGCTTTTGGATCAAATAACTCGTTTAATTTCGCATTCAAGATAAAATAATAGGGCCCCCCAATAGTTCCAGTTGTTGGAAAGGTATTTACACTTTTAAAACGATCCCAAGGTGTTGCACTTTCCCAATTGTCATACGTTCTCATTCTAATAATTTCTTGACTATAATTTGAAATTACAACTAATTCTTTATTGGCAGGGTTATAGATAAGTCCATCAGCTCCAAGCAACAATAAACATTTCACTTTTTTAATCTCTTGCGGTTTTTTTATTGGTATTCTATACAATATTCCAGGACTTGAGACAGCCATTAAAAACCCATCCGGATGAAAAACGATACCATTCAATCTAAATCCATCACCTTTCCATTCGTCGTAAGTTGTAAAAATTGAAGGAGTTCCTGCGGCATCCACCTTATAAATAATCGGTGAAAAACTATTTGTCACGTATACATTCCCTTCATTATCAAACGTTACGTCATTCGCGAAATTGAAACCGCTCGCATTCAAAGCTCCCAAATCAGCAATGTACTTTTGAGCACCCGTAGTAGCGTCATAGGCAATCAACTTTGCAAATTTACGTTGTGTTGCTGCAGTCGTTTTCGTGGATACACCTGGGTCGGATGTACATACATATAATGTATTTGTTTTTTCATTCAAACGTAAACCAATAGCTGAAATCATCTCAGGTGAATCAACAAAAATCGTATAATTTCCTTTACGGTCAACCGTCCCTATCTTTCCATGACGCAGAGAACTTACAAAAAACACATCGCGTTTTGCATGGTATGCAATTCCTTCAGGATACAAAGTATCTGATTTAAAAGTGATGTCTTGCGCATGAATGGTCAAGGTTGTTAAGAATGTAAAAAATATAGCATTTAGTGCAATAAAATGTTTCATGCGTGTTAGAATTAAATTTTACACAAAACTGCTCATTTATTTAGTATGGAACAATCATTTTTTGAATTATCTACCATTACCTAATACCAATTTTAGTCATAAGTTTTGGTATATTCTTTATTTTTACATGAACAAAATTTAGTAAAACCATGCTCACCATCCAAAACTCTTCCTTCAAAATTTCAGTCACTAAAATCGGTGCTGAACTATGTAGCTTATTCTCCAAAGAAAAAAATATGGAGTTTATGTGGAATGCAAATCCTACTATTTGGGGAAGTCATGCACCCGTGCTGTTTCCTATCATTGGTTGTTTGAAAGATGGAAATTTTTTGTTCGAAGGAAATACTTATTCTGTTCCAAAACATGGATTTATACGAAATAATGCTAGTTTAGAAAACAAAATCGTTGGGGAAAATTGCATTGAATTTCGTTCTATCTATAAGGAAGAATCCTTGAAGAATTATCCGTTTAAATACGAATTTATCATACGATTTATCTTGCAAGAAAATGGTGTAAAAGTCGAACATACCATCACCAATCACGATACGCAAAATCCGATGTATTTCTCCCTTGGAGGACATCCAGGATTTAATTGTCCATTTTTTGAGAACGAAAAATACGAAGATTATTATATTGAATTTGAAGTCCCTGAAACCGACAAAACGTGGTTGGTTAGCAAAGAAGGACTCATTGAAAATCAAACAATACCTTATTTAAAAGACACAAAAAAACTTCCGCTACACTCGGAGATTTTTGCTAAAGACGCATTGATTTTTAAGAATTTAAGTTCGAAAAAAGTAACATTGAAATCAAAGAATCATTCTGTTGCATTATCGGTTGACATCTCCGAATTCGACTACCTTGGACTTTGGGCTAAGCCAAATGCTCCTTTCGTTTGTATCGAACCTTGGCTGGGCATTTCTGATTCTGTGAATACAAATCAAGATATTACACAGAAAGAAGGAATTCAACGTTTGGAAATTGGAGAAACAAAGGTGATTTCGTTTGAAATAAACATTGAGCATTAAATTACTTTCGATTTTTAGTAGGGATAGGGCATGCCCTATCCCTACTAAAAATCGAAACTAAATTATTATTTAATCACTACGCCCCCAATATCTTCAAATACTTCTCCAAACATTCTATTTTACATCAGCAATAAAATGATGAAACTCCTCTTTATTATCTATTTTATTACCCGTCGAAATAAAATAAGTGCTATCAAAATAAAGAAACTACCAAAGACAAATGGCATTCCTAAAATTGGGTTAGAAAGCGTAGAAAAGAAATAGAAGATAGTCATCATCATGGGTGGACCAATAATTTCTGAGATACTTAAAACACTCGTCATCACTCCCTGTAATTCTCCTTGTTCATTTTCAGATGTTTTGTTAGACATAATTGAACTAATCGCAGGATGTGCAAGTCCAGAAAAGGCATACGGAAGCATAAATGCATATAACATCCAACTGTTTGAAGCAAAAGCAATGGCTAACATCGTAAATACGGTGATCACCATACTCAATGTTGCTGTTTTTTCATCACCCAATTTCTTGGATATCTTTCCAGCTAAACCTCCTTGAATGATAGCGATGCAAACTCCAACTGCAGTTAAAGAATAACCTACATCCCGGATTTTCCATCCAAATTTTTCAATCGTGTAATAATTCCAGGTACTTTGAATGGCCATAGAGCCTAAAAACAATAGAAACAAAACAACAAAAACCCAAGCAAACTTTTTGTATTTCTTTAATTGAAAAAAAGCACCGATCGGATTCGAACGTTTCCAAGAAAAGGCACGTCGATTCTCTAAAGACAAGGATTCTTTTAGCACAATCGCACCATAAATCAAGTTCAATAACGATAAACCAGCTGCAAACAAAAATGGTGCACGCATGTTAAAATCTCCTAAAAGCCCACCAATCGCTGGTCCAATTACGAATCCTATCCCAAATGCAGCACCTACCATTCCAAAGTTTTTGGTTTTATTTTCTGGTGTTGAAATGTCTGCTATATAAGCAGTTGCGGTAGTGTAACTTGCGCCAAACATACCCGCCAAACAACGACCAACAACTAACCATACCAACGATGGAGCAAAATACATAAACACATAATCTACTCCTAAACCAAATAAGGATAATAACAAAATCGGCCGTCGCCCATAGCGATCACTCAATGCACCTATAATTGGAGAAAACAAAAACTGCATACATGCATAACATCCCAAAATTGGACCGTAATACTTTGCAGATTCTTTTATACTTATATGAGCTATATCCGCAACTAAACTTGGTAAAGATGGAATAATGATACCTAAACCAGTAGAATCAATAACAATAGTGATGAATATGAAGAGAAAAGCGTTTTTTGGATGCATACTAAAATTTAGTCTCAAAAGGATTAAAAGACCCCATTCCCTCTACTTCTTTTAAGGTACTATTTTCTACACGCATAACACGGTGTGGAAATTTTTCTACCAAAGACATATCATGGGTTGCCATCAAAACGGCTGTTTTTTGTTCTTGTGCAATTGCCATTAAAACACGCATAATTTCTTCCGAGGTTTCAGGATCTAAATTACCTGTTGGCTCATCTGCTAATATTAATTCTGGTTTATTAAGTAAGGCGCGGGCTATCGTCACACGCTGTTGTTCTCCACCGGATAGTGCAAATGGCATCGTGTGTAACTTATTCTCTAAACCTACAATAGCTAAAACTTCGTTGATACGAATGTCAATTAACGCTTTATCAATCCAGCCTGTAGCCTTTAAAACGAATGCTAAATTTTCATAGACTGTACGGTCAGTCAATAATTGAAAATCCTGAAAAACAATCCCAATTTTTCGACGTAACATCGGAATATCTTTTTTTCCTAATGTTCGCAAGTCAAATCCGACTACAGTCCCCTCTCCTTCTGTCAATAAAAGTTCCCCATAAAGCAACTTTAAAATACTACTCTTTCCCGTTCCGGTTCTTCCAATTAAATAAACGATATCATTCTCGCTTAATTCCAAATTTACAGACGATAAAACCTCTTTCTCTTGTTGTTTTATTGTGCAATTTTTCAACGAAATTACTTGTTCCATACTAGCATGACTTTGTTGTAAAATTCATAAATAATAATTCTGTAAAAGAATCGTTCTAAATATTATCTTAACACGACCACGTGTAAAACTTTTAAAATACGCGCTTTTCATAGCGATTATGCACTTTAAATTTACTATTTCAAAATTGAAGAATATGAGCCGTTTTTTGGTTATCCTTACATTTTTTATAATCCTACCTGTAACTGCGCAAATGACTGCAAAGTACACGAATGAATACGTTATTTTTGAACGTGCACAAGACTTGTTTGCAAAAGAACAATATGGTGCTGCGAGACAAGAATTTAGAACCTATTTGGATAAATGCACGGAAAAAAATGACCCAACATACACCAAAGCTTCCTACTATGAAGCGATAGCTGCATTAGAATTACAACAGAATGATGCTGTTGCTTTAGTGGAAAACTTTATCAAAAATTATCCGGAAAGTATTTATAAATCAAATATTTACTTCAAACTAGGAAACTATTACTACGGAAAAAAAGATTATAAGACGACCATTTTATGGTTCAGTAAACTAGGTAAATCCGAAATTACACGGGAACAACGCGACGAATATTTCTTTAAATTGGGGTATTCCTACTTTCAATTGAAGAAATACCCAGAAAGTAGAAATGCTTTATATGAAGTAAAAAATAGTAAAACACACTATGGTGCTCCTGCTCTATATTACTTTTCCCATATCGCCTACCAAGACAAATCGTATCAAACTGCATTAGAGGGATTTCTGAAACTTAAAGCAGATAATATGTATGGATCCTTGGTGCCTTACTACATATGCCAAATCTACTATTACCAAGGAAAATACGAAGAAGTAGCACAATTTGCATCCACATTAAACGATAGTACAAGTAAAGCAAATCAAAAACAAGTAAACCAAATTATCGGGGATGCATACTACCGTACCGGGAAATTCGATAAAGCAACAAACTATTTAGAACAATACGGAAAAGCAACGAAATCGTCGAGAGAAGAAGATTACAAACTTGGATATACGTATTTTAAAACGGGACAATACGATAAAGCAATCAAACAACTGGATAAAGTAACGGCTACCAAAGATGAAATGGGTCAATTATCTTATTACCATATTGCAGAATGTTACCTTCGTAAAGGGGATAATTTAGCTGCACGTAAGGCATTTGAAGTTGCTGCAAATCTAGACATTAGTCCTACTGTTCAAGAAGATGCATTATACAACTTCGCGGTATTATCTTATAAAATTGATGTAAACCCGTTTAATGAGGCGCTAAAAGCATTGACTTTATACTTACAAAAATATCCAGAATCCAAACGTAAACAAGAGGTATATGAATACCTCATCAACGTCTATACACAAACTAGTAACTACGATGAAGCATTAAAATCCTTGGATAAAATTGCTAAAATGGATATTAAACTTGGAACCGCTTACCAAATTATTGCTTACAACCGAGGAACAGAACTTTTCTTAAAAGGAAATTATTTTAAAGCGATTGATGCCTACGAATTAGTAGACAAACATCCTGTTGATTTAGTAATCTCTGCAAAAGCAAAATATTGGAAATCTGAAGCGCATTTTTTATCTAAAAATTACATAAAAGCAATTCAAGGTTTCAAATCGTTCCTAGATTTTCATACGGTATATATGCATGATCTTCGCGCAGATGCATACTATAGTTTGGGATATGCCTATTTAGAAAAACAAGAATTTAAAGCAGTGATCGAATCTTTTAAAATGTATTTGGAAGAATCTAAAAGTTCAAAAAATAAAGAAAAAAGATTGGATGCTTATATGCGTTTAGCAGATGCATATTATATGCTAAAAGACAATGATTTAGCGATTAGATATTACAAAGAAGCATATGAACTAAAAAATGGATTTGAAGACCAGGCTTTATACTACATTTCAAAAGCATATGAATATAAAGGAGACTATGCAAATAGTATTCTTTATTTAGAAAATTTGATAAACACGTACACGCAATCCAAATATTTAATGACTTCGATGTATGAATTAGGTTTGACTTACCGACTTCAAAAACAAGATGCGAAGGCTTTATCCTATTTTGAAAAAGTAATTAAAGATTACCCTGAATCCATTTTGGTGAAAAGTGCCATGATCGAAATTGGAGATATTTATTTAAAAAGAGCGGATTACATAACAGCAGAACAAACATTTAAAAAAGTGCTAGAATCCTATAGTTCTGATCGTAAAACATGTGCAGATGCAGTGAATGGACTGATAAATATGTTTAAAGCGCAACTACAACCAGATCGTGTAGAAGAAATTTTAACTCAATATGATTGCGCTGAATTCTCAAAAGATCAACAAGAAGAAATATATTACCAAGCTGCTTTTGATCCATACGTAGATAGCGCATATACACAAGCAATACCTGTAATCGAAAAATACTTGAATAAATTCCCTGCTGGTAAATTTCAAATTGAAATGACCTCTTATTTAGCAAATGCTCATTTTCAATTAAAACAAGAAGATACTGCCATTAAGATATACCGTAAATTATTGGATGGTCCAACAACAGACTTCTCCGAACTTGCTGCTGTTCGTGTTTCTAAATATCTATATAACAACAAGAAATACGATGAGGCACTTACGTATTACACGAAATTAGAAAACATAAGTTCTAAAGCAGATATCCTTAAAAACACGCATATCGGTTTGATGCGTTGTCATTTCATATCGGAACATTGGAACACTGCTTCGGAATATGCTACGAAAGTGTTAACTTCTTCTCAATTAACAAGTAATATTAAATTAGAAGCAGAATTTGCATTAGGGGTTTCTAGTTACCATTTAGTAAAACATAGCGAGGCAAAAAAATCATTATCCTTTGTCATTGCAAATACAACAACCGAAATCGCAGCTGAATCACGTTATTTGATTGCGGAAATGAGTTTCAATGACCGTGCATTGGATCAAGCAACTTTGGAAGTAAAAGAAGTGATTTCCATGAAACCTGCATATGATTATTGGATTGCAAAAGCACTACTTTTGGATGCAAAAATATTTGTCGAAAAAGCAGACCTTTTCCAAGCAGAACAAACGCTAAACACAATCATCGAAAACTATCCACACCAAGAAGATGGTATTCTAGCAGATGCAAAAAAACAATTGGAGGAAGTAATGCTGAAAAAAATACCACCGAAAGCAGAAGAACCTATCCCTGTAGAACAGCCAACAGAAATCGAAATTGATGAAAGTAAGCCTGTAGAAATTGAAGATATTATCGAAGAAGTTCAACCTGAAAAACAAAACTAAAATGAGAAAGTTACTATTAATAGCACTATTTTTCGGAGTTAGTTTAACGCTCTTCGGACAAACAGATGAGAAAGATTCGAGCAGTATCATTAAATTAAATGTGATTGCTACGCGTCAGGTAGAACCAGCTTCACGTATTACGAGTAATCCAAAATTAATTGATACGATCATCACACACAAAGCGATTGAATATCCGTTGTTAACGATGAAACATGAAACTTCCATTAAACTAGAACCTATTGTTCCAGCTAATGTGAAAGTTTCTGCAGACAATAAATTACCAAAATTATTTAACGGATATGTAAAAGCGGGTATCTCATCCCCATTAATGCCATTGGCAGAACTTTATTATAATAATACACGTTCTAGAAAATATGTGTACGGATTAAATATCAAGCATTTAAGTTCTTTTGGGGAAATTAAAAAATATGCACCTGCTCATTTCGATAAAACATCCTATAACGCTTTTGGTGGAATAAAGGAGCTAACCTATTCCATCATGGGAGATGTACACTTTGATAATTATGGTGTGAATCGTTATGGTGTTTTGAATCCAAATGCAAGTAAAGATAGTACTGCACAACGCTTTAAAGAATTAGGTGGTTCAGTTACGTTTATGTCTAACCGAATGGATAGTTTACGCTTAAACTACAGCATGCAAGTGAAAGGGTACCAACTTTCGGATGCGAAACCAACAGATGAAAATTTTAATACGTTTTATGGGCATGAATCTAATTTTGCTTCCATTAATAATTTTTGGTATCGTAAGAATAATAACCTATTTGCTGCCGATATTCATTTAATTACGAATCATTTTACTTATGGTAGCAAGGATAAAGTAATGAATGTTTTAGATAGCGCAAAAGATGTATCCAATACGCTATTTTCTATTAAACCATCTATTACCACGTATGCAAAAGCAAATCGTTTAAAAGTACAAGTGGGTATGGATGTAAGCGCTTCCCTTTCTTCCTCTAAAAAAGTGTATATTTTCCCAAATGTAGATGTAAAATATTCCATGTTTGAGAATGTATTAATTCCATATATAGGAATCAAAGGAGGTCTTAAACAAAATAATTTTAAAGCCTTAACTGCTCAAAATCCTTTCATGCAATCAAATCCTACGTTGAACAATGAAAGTAATTACACGGCTTTCCTTGGAATTAAAGGTATCTTAACAAAACGCATGGAATTTAATGTAAGTGCAAGTTTTGCCCAAGTGGCAAATAAAGCATTATTTGTAAGCGATTCAGCGGCATTGCACCGACACAGAAATCAATTCAATGTGATTTATGACACCATAAACATTTTCACTGCTGAGGCTTCTGTTTCTTACCAACAAAATGAGAAATTAAAAGTAGATGTAATTGGACGCTTCTTTAATTACCAAGCAAATAACAATCCATATGCGTGGAATTTACCGATGTATCAATTCGTTGTACGTGGTAATTATGTATTGAATAATCAATTCAGTTTTCATTTAGACCTTCATGGCGAAGGAGGTAGAAAAGCACAAGTATATGATTCTACTTTAGCAAAGGTTACCATAGAAGACAAAAAATATATTAAAGACCTTGGATTAATTATCGATGGAAATATTGGTGCTGAATATAGATACACGGAAAGAATATCTGCATTCTTACAAATAAATAATTTGGCTGCTCAAAACTATTTCAGATGGTATAATTATCCTGTACAAGCATTGCAAATAATGGGAGGTGTTACGGTTAGATTTTAATTAATGGACAATAAACAACAAAGGGGATGCAAATTGCATCCCCTTTGTTGTTTATTAAAAGTATTTTACCACTTTTTAGCCGAAATCTCTTTTGTCCAAGTACCAACATTCAACGTTGCTTTATCATCGCATGTACCATTCCCATAATCAATGATTGCATCTTTTTTACCTTCACGCTGAATTTCTAATTTACCGGATTTGATCCATTGACAGCCTAATGCTTTTAATAAAGGTGTCTTAGTAGCAAATACATACGTTTTTCCGACAGAATTAGTTCCACTAGAAGTTCCTTCAATTTCATACGCATCGTCTAATAAAAACAATGGTGTATCATCTCCAGCTACCATTTTACGTGTGCGCTCCGATTTCCAAGTTATAACTCCACCATCCGGCTTTGTAATTTTGCCATTCTCCACTTTAACAGAATGTGTTAATTTATCGATGATTTTAATCGATTTCGTTCCACTTACACCGTAACTATTCACAAAATATTTTTCTGGAGTATACACTACTTCACTACCTGTTGCTCCCAATGCACCAGTGTAATCAATCGTGATTTTTCCACGACGTGTTCTACTATCTTTACAAACACAATCCGTTGTACCAAAATCAACGACTAATTTTATTTTTTTTGCGATTGAATCAAAAGAGAGTACACTCACTTTTACACAAGTATCTTTCGATTTTTCGTACCCTTTCGTAGTATTTGTGATACCCGCTTGGTCACCAGCATCTTTTAAATCTGCAAACGAATTATCTGCAGCATTATCATCCGACGCAATACTTGCTACTTCAGTTGCATCTGATTCTTTTTTTCCACAAGAAGATGAAATTGCAAATAAACCAATAACACCTAATGCAAGGATTGATTTTTTTAGATTAATTACCATACGCTATTTATTTTACTTTATATTAAATTTAACACTATTTCTCCATACAATCACAAGGTGCATCAAACTCTATTTTTACCCAATGTAAACCTCTGATCCATTTTTGTTGATATGTTGGTCCATACACGATACCTTGCATATCGATATACTTTAAATTTTTCATCGTTAAAAATGCATTTGGAAATGTTTCTAAAGGAGTTTCAAATAAATCGATAAATTTCAAATTATCTAGATTCACGATACATTCTGAAATATGTGAAAATGGATTCTGACTTACGCCTAAACGCTCTAACGATTTCATTTTACAAATTTCGGATGGGAAAACAGTCAAATTATTTTTGGATAAATTCAAATCAATTAGGTAAACAAAACTAGATAAAAATTCAGGGATTTCTGTTAATTTATTCTTACTCAAATTCAGATGACGCAAGTATTTATACTGGACTAATTCTTTTGGTAATGCGGTGAGTTTTCGTTTGGATAAGTCAATTGCAGTAACTGACTCTATATCCATCGTATATGCCTGTTCTAAAGTGACATAATGTATGGTGTCTACTTCTTTATCAGCAAAAGAGTAAATCGTACTAGTTAGAAAAAAAAGTGCGAACAAATATTTCATCCTGCGCAAGTTGATTTTTTAATGCATCCACATCGACAAACTTTTGTTCATCTCGGACACGTACAACCAAAGATACACGAATTTTTTGATTGTAAATTTCTTGTGTAAAATCAAATAAATGAACTTCGATATGCGTTGCTGTAGTGGCTTCTATAGTCGGGCGTACTCCTATATTCATCATACCAATATGTACCTCCCCATTCTCAAGTAAAACTTCTACTCCATATACCCCATTACAAGGTATTAACTTCAAATCATCATTCAACGCTAGATTTGCGGTTGGGAAACCAATCGTTCTTCCTAATTTATTACCATGGATAACTGTACCTCGAATCTGAAAAGGTTCGTTTAAATAATGATTTGTGGTAGTGATATCTCCCTTCGCTAATGCTGCTCGGATTTTGGAAGAACTTATATTAACATCATTTATTTCTTGGGCTGAAATTTCTTTCACCTCAAAATTATAATAGGCAGCGCGCGATTCTAAAAATTCCAAATTACCATCTCTGTTTTTTCCAAACTGATGGTCGTATCCAACAATGATAGTATGTACGTGTAATTTAGCAACCAAAAATTGTGCAACAAATTCCTCTGCTGTCAATTCAGAAAATTCTTTCGTAAATGGAAAAACAATTAGGTGCTTTAGTCCCAAGGTTGCTAATTTCTCTATTTTTTCCTCTTGTGTTTGTATTAACTTAATTCCGTGCGTTGTTGGCTGTATAACCATCCGAGGATGAGGATAAAACGTAAATAGAACAGATTCACCACCAACTTCCGTTGCGCGTTTATTCAACTGTTCAATAATCTTTTGGTGACCTACATGTACCCCATCAAATGTTCCAATAGTCAATACCGGATTGGGTATCTTTCCTATTTCGTCGAAATTCGTGTAAATTTTCACCTTAATTTTATCCTTGTAAAGTTCTGTGCGGTGAAGTTACTAAATAGAATTTGTATTTTAGAGCGTTCAATCGGTAATAATAAGCATGAAAAAACTACTTTTTTTAGGTGTCGTAGTAATCCTATTAGCTGCAAAATGTCAGAATGGTGTTACAAAAGATACTTTCAACGCACAAAAAAACCCTATCGATACAATCCTACATCGAAACGCATTAACAGATGTATTTACCGCATTAAATAACCTTAAGAGTTCAAATGATTCTGTTTTCTCGATCCTACATATCGGTGATTCTCACGTTGAAATAGGACAGTTTTCTGGAGAAATTAAACGTCAATTAGAAAAAAAATACGGTAAAAGCGAAGACGCTTGGATGTTTCCATATCAATTCTTCAATAAACAAAGTCAAAAAGTATTTCCAATTGATACTTTAGGAACTTGGAAACGTGCCTCTATCAAATATCCGATGGAGACAAAACAATTAGGTGTCACAGGACTCGGATTTTATTTAAATTCAGAAATAGGAAAATTGACTTTTACGTCGAATGCTTTATATCCTGAAATCACTAAAATTTCTCTCCTTCATTATTACGATGGAAATCCGCTTCCAATACACATTCAAAAAGGTAAAATTCATACACAAGTCATCAGTAAGAATACTGCTATTACCGAAATTACATTTAGTTCTTCTGAGCATGCATACGCCATGGAATTTACAAAATCGGACAATTTATTGATTTACGCCATTAAACTAAATTCACACCCAAAACGTGGTATTAGTTACCATAAATTTGGTGTTGCAGGATCAACTTTACAACAATTTGTTACGAATACGCCACTATTTATGGAACAATTTCGTGCAATTAAACCAAATCTACTTATCGTTTCTTTAGGAACAAATGACTCCTATATAGATACGTTAAATGAACAAAAGTTACTTCACGAAGTTCGAATGTTTACCGAAAAACTATCGCGTTCTAGTTCCAAAACAAATATTCTTTTCACTACCGCACCAGATACAAAATACGACGATAGAAGACCGCAAAGATTAACAGAAATAAACCGAATTATTCGAACCATCGCCATCGAGAATCCTTCGATTGCTATGTGGGACCTTCACCAAATTATGGGTGGAGATGGATCCGTGGATGTATGGATTAAAAAAAATTATATGATTTTTGACCACCTTCATTTTACCACCGCAGGGTACAAACTACAAGGGGAATTATTTATGGAAGCGTTTTGGAAATAAAACTATTTGTAAATCAAATACTTTCTTCGTGTTGCCTTAAAATTAAATAAATCTTCTTCCCAAGATTTACGAATTTCCTCTTCAGAGACGTTATTGATTAATTGCATCCTAAATTTAGAAGTGCCTGCTAAACGATCAAAAAAGATTGGTTGATCAATAAAGGTGATGGAATCTCCCAACAATTTTTTGGCTTGAATAATCCAATCTATGTTTAACTTTTGAACATCTTGCATTCCTAAACATTTTAGATCGTATCCATTGCAGACTTTATTTTCATTCACTGGGCGCTTCGAACCAAAACCGGATACTGGAGTAAACTTAAAATCCATTTCTGGAAATAATGGGTGACCAAAAACTTCAAAAGGTGCATCAGTCCCTCGGCCTATACTTACGGTAGTCCCTTCAAAAATACACAAACTCGGGTATAATGAAATGGCAAAATCAGAACGCAAATTAGGACTTGGAGGCACTGGTAAGATATACTTTGTTTCATGCGTGTAATTTTTACAAGGAACAACATATAAATTACAACCTAAACTATCGTGCAACCAACATTCATTATTGATCATATCCGCATATTCACCAATGGTCATTCCATATACAATAGGAACTGGATGCATCCCAATAAAGGATTTATGAAATTCATCTCGAACTGGCCCATCTATATAATGCGCATTTGGATTTGGTCTATCTAATACAATTAATGGAATATTATTCTCCGCACATGCTTCCATGACATAATGCAAGGTAGATATATAGGTATAAAACCGAACTCCAACGTCTTGAATATCAAATAAAACTACATCAACATCGGACATTTGATCTTTGGTCGGCTTTCGATTATGGCCATACAAAGAAATGATATCAACCCCTGTCTTTGGATCCCGATCATTCCAAACGTGTTCCCCATTATCGGCAACCCCTCTAAAACCATGTTCTGGAGCAAATACTTTTTGAATTTTGATTCCCAAACTAATTAATGTATCCACCAAGTGGGTTTTACCAATCAATGAAGTTTGATTTCCAACAATGGCAACGCGCTTACCTACCAAAGAATCAAAATATAAATCCAATCGTTCCACTGCCAATACCAATGGTTTGTGATTGGAAGAATCTACTTTTCCGATGGGTGGTATACCCGACAAAGGTATTGGATGTTTAGTAGATTTTTTCCAGGAAACGGTTAAGATTAATATCAAAATCAAGAAAATACTTTTTAAGGACAAAAGCATTGTGTACTTTCGTATTCCATAAATAGAGAACTTGAAATTTGAATTTTTCATAGCACGTAAACTTCTAAAAAACGAAGTGGAAGGGAAAAAAGTTTCTCAACCAATCGTTCGTATCTCTATTATTAGTATTGCTCTCGCAATGATTGTTAATATTATTACCCTTGCTGTAGTAAAAGGCTTTCAACAAGAAGTACGCGATAAAGTCATCGGTTTTGGTGCCCATGCTGTTATTTCAAAAGCAGGCGAAAACACCATTTACGAAAGTGAACCTATCTCAAAGCAGCAAACGTTTTATCCTTCTTTCAATCATTCTAAAAAGATAAAACACATACAACCTGTAGCGTATAAACCAGCCCTTCTACAGTCCAATATTAGTGAAAAAAATCCGGAAATTCAACAAGAAATCCAAGGAGTACTCGTAAAAGGAGTAGATAAATCCTATGATTGGACCTTTTTTGCTTCAAATTTAGTAAATGGTCGACTCCCACACTATCAATCCAATACTACCTCGGATGAAATACTAATTTCTGCTAAAATTGCAAATGCACTTAATTATAAACTTGGAGATGAAGTAAGAACCTTTTTTGTAAAAAACAAACCCATTAAAAAGATGTTTAAAATCGTTGGGATTTATGAAACTGGCTATGAAGAATTAGACAAACAAATGATTATCGCAGACTTGCGACACATTCAACAACTCAACGATTGGGGTATGCAAGTCAGCGTTACTGTTTCTGACACCTTACATAATGGTAATTTAGTTATTCAAGCAAATCCTATCGGTGGAAATGGTAATTATCGATTAGATTGGGGCTATGGATACGATAATATTGGCGCCTATGGTTTTTATCCGACCAAAGATACGATCATACGTGTGATTGCATCCGATTATTGGATGTTTCTGGACGGAAAAGACGGGGAAACGAGCATACCAGATACAGCATATTTAAAAGTTAAAATTCATCAAAATTCAAGTAATTTTCAACCTATCAAAACCAATTCCGAAGGTTTGGTTGAGAAAAAATATCTAGATCAATCTGGTTATCACTTTTCGATTACAGCCGGTGCTCGTACCATTGAATTTACGCAAATCGATGGAAAAGGTAGTTATCAAAACTATGTTGGTGCTTTTGAATGTTCGGTACACGATTGGAATTCCTTAGAAGAAGATGTTCGATTTATTAAAAATAAAGTGCTTCTTGGCGGTCCAAATAATCAATTATTAAAAGTAACTAGTATTGTAGATAGCCAAAGTGATATTTTTGTTTGGCTAAGTTTTCTAGATATAAATGTTTGGATTATTTTAAGTTTAATGATCATCATTGGGGTTATTAATATGGGTTCTGCTTTACTAGTAATGATACTTGTGAAAACAAACTTTATAGGTATGATGAAAGCATTAGGAGCTTCCAATTGGTCAATTCGCAAAATATTTCTTCACCAAGCAGGATTCTTAATTTTGCGTGGAATGATTTGGGGAAATGCGATTGGAATTGGATTTTGCATCCTCCAAAAATATTTTAAAATTATTCCACTAAACGCTGAAGTCTATTACTTAAATGCTGTGCCGATTCAAATCAATCTTGGGATCTTATTACTATTAAATTGCGCAACCCTACTGGTATGTCTAATTGCGTTGATTATACCATCCTATATTGTAACGCGAATAAGTCCTTCTAAATCCATAAAATTTAACTAAAACAACTATTTCGCTAAAACTTTAAACTCTGTTCTACGATTTAATTGTCTTCCTTCTTCCGTATCATTGGTCGCAATTGGTTTTTCTTCCCCAAAACCAACATAGGTTAATCTGGAAATATCAATTCCACTTGCAATCAATCGATCGAATACTGCTTTCGCACGCAAATTAGAAAGATTTTTATTGTACTCATCCGAACCTCTGTTATCTGTATGCCCAGAAATCTCAATTTTCATCGTTGGTACATCCGTCAATAATTTTACTAATTGTTGAATTTCATTTTCCGACTCATTACGTAAAGTAGATTTATTAAAATCAAAGAAGATGTTTTTTAACACTATCGAATTTCCTACAGCAATGTTTTTCAAGGTAATCACTTTTTCTACTTCCTGATATTCAGAAGATTTAGGTAAATCAAAATTTTCGGAATGGAATAAATAATCTTCTTTATGCACAGAAATACCATAATTCTTTCCTGCTGGCATGGAAACAAGGTATTTACCAGTTACGCTATTCGATTTAAATGAGGCAATTACTTCATTTTTTTCATTATCAATAATTTCAATCGTTGCGGCAATTGGTTGTTTGGTATTCTCATCTAAAATTAATCCTTTCAATAAGGTCAATTGAGCCTCTTGAACTTCTAGTTTTTTAGGTGCAACTTCTTCTTTAATAGAATCCGATACTTTTGAAATCACCGGTACCTCCGTAACTGGTGAAATGCGTTTTTCCTCGCCCAAAAAGGTTATTAGATATACATCCTTTTCGCCGAAACCACCTGGACGAATGGAAGAATAATAGGCGTGCTTTCCACTGGCAGATACTGTAAAAAACACATCATCATCGGTAGTATTAATCGGATAACCAATATTTTGTGGTGTAGTCCAAACCTGTAAATTTTCATCAAAAATAGACTTAAACACATCGTACCCTCCCATGGAAGTATGACCCTTAGAACTGAAATACAAAGTCTTACCATCTGGATGTAAATACACTCCTTCTTCGTCCAATGCAGTATTAATCACTGAACCTAAATTCACTGCTTCCCCCCATTTACCTTTATTATCTTTTGTAGACTTATATATATCTCTTCCCCCAAATCCGCCTTCTGGTTTGTCAGAAACAAAATATATCACATTACCATCCGGTGAAAAACAAGAGGAAGATTCATGAAAATCTGTATTTATATTTTTATTTAATCGTGCTGGCTTAGACCATTCCACTCCTTCCAATTCACTAATAAAAACATCCCCACGATTAACATCTTTATAAATTAAAAATTTTTGTCCGTCAGCTGATAACCCACAATTGGAATCATGTCCGTCTGTATTCACGTTGGTTCCCATATTTTTCGCTTGCCCCCAAACACCATTTGCTCGTTCCGCTAAATAAATATCTTCAAATGGTTCATTAATTAGTGGATCCATTCCTCCACCTGTAGTTTCTGGTCGGCGTGAAGTGAACAACATAATGGATTCATCTGCTGAAATTACCGGACTATAATCTGGATAAGGAGAATTTATACCCGCTCCAACATTATCAATTTTAACACGTACAGGATGTGCTGCTATCTCTTTTCCAAACGTACATTGTTTGAGTGCTATTTGAATTTCTTCGCGTACCCCTGATTCATCTTTAGGATGTAAAATTGCTAAATGTTTATTGAACGCCTCAATTGATTTATCCCATTGCATATCAATGTGGTAACCCATGCCTAGGTAAAGATGAATATCTGGCGCAACTTGCGGATTTAATTGTACCGCCTTCTCCAAATAATCAATCGCTTTATCTTTAAAATTAGAATATAAATACGATTTTCCTAAATGGTAATTTAATACCGAATTATTAGGATTCAATTTATATGCCTCCAAGTAAAATGGAATAGCATTTTTGAAATAATAGGGTTCCAAGTTTAGAAAAACATCCCCTTTTTCAATATTTTTTAATGCTTCTTTTAATTCATCTTTTTTGTCTTTAAAATTCTCCCTAGAAAACTCAATATCTTGAGAAAAAACGCGTGTAAAATTCACGGACAAGGTGAGAAGAAATAGTAATAGTTTATTTAATTGCATTATACCAGAGTTTGAGAACAAGTTTGATCAAAGTTTAAAAGTACAATATATCCTTTTAAAATCTAGTTTGAAGCAGCATAATATGCTAACAAAACCTGTGTTTTTGACTTACCAATACATTGTTCTAATGCTTCTTTTGATGCTTTTTTTATTCCTGATACACTTTTAAATGTGGTCATTAATTTCTTGAAAGTTGTTTCACCGATTCCTGGTATTCCCTCTAACTCTGAAACAAAAGCACCTTTACTACGTCGATTTCGATGGTGTGTAATTCCAAAACGATGCGCTTCATTTCGCATGAATTGTATTACTTTCAAACTCTCTGAACGTTTATCTAAATAAATTGGGATACTATCTCCTGGAAAAAAGATTTCTTCCAAACGTTTAGCAATACCAACAATTGCAATTTTACCACGCAAATTTAATTTTTCCAATGCTTTTAAAGCAGCACCTAATTGACCTTTACCACCATCGATAATAATGAGTTGAGGTAAGGGCTCGTTTTCGTCTAATAAACGTCTGTAGCGTCTAAATACCGCTTCCTCCATGGTTGCAAAATCATCCGGTCCTACAACTGTTTGCACATTAAAATGACGATAATCTTTTTTGGAAGGTTTTCCATCCTTAAAAACTACACACGCAGAAACAGGATTTGTTCCTTGAATATTGGAGTTATCAAAACATTCCATGTGTTTTGGGAGTTCTGCTAAACGTAAATCGCGTTGGATTGTTCTTAATATACGCTCCGCGTGCTCTTCTGGATTTGTAATTTTCTGGTGTTTAAATTTCTCCATGCGATAAAACTTCGCATTGCGTAACGATAATTCCACTAAATTCTTTTTATCACCAATTTGTGGAATAACACATTTAAACTCATTTGTAAGGGAATCTATGGAAATAGATGTCAATACTTCTTTAGAAATACTTGAAAAACGTTCTCGCAATTGAATAAGCACAAATAACAGTACGTCTTCTATCGTTTCGTCTAACTTTTTTTGAACTTCCAATGTGATTCCGTGAATGATAGCACCATTCGAGACTACTAAATAATTGACAAAATAAGATTTTTCGTCTTCAATGGCTGTTATCACATCTACAGCCTGAATTTTTGGAGAAACAATCGTTGATTTTGCTTTATAATTTTCAAGCAACTCTAACTTTTCCTTCATCCGGTGGGCATCCTCAAAACGATATACTTCGGCATATTCTAACATGGTTTTTTTTACATACTGAATAACCGTCGAAATCTGTCCCTTCAAAATTGCCTCAATGTGTTGAATCGAAATAGCGTATTCTTCTTGCGATTGTTTACCAACACAAGGTGCTTTACAATTACCAATATGGTATTCCAAACATACTTTATACTTTTCTTGCTGAATATTGCGCGCTGACAAGTCAAAAGTACAGGTGCGCAATTGGTATAATTCTTTTATGAATTGCACCAAGGTATTTACCATTTTCACATTGGTATACGGACCAAAATAAGCAGATCCATCACGCACTAAAGTTCTGGTAGAAAACACCCTTGGAAACGGCTCCTGTTTGATACAAATCCAAGGGTAGGTTTTATCATCCTTAAGTTGAATATTGTATTTAGGCTGGTACTTTTTGATTAAACTATTTTCAAGCAATAATGCATCTAACTCCGTATCTACAACAAGGTATTGAATATCGATAATTTGCTTGACAAGTATGCGTGTTTTAAGGTTATCTTGTGTTTTCACAAAATACGATGTAACCCTTTTTTTTAAATTCTTTGCTTTGCCTACATAAATGATAACACCTTCTTTATCAAAATATTGATATATCCCAGGTTGTTCTGGAATCGTTTTCAATTTGAGTTGCAAATGCTCAGGCGCCATACAAACAAAATTACACAAAAAAAGGTCGACCTTTCAGCCGACCTTGTATATAATTTTTAATGTAATTTTTAAGTTAGATTTTTCGAGGCAAACTAAAAATTAATACCGCAGTATACATTAGTATAGGAGGATGTTAATTTTGCAGTTGAACGAAGAAAAGCAATTTAAAAATTACATTATCTTCTTATTCCTAAGAAAGCGAACTTACGGTTATCTTTAACTTCGGCTAACTTAACCAATGCCATTTTAGCTTCTCCTTGTTGGTTTCCGCGTACACTGTTTAATAATTGCATTGTTTCCATCGTGTAATCGCTTGTTGCAGGTGCTTTAATCGTTTTATTAATTTGGATTACATATACTCCTTGTTCTCCTTTAACTAATACTGTAGAACCATCTTTTAAACCTGAAAATAAAGTACCTACTGCTTCTGGTTCATATCCTTGTAATTGAGGATTAGCAAATGTTACCTCTCCTTTATTTACGATAGTTCTTCCTTTTTTAGCAATAACATTCAAGTTCTTTTGTTTTCCAATTTGAGCAATGAAACGGTCTGCTTTTTTCTGCTTAATTACTTCGATTTTCATAGACTCTTGAACATCAATAAAAGCAGGAACACCCTTTTCTCTTACAGATGAAACGATAGCAATGATGTATCTATTTCCATCAATAATCGGTTTAGAACATAAAGTACCAACTTCTGTGTTTTCATCGTATGCTAATTTCAAAATTGCATCTTCCGCTAAAGAAGTAGCGAAACCTTGTGCTGCAGGATTTTCATCTAAAATTTTCACAGGACGAGAAAAATATCCTTTTTGTTTTGCGATTGTATCAAATAAATCCAACTTAGCTTTTGGAGAATTTTTACGGTAAATTTTCTCATCCAACTCATTTAACACATCAAATGCATTATCTGTAGTTGTCATTTTCGTATCGCTACTTGGTAACAATTCTTTTTCAATGAAAGAAACAATCGGATATTTTACCGATTTACGATCCATCACTTCCATGATGTGAATTCCAAAATCAGTAGTAACCATTCCAATGGTACCAATCGGTTTTTCGACAGCAAACTTGGAGAATGGAGGAACCATCTCGAAATCTAAGAAGTTCTCGTACACACCACCAGTACTTTTAGATCCTGGATCTTCACTGTATTTATTAACGTATTCCGTAAAGTTATCTTTGTTGATTTTCAAAATCAATGTGTCAGCCATCTTACGCAACGCTCTTAATTTCAAAGAATCCCCTTTTGGAGCACTTAATAAAATGTGTCTAACCTTACAAACGTTCGTATTAAATCCTCTCACTTTTGCAATACGGAATTTACCGTTATCCACATAAGGTCCTACAATTTGTCCAGCAGAAGCCATTTTAAAAACAGTGTCCATCGCAGCAGGGAAAGTTAATCCTTGTTGTGCTTTTGCATCTCCCTCTGGACGAAGTGTAGACTGACGTGTACTTGTAAAGAATTTTAAATCACTATTTGTTAAAACAAACGTAGAATCGTCTTTCGTTTTGGAAAAACCATCTTTAATTGTTTTTAAGATTTTATTGAACTCCGTAGAATCTTTTTTAGAAGGTACGATGTTAATGTCAAAATACTTCACATCTCTACCAGCAGTTGATTCATATTTCTTCTCGTTTTTATGTTCTTCATAATATGCTTTAACTTCCTCCTCAGATACCTTAATCTGCTCATCTGGAATTTCAGAGTAACGACGTACTACATAAGAAACATTTTTAACTTCTTTTTGTGCTTTGTACTCCTCTTTCCCTTCTAACTTAGTTACATATACACCTTGAGAAAGAATTTGGTAGTATTTTTCATTTTTACGTTGGTTTGTAAAACTTGTTTTTGTTGTTTCCCAATCAGCGCTTACACGTGCATCGGTAGAACTTTCCATTTCTTGGATACGTTTCTCTAACAAACGTGGGTTAAATTGTCCAGTTAATGAATCCACAAAACTTTGCGCTAAATTTGGCATTACCGTGAAACCATCTGTACCATATAAATACGCATCGAACTCATTTTTACTAACATCAATGCCTAATTTTTCATACTCTTCTTCCAAAATTTTCTCTTCCACCAACATGGTCCAAGCACGATTTTCAGATTGTTTTTTATCCGCATCTGTATATGGGCGTTGTTGTTGTGCATATTGTTGTTGATCCGATTGTATCATGGACTGAACCAATTTTTCATATTCCATTGGATCCACTTTTTCACCGTAAACTTCTCCTAAACCAATAGGTTGATTAGAAGAACCGAACATATTATCCCATCCACTCATGATGAATGCGAACATCGCTAGTCCTAATAAAACGATAGTGATTCCTGATTTTTCACGTATTTTTCCAATAATAGCCATCTTATGATAATTTTTTAAGCACGCGAATATACATATCGGAATTGATTTTTAAAAGAAAAGGGTTATTTATTCTTTTTTCGTTCCCATTTTAGTGTGTATATCACTCCACCATACATGACAAAATAGGCAGCGTTTTTAGCCCCTGGTATAATGTTTTGTGGAATCGTATAATAGGGAGAAAGATTCCATGCAAATCGATGCATAACATATCTAAAATCTAAATTAAATGTATACGCTAAAAAAGGGGTGTTTGTAGTAATTGTTTGCGTAGTACTTTTTGCTAATTTACCATTCCCTTTCGCTAATTTTTTCGTACTTGCACTAGTTTCTACTCCATTTTGCGTACCCCAAATAACATCTATTTCTGGTGTTAGTATAAGCCTATCTTCCGAAATTAAAAGATCATAAAAATAAAAAGTGACCGAATTCATCAAAGTCATCGTAAAATCCCTGGCTTGAATATCTGTGTAACCAGTATTGTCTACCAACACATATTTATTTTGTTTTTTATCGAATTTATTTTCTATAGTATGAAAAGGAACTTTCTTTTTTCCAGACGTAAAATCCAAACTTAATCCAGTATATATTTCGTGTCCCCAATCATATCCAGCATAGGCATTGAGGTCATTGTTTACTACCGCACTTAAACGATCCACATCTTTGCTAAAAATATAACGTGCATAGGACAACGTAAAATTCCATTTTTCTCCAACATAAAAATTTTTACCTACTTTCAAATCTAATTCATCAAACACTTTACTAGTAGTATTCGAATGAACAAGTGAAAATTGGTAAAAAAAATCTTTAGATGTTGTATACTTCAATGTTGGCGTGAAAATAGGAATGGCTATAGAGTCTCGTTTACCTAACATCGTATTTGCACTCGAGTAATTCAGTGAAAAACGCAATCTTCTGTATGCAGGATATTCTATTTCTGAAATTTCATTTTTCAAGGTATCACCAACGGATTGCGGATGGTTTATGTTTTGACTAAATACATTACCTAAAATTAAAAATATACTAAAAATCAGTGTTTTAAACCTCATAGATTAAATAATAAGCATTTAATGGCATAATTCTTTAATATAGCCCTCCACTTCTAAATCTCCTAAATCCCTTGCATTCCTAAAATCAGCGCAAGCATCCTCTGGAAAACCTAAGTTATACTCTGTGATAGCACGATTAAAATAATAGTCACTAAATGTATTATTTAATTGAATTGCTCGATCGTAATGGATAAGTGCTTTCTCATAATTTTCCATTGAAAAATAAGCATTTGCCAAAGCAGACTCTATTTCATGCGCCTCTTGATTTTCTTTCAAAGCCGCTTCATAATCTACAAGAGCAGCATCCAATTTCCCTAATTTGTAGGAACAATTCCCTCGCAAATAATATGCATAGGTAGTATTAGTTGCAAGTTCAATTACTTTGGTATAATCCTGGTATGCCAACGTATAATTTTTTAGTTGAAAATAACAACTTGCTCGATTATAATAGGCATCTGTATAGGAAGGATCATACGAAATACACGTTGAAAATTGCGCTAGTGATTTTTCAAATTGCAATAGATCCAAATACGCATTTCCCAGGTAAAAATAGATATCCGAATTTTTTGGTGAATTTTTAATACATCGATCAAAAACTGCAATTGCCGCTTCATATTTTTTTTCTTTGGCAAGTTGCAAGCCATTGGTAACGGAAGTAGTAGTGTCTTGCGCAAAACTACCATTACTAGCCATGCAAATAACGGCTAGTACAAACATCCCAAAATTACTCCATCGCATCTTCATACATACATATTGATTACCAATTATTTACCCCTATTTTCTTTTCTTTCTTGACGGTGTTGCAATTTGTCATGATGATGCTCCTGCTTTTTATCTGCAGGATGTTCTTTTTTCACCTCTCCTTTAGTTGATTTGTCGATCGGTTGCTTATCTAAATGAGGTCTGGTATGACGACTATTTTCGGATTTGTGCAAAGGTTCTTTTCTATCTTCTTTCTTTAGGTCGATGCGTTCGGCAGAATGATCATTGTTTTTGCGATGAACCACATTATCGGTATTGCTTGAACGAATTTCCAATTTCAACTTTTTTTCTCCTATGTCATTTTGAGAAAAAGTAAATAAAGAAATAAAAAGTGCAGCGAATAATACTATTTTTTTCATAATCTAAAGTATTGTTTATAGTTCTATGACTAAAGCAACTTTAAAAAGTTTAATAAAACTAAAAATATTTTTCGGAATCTTTCGGATGGACGTATTAGATTGTTTAATTTTGTTGGTATGATACTATACAATGTTACCGTGAGCATCGACCCACAAATCGAACAAGAATGGTTGGCTTGGATGCGCGCCACGCATATACCTGAGGTGTTGCAAAGTGGATGTTTTTTAGAAAGTAAAATTTCACGCATTCATGGAGAAGAAGAAGGCGGAGTGACTTACTCTATCCTTTATACAAGTCCTTCCCAAGAAAAATACGATGAGTACCAACGTGATCATGCTCCTAGATTACAAAAAGACCATACCGAAAAATACCAAGGCAAGTTTGCAGCATTTAGAACTATATTAACCGTTGTAGAACACTTTACCGTTTAATGTCAGTTAAAGCAAAAAAACATTTAGGTCAACACTTTTTAGTGGACAAAAATGTAAGTAAACGTATTGCTCAACAATTTGGAGGTTTCAACGATTGTCGAAAAGTACTGGAAATAGGTCCAGGTATGGGCGCATTAACCGTCTTTTTATTAGAAGAGGAAAAAAATGATGTTTGGGCAATGGATGTAGATCGCGATTCGATTGCATATTTACATGAGCACTATCCCCAATTAAAAGATAAAATCTTAGAAGCAGATTTTTTAAAAACGAATCTAGCTACCTATTTCGGAAATGAACCATTCGCTGTTGTTGGGAACTTCCCTTACAACATTTCTTCACAAATCTTATTTCGCTGCTTAGAATACCGAAACCAAATCCCTGAAATTATGGGAATGTTTCAAAAAGAGGTGGCAGAACGAATCGCTGTAAAACCAGGTACAAAAACATATGGTATCATAAGTGTTTTATTACAAACCTTTTATGATATCACTTATTGTTTTACGGTAGATGAACACGTGTTCAATCCCCCACCAAAAGTAAAATCAGGCGTTATACGATTGACGAGAAATAATCGGGATAAATTACCTTGTGATGAAAAATTCTTTATACAAGTAGTAAAAGCATGTTTCAACCAACGTAGAAAAATGATTCGAAATTCGGTCAAACCATTTTTATTAGGAAATGTAGTAGACCACCGTTTTCTAGAAACGCGTCCTGAACAATTATCCGTAGATGATTTTATTGAATTGACATTATTATTAGAAGGGTTAAAACCAGTGGAATAATTTTGGATATGTAGGGATGTAGCATACTACATCCCTACATATCCAAAATTTCACGTGCAATTGTAGGCGCAAAATGCTCATGCTCTAATTGATGCACTTTCTCTTGGATGGTTTCAATAGTTTCATTCGATAATAGCGGAACCGAATATTGCGCAATAATTCTACCCGAATCAAATTCCTCCGAAACATAATGTATCGAAATTCCTGTTTCATGTTCCTTTGCAGCTAAAACTGCTTCATGGACATATTTTCCATACATTCCTGCACCACCATATTTTGGAAGTAAAGACGGATGAATATTGATTATTTTTTCAGTATAAACTGCTATTAGAGTATTTGGTATTTTTCGCAAGAAACCTGCTAAAATAATATAATCTATTTCTTTAGAATCACATAAATGTACTAGGAAACTAGCATCTTCGACTTCTTTATTCGTACAAACTGTAACAGAAACGCCCAAAGAATTTGCTTTTGAAACTATTGGTGCTTCTTCTTTATTGGAAAGTACAAAAACTACTTCAACCGATGGATTATTTGCAAAATACCGAATTATAATCTCTGCATTAGAACCCGTACCAGATGCAAAAAGGGCAAGTTTAATTGGTTTCATGGGACAAAGTTAATTTCAATTTTTTAGGTAAGTTAACTAAAGCAACATAAGTTTATCAAAAAGAAAAATTAATCGACGTAAGTAACTATTAAACAGATAATTAATTTCGTTTTATAATTCTTTAAGAGAATTAAATCCGTAATAATTTTGTTTTTTACGCCATATATTCTTTCTTTGCAGGCTGAATTAATCATTAAATTAAAAAAGATGTCTGAAATCAAATCAAAAGTAATATCCATTATCGTAGATAAATTGGGTGTTGAAGAAAGCGAAGTAACAAACGAAGCAAGCTTCACAAACGATCTAGGTGCTGATTCACTAGATACAGTAGAATTGATTATGGAATTTGAAAAAGAATTTAACATCGCTATTCCAGACGATCAAGCTGAAACTATTCAAACTGTAGGTGACGCTGTTTCTTACATCGAGAAAAACGTAAACTAATAAAAACGTATTAACAAACAAAAGACATTCTGTATGGAATTAAAGAGAGTTGTTGTAACAGGTTTAGGTGCTCTTACCCCAATTGGTAACACGGTTACAGAATATTGGGATGCTTTATTGGCAGGTAAAAGTGGGGCAGCAATTATCCAGCAGTTCGATGCGTCTTTGTTTAAAACACAATTTGCGTGCGAAGTAAAAAACTTTAATGTGGAAGATTTTATCGACCGCAAAGAAGCACGTAAAATGGACCAATTTGCTCAGTATGCTATGGTTTCAGCTTCTGAAGCCGTAGCAGACTCGGGCTTAATGGATGCAAATCCAAATTTGGATAAAATTGGGGTAGTTTGGGGATCAGGTATCGGAGGATTAAAAACGTTTCAAGATGAAGCGGAAAATTTCTTCGGTGGCGATGGTACACCTAAATTCAATCCTTTCTTTATTCCTAAAATGATCTCGGACATTGCTGCGGGATTAATTTCTATCAAATATGGTTTCCGTGGACCAAACTACGTAACTGTTTCTGCCTGTGCTTCTGCAAGTAACGCAATTATTGATGCATTCAATTTAATTCGTTTAGGTAAAGCACATGCTATCATTACTGGTGGATCTGAAGCGGGTGTAAACCAAATGGGAATGGGTGGATTCAATGGTTTAAAAGCATTGTCTACACGTAACGATTCTCCTGAAACTGCTTCTCGCCCGTTTGATGCAGAACGTGATGGTTTTGTATTGGGTGAAGGTGCTGGAGCTATCATTTTAGAAGAATACGAGCACGCTGTAAAAAGAGGTGCTAAAATATATGCTGAAATCGCAGGAGGAGGACTTTCTGCCGATGCATACCACATGACTGCTCCACATCCTGAAGGAATAGGTGCACGTAACGTAATGATTTCTGCCTTAGAAGACGCTGAAATGCACCCGGAAGAAGTAGATTACATCAATGTTCATGGAACTTCTACACCGTTAGGAGATATCGCTGAAACAAAAGCAATTGCACATGTATTCGGAGATCACGCTTACAACTTAAATATTAGCTCTACCAAATCTATGACAGGTCACTTATTAGGTGCTGCAGGTGCTATCGAGGCTATTGCTTGTATTTTAGCGGTAAAAAATGATATTGTTCCTCCTACGATCAATCACTTCACAGACGATCCTGAATTAGATAACAAATTAAACTTTACGTTTCATACAGCACAAAAAAGAACGGTGAATGTTGCTTTATCCAACACATTTGGATTTGGTGGACACAACACTTCTGTGATTGTAAAAAAATTCAAAGGATAAATCTTTGTTTCGTAAACTTTTTACAAGTTCTCAAAAACGTACGGAAGACGAGTTGCGTTTAACTCGTTTTATGATTGATCAATTTGGTTATAGACCAAAGGATATTGCTTTTTTCAAAATTGCTGTTACCCATAAATCTATTTTACACAAAGGGCAATATTTGGAATCTAATGAACGTTTGGAATTTTTAGGAGATTCTATCTTAGGTTCAGTAATTGCAGAGTGGTTGTACATCAAATTTCCAAAAGAAGACGAGGGCTATCTTACGCAATTAAAATCAAAAATTGTAAGTAGGAAAATCTTATCGGAAATTGCCGAAAAACTAAAAGTACGTTCGGTAATACAATACCAAGAAGGTAGATCTATGAATATAGCAACCATTGAAGGAAATTGTTTGGAAGCAATATTTGGAGCTATGTATTTAGATGGTGGTTTTGAAGCAGTTAAAAAAAGCATTACACAATATATTTTTGGAAAATATGTGGATGTAAAAAAATTACTGGCAGAGGAAATTGACTTTAAATCCAAACTATTGATTTTAACCCAACGCAACCGGTGGGAACTTGACTTTAGAATACGTCAAGATTCTCAAAGTTCCAACCAGCATCTATATGAAATTGAGGTTTTTATCAATGATGTAAAATATGGAATTGGTACGGCAAGTTCCAAAAAAGAAGCAGAACAAATTGCATCCAAAGCATCCCTATCATTATTAAACGAAATTTAAATTCGTTTATTTCTACCCGAAAAATGTTTGTTTTCTTACCTAAAAGAAAAATACATTTCCCAAATAAACTTTCGTTTATATCTCTTCTTCCATGGAGATGTTAACAATTTACTAATAGTGTTTCTCGTTTAAAAATTGTACATTCGTTTACTAGAATGACAAAGAAAAAGAAACATACTTTAGAATTTGATGTCGATTATGATTACGATATGATTGGCATTTCTTCGCCAAATAATGATTATCGCATTGTGTGGGCTATGAATGAATTATTAAACATACGTTTAGAAAAGGGCATCGAAGATTTCATCCTAGTTAATTCTAAAGGAGAAAAGAAATCAGAACATCCTTTTTATCAGTTTTCAGATGAAGAGAATTATTTAGAAATGTTTTTCATCAAAAATAAATTTGAAGCAAAATATTTAATTCCCGAGAATAAACAAATCGATTATTTTTTCTTCTTAGTACATAATAATTTTTATAAAATTCCAGATTTAATAAACAAATTAAAAACGATTCCGACAATCCATGGGGCATATTCATTTGACCCAACCGATTTTCCTTCCACCGAATTTATAATATTTGAATAATGAAAAAAACAAAAATAATAGCAACAATTGGTCCTGCATCCTCTAAAAGAGAAGTGCTTAAAGAAATGATTTTAGAAGGTGTTAATGTGTGTCGCTTAAATTTTTCACACGGTACCTATGATCAACATTTGGAAGCAATAGAATTGATCCGATCGTTAAATGATGAGTTGCATTTAAACACAGCAATTTTAGTAGATTTACAAGGACCAAAAATTCGTGTCGATGAAGTAGAGAATAATGGGGTTTTATTAGAAAAAGACCATATTATTACTGTTTCCACCGATAAATGTCTAGGCAATTCTACCCACATTTCTATCAATTATAAAGATTTACCAAAAGATGTAAAAATTGGAGAGAAAATTGTACTAGACGATGGTAAATTAAGTTTAGAAGTTGTAGATACGAATGGTGTAGATAAAATTAGTTGTAAAGTGATCCATGGTGGAATTTTATCCTCCAGAAAAGGGGTGAATCTTCCGAATACGAATATTTCGTTACCGTCGCTCACAGTAAAAGATAGAGCCGATTTAGAATTTGCTTTGCTACATAATGTGGATTGGGTTGGATTATCTTTTGTACGTAATGCGCGCGATATTATTGAATTAAAACATATCATTTCAGAGAAAGGTGCTAAAGCAAAAGTCATTGCTAAAATTGAAAAACCAGAAGCGATTGAGGATATCGATGAGATTATTGCAGCGAGTGATGGATTGATGGTTGCGCGTGGTGATTTAGGTGTAGAAGTACCTTTTCAATCGGTGCCATTGATTCAGAAAATGCTGATCAAAAAATGTATGGAGAAAGCAAAACCGATCATTGTTGCTACACAAATGATGGAGAGTATGATTGTAAATTCTTCTCCAACCCGTGCGGAAGTAAATGACGTTGCAAATGCAGTATTAGATGGAACAGATGGTGTTATGTTGTCTGGGGAAACATCCGTTGGTGCTTTTCCAATTGAAACGATCCGTGCGATGTCAAACATCATTAAAGAAATGGAAACCTTTGAAGGAATCTACCATAAAGAAGTTTCTCCGAGTAAAACAAATCCGCGTTTCATATCCGATTCTATTTGTTTTAATGCATGTCGTTTAGAACAAAGAGTAGATGCTGATGCGATTATAACGATGACTTTCTCTGGATATACCGCTTACAAAATTGCTTCACAACGACCAAAGGCACCTGTGTATGTATTTACCTCCAACGAACAAATCTTAACGCAATTGAACCTTGTTTGGGGAGTTAAAGCATTTTATTACGACAAGAATTACAGTACCGATCATACCATTGCGGATATCAAATACATTTTACGCAAAGAAGGTTTGTTGAAAAATGGAGATTTAGTCATCAATATTGCTGCAATTCCGTTGGAAGAAGATGGTAAAACAAATATGTTGAAATTAAGTTACGTGGAATAATCCACCAATTATAACGCATAAAAAAGGGCGATTTCTAGTTGAAATCGCCCTTTTACTTTTAAGTATAAAGTACTATTTGATAACCCCTAATTCTTTTCCAACTTTAATAAAAGCAGCAATTGCTTTATCTAGGTCTTCTATGGAATGTGCTGCAGAAATCTGTGTACGAATACGCGCAGCTCCTTTTGCAACCACTGGATAGAAGAATCCAATTGCATATACTCCTTCTTTCAATAATAAATCTGCAAATTGTTGCGAAAGCGCAGCATCGTATAACATGATTGGAACGATTGGAGAATCGCCTGGTTTAATGTCGAATCCAGCAGCAATAATTCTTTCTTTGAAGTATTTTGTATTAGACTCTAATTTATCGCGTAATTCGGTGGTAGAACTTAAAATATCAAATACTTTAATAGAAGCACCAACAATTGCAGGAGATAAAGAGTTAGAGAACAAATAAGGACGAGAACGTTGACGTAACATTTCGATAATTTCTTTTTTACCTGTCGTATAACCACCCATTGCACCACCTAATGCTTTTCCTAAAGTACCAGTAATGATGTCTACACGGTCCATAACGTTGCAATATTCAGGAACACCACGACCAGTTTTACCGATAAAACCAGCAGAGTGACACTCATCCGTCATTACCAAAGCGTTGTATTTATCCGCTAAATCACAAATTTGATCCATTTTAGCGATGTCTCCATCCATGGAAAACACACCATCTGTAACAATAATTCGGAAACGTTGATCTTGAGCAGCAATCAATTGTGCTTCTAAATCTGCCATGTCGGAGTGCTTGTAACGATATCTTTTCGCTTTACATAAACGAACACCATCAATAATTGAAGCGTGATTTAATTCATCCGAAATAATTGCATCTTCTTCTCCAAATAATGGTTCAAAAACACCTCCATTTGCATCAAATGCAGCAGCATACAAAATGGTATCTTCTGTACCATAAAAATCAGCAATCTTCTTTTCTAATGTCTTGTGAATATCTTGCGTACCACAAATGAAACGTACAGAAGACATTCCATAACCATGAGAATCCAATGCATCCTTTGCACCTTGAATCACCGCAGGATGCGAAGATAAACCTAAGTAATTATTTGCACACATAATTACTACCTCATCCCCAGAAGAAACTGTAACACGCGCTCCTTGTGGAGAGGTAATGATACGTTCTTTCTTAAAGATTCCACCTTCTTCAATTGTTTTTAGCTCCTCGGCCAAAAAATCTTTCATTTTACCGTACATATATTTTAATTTAATGTGAATCTAATTTAGGTTGCAAAGGTAAATTTTATTGGAATTAATACGTTAAAATAGATTAAATTCAATTGTAATAAATCATATATTTTCTTAAATTCAATAAGAAAAACTATGGCTACCTACTATAAAAACAAATATAGAAATGAATCTATACGATTACAAAATTGGGATTATCGTTGGGATTCCTCCTATTTCATAACAATTTGTGCGAAAAAAAATTATTTTGGGGAAATACAAAACAATAAAATGCATTTATCCCCGATTGGTGTTCTCGCAGATGTTTTTTGGTTCGAAATTAAAAATCACGCCAAAAATGTACTATTAGAATCATTTGTGGTAATGCCGAATCATATTCATGGTATAATTACACTAAATGGTGGTTGGATGGATGATAATTATATGGATGATGGGAATGTTGGGATGGGAAATTTTATAGGGAATGGTGATTCTGTCGGAAATGTTGATTCTGTAGGGATAGGGCATGCCCTATCCCTACAGAATCAGATCGTAAATCAACCCATATTCAAACAGAATCATACCCAAAATCACTCCCTACCCAAAAACAATGAATACAAACAAAATATAAATAATATCCCATGGGATACAAATAATAGAAAAACAATCGGTCAAAAACGATTTCAAAACATTGGGAAAAATTCTATTTCATCCATCGTCGGGTCCTATAAATCTGCTGTGACAAAACATGCTAGACGTCTAGGTTTTGAATTTGAATGGCAAAAACTATTTTATGAAAATAAAATACGGAATGAAGAATCTCACGACAACATTACAAATTATATTAAAAACAATATTGTAAACTGGGATAAAGATCGATTTTATTTTAAATAATCTAGTATGTTTTTTGTTTTCGCTACTACCTCCTCCCAATTTTCATGGGTATCCCAAATTGTGTATTCTGCTTCCTGACAGGAACGAATAACCCAAAAATAATCTTCAATGATAGATTCAGAAATACCATGCGCTTTCATTCGTTCGGTTAATTCATCTTTAGAGATGATTTCAGAATTATCCCCTAATTTTTGGTGCATTTTCTTTGTGATAGATTTTGAAATCATTCCGTATGCAGTTTTATACTCACCTTGACTGGCTAGTTGTTGTGCCTCTGTAACCGTAAAATTTAACTCTGGAAACACTTCTGCTAAATGTCTAGGTGTTACTTCTTCTAAATCATCTTTAGTACTAACAGGCATACCATTTTTACGTTTGCGCAATAAAAAGAAAATTACAGTACCCAAAACAACAACTAAAGCCCCTAAGAGTACTATCCAAAGCGTAGAATGTGGTACAGATTCTTTTGCTGCTCGTTTTTCTGTTGAAACTGGAACCACTAATACTTCTTCGCCTCCTTGTACGTTAACAGAATCCGTAACTTGTACTTTTGCAGTTACTATTTCTCCTTCTAAATCAAGAGCGATTGCTTTTTCTTTTAGTGTCACATATTTTTTAATCGATGGGTCAAAGTAACTCAAGGAAAAAGAATTCATTTCCACCTTTCCAACACTCACCACTTTGACAAAGAATTTATACGTTTTCTCGCCTTCTGCACCTTCATCTGTGTAATCTATATCTTCCTTAATTTCAGGATCTCCATAGAAGGTTAAGTTTACAGGTAAATTAATTTTGGGTTTAGAAATAGCATGCATATTTCCTTTTCCTGTTACTTTGACGGTAAAAGTTAAAATCTCTCCTACTTTCGCTTTATTCTTTGAAAGGTTTGTAGACATGCTAAATTTACCCACACCACCATTAAAATCTTTCGGAGCTCCTTTTGGCAACGGAAGTACATCTACGAAGGTAGCGTTGGATTCAAACTGTAAATCTTGGTCAAAAAAGCCTCCATTGTTATAGCGTAATACCATCGAAAATGGTTTGATAATGTATTTACCAGGTGTAGCAGGAAATATTAATTGTTTGCCATATAAAAACGTTAAAAAGGTATTTCCTTTATAATTCTCTCGGTTAATCGAAACATTATCTTTTTTCTCAATATCAAAATTTTCCACGGTACCTTTAATTGTAAAAGGTTGGTATTGAACAATATTTGTAACATTAATTTTTGAGAAGATTTTAGCCTCTAAGAGTAGAGGTTCCCCCTCGTACAACTTACGTTTCGATTTTTCAATAATTCCGAAAACTGCTTCTTTTAAATTCGAATTTGAAATATCATCGTCGGATTGCTCATAATTTTTCTTGGATTTGGCTTCCCCTTTTTTACGAACCACTACGGAAAGATCATTCGATTTATAGGTTTTATTTTTGTCTTTAACCGTTGCAGTAATTGTGTATTTTCCTGGTTTTGTAAAAACTCCTTGTTGCGTATACGAAATAGAAATCAACATGTTTCCATTGCCATCCATGGTTTGCTCCATACCATTCATGACACCCGCCTCCGTAAACGTTGCGGGAAGATTAATAGAAATATTCCCATTTACATTGGACTTCACTGTAAAAGCGACCATTTGACCTACCTCAATAGGTTTCACGTTCACTGATAGTTGAATGTTTGGTTTTTGCCCAAAAACGAAACTGCTAACTGTTATTAGTAAAGCAAGGGTCGATGTTGTTAGTTTACCAATCTTTACCATAATTTTTCTTTTTAATTTTTTTTTGTAAAATTTTATTGTAGGACTCTATTTCTTTTTTATTCAAATTATCTAATATTCTTTCTGTAAAATTATTTTTCAAAAGACTATCCTGACTTTCATTCGATTTTTTGATTTTGGATTCTTTCTTATTTGTAGGCTTTATTATTTTCTCTTTAGGTTTTTTTGGTTTGTACCTTTTTAATGCAAGTGATAAGTTATACCTTGCAATATCATTTTTTGGATTTCTTCGAAGTTCATTTTTATATAATTCAATCGCTTTCCCATAATCTTTGAGTTTAAAATATGCATTCCCCAAATTAAAATAATTCTTCTGCTTGGTATCTGAAATGTTTAAATTATAATTTTCATAATATCTAGCCGAATTCCAATAATCACCTGCTTTGTATGCTGCCTGACCAATTTCAGCATCCAATTGAATGTTGGAAGGAAGTTGTTTTGCTACCTGCTGATACGTTTTGTAAGCTGCAGGATAATTCTTTGCTGCATATTGTTTACGGGCAGTTTCTAGGGTAGTACGCCAAGATTGGGAGAAAGAAAACGAGGAAATAAATAAGATGAATAGTAATACTGAAACTAGTTTATTTAACACAAAGTTCACGGAGTTTTTCTCACAAAGTTCTCTAAGTTTTTGCGTATTAGATCTCAGAGCAAGTACTCTGTGGTCTAACTTCTCAGTGCTCTCTGTGTGATTCTTAGAGTTCTTTGTGTTAAAATTTCTGCTTCTCATCATTTCTCAGCATTGATTTTAATGTGATTTAAAACACGATTATGAATTTGATGAATGAAATTTGAACTCCATAAATTCCAATAGAAAGCTGGTTTAATATCATTCTTATACCAAGTTGTACCAATTAACCTTGTTTTCTTTTTAGATAGTTTAATCAATTTAAACTGTCCTTTTTGTGAAACAAAATAATCATGTAAATGTGGTGCATCAATATCCCAAAAACTTAATTCTTTCATTGGAGCTGGTTGTTGAAGCACATCAAAAGCTAAGAGTTTATTCTTTTCCCATTTTGTGATTGGCTCAACAAAACTTCCTGTTGTGAAATTACAATAACGAATTGCCCCAACCCCTTTACCTTTAATAGTAGCATTAATTGGATAGGCAATACCTGCTTTGAAAATAAATTCTGTAGGTTTTTTTAGTGTAGGAAATTCAATAACATTATTCCATACTTGATCAGCTGAAGCATTGATATCTATAGTTGTAATTACTTTATGAATAGTAGGTTCAGTTTTATGTTCAATAAATGAAAATCCAGGTATAACAAAAATTAATAATATCATTAATGTAGGACCTTGTTGACTTCTTTTTTTAATAATAAAATTTGCTGAAATTGTTCCAAGATAGGTTATAAATATTGCTATTGGTAAAGCCATTGCTATACATACAAGCCCTTCTATGGCGAATATTATTAATCCTAACATAAAGAAGGTTAATGAAAAATATCCTAACTCTGTACTAATGTTTTTTTCAAATTTATTTTTGTAATTATAAAGTATAATTGGTGTAAATCCGAGAAAAAATGGTGTGATAATAAACATAGCAACTCCATACTCTTCTATAACGTAGATTCCTAACAATGTCAATATTATTGCTATAAATACTGACAAAGAAATTGAATACCATTTTCTTTTTTTATCACTTAATTGACTAAATTTTTCTATCATTTTCAATTCTAATTTCTCGTTAAATCAATAGTCAAAAAGTTTTTCTCACAAAGATCACTAAGTTTTTGCGTATTAGTTCTCAGAGCAAGTACTCTGTGGACTAACTTCTCAGTGCTCTGAGTGTGATTCTTAGAGTACTTTGTGTTAAAATGAAAAATAAACATACTACTTCAACTTTTAACTTTTAACTTTCTACTTTTTCCATCCCCCAAATAAAACAGCAAGCAAACAATCCCCAAAAACAATGGGATTTGATACCAATTTTGTTTGACCTCCACATCGCTTACTTCGGATTCTCCTGTTTTTAAATTGCGTATTTGATTCACAATGTTTTCTAAGTCTGGGAAACTACTCGCACTTGTAATTGCAAAACCATTTGCTTTTTGCGCTATTTCTGCCAACATTTTCGGATTTAATTTTGATACTACTTTTTTACCGTTCTCGAGGATTTTGTAACCAAATTCAGATTTGTACGGGTCGTTTGGAACATAACCACCTTGCTTTGTACCTAGACCTAATATTGCTAATTGAACTTTATTTTCTTTCAAAATTTGTACAGATTCATCGATGCCTCCTTCGTGATTTTCTCCATCTGTCACCAATAATAATAACTTGGAATTCTTTGCTTTCGAATACATACGTGCAGCATTCGACAATGCTTCGCCAATATTTGTTCCTTGTTCAGATACCATATCTGTTTCAATCTCATTGACATACATCTTCGCAGCATCGTAATCGCCGGTTAACGGCAATTGCACATAGGCATTTCCTGCAAACACACAGATACCAATCTTTTCGCCACGTAAGGAATTGATTAATTGAATTAAGGAACGTTTAGCAATCGACAAACGGGATTCCGTAGGATTAATGTCGCGCACATTCATGGAATTGGAGATATCTAGTGCTATTAGAATTTCAGCATTTCGACCAGTGCTTGTTACTTTACCTTCTCCAAAAATAGGTTGTGCTAATGCAAAGGCGAAGAAAAATAAGGTATTTCTCAACCAAAAATACTTCCAAAATAAGGCTTTCACGTGTATCTCGGGCAATAAAATGGCTTGGGTTTGTAAAGATCCTAAAGCATTTATTTTTTTGTTTTTCCAACGCATAAAACCCCATTCTATCCCAAAAAATACAGGAATCAGAAGAAGTATAAATAAATAGGCAGGTTGTAAAAAACTAAAATCAAGTGACTGGTTTACATAATTTTGTGCAAATTCTTTCGCATTATCTTGCATTGCTGCTGGAACAAGTTCTTTCGCCCATGCTTTCTTAAAATCTAATGCTTTAATCGCAGCACCAAGTACCAAACAAACAGCAATAAATACCCCTTCGAACAAGAGTATCTTCTTCACTAATTGTGTTATTGGATAGGTATAATTCGACTTATTCATTGGTTTTTAATGCAATACGTTTAACAACTAATGTGGCAAATAATAAAATAATTGCGGTAATAATAAATGGTTCTGGTGTTATTGGTGGCTCTGAATTGTAATTTTTTTGTTCGATTTTTTGTTTTTCCAATGTATCTATCGACTTGTAAATTTCACGTAAACTTTGTTCGTCTGTTGCCCTGAAATATTTACCCCCAGTAATATTGGCGATATTTTGCAGTGTTTCCTCATCGATTTCAACGGGAGCATCTACGTATTGAATCCCTAATGGAGTCATCATTGGTGTAGGAGCCATCCCCATCGAACCAACACCAATCGTATAGACACAAACATGCTTTTGTCGTGCTAAATTTGCTGCTGTTTCCGGAGAAATAGTTCCCGAATTATTACTTCCATCGGTCAATAAGATAATTACTTTTGATTGGATACTATCATTTCTTAAACGGGTTACTGCAGTCCCTAAACCTGTTCCAATAGCAGTTCCTCCCTCTAGATTTCCGGGCTGCGCATTATCAATTTGTGCTTTCAGAATCTCGTAATCTAAGGTCGCAGGACAAGCCGTATATGCCTCCCCTTCATAGACTACTAAGCCAATGCGATCTCCAACTCTTCCATCTACAAATTCTTTTGCCATGTATTTGGAAACTGCCAAACGGTCTGGTTCAAAATCTTTTGCCAACATGGAAGCAGAAATATCCATTGCTAAAATAATGTCAATTCCATATTTGTATTTATGGTCAAATGTTTCGGTACTTTTCCAATTATAAGGTCTTGCAAATGCGATAATTAATAAAATAAAAATGAGTGCATACGCATAAAATAATGCTTTTCGAACAGTAGCAATCCAAGGTAATTCCAAGGCTGCTTGATCGCTTTCCGATTTAGAAAAGACCATTTCGCCCTTTCTCAAACGATCTTTCACAAACACGCGCCACAAGAAAAACGGCACAAGCAAGAGTAGCCACAACCAATGCGGCGACAAGAATTCGTAATTCCCAAGTTGTATGGTTAATAAATTACTCACCGAATTTACTTGTTTTAGTGACAATTTCTTTTGCGCGTTGTATACTTTGCATTACCTCGGAAATGTCGGGTGAAGATTTCGCAAACTTTACTAAATCTGCTTGATTCAACATCCAATTTATTTCACGTTGTAAATCTTGATGTACATTTAATTGTCCTAATAATAGTTCAATTTGGTAACTTGTTTTATCCATGAAGGATAACGTGTAGCGTTTACCCAAGTAGTTACGAAGTATTAAGGAAAGTTGAAAATAATATTCTTTTAATCCTTCTTGTTCCCATAAACGTTTAGCGAACAAATTATCCATTTCCAGTAAGGTTGCTTCTTTTAGAGAAAGCGGAATTTCTGGTGGACTTTGGACTTTTTTCTTTCTGAATTTAAAATAGAGTATGAGTCCTACAATTAGTAATAAACCACTAATAAACCACACCCAATATTTTTGGAAGAATAGCGAAGTACTCGATGGAACTTCTTCAAACTTTTCTTTGATGTCGTACAAACCTTTTCCTTCTTTTATTTTAGGTGTTTTAATAAATAAATTTATTGCATTTAGATTAAGAACAGAATCATTTACGAGGATAGTTGTAGCAGGAATTGTCACATTACCAGAATCCCAGGCAGTAATGGTATAAGAACCTTGCCAAGTAAATTCTTTTCCAAAAGAAATTAATGTATCTTGGAATTCCCCAATAATCTCAACTCCTTTTGCTCCTAAAATTTGTTTCTGTTGCGGAATAAATGAAAGTTTATCCGTCTTCTTAATTCCTTTTACCTCATAGATAAGTTCGGTTTGTTCCCCCAATAAAAAGGTATTTCTTAGCACATATGCTTTTGGTTGCGCTACAGTGACGTAGGACAACAAACACAAAATTAGTATGTAAAACCCTTTCCTCATTTTTTATGTCGTTGAAATAAGTGTACTAGTTTTGGAATATAATCTTCTGATGTATTCAATACTTCTTGTTGTACGCCAATACGTTTAAAAAGTGAAGTTAAAGTTTCACTTTGTGCTATTGCTTGTTCTTCAAAACGTTTACGTGTTTTTTTATCGGAAGTATTCACCCAATTGGTGGTTCCTGTTTCTGCATTGTAAAGTTGAATTAAACCTAAATCTGGCAAAATATATTCCGCTTCATCTTGGATACGCAAGGCAATCATGTCGTGTTTACGTTTTAGTAAGGCCAGAGCACTTTCCATCGGATGTTCATCGATAAAATCGCTAATCACAAAACATACTGTGCGTTTTTTCATACAGTTTCTAAAGAACTCCAAGCCTTTCACCAAGTTGGTTGTTTTGCTTTTCGCTTCAAATTCGATGAATTCGCGTAAGATATAAAGCACATGTTTCTTTCCTTTTCCGGGAGCGATGTATTTCTCAACACCATCTGAAATAAACATGGCTCCTACTTTGTCGTTATTTTCAATCGCAGAAAAAGCTAGTACCGCCATTAATTCAAGTGCTAATTCTTTTTTTGTTTTTCCACCTGTTCCAAAATTGGTCGATCCAGAAATATCGACTAACAACATCACTACCAACTCGCGTTCTTCCTCAAATACCTTCACATAAGGACTACGAAAACGTGCTGTAACGTTCCAATCTATGGTACGTACCTCATCCCCCAACTGATATTCGCGCACCTCACTAAAGGTCATACCTCTCCCCTTGAACGAAGAATGGTATTGACCCGTAAAGAACTGTTTGGTTAGTCCTTTGGTTTTTATTTCAATACGACGAATTTTTTCTAGTAGTTCGGTTGTTTTCATGAATATTTTTAGAAAAGTAGAAATTTGTCACCCTCTTCAATCCTATCTGCGCTAACGCTTAGGTCTTCGAAAGTATACTTTCTCTTCTCAAAGGGAGGAAGAAAAAGTTCATATAATTATGGTACATCCACACGATTAATAACAGCTTCTACAATTTTCTTCGCAGTCATGTTTTCTGCTTCTGCTTCGTAACTTAATCCGATACGGTGTTGCATCACATCTACAGCAACTGCACGAATATCTTCTGGAATCACAAATGCACGGTTATTTAAGAAAGCATGCGCTTTACCTGCCAATGCTAAATTGATACTTGCACGAGGGGAACAACCAAAAGAAATCAAGGTTTCCAAATTTGGCAATCCATATTTACTTGGATTACGTGTCGCGAACACTAAGTCCACTATGTATTGTTCTATTTTTTCGTCTAGGTAAATTTCGCGTGTTAGTTCGCGTAAACGAAGGATATCTGAAGTAGAAAGTGTTTTGGAAATTTTCTCCAAGCCTTCCTTACGCACATTCGCACGGATAATCAATTTCTCTTCTTCCATTTTCGGGTAGTCTAAAACTACTTTCAACATAAAACGATCGACCTGCGCTTCTGGCAACATGTACGTTCCTTCTTGATCGATAGGATTTTGTGTCGCAAGTACTAAAAACGGATTTGGTAATTGAAATGTTTCATCTCCAATCGTAATTTGACGTTCTTCCATCGCTTCCAATAGGGCACTTTGTACTTTCGCAGGAGCACGATTGATCTCATCTGCCAACACAAAATTGGCAAAAATTGGACCTTTCTTCACGCTAAACGTTTCACTTTTTTGATTGTACATCTGCGTACCACTTACATCTGCAGGGAGTAAATCTGGCGTAAATTGAATGCGACTAAACGTAGCATCCAATGCTTGCGCTAAACTTTTTATTGCTAATGTTTTTGCTAAACCAGGAACACCTTCTAAAAGTACATGTCCATCCGCAATTAACGCAATTAACAAGCGATCAACCATATATGACTGACCAACAATTACTTTGCTCATTTCTTTACGTAGTAATTGTACGATGTGGTTTTCCATTTGAATTTTGTCTGCAAGTAGTCTTAAACTTTCTGCAGGACTTAAAATATCATTTTGTAATGAAGACATAAAGTGGGTTATTTCTTGCTGCAAAAGTGCCAAAAATTGGTGGTTTAATACTTGGTTTTGCTGTTAATTAATGTTAACATTGCACCCGTAAACGCCTAATTATCTAGTGTTATGAGTGAACGTATCTGTCTAGAATGTAAGGACAAATTGCGCGGGAGAAAAGACCAAAAATTTTGTTCCGATTATTGTCGAAATGCCTATAACAATCGTCAAAATGAAGACGCCAATAAATATGTTCGACGCATCAACGGAATTTTACGAAAAAATAGAAGGATACTAGAAAAATGCAATCCAAGCGGTAAAATCACGGTCGATGGTATTCGATTAGCAGAAGAAGGATTTAATTTTCATTATTTTACGAATATATATACAACACAAAAAGGTGCACAGTATTTTTTCTGTTATGAGCAGGGGTATCGAAAAATCGAAAATGATCAATATATATTGGTGTTAAAACAGGATTATGTTCGTTGAATTAGAGACCTTTTTTTGTATCCATTTGGTAATAGGACACATATAAAGTGTAAAAAACAGAAAAAACATTAACAAAATCTACTCAAAATTGGCTAAAATTTGAATAATAAATTATACTTAATACTATAGATATTTGTTATTCATGGAACATAGAGGTGAAATTATTGAGCAAGCTGTGCGAAAAAGTGGGATGCCACTCGTCACAATTTCTAAAAAAATGGGAAAAAGTCGAAGATGGCTTTATTTACAATTTGAAAATCCGTTAGTATCCCTAGATGTGGTTTTACAAATTGGGAAAATTATTTATTATGATTTTTCGGATGAAATTCAATTGTTAAAAGTACATACGTTCGTTTCCGAACCAGAAATTTCAAACGTACAAGAAGAAATAGTATATTGGAAAGAAAAGTACTTCAAAGTAATGGAGGAATACCATATATTATTGAAGAAAATCGCATTTTTAGAAATGAAGTAACTACCAATAGTAGTATACTAAATACAAAAGTAAGTAGCGTAAAAATTTACCTACTATCATCCACAAAAATGTGGGTATTGGGTTACTTCTAAAATAACCTAAAACGACAAGTAATGGATCTCCAATAAATGGTATCCACGAAAAAAACGCAATGGGTGAGCCATATTTAATCACCCATTTTTCATTTTTTGTAATTGTATTTTCTTTTACTCCAATGCGTTTTAACCACAATGGATTTCCAAGTCTTCCGATAAAATAATTACTTGCTCCACCCAAAGAATTACCAAGTGTAGAGATGGATAAACAAATCGTCGGATCTACCCCTTTTGTTAGAAAAAATAACAGGATTGCTTCAGAACTAAAAGGTAAAATTGTTGCGGAAAGAAATGTTGCTAGAAACAATCCAACTAAACCGAGCGATTCTAAAGCCATTTTTACATTTTTTTCAAAGATAGTCATTCAAAATATTTATCTTCGTTGCACACGATTGAAAGAGAAAATAATAGATGAAGTTTGGCGCAATAGATATAGGTACAAATGCAGCACGCTTGTTAATTGGAGAAGTTTGTAAAGATGGGGATCACGCTTTTATAAAAAAACTCTCGTATACACGCGTTCCTTTGCGCTTAGGTGGGGATGTTTTTGAGAACGGAATGATTTCTCCTAAAAAAGAAGAAGAGTTTATCAAAACCATCAAGGCATTTAAATTAATTTCTGAAATCTTTGACGTAAAAGATATTCGTGCCTGTGCTACCTCTGCCATGCGTGAGGCATCTAATGGTGAAAAAGTTGCCAAAGAAATACTCAAACAAACGAAAATTAAAATTGATGTCATCAGTGGTGACGAAGAAGCACGTTTAATTTTCGGAACCTTTTTCTTATTAGATTTTGACAAAAATATTCCATTTTTAGTAATCGATGTTGGTGGAGGAAGTACCGAAATCAGTGTGTTTGAAAAAGGAGAAAAAGTAGCTGCAAAATCTTTTCAAGTCGGTACAGTTCGCTTATTAAAGGGCAAAGCTAATCCTGAAATTTGGGAAGAAATCAAAGTATGGTTACACCAAAATGTAGATGAAAGTATTGAACATACTTATTTCGCCACAGGAGGTAATATCAATAAAGTGCACAAGATGGTTGGAACAAAACAATCAGGTCCATTATCGGTGGTTAAAATGAATGCACTTCGCAATGAATTGAATAAATTGACCGTGGATCAACGCATTGATCAATTTCAATTAAAACCAGACCGGGCAGATGTAATTATCCCTGCATGCGATATTTACAGTTTTATCTTCAAAGAATTAAAAGTAAAAGAATTTGTCGTTCCAAAAATTGGTCTTTCAGACGGTATGATTTACGACTTGTATTTAAAATATTTACAAGAAAACGATTAGTTTTTTTTATTTTCTAGTAATTCTATCCCTTTACTAGTAATCATATACCGTTGTTCTTTATTCTTCAAGAAAGTCATATCCGAATATACAAGTAAACCTAAATCAATTAGTGGTTTTAAAAACACTTTATTATTTCTAGACTGATTACTCACATGTAAACAATCTTCTAAAATTTCTTTCCCTTTTTTCGGTGATTCAAGACAATAGGCAAGAATTTTGAAATGTTTTGTAGTTAATAAATCCTTGCTTACAGGTAGTAATTTCTTTGTTACTTTCTGTTTTTCATAGAACACTTCTTTTTCCCGTACACTAAATGATTCGCTTTCTTCATCTGAAGCAATTTGAACTTTTAACCACAAAATATAATCCTCTATTTTGGAAACTAAAAAATATGGTAGACTCAATAAATAGAATTTTTTACCGGATTGAGTATTATGTTTATCAAGCATTATTTTACCTGCATAAAATCGAATTGCGTAATTAATTCGTGCATTATCAAGGTACAATTGTAAAGACTTTAATGTTCCTGTTGCGCCAGATTTAACCTCTATTGGAATAACTTCCCCTTGAAATGAGTAGATAAAATCCAATTCAGCCGAAGATTGGCTTTTTTCTCGAATCCAGAACGATAGACCCTTAAGCGTTAATGTTTGGAAAGCGAGTAATTCTTGTCCAACCAAATGTTCTATCAATTTTCCTTGATAAATAGTATTTAAATCTTTTGTTCCTATCAACTCTTTTTGTAACCCTACCGAATAGTTGATCAATCCACTGTCTAAAAATTGTAGACGTGGTGTTTTATTGCGATCTTCTTCCATAGGTAATCCGTATCCAGTAGTTGGATAAATCACATGCAATAAATGTGTCTTTTGTAAAGCATTTAGTACTTCTGAAATTTCTGTAGACGAATAGTTAGCGTTTCCAAAGCGTTGGAAAGAAACTCTTTTACCAGCATGAATCACAGCTTGTTGTATTGCAAAACGGATTAACTGCAATTGTTTTGGAGATTTTGCATACTTTTCTGCATCATCTAGATAAGAACGAAGCAAAGAATCATAAATTTCTCCTAATGCTGTTATGTCTTTATGCTTCAAATAATGTTGGATAACCTCTGGCATTCCCCCCAATAAAGCATAGGTATGAAACAAACGTAAACAAGCCTCATGCGCTACGGTTCTCATAGGTATCGTAGTAAGTTCTTGGATTAAATCTTCCCTACCACTTGCAAGTAAAAATTCTTCAAACGATACAGGTCGAAGTACTTTATATTCCACACGCCCTACTGGAAATGTGATGTTTTTTCCAAGTAACGTTTCTAGCATACTGCCTGCAGCAATTACAGCTAATTGTGGCATTTCTTCTTTATAGTAGCGTAATAAGTTGACCACATGCGGAGCTTCTTGCAGTTCATCAATAAACAAAAGCGTGTCTTCAATACAGGCAAATTGCTTTCCTTTTTCAATAAAAATTCGCTCAGTAATTTGGTGAACATCATTGGAAGTATCAAACAATTCAAGGTCTTGTTTACGTTCTAGATTTAAATAAATGTATTGTTTAAATTGTTTTCCGAATTCGTTAATAACGGTTGTTTTTCCAACTTGTCGTGCTCCACGAATAATGAGTGGTTTTCGTGAGGTGGAAATTTTCCATTTGTCTAATTCCTTTAATATTCTCCTGTAAAACATCCTTTTCAATATTACTTCTACTACGAATTTACAAAAATATATTATATTAAGGGTTAAAAAATGAATTATTTGAATTAAAATAAGGGTTAATTAATGCATAAATAAAACTAAAGTAAGGGTTAATTAATTAATAATTCAAAAAAAATAAGAGTTATTTAGTTTTTCGATAGGAAAAATACATGCTTTCAATCGCTCCCCAACCTAACTTTGGTAAAGTTGCTTCTGTTGCTAAAATAACGATTACATCTTTCGAAGCGATACATTTTTTCAAATCTAGATCTCTAACTTTCAAGGGTTTGGAGTAACTTTCTGGATATACTTCTTCATTATAAAACCAAAATTGATTATCGGTAAACACATTAGAAATTCCAAAATTGAACATTCCCCAATAAAAACTATCTGAAATGAAAAGGCTACTGGGTTTGACTTTGTTGCTATCATTTTCAAATTGAAAAACTGGATAAGCCATTGGATTGTCTGTTATTTTGTGTAATAAATTCATTCCATAACCTATGTCGTAGTCTGTGTCTTTTGCATCTTCAATCGTAATTTTATTCCAATAGATATGTGGCATTTTTATACCTCTTTTGGATTCGATATAATGTATGATAGAATCTGCCGCAATCCCCATTCCGTAGATACTCCAATGAATTCCATATTTAGGATATAGTGGATAGGTAGACTTATTTTTTTGCTGTAAAAAATACGCATTGAAATCTATACAGTTGATTTTCATTTTTTTACAAATCGAAATATAGGTTTTATAATTTGTTTGTTTAGGTTTTACTTTGTATGCTTTTGGAAAATATTCTGGATAAAATGACCCCTTACCTGCCGCAAAAATTAAGATGAATGTTTTATTTAATTTTTGGAGAGTATCTTGCAAATATTTAATTTTTGACAAGCGTGATTTGATTGCTTTTTCACCAACAAAATCCCATCCATTATAGGCTTTGAGGTAATTTTCTTCATATAAATAATTGTTTTTACCAATTAATACACCATTTGCTTTTGCTTTATTGAATAAACTAAACGCAATTTGATTATGTGTTCGAATGAATAAACTTCTAAACCCGAAACTTTCATCTAAATATTTTTCACTTTGTTTTTGGTATTCGCCAGTAAACCAATTTTTTATGGAAAACACTGCTTTTTGTGGAGGAGTTATTGCACCACTTAAGGGCTCTACATCTATGAAATTAAATTTTTTCTGTATTGTAGGAAGTAACAGAAAACTTAGAAAACCGATTAGAATTATTACCCGATATGTCTTGTAAATCTTATGCATTAAAACCTAAAATAAATAAATGGATTAAAATTAAAAGAAGTAATAAACGCAATAGAAAGTATCAATAATCCAAAAGAAATTGCACCAATTAAAAGATGTTTTGGAAAGTTATATTCTTGTTGATAAAATGAAAGTTGCATTTTTTGACCCCACGAAAAATAAGCTAAAAAGGAACTAATAATCGCAATTATAAAATAAGTCAAAAATTCACTATCTATCTGATAATAATTATATTGATTAAAGTTTACCATTTGTTTTAGGTAGTTAAATAAAGGTTTAATAGTATCAATACGAAAGAATACCCAACCAATACAAACAATCATGAAAGTAATTAAGGTACTTATTAGTCTCCCTGTTTTTTGATACCATTTCAATAAAAACAAACGTTCTAAAATCAAAAACAAACCATGGTAAGCACCCCATAAAATAAAGTTCCAAGATGCTCCATGCCAGAATCCGGAAGCAATGAATACAATTCCTAAATTGAAATACAAGCGTTTTGCATCTACTTTATTTCCTCCCAAAGGAATATAAAGGTAATTACGCATCCAATTTCCTAGCGAAATATGCCAACGTCTCCAAAAATCAGTAACACTATTTGCGATGTATGGATTATTGAAATTCTCAGGAAGTTTAAACCCAACCATTTTCGCTAAACCAATCGCCATATCCGAATAACCTGAAAAATCAAAATAAAGTTGAAAAGTATAACAAAGCACACCAATCCATGCAGTAGAAGCACCTAAATTTTCATAATTCATCCCAAAGATCACATCTGCATGTTCTCCTAAATGATTTGCAATTATCACCTTCTTTGCTAAACCAATAATAAATTGATACAAACCAATTAAACGATTGTCTTGCGTGTCATTCATCGTACGATCTTCTAATTGATCAGCCATATCGTGGTAACGAATAATTGGTCCGGCAATCAACTTGGGAAAGAACAGAATATACAGTAAATAATTTTTAAAATTTGTTAATGGTTGGTGGATTCGCCGATATACATCTACCACATAAGTAATGGTTTCGAAGGTATAAAACGAAATTCCTATCGGTAATATCAACTTCGTCCAAACGATATTTTTAAGACCAAAAAGCGACAATACCTCGTTGATGTTTTCTACAAAGAAATTGGAATATTTGAAATAAACTAATAACCCAATGTTGATCGATATTGAAAGTGTAAGTAAGATTTTTCGTTTTCGTTCATTAGCAGATTGATGCATCCATTTGACTAAATGAAAATCCATAAACGTTGTTCCGACTAACACAAAAATAAAAACAGGTGCACCCCAACTGTAGAAAGCAATACTAAAAAAAAGTAAAATATAATTTTTAAATCGTTTCCCTACAACATAATAACTTACTAAAAATAGTGGAAGAAAATAAAGGAGGAAAAGAATACTACTGAAAACCAAAAGAGAAAAAATGAAAACAAATATATCTTTTTTTTCATTCTAAACATTTCAAATAAAATATAATTTTGATTGTTTTAGAAACAGGAATTAACCTTTATTCAGTTGTATTTCTCTCTAATAAAGAATATCTTTGTTAGTCAAACCTACCCCGACTATGAGTAAATACAAAGCAGGTCCTTTTCTAGAAAAAATCGTTGTTCCTAGCGATTTACGCAATAAGTTTACTGTGAGTGATTTACCTCAAGTATCCGATGAACTTCGTCAATACATTGTGGATGTTATTTCTGAAATTGGAAATAGCCACTTTGGTGCAAGTTTAGGGGTGGTTGAATTGACGGTTGCTTTACATTATGTGTTTAACACACCGTATGACCAATTAGTATGGGATGTAGGTCACCAAGCCTATGGACATAAAATTTTAACTGGTCGTCGCGATGTTTTTCATACCAACCGAATCAAAGGGGGAATTTCAGGATTCCCAAAACGAAGCGAAAGTGAATATGATACTTTTGGTGTAGGTCACTCTTCTACTTCTATTTCTGCGGCATTGGGTATGGCAGTTGCGAATCGTTACAAAGGGGAAAAAAATAGACAACACATTGCAGTTATCGGTGATGGTGCAATGACTGCTGGTTTGGCTTTTGAAGGAATGAACCATGCTGGTTTTGAAAAAGATGCTAATTTATTGGTGGTGTTAAACGACAACTGTATGTCGATTGACCCTAACGTAGGTGCATTGAAAGAATATTTGACGGATATTACGACTTCTCATACATACAATAAGGTAAAAGATGAGGTGTGGAAAATGCTGGGTAAAATTTCCAAATTTGGTCCAGATGCTCAAGCAGTTGTATCCAAAATTTCGCATTCTTTGAAAAGTACCTTGTTAAAGCAAAGTAACTTATTTGAATCGTTGCAATTCCGTTATTTCGGACCTGTAGATGGACACGATGTAGAAGGATTAGCAAAAGTATTAGAAGATTTAAAACACATTCCTGGACCTAAAATTTTACATTGTATTACCGTAAAAGGGAAAGGATATAAATATTCCGAAGAAGGTGATCCAACCAAATGGCATGCACCTGGAATTTTCAATAAAGAGACAGGGGAAATCATTAAAATAGTTCCTAAGTCACCACAAGCACCAAGGTACCAAGATGTTTTTGGACATACAATTGTAGAATTGGCGGAAAAGAACGATAAAATTATGGGCGTAACGCCAGCGATGCCTTCTGGTTCTTCTTTAAATATTATGATGGAAGCAATGCCTGATCGTGCGTTTGACGTTGGGATTGCAGAACAACATGCTGTAACATTCTCAGCGGGTTTAGCAACACAAGGCTTGGTTCCGTTTTGTAATATATACTCTTCGTTCATGCAACGTGCGTATGACCAAGTACTACATGATGTTGCTATTCAAAATTTGAACGTCGTTTTTTGTTTAGATCGTGGTGGATTTGTAGGTGCTGATGGCGCTACACACCATGGATTATATGACATTGCGTACATGCGTATGATACCAAACATGGTTGTTTCTTCTCCTATGAATGAAGCAGAATTACGTGACTTGATGTATACAGCACAACAAGAAAACATGGGGCCTTTCTCCATTCGTTATCCACGTGGAAATGGAGTGATGTTGGAATGGAAAACTCCTATGAAAGCAATTAAGGTTGGAACAGGACGAAAATTGACCGAAGGGAAAGACATCGCGTTTGTAACGATTGGTCCTATTGGAAATTTTGCGCAAGAAGCAATAAAAGAATTAAACCTTCTTGGAATATCGGCTGCACATTATGATTTACGTTTTGTTAAACCATTGGATGAAGTCATGCTACATGAAGTATTTACGAAATTTGATAAAGTTATTACTGCCGAAGACGGTTGTTTGATGGGTGGTATGGGTAGCGCAATTCTCGAATTTATGGGAGATCACCAATATAGTGCAAAGGTTGTTCGATTGGGTGTGCCTGATACATACATACATCATGGAACTCCTGCAGAATTATATGCAGAAGCAGGATTTGATACTGCTGCCATGTTGGCGCATGCTAAGCAACTGGTTGGATATTCCTCCGCGAAATTGGATATCTCGCAAGACAAGGTTGGTTAAGCACTTGTTTCATAAATATAAATACCATATTGTTCTACATCTCATCATTTTTTGTTGGGGATTTACAGGGATATTAGGAAAACTCATCCATCTTTCGGCTGAAAAAATTGTATGGTTTCGCTGTATTATTGCTTTTCTATCCATGTTTATCGCATTGAAAATAGTTCGATTACCGATACGTATACGATCTAAAAAATATTTCTGGATAACGTTAGGGGTTGGTGTTTTAGTTGCGTTACACTGGTGGACTTTTTATCAATCTATTTACCTTTCCACTGCATCCTTGGGGATTCTTTGTTTATCTACAGTTACACTGCATGTCACCTGGTTAGAACCATTATTATTTCGTAAACCGTTTTCATGGGTCGAATTTTTCATGGGGTTACTAGTTGTAGTAGGAATCTATATTGTATCCGATGATTTTAAAGGAAATGAATTAATCGCACTTGCATGGGGTTTAACATCTGCGGTATGTGCCGCTTTATTTTCTGTATTTAATGCCCATTTAGTGCACAAAATTCCTTCTACCGCAATGTCGATTCACGAAATGGGAGTTGGGTTCTTATTTTTATCCGGAGTCTTATTTTTTCAAGGGAAAATAGATAGTCACCTATTTGAAATGACTACTTCCGATGCTTTGTGGTTATTGTTTTTGGGAATAGTTTGTACCTGTATCGCCTTCATCGTTACGATTGAAATCATGAAAAAACTAGGTGCATTCACCGTTTCCTTAAGTATAAATTTAGAACCTGTATATACGATAATTCTGGCTGTAATTATACTACAAGAACATACCTTGTTGGGTTACAAATTTTACCTTGGCGCAAGCGTAATACTTTTGGTTTTAGTAGTAAATGCTATTATTAAACGAAATAAATCTAAAACGATTATTTCAAATTAGATAATTGCCCTTTTAGGTTATTGATTACATCTATTTCAGTCGCATCTACATGGTTTAATTCTGAAAGATAAAAAGATGCCCAATCCACGATATTAATAATGTATAAGGAACGTTGTATTACGTCTTCTCCTTTTGCTTTTAACAAAAATACATTTTTGGTTTTCGATTTGATTACATCTATGGAGAATTGTAAACGTGTCACATTTCGTTCGTGCCAATCTCCTGAATCTAAAAACAAAGCACCATAAGAATCATTACCTAGACCCCAACCAACCAATTCATTGTGATTCATTTCCGGAATGGTATGATTACAACATAATATTTTACCGTTTTCGTTGAATTGTTGTCTTGCTCTTATAGCAACTGCTTCATAATTTGAAGCAGAATAAATCATTACAAAGGTATCTTTCAAGAAAGCAGCTAACTTATGTGCTTCTTCTTTAATTTCCGATTCATTTGCAATTAATATGTCTGCACTTTTTCTAAAACTTTCCAAATGCGAAGCATTTACAAAACCTAATTGGACAAAAATATTAATTAATTGTCCTAGAGAAAATGCCAATGCTGTACGTGGAGGATTTCCACCTGGAACTAAAATGTAATCTAATCCATTTTGTTCACAAAATGCAGCTATTTTTCCTCCAGAGGATATGCCGATAATATGCGCACCAACTTCTAACGCTTTGGTTACACAAAAAAGTGTTTCTTCTGTTTCGCCAGAATAGGATGAACCTATCACTAATGTATTAGGTCCGACATAACTTGGGAACGTATAATCTTGGACTAATTGTACCGGAACTTTTAATTCATCTTGTAACCATTGGGAAACTAATTTTCCACCAATACCTGAACCACCCATGCCACAAATCAATATGTTTTGAATCGTGTTTTTTGGTGCTTTAAAAGTCATTTTTGAAGCAATCTCTAATGATTCTATGATGTTATTTGGGAAGGCAGCAATTAGTTTATCCATTGTTTTAGAATTTATAAGAACAAATATAATTAATCCAAGATATAAAAGTGTGATTCTGTGTTATTTTACAGCAGCTAATAATGCTTCTACTAAAGATTCATTCACATCCCCGTATTTCGCAGTATAATCTTCCGAAGCTAATTTAATCACTTCAAAAGCTTCTTCTTTACCATACACATGTGTAATTTCTACATTCTTTCCAGCACCATCTAAATCTTTATATGTTAAGAAGAAGTGACGTACACGGTCGATTACCATTTTTGGCATCTCCGAAATATCGTTGATATCTCCATACGCTTGATCACCTTTTAATACCGCGATTATTTTATCATCTGCCTCACCACCATCTAACATGCGGAAACCACCGATAACTTTTGCTTCACATAAAATATTTACATGATTAAAACTTCTTTCACTCAATACACAAATATCTAATGGATCACCATCACCAACGATATTAGTTCTTCCTGTTTTTTCGTTCGCAAATGCTGCCACTTTCGTGTCACAGTAAGTCTTAGGAACAAACCCGTATAAACAAGGCATGTGATTAGATAATTTTTGTGGACGATCTACCATGATATGACCAGAAGGTTTATCGATTTCATATTTAATCGCATCTGCAGGTGTAATTTCAATGAATGCATTCACTACTGCTGGTGCTTTTTCGCCAACTTCCATTCCATGCCAAGGATGTGACACAAAACGTTGATTCATGATATCGATGATTTTTTTAACTTCTTCTTTCATAACGTGCTATTTTATTATTGAATTTTTCCGAACACAAATATAGTAGAAATCAAAAAGAGCTTGCTAATAAATGCAAGCTCTTTATGGAATATTTATTTTTTGTGATGGATAGTTATCGGATGGATAAATTTAAATAATCAGCTACTAAGTATGCAGGTATTGCAAAACCAACACCTTCTGTACTGAAACCAATTAATTTAGAAACTACAATTCCATGTAAATGTCCTTGTGCATCAAATACAGGTCCACCACTGTTACCACCATTAATTGCCATCCCCAATTGTATAAATTTGGTTTCATTATATTCTCTAAAATTAGAAATAATACCAACGGTTACCGTTTGTCCTAGATCAATAGATTTTGGCGCACCGATAGTATAAACATCCTGCATTACTTCTGCAGTTTTTTTAGAAGATAATTCAAATACTTTATCAAATTTTGCATCAATTTTAAGTAAGGCTACATCTTTAAAACGGTTAAATCTAACCACTTTTGCAGGCACTTCAGTACCATTTGCTAGAATAACAGTTACATCTCGTTGTTTTTTTGTGTTATCACCCGCTACTACGTGGTAGTTGGTTAAGATATAACCGTCTTTCGTAATTGCGAAACCACTACCATGTCCCATGTCTACCCCTTTTTCTTTCGTTTTTACAATTACCGTACCCTTAAAAGCTTCTGTTTTATTTGTAATCACTTCCCCCGCATTAGGTCCATTTATGGATAACGCTGCGTCTTCAATTTTAAATGTTTTAACCACTTTTAAATTTTTTACAAAAATTGGATTTTTTCCAAGTTTTAGATAAGAAATTGTTAAAGCATCGCCAATAAGTTTTGTCCAACCTTCATAACTGTAAGTAGAGGAAGAATAATCGTACGAAGAAATAGATTTAAAATTTCCAGAAAATTCAGTTGTTACGATTGAATCTATTATTTCGTTATATGTATTTTTAATATACCACGTAATACCTACTTTACCTTTATAAAATTTTCCCCAACGGTTGGCGATTTCATACGTAGTAATTTTTTTTATGGATGCATCTAAAACTAGCGTATTATTTTCATTGTAAAAGATCTTGTTTACCGTGTCAATAAACTTTGTTTTCTTTAACAATGTGTACATTTCTTCTGTATACTTTGTATCATCCGATGTTAAGTTATTTGGCTCTACATCTTCCTCTAAACGCTTTGTATTTTTACCTTTTTTCTTGTTTCTTTCCTCTGCTTTTTTGTCGGCAATTGCTTGTTTATCAGATGCTTTTTGAGCCTTTGCTTCTGCGTCTTGAATGTTTTTCTTCAAATTTGCTGGGTCATAATCCACATATATATATGGTAGATCTTTTGTTTTATCCTGAATATTTAAACTAATCGTATTTACGTTTACGTATTTATCATTCTCCGTTCTATTTGTTAGTTTCGATTCTTCTGTTGAAGGATTAAAGTTATAATTAGAATGGAAACTTACACATTTTGGATTAGCAAAATCCCAAATTGCTGGATAAATAAATGGATAAATACTTAAAACTGCAAGTGGATAGAATGCGATTGGTCTTCCCTTTTTCAGAATCACATCGTATACATCTTTTGCATCTTTTTTTCTAATAACTACTTGGTTAACTGCTCCTTCTGTTTTATCTACTTTCGCTGTAAAGGTTTTTCCTTTCCCTACCATTTCTTTATTTACATACACTTCATTATCGGAAGCGTTCGTAGTAAAAGTTACCTTTTGTTTTTTAGGTAAAAAAATGGTTGCAAAACATCCTGAAAGGGATAATGAAATCGCAACTGTAAGCGATAATAAAACAAGTGTTTTTAATTTTTGAAACATTTAAATTGTATTTAGGATTTATTATTTAATGCGCGTATTATTTTGCATTTAAATTTAGATAATTTGCTACCATATAACTTGGAATAGCAAATGCTACCCCCTCGGTATTTTTACCAATTAACTTAGAAACAACAACACCATGTAAATTTCCATTCGTATCAAAAATAGCACCTCCACTATTTCCACCATTAATAGACATGCCCAATTGTAAGTATTTGTTATCATTTACATCACGCATGGAAGAAATGATACCGGCAGATACAGATTGACCTAATTCTATCGATTTAGGTGCACCAATAGTATATACATCTAACATTACATCTGCTTTGTTTTGATTATCTAAATAGAATGCTTTAGTAAAAGTATTTTCAACCTTCAATAAAGCAACATCTCTAAATTTATTGAAACGAATGATTTTTGCTTTCAATTCTGTACCATCCGCAGTAATAACAACTATCTCTTTTTGTTTTGCCGCTTTTTCTCCAGCAATTACGTGATAATTTGTTAGTATATAACCATCTTTTGAAATTGCAAAACCCGAACCATGTCCAGCATCTTTGTCATTTTCTTTCGTCTTAACGATTACTGTTGCTTGGAAGGCATCTTTTTTATTTGAAACGCGATCAGCATCCGCGATAGAAGAAATTGATAAAACATTATCTTTAATTGCATAATCTGTGTTTAATTTACTATTAGCGGTAAAGGATTTATTTTTATACAATTTCAGATACGAAATAGTAATAGCGTCACTAACCATTTTTTCAAGTAATGTTTTAGTTCGATTTGAATTGTTACTCACTTCACTTAACTCACTAAAATTTCCGGAAAATTCTTTTGTAGGAATTGAATCAACAATTTCATCGTAGGTGTTTTTAAGATACCATGTTAACTCCACCCTTGTTTTATAATACATATCTAGTTTCGTGTGTACTTTACAAAAAAGAACACGTTTGATTGCAGCATCTAAAACCAAGGTATTATTTTGGTCATTTAAAATATTTCTAACTGTATCAATAAATTTAGTTTTCTTTAAAATCTTATATAAATCATCACTAAATTCTGTGTCTTCAGAGGTTATTGTATTGTCTAATTTAGTGTCTTCGTCTAGTTTTTTCTTCTTGCCTTTTTTTTGCTCTTTTTTCTCTTGTTTTTCTTTTTGTTTTTTCAAATCTGCTAAATACGTATCCTCCGCTTTTTGAATATCCTCTTTTAATTTTGCATCTTCCGTATTTGAAACATATAAATCGATTAAATCATTGTTTTTATCTTTTACATCTAAACGGATAGATGCAATATTTAAATATTTATCTTTCTCTGTTTTGATTGGCAATAAATTTTCTTCGGAATTATTGAACATCATTTCTTTGTCATATGACTTACAGTTATCCGCCATAAAATCATATTGAAATCCACCATAATAAGCAAATGGAATATCTAAAATCAATAATGGATAAAATGCTGCTGGTCTTTTGGTTTTTTTAGCAACCTCATACACATTTTTATACCCTTTACGGACGATTACAATTTGTTGTGAAGGTACTGACTTATCTAACTTTGTTGTGAATGACTTTCCTTTACCTACTAATCCATTGTCATGATACACTTCATTTTCTGCATGATTCGTTTTAATCGTTACGGTTTGTTTCTTTGGTATAAATAAGGAAGCACAACCTGATATAAGAATGCTTGTTACCACCACACAGATAATCGCGGTGAATGATTTAATTTTAGAGAACATAGGTTAAATTTATTTTTTTTGCAAATATACGATTTTGATTAATTTCAATTAAGTAATTGACAAATAAGCGTTAGATAAATAAAATATAGCAAGCCTAACTTAATAAACTTGCTATCTTTAAATTTGAAAAATATGTGTTTTTTACACTTGCTGCCCATTTACTGTCAACGTACCTGTTGCTACACCAACTACCACAATCACAACTACTAAAGCACCGATTAAAATATTTCTCATCGAAAAAATAGAGCTACTAGAAGATTTACGACGTGATTTTTGCGTTTCTAAATACGTTTGTAGCGAAGTTCCTAAAGATGGTTCTGAAGTAATTTGCGTTGATGGATAATTTTCCACTTGAACTAGATTTTCGGTTGTCTCATTAGCTAAAGAAACAAATGTTAATCCTACTAAGAACATTGCGGTCAGTAATAATTTTTTCATTTTTTTAATCCAATTTTTTAGTTAATAATTTAATTTATGAAGCAAAAATAGACCTATAATTAGGAATAAAGTTTGAATGGTCTGAAAAATTATTAAACGGTAAAATAAAGGAATTGAATACTTTTAATTATTTGATAAACAATTACTTAACAAATAAAATAAAATTTAGGTTTGTGTAAGTATTCGGAGTAATTGGACGGAAAAATGATTATTTAACCTTCTGAACGGAAATAAAATGATTCAATCTAGGCTCTTAATTTCCAAGGATCCGCATCTAATTTTGTTTCCTAAAGTTCCACTATTTAAAAGTAATAGTAAGGTCTGATTGGATGGATTATAACGGAAATCGCGAGGCACATATTTTCCCTCTACTGAAGTTTTTGGAAGGAATTGTTCTCGTATAGTTTCCCCAGATTGCATATCCATGGAAACAGTCGATACAATATTGTTTTTAGCAAAAATAGGGTTGCTATGTATTTTTTTATCCGACATAAAAACACCATTATCTGCATAATTTTTAGCGTTATCCGAAAACAAAAGTGTATAATTTTTGTTTGTTAAAAAGGAATAACAAGAAACATAATCGCCATCATACGAGGAAGATGCTTGTGATTTTTGAATTTTTTTCATCCAACGAACGGTTCCGTCCGCTTTTAAACAATAGACTATTATATCTTTAAAATAATAGGTTACATTCGCTGTCGTTGTAGAATAAGGCGAATATCCTCCCATTCCAGTGCCATAGCCAAAACCATTGTTATAGGTGGTATAGGTCACATTTCGAACGGTTTGTTCTAAATGTCCTACGATATCTCCATTTGGTAAAATAACCGCATTTTTCCAATTAAAATCGTATAATTTCGGGAGTAATTTCCCTTGTGCATACTTATTTTCTACTCGGTTTTTCTTACGGTCATTCAATCCATACGTATAAACATTCAACGGTATATCTACATATTTCTCTTGCGTAATTCGCCAATTTTGAGAATCCACTTGGAGTGAAAATAGACCATTCATAGACAAATCAGAACGATTTACTATTTTATCCTGTTTCACCCGAAGAAAAGAACCGACGAACATAAGATTATCTTCTGTATTAATAAGCATGCTATACTTATTGATTGTGGTTATTGCCAATTTATGGGAAAGTACTGTAATTAAATTAGTTCCGCATTTATATAGATGAATTTTTTGAATTGCATCAAAATCGTCTACATGGTCCAAATTGAACTGTGTTTCACTTGGGAAAAGACTAAATGGTCCAAAACGTACATTGGATAAAAGATTGTTTTTAATTTTTTTACGTGTTGCCGAGAATTTTTCATTGAAAGAAAGAAACAACTCCCCAGTAGGTGAAAGTAAATATGTCCCGAAACTTAGTTGATTTGCATCTTCTGGAATTCGTTGCTCGCCTTTAGAAAAAATAGAAAGTGAATCATTTAATATGACATATCCAAACGACATTTCTTTCTTTTTAAAATCCTCCGAGGTATAAAATACAGCGCCAAATTTATTATTAGCTTCCTCCACAACATAAATATCATTTTCTGAAATAAATGCTTTTGGTTGCTCATAATGGAAAATTTCTACAATTGGAGAAGGTACCAAACTTCCCGAAAAAGACTGACGGTAAAGTCGACATGTATTATTTTCTTTCAAACTGTAAAAAACAACAATTTGATGGTTGATGCGTGTTATGCCTTCATACCTTAGTTTATTCCCAGCAATTTCTTTCGGTAATTCAATTGTTTTTGCAATTTTTAAATCCTGAATTAGGGAGATAGTTACCGTATAATTACTGGTTATTTCTTCCAAAAAACTACCTTCCATATTTGTAGCAATAAAATTGCCGTTTTGGGTAGGAATAATTGCATCAAACCTACTTTGAGATAGTTCTTCCCCCCATTTAACTTGGACTCCTTGTGCAATAATACGAGTACTTAGGAAGAATAAGGAGAATACCAAAAAGATTATTTTCATGTTAGAACAAGAATTAAATTAAACCTCTAGCCTTTATTTCTAGGTATTTATTGATGGTATCTACTGTTAAATTTTCAGGCTTTGTAAGCAAAGATTGGATGCCATATTTTTTCAACTCCTTTACAATTAACCGTTTTTCGAAGTTAAATTTTCGTGCGATAGTTTTGTCAAATATATCTGGTAATGTTTCTGAATTCTCTTGGGTAATTTTTGTGAGTTCCGTATTTTCAAAGAACACTAATAAAACCATATGCATTCGTGCAATCGCTTTTAAATAAGGAAGTTGTCGATGAAGACCTTCGACTGTTTCAAAATTTGTGTATACAATTAATAAACTTCGTTGGTTAATCGATTTTTTCACCTCCACATATAAGCGATTGAAATCACTTTCTATAAAATCTGTTTGTATCGCATATAATGCTTCTAAAATTTTATGTAATTGTGTCGGTTTTTTTTCTGCAGGTAGTTTATTTTCAATGTCTTTAGAAAATGTGAACATGCCGACTTTATCTTGTTTACGCAAGATAATATTCGATAAAACTAAAGTAGAATTAATGGCGTAATCCAATAAACTCAAGCCTTCAAATGGCATACGCATTGTTCTACCTTTATCTATAATACAATACACAGGTTGTGCTTTTTCATCCTGGTATTGATTGACCATAAAACTATTTTTTTTAGCGGTCGCTTTCCAGTTTATGTTACGGATATCTTCTCCATGCACATATTCCTTAATTTGTTCAAATTCAAGTGCATGGCCTATTTTGCGAATTTTTTTAAATCCAAATTGCGTCAATTGGTTTGAAAATGCTAGAAATTCATATTTCTTTAATTGTATAAAAGATGGATAGGTTGCTACATTTTTCGCAGCATCAAAAACCCACTTTTTAGCTATTAATTGTAGTGGAGATTGTACATAAATATTTAGACCGCCAAATTGATAAATTCCCCTTTCCGTTGGTCGTACAGAATACGTAAATCGCAGATTTTGTTGCGGTAAAACAGCAGATTTAATTAAAAAATTGCGCAATTGAAATTGGTATGGAAGTTCATCAATCACCTCGATTTTAATACGAAACGTATAATTATTTTCTACAAAAATTTGCACTTCATTTTCATCACTGTTGGAAAATCTATCCGGTACAATACGAGAAGCAATGATGGCTTTGTGTGGAGAAAACACGAGTAATACATCAATGATTGTCAATAAAATAAGGATGAACAACAATGCCCAGGAAAAGGTATATAAGACCGGAAAAAAATAGGAAAACACAAACACCGTAATTATACCTAACAAGGCATAAAAAAACGTGGCGTGTATAAAAAGTGCTTTAAAAAATTTCTTCACAGGTATATGAATTATCTAGGAATTTCGATCGTGTCTAATATTTGTTGAATGATGTCGTTGGATGTCATCCCTTCCATTTCTCGTTCAGGTGCAACCACTACGCGATGATTCAATACAGGAATTGCCACCTCTTTAATATCTTCAGGAGTAACAAAATCTCTGCCTCTTAAAATCGCTAAACCTTTGGAAGCATTCAAAATAGCAATCGACGCTCTAGGGGAAGCACCCATGTATAAAAAGGAATTTTCGCGTGTTTGAATAATGATTTTCGCGATGTATTCAATCAATTTGGATTCAACAATAATTTGTTTAGTTAGTTGTTGAAAATCAATGATATGTTGTTTCGAAATAGAAGCAGAAATATGCGCGATTTTATCTTTATTTTGCAAATTATGTTCTCTCTGTAACAATTCCACTTCTTGCGCAGCAGTTGGATATTCTAATTGTATTTTAAAAAGAAAACGATCTAATTGTGCTTCAGGTAAACGATATGTACCTTCTTGTTCGATTGGATTTTGGGTAGCAAAAACTAAAAATGGTTTATCCATAATAAAGGTATGGTTGTCAATGGTAATTTGACGCTCTTCCATTACCTCAAATAATGCCGCTTGAGTTTTAGCAGGTGCTCGGTTAATTTCATCAATTAAAACTAGGTTAGAAAAAATAGGACCTTTTTTAAATTCAAATTCTGATTTTTTTAAATCAAAAATGGACGAACCTAGAATATCCGATGGCATTAAATCTGGCGTAAACTGAATTCGATTGAAATCTAAATCCAGGGTTTTAGCAAGTAATTTTGCCGATAAGGTTTTTGCTACACCTGGTACACCTTCGATAAGTACGTGACCATTAGACAAGATTGCAACTAACAGCAATTCAATCATTTTTTCTTGTCCAACAATAATTTGTCCAACATCTTCTTTCACTTTTGCGAAAGACGCCAAGATTGGTTGGATATCGATTCTATTTTCAAAATTGATTTCGTTATTTTCCATCATGTATTAATTTTTCGATTGCTTTATTTAGTTGTATTAAATCCTTTTCCGTTCTACTTCCCGGTTTTTTATATTTCTCTAGCAGGTAAACGAATGTTTGCACATCTTCCGGATTCACCTGAAGTTTAACCGCCGCATGTTGTACAAATTTTTCATCTAAAGTATGTGTATTTATAAAATAATCGTGACGTAATTTCTCTAAAATATACGTGCAATTTTTATGTATAATATCTTGATAATCTTTTTCTTGAAAATATAAATTACCAATTGTTCGCACAAACTCTACCGTTGTATTTGCAACTGGTTTCACGATTGGAATATGTCTTTGACGACGTTTCGAATTAAAGAGTAAAAACACAGCAATCCCTAATAAAAAAATATACCAAGCCCATCGTAATGCTGGTTCAGAAACAATATACCTTACTAAGGTAGACGCCTCCGAAGCATTGTTAATCCAATAAATCTTTGGAGTCGACACATAACTAAGTACTTCTTCTGCTAAACGATAGTTTTTTTTGTGGAGTAAATAATAATTCGTGAATATAAGCGGTTGTGTATGGATATACACATATCCCTTACCATGTTTAATACGTATAAAATTAATTTCAGAAGTATTATTGAGTTCCATCGTTCCCAAAATGGTAGTCGATGCGCTATCTATTTCGGAAATATAAATGTCGGTAGTACCTCGGAAATATTTATACTGTAAAGTGTCTATTTTTTTATTGGCTAACGACATTTTCAAACGCGCTTCTACCAGGTAATTATCTTGCAGTTTGAACTTTAATTCCTTTTGCAGTTTTTGATTTATTTGTTCCGAAGACAAAAATAAATTGTTGCCCTGTGCTACAAAATTTAATACTGCTTTCTCTGACACTTGGTCAAACGCATTAGCCCCTGAAATAGAAACAATTGTCGTATTTTTCTCCGTAAAAACCTCACTTTGATGATTAAAGAGTTCGTAGGGTGTTTTTTTCGATGCTACAAACTCGCGTTTTTTAAAAAAATCTTGGATTTCATTGTCGAACACATATAGACCAAATGGCATTTTATCGGAAGTGTCAAACGTCCTTTCCCAAGAAATTTTTAGGGGTTTGGAAGAATCATTTACAAGCAATAAAGCAAGTAATAGGACGATAAAAAAAGCATATATTTTTACAGATCTATCCATGATGATTCGGTTTTACGATGTGTAAAAAAGAGTTTCTTGCCTGTTGAAATGCCGCATCACTGATTTCAAAATCACCATACCAAATATGGTTGTAGAGGTAGGATAACTTTTCAAATTGTTGTTTATGTTCCTTCGATTGAATCTCGTAATAATAATCCCGATTTGTTTTTTGATGGTTCCAAACGATAATGTTCTTATCCGAATAAAATTTTAATAGCCATAAATAATGATAGCGAATACATAAACGCGTATCATTAGCAGCCAATGCTTCTTGAATTAAGGTTTCAAAATTAACGGAATGTATGTTTTCAATTGCTTCTGTTTGGTAGGAAATCTTTTTTGCTGCTCTTTTAAAAAATCCGACACCCTCTCCTTTAACAAGCGATTTAATAAGTAAAAAAAGTACAATTCCAATAAGTATAAAAGCGATAAATTTCAACCAAAGATTCACATCTTGTGCGCTTACATCCACTGGATTAAGGTTAAATATTTTTTGAATTAAACGCGATAACCAACTTACAAAGTTATCCCAAGCAGAAGTATCGATTACCTTTTCCTTGTAATCAAATTCTTCCGAAACATATTTTTCCTGAAAATGAGGTGAAAAATGAAGGTGTTTACGCATCGATTGAACCTATTTGATCTATTTCGTTTGCTACTTTAATCTGTCGTGCTTGTTGGGTAAAAAACATAATAATAATAGCCGTCAATTGAATTAACATAAAGAACGCATTTATTATATCCGTATATACTTTAATTAGCAAATTAGAATTGTTTTCCGTTAAAGATTTTGCCCATGAAAATTCACCAGAACCTGTAGTTATGGAAGCAATATACTCAAAACCAAGTGGTATAAATCCAAAAACTGTTCCTAAAATGGTAGTAACAAGAATCAAGGCTAAAAAAGAACCAGCGATAGGCCAAAAATCTTTTTTTAGTAATCTATAACTTACACCTGTACTTTTCGTTAGTGGTACATTGTGGTACAGATAATTGTAATAACTAAACTGCATCCAAACGAAGAAAAAAGGTATCAAAATTAATAATGCAGGTATTCCAATTAAAGTAACTATACATAGTACAATACCGATTAAAAAAAGAAAAATCCAAAGAATCAAAAACCCATGAAATTTAAACATTTTACCCAAAATACTTTTGTATTCTTTTAAAATTTCACTAGCGTGTATTGGTAACGTTTTGTCTTCTCGATCTAATAATAAGCGCGCGTAAATTGGCGGAAAAGAGAAAACAGTCATGGAGAATAAATAATACACCAAAGCGAAAAGTCCATACTCAAAAAGCATTTTACTAAAATTTCCTGCAAGCAAATCATCCCGAAAACTGCTTAAAAAATAATGACCTACAAATGCATTGATTAGAATAAATAGGATGTTAATTAGAAAAAAATTCAGGACGTAATTTTTTCCATATAATTTCATGAAATGAAGCGTATCTTGGATATAACTTTTATATCCTCTATCCGAAAAAAGATTAAACATGTTTCAGCGTATTAAAATAAGATTGCATTTTGCGGTGTACTACAAAAGGGTAAATTAAATAATAAAAGGAAATGATTCCAAGGGTAGAAAAAATGATTAAAAAACAAGCCCATGTTGGTATTACATTGGAAAATCGCGTAATATAGCCTTCTAAAAATCCTGCCGCTAAGGTAAATGGGAATGTACTTAAAAATATTTTAAAACTTTTCCGGAAACCAATTTTAAACGACTCAAGTCTGGTATAAGTACCTGGAAATAAAATAGAAAACCCCATTACAATTCCACAGGCAGCTTCTATAATCATACCGAAAATCTCCATCGAACCATGAATCCAAATTCCTTTAACACTTTCCAATAATACACCGCGATCATAGAAGAAATATTGAAACGAACCGAGCATTATTGTATTCATAAACAGACTATAAGCCGAACCAAAGCCACAAAATATCCCATAGAAATAGGATCGAATCCCAACAAAAAGATTATTCATGGTAATTCCAACAAAACTTCCCCAGTTACTGCCTGATTTATAAATTGCTACTGCATCTCCTTTTTTAATATTCTCCAATGTTTGATTTACATAGTCATCTCCTAATACGAGTCGAACAAACTGATTATCATATTTAGCCGATAAAATACCCATCCCTAAAAAAAGAAAAAACAAGATGAAAGTTGCATAGAAATAGGTACGGTAGTGATACACTAATAATGGTACTTCCGTTTTAAAAAATTGTACCAAACGGTTGGAATCTGTTCTCTTTGTTTTATAAATAGATACGTAAATTTGTGTGGCAAGTTGATTGAGGTAGTTAACAATTTTACTTTTGGGATAATACGTTTGTGCAAACGATAAATCATTCATCAATTGTATATAAAGTGTTGAAAGTTCGTCGGATTTGATGGTTGATTTACCTTTATTTTTGGTAAACTTTTCAAATTCAATCCATTTTTCTTTATTTTGCTTTATAAATGCAACTTCCCTCATAGGCTATAAAAATAGATAAAATGGCGATACTACCAATTGTTACTACGCAGAATGTTACGATAAATATGGAAATTTCTACTGTAGGAAAACGTGTATTAGCCTCTATTATTGATCATCTTGTCAAATTTGCGTATTTGATCGTTGCTTACTACATCGCTGCGTTTGCAGGTTTGTTTCAATGGTTTGAAACACAAGATCAATGGTCTGTAATTGCAACGAATATCTTAATAGGATTACCGTTCATTTTTTATACCCTTGTGTTAGAAATTCTATTCGATGGACAAACCATTGGGAAAAAACTAACAAAACTCAAAGTCATTAAAGTAGATGGGTACGAGGCAACTTTTGGTGACTATGTAATACGCTGGATGTTTCGGGTGATTGACGTACTTATAAGTTTTGGAATTATCGGTATTATCTCGATGTTAGCTAGTAACAAAACGCAACGCATCGGAGATATTGCTTCCGGAACTTGTGTTGTTAGTTTAGAAAAAGACTGGAAAATAAATCAAACCATTTTTAAAGATTTAGATGCAGAATATGTGCCAATCTATCCATCCGTTATGAAATTGACAGATAAAGACTTACATATTATTCAGTCTGTACTGAAAAGTTACTACGACACCCGAAACATGGAAGATATTTTTAAATTAGCCCGAAAATTAGAAGCAGTAATGGGTGTAAAACGGAAAGAAAAAGTGGCACTTGACTTTGTAGATCGCGTGATGAAAGATTATAATTTCTACACCAAAGATTTAAAAAATTAACCAAAAAAAAGAGGCTTACGCATGTAAACCTCTTCCAATCTATTTAGTTAGATACTTAAATCGTTTCTGTTTCCGCTTTTGGATCTACACCATATTTGTTTTCACCACGTGTTCCTTCCGTGAACAACAATACTAAAATCCAAATCCATCCGATAATTGGTAATAACATAAGCAAATACATCCATCCACTTTTATTTACATCGTGTAAACGACGAACAATCACTGCAAGTGCTGGGATTAATAACGCTAGTGAGTAAATAACATTTAATACACTAAGTCTTTGATCCACAAATTGAGTGATTAACATTAATCCAATTGAAATCAAGGTGTTTATTAATGTAAACATCCAATACTCTGTTCTTCTTGCACGCCCACTAAAATTAGCATACTGTTTAATTACTTTTAAATACCAATTCATTTTTTTATAGTTTATAATTAGAAGCGCAAATATATAATTATTTTATAATCATGCACTTATGAAATAGTGTTTTTTACTAACCGGTTTTCTGATAAATCTTACCATTAAAATTTTGAAAAAATTACTCCAACACGATCTTTATATTCTCAATCGAAACTCCTTTTTTATCTACGATGTGTAGGATTATAAATCCAATACAGCGAAGTATTTTTTGTTTGTTTATTTTTAAAAAGTAAGGTGCAGGATTAAAAATCCAGCACAGCGGAAATCCAGCATAGCGGAGTTTTAAATTTTTTTGCTCTATTTCAATTCATTTTTTGAAGTGATCTGTTTTATAAATTCTCTTAATCCAATCACATCAATTTCGTTTGTTAAAGGATATTGATCTTCTTGTGCATTAACAATCCATTTATGAGTAGCTTGAATATCCTTACATGCTTCGTAGAATCCTCGGGAAAGTTTAGGTGCAGATGCTCGTTTTATTTCTACTGCCCATATTTCATTATCCGGTGTTTTGAGAACTAAATCAATTTCAATTTGTGTTGCTGTTCTGTAATAACTGATCTCCCATTGATCATTTAGTTGATTAATTATATTTTCTATGACAAAGCCCTCCCAACTTGCACCAATTGAAGGATGTGACAGTAAATCAGTCATTTTGGGTAAACGTAATAATGTATGTAAAATTCCACTATCTCTGATGTATATTTTTGGTGATTTAACCAATCTTTTTTTAAGATTTCCAGACCAGGGTTGTAATTGTCTTACCATGTAAAAGTCTGTTAATACATCTATGTAATGTTTGATTGTTGTATGACTTAATTCTAAACTTCTACCTAACTCGCTATAATTAACTTGATTTCCATGGTAGTGCGCCAACATTTTCCAACAACGTTTTAAGTGTTCGGGGGATATCCCTACACCCATATTTGGTATATCTCTTTCTACATATGTTGTGATAAAGTCTGAGCGCCATTCCCAACTTTGGGTATCATTTTCATTCAAATAACTGTCTGGAAATCCACCTCTCAACCAATTTTTTTCATAGTTAAAATCTTTTCCTTCCTTTTTTTCTATCTCTTTAAAGGTGAAAGGAGTTAATTCTAAATATCGTATTCTTCCAGCTAATGATTCGGAGGATAATTGTAATAAATCTCGTGAAGCTGAACCTAATAACAAAAAATGACCGTTTTTTTCACCATTTCTTTTTCTTTCATCAACAATTCCTCTTATGATTCTAAATAAATCCGGTTTTCTTTGTACCTCATCTATAATTATTAATACGCTATCAAAACGTTTAAAATAGGATTCTGGGTCTGATAGTTTATTAAAGTCTGAATCCGATTCTAAGTCTAAATAGGTCGTCTGTTTATTCAGTTTTTTTGAGATTTCAAATGCTAATGTAGTTTTACCAACTTGTCTTGGTCCCAAAAGAGCTACAACAGGCATGTTTGCTAATGCATTCTCTAATTTCCCTACGATATTTCTTTCTATCATTTTCTATTATTTGGATATAAATATACTAACAACCTTGCAAATTGAAAGCAAAAGTTTCAATTTACAAGGTTAATGTCGATTTTACACACAAAAAAACGCCATTGCTGACGGTTTCCGATTTGCTCTATTTATTCTTTATTGCAACACAATCTTATTGGATTGGATGTATACATTTTTAGCATCCAAAATCTCAAATTGGTAGATACCCGCCGCACCAATTGATTTTAGTGGTATTTCGGTAGCGGTTGTGTTACGAGTTGGTTGTACACTTCTTTACATAGGGCATCTACGATTTCGGTAGCGGTAGCCTTCTAGGGCTTTGGTAACCGGAATTTCGATGTGTAAAACATCCGAGGTTGGGGTTGGATAGATACTTAGACTTGAAAGCTGATTGACACTGATAACAGTGGTAAGTTTGAATTTGATTTTTAAAATGCTGACTATATCGTAAATATTGTTTTTTACGATGTTTTTATTTTTTTGTAGGGTGTAAATTTACATAAAGTAAGTTATGTGCAGGATTAAAATCCAGTACAGCGGAAATCCAGCACAGCGTAAAAAAGTGAAGAATAACACAAAAGTTTCGAGTGTGGAAGAAAAAAGTCAATATTGAGTTGAAAATTTCGAGTGTGGAAGAAAAAAACAGTAATTTTTCACGAGAATGAAATAATCCTATTTCTTTAACCAAATCCCGGAGATTTTTACCTATGATTTTGTTCCATTATTTATACTTTTGTTTACATTCAAAAATCTATGGAACTCAAAACTTTCAGATCTCTTTTTGCGAAACATCCAGCCATTGACGCAACTGCGAATCAACTTCAATACAGCGAATCCAAAGTACATTGGAAAGGGGTAGCAAATTCTGCTAGGGCGTTGTTTGCAACACAATTAAGCGCACAAGTTCCAGGACATCATTTATTTATTTTACAAGATAAGGAAGAAGCGGCTTATTTTTTCAACGATGTAGAAAGTCTCTTTCCCGATGAAAAAAATAGCGTTTTTTATCCTGCATCCTACCGTAGCGCATATCATTTTGAAGAAACAGATAATGCAAATGTGGTTGCTAGAGCAGAAGTATTAGAGAAAATCAATAACGGCAATAATGCATGGATTGTTACCTATCCGCAAGCCTTATTTGAAAAAGTTCCAACACAGCAAAAATTAACTGAAAACACCTTAAAAGTTCAAAAAGGTCAAAATTATTCGCTCGATTTTATGAACGAATTATTGATGGATTATGGCTTTGAACGGGTGGATTTTGTATACGAACCAGGACAATTTGCTATTCGTGGAGGAATATTAGACGTCTTTTCCTTTGCCAATGATTATCCTTTTCGGATGGAGTTTTTTGGGGAAGAACTAGAATCCATCCGTACGTTTGATCCGGTAGACCAACTTTCCATTGCAAACCATGATTTTTTTCATATCGTCCCAAACGTGCAAAAACAATTTATCCAACACGGATTAGATACGTTTTTAGGTTTTTTAGGTAAAAATGCAACCGTTTGGATGTCCTCCATGGGAGAAATTATCCATCAATTAGACAAAGAATACGAGAAGGCCGTAAAAGCATACGATGGTTTAAATCATGCAACTATCAAGCATTCGTTACCCGGAGAAATATACACCCATAAAACAGAGTGGACACAACAAATACAAGGGTATAATGTGGTAGAATGGGGGCCAGAATTTCATTTCAAAGCAGGTTTTGAAGCCAGTTTTCAAGTGCATCAACAACCGACATTTAACAAGAATTTTGAAATGTTGCGCGACGATTTGATCGCACATAAAAAGGCAGGATTTACCAATTTATTCTTTTCGAATCAACCAAAACAAATTGATCGACTTTATTCTATTTTTGAAGACATCGGAGGGGAAGTGGAATTTATCCCTATGCCAATCGCTTTGCACGAAGGATTTATTTTACCAGATTTAAAACTAGTATGTTATACCGATCATCAAGTGTTTGAACGCTACCATCGTTTTAAATTGAAAGAAGGTTTTTCCCAAGCAAAACAAGCAATTACGTTAAAAGAAATTTACGATTTACAAAAAGGGGATTATGTTACCCATATCGACCATGGTGTAGGACAATTTTCCGGTTTACAAACCATTGATGTAAATGGAAAACCACAAGAAGCGATCCGATTAGTATACCGCGATGGGGATGTATTATACGTTAGCATTCACTCCTTACACCGTATTTCTAAATTTACAGGAAAAGATGGTATTGCACCTAAAATGAATAAATTAGGTACACAAACCTGGGCGATACTTAAAAATAAAACCAAGAAAAAAATCAAAGAAATCGCTTTTGATTTGATTCAATTATATGCCAAACGTAAAAGTCAACCAGGATTTGCTTATAGTCCGGATAACTATTTACAAACGGAGTTGGAGGCTTCTTTCATGTATGAAGATACGCCTGACCAATTAAAAACCACGCAAGCAATCAAAGAGGACATGGAATCTGCTACCCCGATGGATCGTTTGGTATGTGGCGATGTAGGTTTTGGTAAAACAGAATTAGCGATTCGTGCTGCTTTTAAAGCGGTCTGCGATAGTAAACAAGTGGCAGTATTAGTCCCAACAACCATTCTTTCCCACCAACATTATCGAAGTTTTTCCAAACGTTTGGCAGACTTTCCTGTGAAAGTAGATTTCATCAATCGTTTTAAAAGTGCAAAGGAGGTTACTGCAACGCTTAAAAAAGTTGAAAATGGGGAAATCGATATCTTAATTGGTACCCATAAATTAATCGGTGAGAAAGTGAAATTTAAAGATTTAGGCTTGATGATTATCGATGAAGAACAAAAGTTTGGAGTAGCAGTAAAAGACAAACTAAAAACCTTAAAAACAACCGTCGATACATTAACACTAACCGCAACACCAATCCCTAGAACACTGCAGTTCTCCTTGATGGGAGCACGAGATTTAAGTATAATTAATACGCCACCGCCAAACAGACAACCGGTATTAACAGAAATAGTACAATTTAACGAAGAAGCGATTCGCGATGCTATTGCGTATGAAGTTTCCCGTGGTGGACAAGTATATTTTGTACATAATCGATTACAAAACATCAAAGAAGTTGCTGGCATGATTTGTCGCTTGTGTCCTGGTGTACGGGTGGGTATTGGTCACGGACAAATGGATGGAAAAGCCTTAGAGAAAATCATGTTAGATTTTATTCAAGGCGAATACGATGTATTACTAGCAACTACCATTATTGAATCTGGTATCGATATTTCCAACGCGAATACAATTATCATTAATAGCGCACAAAATTTTGGTTTGAGTGACTTGCACCAATTACGCGGTCGCGTAGGTCGTTCCAACAAAAAAGCATTTTGTTATTTGATTGCGCCGAAGTTTCACGAAATGACCACAGAAGCGCGTAAACGTTTGGAAGCATTGGTACAATTTTCGGATTTAGGTGCAGGATTTAACATCGCCATGAAAGACCTAGATATTCGTGGTGCTGGAAATTTATTAGGCGGAGAGCAAAGTGGTTTTATTTCCGATATTGGATTTGAAATGTATCAGAAAATTTTGAACGAAGCGATGGAAGAATTGCGGGAAACAGAATTTAAAGACTTGTATGCCGAACGTACTACCGATGACTTTATTCAATTTGTAAAAGATTGTGTGATAGAAACTGATTTAGAAATCAGAATTCCAGACGATTACGTAAACAATGTTGCTGAACGATTAAGTTTATACCAAAAACTAGATAGTTTAGAAAATAAAGCGGCACTAGATGCGTATGCACAAAAATTAATCGATCGTTTTGGTCCTTTACCAAGAACAGTAAAGGAATTATTTCGTTCGTTTGAATTACGCTGGTTGGCACAAGATATTGGTATCGAACGATTGGTAATCAAATCTGGGACCATGGTTTGTTATTTTATAGCAAATCCACAGTCCGCATTTTATGATTCTCCAGAATTTCAGCGCGTATTATCGTACATTCAAACTAATCCGAGTGAATGTAAGTTGAGTGAAAAGAATGACCGATTACGAATGATTTATACCAATATTCATACGATTGATCACGCTGTGAAACGTTTGATGGAAATAATTGGGTGATTATTGTTTGGCAAACGTTAAAATATATTTGGTAATCGATTCTTTCGTTTTAGCATCGATATTCGCATATTCTTTTCCAGACATTTCATCAATCTCGTGGTTCCAACGTTTCTCTCCAAATTTACTTGGTGCATATAACGTATGACACTTAGCACAATTTGCAGCATATAATTTTTGTCCTTCTACTAATTGTTCGGAAGTAATTCCAGGATATTTTATTGCTGCCCTTGTTAGATCTGCTTGCGAAATAGTAATAATTTTCGCCCCTCCACAGGCAAATAATAGCAAGGTACTAACTATGATGGTTACTTTTTTCATGATAATATTATTTACTTGGTTCTATTGTTTCTAAAAAGGCTTTCAAATCTTTAACAAATGCTTTTTGCATTTCTAATTCTTGGGGATTTGTTGTTGCGGCAATTTGTGTTTCCACCGTTTCAATCATGTAATTTACATTATTTGGTAGGCCCATTTTTGCGTAGTAATTTCCAGTCGCTTGTTGGGTTTTATAGACTTCTAATGCTTTGAGTTGGATAGATATTGCTTGTTTGGACATGTAAACCGAGAAAGAATTTAATACAGAAAGTGCATCGTAACCTTTTAATTTACTGTTTTTAAATAGATTCAAATAAAATTCCAAATGTTCGATATTTCCATCTGCAGCATAAACATTTGCTAGCAATAAACGAATTGTCGGGGTTTGATCATTTTCGTACATTTTTATTGCTTCCAATGCTGCCTCATGATTTACCTGATTTAATGCAATAATAGCAGAAGAGATGACCTTGTAGGATAATTCCTCTAACAAATGATCTTTCAATACAATCGTAGCTTCAATTGGTGTTAAATTTTCCGCTAAAAAATTAACTGCTTGTGCGCGAACTACTGAATTTTCATCACGACGTAAAATTCCTTTTATTAGTTCTATACCGTTCTTTTTATTCTCTTCCGTTAAAAATGCTGCCTTTTCAATCGCAATTTCGCGTATCTTCCAGAAAGGATCTTTTAATGCATCCAGAATCATTTGCTGTCCTTTTGGTGTGTCATCCGCTGAACCGCTAATTAATGCCAATTTGCGGGAGATATATTTTTTTCCTAAATAATACTGTTCGATAAATTGTTCTGTAGGTTTACCTTCATTGACTTTTGCTAATAAAACTTGGTCGTAATCAAACAATACCAATTTCACTTTACCATTACTTGGAAAAATAAATTTCTCTACCTTTTCATCGATTTCTACGTTATAAATATGTTCCCCAGCATCATCCCAAACGGCAATTTTTACTGGTAAACGATACAAAGGCGTTATTTGTAAATCTTGTATTTGGTTTACAGTAACCACCACTTCTTTGTTTGCAATCGAGATATATTGTTCCACTGTTAATTCTGGTATCCCAGCACGCAAAAACCATTGATTGAAGAACCACTGTAAATCTTGTCCAGTTACTTCCTCAAATGCCAAACGTAAATGGTGGATTTCTGCTGCTTTAAATTTATTGGTTTGCAAGTAATTACGCAATCCTGCAAAAAATGCTTCATCTCCCAGATAGTTGCGCAACATATGCAATATACGTCCGCCTTTACTGTACGAGTGTTTATCAAACATCTCTATATCTTTATCGTAATGGTACCAAATTAAATCGTGGTTTTCTCCCGCATCATAGGTCTCTAGGTATTCCCCTGTTTCTTCCTCATTGCCATAATCGGCAACATCTAATCCATAGCGGTACTCATCCCATAAATATTGCGAATAATTAGCAAATGACTCATTTAAAGGAAGATTTGCCCAAGATTCACACGTAACTAAATCTCCAAACCAATGGTGAAATAATTCGTGTGCAACAATTGGGTCGCTATTTTTATCCAATAATTCTCGGTCGGTACGGTATACAAAATCCCCAAAAATTACAGCACTGGTATTCTCCATGGCACCAGACACATAATCGCGAACTACAACTTGGTGGTATTTATCCCATGGAAATTCTACTCCCGTCAATTTAGAAAAGTAAGCAATCATTTTTGGTGTTTCCCCAAAGAATTTTTTTGCAGAATTTTCCCATGCAGGTTCCACATAATAATTTACTTCCATCTTACTTCCATCTGGACGAGTATAATGATCTTTTACGACTTTGTATTCACCTATCGCCATCATGAATAAGTAAGGTGCATGCGGCAATTCTTGCTTCCAATGATCCGTGCGAGTTCCATCTGCATGCTTCGTAGAAGAGATTAATTTACCATTCGATAAAGTAACATATTTGTCTGCTACTGTAATCATCATTTCTTGAGAAGACTTTGCATTTGGACTATCAATGGTTGGAAACCACACAGAGTTGGATTCTGTTTCCCCTTGTGTCCAAATTTGTGGCATGACATCTTTTATCTCCCCTGTAGGATTAATAAAAAACAACCCTTTATTACTTTTAATTGCTTTACCTCCTTCTTCTTTACGGTCGTTCGGTTTTGCAACATACTCTATCACAACCGTATACTTCTCGTCGCGGGTATACGACTTATCTAATTGTATACGAAGAACATCCTTCGTGTAGGAATAATTTACATTTTTATCTTTTACTTGCACCGACTTAATTTCCATGCCTTGTGCATCTAAAAACAAACTATCGGAAGTGAAAAAATGCGGTTTTGCAGTGATGGTTGCTTTCCCATACATCCATGCTTTTTGCCAATCAAAACTTACTTCTAATTTTGTGTGGATTAGGTCGGTGAATAAGGTTCTGCTTGCCTTGTATGGAAGTACGATATCCTCAGAAACATCTCCTTCTAGTTGGATATTTTCCGTAATTGGTGTTTCGTTTTCAGCTGGCTTTTGGATACCACAAGAAGCGAGAAAAAAAGTGAATAAAAACGAGATAATTAGGTAGGAAAAAAGTTGTTTCAGCATGATATAATAAATGATTGTTACTTACAAATATATTATTAAAAAAGAAGAAAATTTTAGAAGTTTTATTTATCTTTATTTGTATAATGTTCTTTCCATGAAATCTGTTGTTATACAATCTAAAAAGTTAGATATTATTAATAGAATTACCTCTTTAGACGATATTGATCTATTAGAAAAGGTTTTACTATTACTTTCAACTAATTCAATGGATAGTAACATTTCCTATGATAAAGATGAAATTTTAACAGACTTGAAACAGGGCTTGAAAGAATTGAAAATGATTCAACAAGGAAAATTAAAGTCTACTCCGTTAAAAGATTTTTTACATGATTTATAGTGTCAATTTATTTAAAATGATCCATAAATCCGAACAAAGTAGTATTTCAAGTTTTGAGTTAAATGAATTACTCAAAGAAATTTAATTTTTTTATTCATAATATTGTATTACTAATTCTTTACTATGACAAAACAAGGTTGGAAAATCGATGGTGAAAGTTTTGCTTCCACTGCCAAAGCTTCGGTAATTTGGGAAGATGCACACTTTTTTACCTTGCTTGTTGCGGAGAAACAATTCCATGGAGAAATTGTCGAAAATGGCATGGAACAAGGATTTTTAAAAGTGAAAATCAACCACCGCGAATTTGTAATTCAAAAAGAACGTGCCTTAGATTCCTTGATTGCTGAATTAGGATTAGATAAAGAAAAAGTACGCAAACTGCACCAATTAAAATCTCCGATGCCTGGTCGCGTAATTGCTATTGCGGTAAACATTGGGGATGAAATACATGTCGGAGACGAATTATTAACACTCGAAGCCATGAAGATGGAAAACGTGTTAAAGTCTGACGGAACTGGGGTCGTAAAATCGATCGATATTCAGTTACAAGATGTCGTAGATAAAGGAAAAGTATTAATAACATTTGCATAAAATAGAACGAGTATGAGTTTAATGATGCCATTTAACCTGCAACAGTGGATTGAAGAAAACCGCGAATTGTTGAAACCACCAATCAATAACAAAAATCTCTACAAACAAGCAGGTGATTTTATTGTAATGATTGTAGGCGGACCAAACGCGCGTAAGGATTACCACTATAACGAAAGCGAAGAGTTATTCTACCAATTAGAAGGGGATATGACGGTTTTCGCGCAAATCGACGGAGAAAAGAAAGAAATTACCATCAAAGAAGGGGAAATGTTCTTACTTCCAGCAAATATTCCACACAATCCTGTGCGACCAGAAAACACCATCGGTTTAGTAATCGAACGCGTGCGTAAAGGAACTGATTTATCCGATGGATTGTTTTGGTTTTGTGAGAAATGTAACAACCCATTACACCATTATCGTTTCCCATTGACAAACATTGAGTCGGATTTCTTAGATCGTTTCAAAGATTTCTATTCCAATTTAGAATACAGAACGTGCAACAAATGTGGACACGTGATGGAATCGGATGAACGATATGTTTAATGGATTTTAATTGATTTTTTTGTAGTAGGTATAGGGCATGCCCTACCTACTACAAAAAAAATATCGCCTCACGTATGTGGGGCTTTTTTGTGCCTTTTAAATAGTCGGGTCAAGTTGAGCGAAGACAAAACTCCCACCAAAAAGTGTAACGTTTCACATAAAGTCGTACGACTTTTTGTAAATCACCTCTGAAAAAATTTCAAAATCACACAATAATTTCATCTTTACGGTAGTTAAATGTATTTTCGTACTAGTGAAGTTCTCTCGAAAAATTCTACTGGTTCTAATCCTCCTCCTCTTCCAACTTCTAGCGATTGGACAAGAGTCGAACCTACGTAGAAAAACGTTTTTTCCGAGTGCTTCCCCCCAACTCCTAGATACATTTACCGTGTACCCTTCCACGGTGAAGGTGTTTGTAAAAGGAATACTTCTTCCCAAAGAACAGTATGAAATCAATCCTACAAACGGAACAATAGCATTTTTACAAATTCCATCCGATAGTGTATTCGTAGAATTTCGTGTGTTACCGATACAGTTATCCAAAACGTATAAAGTCCGAGATACTAGCCAAATTTATACGAACCATAAAGGAGAATATGAAAAGTTTCTACAAGCGCAAAAAATAAATTACGACGATGTATTTGGTTCTTCTGGACTCAAAAAATCAGGGAGTATCTCCAGAGGTTTATCCTTTGGAAATAACCAAAATGTATCCTTAAATTCAACCTTAAACTTAGAATTATCGGGAGATATTGCTCCAAATTTGAAGATTTTAGCTTCGGTAACCGATAAAAACATTCCGATGCAACCCGAAGGAAATACCAGCAAACTCCAAGAATTTGACCAAGTGTTTATTCAAATTTATAACGACAAATTCAAACTAATCGCTGGGGATTTCTGGATTAATAAACCACAAGGATATTTCTTGACCTACAAAAAAAGGGGACAAGGGGTAAGTACTGAATACCAATGGAAAAATGCGACTGGTGGCACATGGAACACCAGTGCTGCCATTGGATTATCCAAAGGAAAATATGCACGACAAATCATTCCTGGAATTGAAGGGAATCAAGGTCCATACAGACTAAAAGGCAACGAAAACGAACCTTTCATTGTTGTATTATCCGGTACGGAAAAAGTATATATCGATGGACGCTTGTTAAGTCGCGGACAAGAGAATGATTATATGATCAACTATAACACCGCGGAAGTAACCTTTACGAGTAGAAATAACATCACCAAAGATGCTCGAATTGTCATTGAATTTCAGTATTCCGATCAAAATTATGCACGTTCATTAGCGACTGCAAATCTCGCATATCAAAAAAATAAGTTTGGTTTTTGGTTAAACACCTACTCCGAACAAGATGCTAAAAACCAAACCTTACAACAAAGTTTGTCGAACCCCCAAAAACTATTATTAGCATCTGTAGGGGATAGTCTGCAATTAGCGAATACATTGAGTATCGATTCCATCGGATTCTTAGAAAACCAAAACATGTATCGGAAAATAGATTCGCTTGGCTTTTCGAATGTGCTGGTGTATTCCATCGATCCAAAGCAAGCATATAATCAATGTACCTTTACCTATGTCGGTGCAAACAAAGGAAATTATGTGTTTGAAAAATTTAATGCATTAGGGAAAATTTTTCATTGGGTTGCGCCAATTAATGGACAGGAACAAGGAGATTATGAACCTATACGTTTGCTCATTACGCCTAAACAAAAACAATTTGTTGCTTCCGGAGTTTCCTGTAAATTTTCCCCGAAAAATAGTATTGAAACCGAGTTTGCAAGTAGCAAAAACGACCAAAATACTTTTTCCCAATTAGATAAAGGAAACGATGTAGGAATCAGTAACCATACGAAATTTAATAATGAAGTTTTTATCGGGAAAGACAGTTTAAGTAACTGGAAACTAAAAAATAAAGCAGAATTAGAATTTTTATCCACCCATTTTTCACCGATTGAAATTTACCGTTCTGCAGAATTTGACCGCGATTGGAACACCCGAAACAAAGGGTTTACGGGACAGCAACTTTCCACTTCCATAGCGACTACTATCGAACATCGAAAAAAAGGGAACATCGGACTTGAAGCAACTCGCTATGCAATTGGTGGGGATTATCTAGGTAAAAAAGCTGTTTTTGCAGGCCAATGGAAATCTCATGGAGTAGATGCAGATTGGACAAGTAGTTATTTAGAAAGTCAAACCAAACAAACTACAAATTCTTATATTAGACATAAAGCAACGATTACCAAACAACTAGGTAAACTAAAAATAGGCTATAAAGACGACCAAGAAGATAATCGTTTTTCGACAGCAACCCTTTTTAATCCTGCAAGTTATTCCTTTTTTGATTACCAAGTATTTTTAGCAAACGCCGATTCGTCGCGCTTAAACTACAAACTATTTTACCGTGAACGTTACGATAAACGCTCCGACAGTTCGAGACTTACACCGGTTGCAAAAGCACGAACATTCGGCTCTGAAATTTCCTTTCTTTCACAAAAAAACCAACACCTAAATTTTATCTTAAATTACCGGGAACTCACCATTTCAAATGCTAAATTAATCAATCAAACTCCTGAAAACACCTTGTTGGGCAGATTGGATTACGATCTAAATGTATGGAAAGGCGCATTTACCTGGAATTCCTTTTACGAATTAGGAAGTGGATTAGAACTCAAAAAAGAATTTTTATATATCAAAGTCAACGACGGACAAGGAGTGTATACATGGATCGATTATAACCAAGATGGCATCAAAGATTTAAATGAATTTGAAATCGCACAATTTGTCGATCAAGCGAGCTATATTCGGGTATTTACGCCAAGTAATAATTATGTAAAAACATATAGCAACGAGTTAAATCAAGGTATATTTTTTAAACCCGAAAAAATTTGGCAAAATGCAACAGGTATAAAGAAAGTGATAGGTCTTATGTCCGATCAATTACGAATGCGTATCAATCGTAAAACAAATCATTTCGATGGAAGTTCGTATTTCAATCCGTTTATCTTTCAAATATCCGACACGTCATTAATTAGTAACAACTATAACCTTCGAAATACACTTTATTTTAACCGTACTAGTTCCATTATCGGAGGAGAATATATTTATCAAGACAACCAAACAAAAACACTTTTGGCAACCGGATTTGATGCGCGCAACCAACGTTACCATGAATTCAACCTTCGTTGGAACATAAAACGGGTTATTTTATTCGAAATCAATTACCAACAAGGAACGAAAGAGGTCAAAGCAGATTATACTTCTGGTAGAAACTTCTTCTTGCATTATCGACAACTAAAACCAACAATTAGTTACCAACCTTCTACTACCACACGTTTCACCCTTGAATCCCGATTTTCAAATAAAAATGCCATTTCAGGGGAACATGCCTATGTAAAAGAACTTACCCTTCGAAGTAAATACAACCAAGCAGAAAAAGGAAGTTTACAAGCGAGTTTTTCCCTTTTACAAATCAACTTTCAAGGAAATGCAAGTTCGGCTGTTGGATTTGAACTCCTCGAAGCACTCAAACCAGGAAATAATGCTACGTGGAATGTGGGGTACCAACGAAATGTCTCCAAAAAACTCCAAATCTCGATACAATATACTGGAAGAAAATCCGAAAGTAGTCGCATGATACATACTGGAGGAATGGAAGTTAGGGCGTATTTTTAAAGGTTATTAAAACGTAAATCTCTACCTAAATTAAACTCCTAGATCGTTTAAATTCTCTTCAATTTCTTCCACACTTGGTAAACTACCTTTTAGATTATCCGGTAAAATACGCGTTAATTCATATTCTGAGATTCCAATCGGTTTATGGATATCCCGTAAGGTATATTCTGCAAACAATTTGTCTTTCCCTTGGCATAAAATTAGCCCAATTGTCGGTTTGTCAGTTTCATGTTTGAGTTGTGCATCCACGGCAGAACAATAGAAGTTCATTTTTCCTGCAAATTCAGGTATAAACTCACCTTTTTTCAATTCAATTACAACAAAACACCTCATTTTAAGATGGTAGAACAATAAATCAAGGTAAAAATCTCTATCACTTACCACTAACTTATATTGTCGCCCAACAAAAGCAAAACCAGCACCCAACTCCACCAAAAATTTTTCAACGTGCTTTACTAAATTTAATTCTAACTCACGTTCCGTATATTCCGTTGCTAAAGTTGTAAAGTCAAATATGTACGGATCTTTAAATAAATGTTTGGCCCAAGCTGAATGATCAACAGGTAGTGTGTGATCAAAATTATTTATGAACGTTCCTTGGCGTTCGTGTACCTTGCTTTTGATTTGTACGATCAAGGTATCATAACTCCAACCATTTTGTATAATTTGTTGCATATACCAAATTCGTATAGAGAGGTCTTTTATTTTTTGGATTAATAATGAATGGTGTGACCAACTAAGCTTATTAAACAATTGTTCATCAATCATTTGTAATTTCGCCAAGGCTTTTGGCGAAATTGGAGTTTCTTCTGTTTTTAATTCCGACACGGCTAGTGGCGGAATTAAATTAGCTTCATTTTCTAATTTTGCAACGGGCAGTTGCCAAATTGTAAGGGATTGATATTCTTTATAAAAAGTAAGCATACGTAAAATATTCCTCTCCGAAAATCCTTTCGCATCACTCAATTCATTTTTTAAATCAACTGCCAAACGTGGGATTACTCCTTTTCCCCAACCTTCTTGTTGTTGTCGTTCGTGAATCATTTTACCAATATCCCAATAAGTAGCCAACATCTCGGCATTTGCCGTTTGAAATACTTTCGTTTGTCCTTGTCGAACACGTGCTTTAATGCCTCCTAATAAGTCTTTATAGTTTGTTAATTCATTACGCATATATCTAATTTAGTGAAATAGATAAAATTAATTGTAACGAAATAGATAAAATTTTATTGAATTATTTTCTTTTTTAGCCGGTTGATTCATACAGGTGGTATGGAAGTTAGGGCGTATTTTTAACTAAACAATAATTTTGCGTTAAAAACAGTTAATTTAATTACCAAGGTAAATAATTTTGTTGTACATTTGAAATATCAACCTAAAAAACGAAAATAATATGTCAACATTAGTTAAAACAACTTGGGCAATAGATCCAACTCACTCGGAAGTAGAATTCAAAATCAAACACTTGGTAATTTCTACTGTAAAAGGAATTTTTAAAGAATTTACAGGTTCTGTAGATGTAGAAGGAAATGATTTCACAACAGCTGAATTTCATTTTGAAGCAAATGTAGATTCTATCTTTACAAACCAAGCAGATAGAGATGGTCACTTGAAATCAGCGGATTTCTTTGATGTTGCTAACTACCCAAAAATTTCTTTCAAATCTACGGAGGTTACTAAAAAATCAGATGATAACTATACAATCACAGGGGATTTAACAGTAAGAGACGTAACTAAAACAGTTCATTTAACTGCTGAATTTGGTGGTGTTGCTACAGATCCTTACGGAAATGTAAAAGCTGGTTTCGAAATTACAGGTGCTATTAACCGTAAAGAGTTTGGTTTAACTTTCCACGCAGTTACAGAAGCTGGCAACATCGTGTTAGGTGAAGACATCAAATTAAACATTAACGTACAATTTGCGAAACAAGCTTAAATAAAGGTTGTCACTTAAAGAATTCTGAAAAGGTTGTCAAAATTGACAACCTTTTTTTATATTCACAAAAAAATAATGCATAACTCATAGTTCATAATTTCAAAAGTGCACCTAATCTCCAAAAAGAAACTAATCTACCCTATTTCGGAATTACTTCGCAAGTACCTTCGTCAATATGGTCGAGATGTGAAAACATCGCTTAAATATTCCGAATTAATGGAGTATGAAAATTTCATAAATGTCTATGATCGCGATGGAAATAATACCTATTGGATTACCGTTATCTATAACCATGCGGTTGCGGACGAAATTAATGAAAAATTAAAACACGTATATGCCATCCTGAAAGCCGCAGGAGATGTTTCCGTAATAAATCACCTCTACATCGATCGCATTGACTTCTGTTTGTTCGCCAACACCGGACCATTTCGTGTACGTGTCGTGAATCGACTAAACGATAACTTCGATTATTTTTATGTGAAAAAAGCAGATGCTTCCCGTATCTATGGCTTAGAATTAGAACACTTACTTTCCCCGAATCACATCAGTTATTTTGTGAATGATGAAACCTTGATTGAAGAACACATCATTGGAATACCGGCAGATCAATTCTTAACCAAAAACAATACCGTTCACCAAAATTTCGAAGAAACACGTTTGGCAAAAGAGTTTGTAAAGTTTAACGAACGTTGTTTTGTGCGTTTACTAGGAGATATGCATTCCAGTAATTTCGTGATTGATGTTACGCCAGACTTTGAATCCACACACTACCGCATGCGCTCCATTGATTTTGACCAACAATCCTTCGAAAAACGGAAAGCGGTTTACCTACCACAATTTTTCAAGCAGAACCTTCCTTTTGTAGATTTAGTTAGTAAGCACCTCACCCCGGAATCGATACAACAATACCAACGGGAAGAACGTTCGTTAATATTTAATCGGATTCGAAATTCACGCTATCAAATTCGGGATATCATACACGTAATGACACGCGATACGATTGCTCCTCAAGAAAATATCGACCAATTACGAGAAGAATTAGCAAAACATTATAAAAACAACGAATTTTTACGCTGCAAAACGATGGGACATATTCTACGAATTAGTTTAAAAATTCTGATAAAAGGGAAATAAAAATCCATACATTTGCACCAAATTTCTAAATTGTGAACAGCACCCTAGAAGAAAAAATGACTTGGAGAGATAAACTAAAATCCTATTTAGTTTTTACAAAATTTAGGCTTTCTGCACTCGTAGTTATTTCTGCATTATCCGGTTACTTATTTGTTGTTTTCCGCGACGGAGCTCCTGTAAATAGTAGCATTGTATGGTTATTAATGGTAGGTGGAGCACTTGTTACCGCTGCTTCCAATGGTTCCAATCAAATTTGGGAAAAAGAAATTGATATCTTAATGAAACGTACGCAAGGACGTCCTTTACCTCAAGGTAAAATGACCATGCGCGAAGCCTATTTAGTTGTACTAGTTTGTCTACTTGTTGGTACCTACTTACTATATCGCATTAACCTATTAAGTGCCATCCTAGGTTTTGCAGCGTATATCTCCTATGTGTTCATTTATACACCGATGAAACGTGTTTCTCCATGGGCAGTGTTTGTGGGTGCATTTCCTGGAGCAATTCCTCCAATGTTGGGAGCTATCGCACATACGAATGCATTCGGAATGGAACCTGGTGTTCTATTTTTTATACAATTTGTATGGCAATTCCCACACTTTTGGGCGATTGCATGGGTTTCTTTCGACGATTACAAAGCAGGAGGATTTTCCCTACTTCCATCCAAATTTGGGAAATCTAAAAATTCCGCTTTCCAAATAACGATGTATTCCTTATTTCTAATTCCATTCACACTATTACCATGGGTATTAGGTTGGGCTGGAACTGCAACTTTAGTGATTGGAACCATTCTTGGCGCTTGGTTCTTCTGGTATTCCTACCGATTATTATTAAGTTGTGACGACAAAGACGCGCGTAAATTGATGTTCGCATCCTTTTTTTACCTGCCTTTGGTCCAATTTTTATATGTTTTTGATTACTTACCTAAATAATAGTTGCTATGCGTAGAGATTACAGTGACGAATTGAATCCCGAAGTAAGGGAGAAAATGAAAAAAAATCTAGTCTACATTGCTATCTTCAGTGTAGTTATGATTTTTGCAGGATTTACATCCGCATACATCGTATCTATGGGAGATACTTTTTGGGTAAAATATCCACTTCCTACCGGATTTTGGATTAGTACTACAATGATTATTTTAAGTAGTATATTTTATCATTTTGCATGTAAAAAAGCAAAAATACAAGAAGTGACCACTGCACGATTACTCATGCTACTTACCCTTGTATTTGGTATAGGATTTTCTATTTTCCAATTTGTGGGATATAAACAACTTGTTTCAGATGGTGCTGCTGGTGTCAGTCCTATATTTGTAGTAGATGGCCGTTACGGCGATTACTTTGAAATCAAGTATCAAGGTAAAAAAATTGATGTGAATGGCAATGATTACCTATTAGAAGGTAAAAAAATGTCTGCAAATAAATACGCAACATTACAAGCTTTTGTTAAACCTTTTGAAACAACAGCAAATGTAGAAGGATATACAATACATGCCTTAAATCCAAATTTCGAATTGTTTTACCAAAAAGAAAAAGTAACCGTTCAAGGTGGTAAATTAGTTACAGCAAAAGGATTAATCCTGCAATATACCGACATGCGACGCTTACAAAGTTTAGCTTGGAATATTCGGGATGCACGAGGAGATTTCTTCCACAAAGGGGAACTTGGTAAAGATTTTCATGTTTACTACAAAGGAAAAGAACTTCAATATAAAAACAGAGCTTTGATGTTAGGAAAAAGACGACTTTCGCCGCCTTTACAATTGAAAGCAAACCAAACTCGCGATTTATCGACTTCTTATTTGTATATCATCACCATCCTTCACTTATTACACATTTTCGGAACAACAATTTACTTAATTAAAATGGTAGTAAAAAGTTTAAAAGCAAAGGCTTGGAGTTCAATACAAGATGGAGAAAAACAAGAAAAAGCACAAAAAGCATATGAAAAATATGTTTTGAGTCTAAGATTGGGTGCGATATTCTGGCACTTTTTAGGGATCCTTTGGATTTATTTACTTATCTTTCTTCTTTATATTCATTAAAAATTAAGCGTAAATCATTCATTTATTATTTTTATTCCTTAAACTTGCAAAAAAAATTATAGAATGTCAAATCACAACGAAACTCAAACAGATTCTGCTACCGCTTGGGGTGGTAAAGTTTCTCCTTTTAGTACTAGTTACGGAAAATTAATGATGTGGTTCTTCCTTGTATCGGATGCACTTACATTTGGTGGATTGTTAATTGCCTATGGTTTTACAAGACACGCTTGTCAGGTTGCTTGGCCAATTGGGGAAGAAACGTTCAACTCATTACCATTTTTAGGACACGGTTACCCATTGTTGTATGTAGCTTTAATGACTTTTATCCTAATCGTTTCTTCTGTAACCATGGTGTTGGCGGTAGAAGCTGGACACAGAATGGACAAAAAAGGAGTTCAAAAATGGATGCTAGCTACAATCGTAGGTGGTCTATTCTTTGTAGGTTCTCAAGCGTGGGAGTGGTATCACTTTATCCATGGTTCAGAATTTGGAAAAATTGAATTAGCAGACGGTTCTAAAGCGATTGTTAAAGGACATTTTGGTGAAATTAAAGATTTTACAGTTGTAGAAGCAGGAAAACATCACCACAAAGGAGCTGTAATCAAAGAAGATTTATTACACCAATTTCACCACGCAATCGAGCATGGTAAATTAAAAAATGATACAATTACATTACATGATGGTTCTAAAGCATTGGTTCACCGCGCAAAAGACGAGCATGTTGTATTAGTAATCAAAGAAGATGGATTAAAATACAAAACTGGCCAGCACGTTGAGAAAGGTGCAGATAAAATCTATCACGAAGTAATCAATAGTGGAACTCCACACCGTGTAATTTACGGTGCAAACTTAAAAGCAAATGAATATGGGCCTACACAATATGCGCAATTCTTCTTCTTTATTACAGGTTTCCACGGATTCCACGTATTCTCTGGAGTTGTATTTAATTTCTTAATTTTCTTAAAAGTAGTAGAAGGTCGCTACCACAGAAGAGGTCACTATGAAATGGTTGAAAAAACTGGTTTATACTGGCACTTTGTCGATCTAGTTTGGGTATTCGTATTTACATTCTTCTACTTAGTTTAATCTTATAAAATATATCTGTTATGGAAAGAGATGATATTATTGAATATTCGTTAGATACACACCACGACGAAGCTACTGGAGTTCAATTACGTAAAAAGATTTGGAAAGTAACAGGTTTACTTACTTTAATTACAGCTATAGAAGTTGTTATTGGCGCAACTATACACCAAGACCATAATCTATGGCAAATGGTAAAATGGGGATTCATTATTTTAACAGTTGTAAAAGCATTTTTTATTGTAATGAGTTTTATGCACTTAGGAGATGAGAAAAAAACATTAAGATATGTAATCTTATTGCCTTACTTTATATTTATTATTTATCTTATATTTATTCTTCTTACAGAAGGTAATGCAGTACATGCAGCCTTGAAAGCTATAGGGTTCTAAAATGACAAATACTTCAGGTAAAGCCGGACGAATGAAAAAATTGATAGTAACAATTCTTTTATTCGGACCGGCTTCTTTATTAATATTCATATCTACACGAGGTTGTAAACATAAGTTTACAGAATTGGACGATATGGGCGCGATTCCAACCTATGCATTTACAGGCGTAGACGGTAAAAAATATACAGATAAAGATTTCGCAGATAAGGTTGTACTATTTACCACTATTCAAAAAACATGTCCAGGTAATTGTGCAATTTCATTATGGCATTTAGACCAATTAATCTATCAACACCTCCGTAAGAATCAAAAGAAACTAGGGTATGTTAAACTTGTATCTTTTGTTACGGATGGAAAAGGAAATTCCTACGAAGGTTTACAAGATGTGGAATACACCTTAAAAGATCAAGTGGAACAATATGATTCTTCAATTTGGATATTGGCAAAGGGTGATGCAAAACAAGTGTATAACCTAACACGTAATGGAGAAAGCCTGATGCAAAAAGGAAAAAAATATTACGGCGGAGAGTCATTTCAAGAACTAATGTTGTTAATTGATAAACGAAATCACTTACGAATGGCTCTAAAAGGAAATTCTGAGGGAATGATTAGAAAGATGAAAGAACACATTGCACTATTAGATAAACAATACGATAAAGCAGCACTCAAAAAATAAACCATGATACGGTCATTGCTCGTTTTACTATTTTCTTGGATAGTTATCATTTCATGTACGGAACAAAAAAAAGTGCGTGTGCTTCCGATTGTCGGAAACTACGACGTAGAATACGATACCATTGACGGAAAAGAAGTTACCGATACGATTTATCCTAAAATACCCTACTTTACGTACCTAAATCAAGATTCTATACAGATTACTTCAGCTACTATGAAAGGGAAAGTGTGGATTGCAGATTTCTTTTTTACATCATGTCCATCTATTTGTCCGAAGATGACTTCACAAATGAAACGTTTGTCAATCTTAACGAAAGACTTAGAAAAACAGATACAATTCATTTCTTTTAGTATAAATCCAACGTATGATACACCATACAAATTAAGGACATATCGTAAACATTATGGAATAAATGCTAAAAACTGGCAATTCTTAACAGGAGACGAAGAAGCAACACATGATTTGGGTGTAAATTACTTCCAAGTTTTTGCTAATAAAGATATCGAATCTGCTGGTGGATATGCACATTCTCCAGCGTTTGTTTTAGTAGATAAAGAAGGATATGTACGTGGTGTATATATCGGAACGGACACCAAACAAGTAAATCTTTTACACAAAGATGTACGCAAACTGTTAACCTATGAGTACAATACCAAGTGAACAAAAAGTAAAAAACTTTAAACGCTTTACTATCATTGCATCTATTGCAATTCCAGTAGTTGTGGCTGTATTGTTTGGCGTAAAAATTCCTGGAGTAGATTTAAGTTTTCTACCAGGTATTTATGCTACTATTAATGGAATTACTGCGGTTTTACTTGTAGGTGCATTAATAGCTATTAAAAAGAAAAACATTAAACTCCATGAACGATTAATCAAAACATGTTTGGTATTGTCTTTGTTATTTTTAGCGAGTTATGTAGCTTACCATATGACGAGTGATTCTACAAAATATGGCGGAGATTTTAAAGCTATCTATTTCTTTATCTTGATATCACACATTCTATTAAGTATTGCTGTAGTTCCATTGGTACTATTCACCTACTTATTCGCGTGGCAAGGGAATTTTGAAAAACATAAAAAATGGACTAAAATCACTTGGCCTTTATGGTTTTATGTTGCTGTCACTGGTGTGATTGTATACTGGATGATTTCACCATTCTATATTCATTAAAAACAAAAAGAGAGGCAATTGCCTCTCTTTTCTATTAAATCAATTAAAGATTATCCGTTTTTACGGCCTTCTTTTTTTGTTTCTTTTACGTCTTTCTTATCTTGGTGTTGTTGTTTCTTATCTTCGCGCAATGCCTTTTTATCTTGGTTCAATTCCTTTTTATCGGCTTTTAACTCTTTTTTAGCTTCTTTAACAGCATCTTTATCTCCAGCAGTTTTAGCATCTTTTAAAGCGTCTTTGTCTTTCTTAACTGCTTCTTTGTCTGTTTTAATTTGCTCTTTTTGTGCTTTTTTTGCGTCATTTTTTGTTGCATCTTGTGCAAATAATGTAGTTCCTGCTAATACTACTAAAACGGATAAAACTAACTTTTTCATAATTTCTATTTTTAAATGGTTTATGTATCTATGACTAACGGTACATAGAAAGGTTTAAAATAGAATTGAAAAAAAATATGAAAAAAATTTATATAATTGATTTATAGATGTTTATTTGAAAACTTTATTTCCAAATAATTCTCGATCTCGTAAATCCATTTGTTCTAACCATTTCAAAAAAGATTCAAAAAACATGTCGCCTTTCATTTTATACCCAGATGCCGTAAAATGTACCAAATCGTAACGCATTAATCCATATTTATACCAAGTTGTAGAGGAACCTAATTCACCCATAATTCCATACATATCCCAAACCGCACCCTCGTATTTCTTCGCTAATTCACGAATCATCTCTCGTTCACGGGCAACATTTCGATTTAAAAACTTCTTTTTAAAGTGTGCATCATTTGGCACAGTCAATAAAATCGCACAGTTGGGATTTACGCGAAGTACTAACTGAATAAGCGAATCTAAATTTGCTTTAAAAACTTCCGGCCGGAAATCTTTGTACAGCACATTTGCATCATTTGTTCCTACTGAAAATGCGAAGAAATCGGGAGGTAATTCACGTAATTGTTCTTCAAATAACTTATTTCCTAGATGTGTAGGAAGCGAAGCACCATTCACTCCTATAGTAGTATAGGAAATCCCAGGTTGATTATTTGATAACTGAAATCCTAGTAATCGAAATTTATACGGTACATGACTTTGTTTGGTCAAAATCAAATGGAATTTATCTAAATTTTTGTCAAAATGTATATCTGTATATCCAACATTCACATTAGTTTGAACTCGAATGACAAATGTATCGTTTTCAGCGAAGGAGAAAGTATAAGGAAAAACACCTTTATTATGGTAGACACGCACCCTATCAAACACTGGTTTTACCTGAGTTTTTTTATAATTAAAGCGAATATCAATAATTGAATCTGTTGTTTCTAATACCATTCCTAACAAACCATAGTCTAAAGAATCTGGTCGCTCAAGGGTACTTCGGTAATTGATCCATTTATTTGGAGAACGGAAGGTGTAATTTCGAGGATTATTCGTTTTTGCTAAATCAAATGGAAATATCCAACCACGTTCACCCGGTAAACCATTCCAATTGGTTTGCAACAATGTACGCATTTCGTGTGTATACACATCTGCTTGTAAATGAGAACCTCCAATATGGTAAAAGTTAAGTTTTCGATCTTTAAAACGCACCATCTGCTTAATATCGAAATACAATTTCTCAAAATTTGGACTTCCTTTGGTATAAAATTGATAATGGTTACGTTCTAAATGTATAAAAGGATAAGTTGTTGTATATGAAGAATCAATTATACCAAAGAATTTACGATTCTTATATTCATTCAATGCAACCTGATTAACTTTCAATTCCTTGGTTTCTTCCGTGCAACTTTGAAAAAACAAACATGAAAAAGTAATCACTACAAAAAAAATGTATTGTATGTATCGAGAACCAATAAGTAATTGTATATACTTCATCAAGTATGTTTTAACGAAAATTTTGCAAAAAAGTTACGCATCCAAAATTGGTATTAATCGGAAACGTTGCGCTAATTTTAAGATTAAAAAACTAATGATAATTCCTAAATAATTTGCAAGTAGATCAAAAATACTAGCATTTCTATAGGGGATGAAAACATGTAAAGACTCACAAAAAGATGCAAAAATAAATCCATAGATAAGTAGGATTCTAGGTAAAATAGCTATACGACCCAAGTAACAAAGAATCATAAAGGGTGCGAAGATCATGCAATGAACGATATGATCCGAACGGAAGCCAAAATAAACACTACTTAATCGAAAAGTTCCGTCTAATGGAATTATCAACAAAAGAAGAATAATTGAGATATACAAGTAAAAAAACTTTTTGTACGTACTAGAAGTGAAGTGAATCATTTTACAGAAAAAAACAAAAGGCTACCAAAATGATAGCCTTTAAAATAGATATTATAGTTTCTACCCTAAAGAAAAAGCAGAAATATTTTTTCGTGGATTTAAAATTAAGATTGGAATATTTGCTTCGTTCGTAAGTAAGTATTCTTCCGGATTAGAAATTAAACCAGAAAGTATATTACCACGATTCAAGTTCATGATCGTAATTAGATCTGCTTCCACAGTTTCTGCATGTTTTAATACTTCTTTTTCAAAGTTTTTAGGGTTTAAGAACGAAATGTCATACTTAATTCCTTTTTCTCCTAAGAACTTTTGAGCGAATTTGATATTTACTTTTACTTGAGAACGGAAAATATCATCTTTTTCATCTGGAATAACTACATGCACTTTAGAATTAAAATATTGTGCAATGTTTGCAACATATCCTAATTTTTGTTTTGTTTCAGCATTTAAATCTAAAGGAACAACAATAGAATCATAACCAGTTGCACCAATTTCTTTTTGTTGAACTACAATAAAAGGTACTTCTGAATGCGTAATCACTTTAAGCGCATGAGAACCTGTAATTTGTTGCCATCCTTTAATTCCATGGGTTCCCATGAAAATTAATTCTGCGTGATGTTCCGCAGCAAAATCACCGATATCTTCAAAAATATTTCCAACACGAACCGATGGAACTAATTCTACATCGGATTTTTTATCGATAATAACTTTTTTCAATTGTGCTTCTGCAGCGTCAATTTCTTTTAGTTTTCCAACAACGTGTAATAAGTATATACGTGCATTTACGATTTTTGCAGACGCAATTGCATGATTAAGAGCATTGTCAGCTACTGGAGTGAAGTCATGAGGTACAACAAATACTTTATGATTCATATGGTTTAAATTTAATAAGTTATGTATAAAAAACTGACACAAAAGTAGTCAATTCACCATATTAAATAACGTGTTTTTCTGTAAAAGTTGTGGGATTTTATAAAAAATTAAGAAAATTAACCTAAACAACTGATTTATTAATACATACTTAATATGCGTATCTATTTTTAGCATGAATTTTGGTACTGCTCAAATTACTAAAAAATAGTTGTTATGAAATTTGTTGGAAGGTTAGTAAAACAAACAGCAAAAATAGAGTACAAACGAAGTTTAAAAAAAGATTTATCCTTTGGTTTACAATTAGATACTTTACAAAAACTCTTAAAAATAGCGAAACGAACAGCCTTAGGGAAAACCTATAAATTTACCAAGATTTTATCCCAAACTGAAATCATAGAACAATTTCAAAAAGAAGTCCCAATCCAAAATTATGATGAATTTTATGCTACTTGGCTAAAGTATGCCATCGAAGGAAAAAAGAATGTTATTTGGCCTGGAAAAATAAATCACTATGCTCTTTCTTCCGGAACAACTGGATCTCCGAGTAAACAAATTCCGATCACGAAACAAATGATCAAATCGTTTCAAAAAACGAGTTTGAAACAGATTGTCACGCTTTGCCAGTTAGATTTACCAATAGAATTTTTCCAAAAACAAGTATTAGTGGTTGGTGGTTCTTCCAAATTGACAAAAATGGGTAAAAGGTATGAAGGTGATTTAAGTGGAATTTTAAAAAAACACACGAAAAAAATCGCAACGCCATTTACAAAACCATCCAAACGTATTAGCGACATAAAAGATTGGAACAAAAAATTAGAGAAAATAGTCGAAGAAGCACCTAAATGGGATATTGGAATAATCGCCGGGATTCCAAGTTGGTGTGTATTAGTAATGGAGGAAATTGTGCGTAAACATCAGTTGCAATCCATACACGATATTTGGCCAAATCTGAAAGTATATATTCATGGCGGAATTTTTATAGAACCCTACGAAAAACGCTTAGCGCAAGTATGCGCTAAACCATTATTTCAATTCGATACCTACCTTGCAAGCGAAGGATATTTTGCATACCAATTAAATGAAAATGAAAAGGTTATGCGACTTTTAATCGATAATGGGGTGTTTTTTGAATTTATACCATTCAACGCTACCTATTTTGATTCGGAAGGTAACTTAATCGATCCACACAAAGCATATACCTTAGCGGAAGTAAAAGAAGGGATGGATTATGCTTTAATTATCACCACGAATGCTGGCTTATGGCGTTACCAATTAGGAGACACGATTCGTTTCACAAATGTGGCTAAACGCGAAATTAAAATTACTGGAAGAACGAAACAATACCTTTCCTTAGCAGGTGAACATTTATCGCTAGATAACATTCGTGAAGGATTAGTGGAAGTTAGCAAGGAACTAAACATTGTAATAGAAGAATTTACAGTTTTCGCAAACGAAGAAAAAGCAAACCATACTTGGTATATTGGTACAGACAAAAAAATAGACATCGAAATCTTACAAAATTGTTTGGATAAACATTTGTCAATCTTGAATGATGATTATAAATCCGCACGAAAAAACACCCTTGGGAAACCTAATATTCATCTGATTTCTAGCAACTTATTTTATGCCTATTTAGCTAAGATTGGGAAATTAGGAGCGCAAAATAAATTCCCTAGAATTCTGCGAGGACAACAAAAAATTAATTGGGTAGAATTTCTTAAAAACAACTGATTTTCCTCGCTACTCGCCACTTTTTATTAATTTTGTGTTTTTCTATTCGTTATGTCAGATACAAGATACAATTTACGTGGTGTTTCCGCTGGAAAAGAGGATGTTCACAACGCAATTAAAAAAGTGGATAAAGGATTATTTCCACAAGCATTTTGCAAAATCGTTCCAGATACCCTTACCGGGGATGAAGACTATTGTGTTGTAATGCACGCGGATGGTGCTGGTACAAAATCTTCCTTAGCCTACATGTACTGGAAAGAAACGGGTGATTTATCTGTTTGGAAAGGAATTGCACAAGATGCATTAATCATGAATATTGATGATTTATTGTGTGTTGGAGCAGTAGATAACATTCTACTTTCTTCCACAATCGGTAGAAATAAAAACTTGGTTACCGGAGAAGTAATTTCTGCTATTATCAATGGTACCGAAGAATTATTGTCAGAATTAAGAAACCAAGGGATTGGAATTCAATCTACTGGTGGTGAAACTGCAGATGTAGGTGATTTAGTTCGAACTTTAATCGTGGATTCTACCGTTGTGTGTCGTATGAAACGCTCTGAAGTTATCTCTAACCACAACATCCAAGATGGAGATGTGATAATTGGATTGGCATCCTTCGGACAAGCAAGTTATGAAACAAGTTATAACGGAGGAATGGGAAGTAATGGTTTAACTTCCGCACGCCACGATGTATTCTGCAAAGAATTAGCAGAAAAATACCCAGAAAGTTTCGATCCTTCCGTACCTGAAGAATTGGTGTATTCCGGAAAATATAGATTAACAGATACCGTGGAAGGTAGTCCAATTAATGCTGGTCAGTTGGTACTTTCACCAACACGAACATACGCGCCAATTATCAAGAAAATTTTAGATAATCACCGTGCTGAGATACATGGTATGGTACATTGCAGTGGAGGAGCACAAACTAAGGTGTTACATTTCGTAGATAATGTGCATGTTATCAAGGATAGTTTATTTGATGTTCCACCATTATTCAAAACCATTCAAGAAGAATCCAATACGGAATGGAAAGAAATGTATAAAGTCTTCAACATGGGTCACCGTATGGAGATTTATGTTCCACAAGCGATTGCTGCAGAAATCATTGCTATTTCTGAGTCTTTTAATGTTCCTGCAAAAATTGTGGGGCGTGTCGAAAAGCATAACGGCAAAAAATTAACTATCTCTTCCGAATTTGGAGAATTCATTTATTAAACATCGATGCAAGATTTATTAAAAAAATTAGAAGCGATTGAATATCGTTTTACCGAAGTAGGAACACTCATTGTCGATCCAGATATCATCTCGGACATGGACCGCTATGTGAAACTGAACAAAGAGTACAAAGAATTAGAAGAGGTCGTTAACGCCTACAAAAAATATAAAAACATCATCGATAACCTTCAAAGTTCGAAAGAATTACTATCCATTGAAGAAGATCCAGAAATGCGAGAAATGGCAAAGATGGAAATTGATGCGTTAGAAAATACACGCCCTGTATTAGAAGAGGAATTGAAAGTGCTTTTGATACCAAAAGATCCAGAGGATAATAAAAATGCGATCATGGAGCTCCGCGCAGGGACTGGTGGCGATGAAGCATGTATATTCGTGGAGGATTGTTTCCGAATGTACACCTTGTTTTTCAAAGAGATGGGATGGCATTATGAAATTCTAAATTCACAAGAAGGAGGAACAAAAGGGATTAAAGAGATTTCGTTGGAAATTTCTGGAGATGGGATTTATGGTATGCTTAAATTTGAGTCTGGAGTTCACCGTGTACAACGTATACCTGAAACGGAATCTCAAGGTCGAGTTCATACCTCAGCCATTACAGTGGCAATATTACCAGAAGCAGAAGAGGTGGATTTTGAACTAGACATGAATGATGTACGTAAAGATACGTTTAGAGCATCCGGCGCTGGTGGTCAACATATTAACAAAACAGAGTCTGCGATACGATTAACGCACATTCCTACCAATACAGTTGTTGAGTGTCAGGATGGTCGTTCACAACACAAAAACTTAGCGATGGCAATCTCGGTACTTCGATCTCGTTTATATCAAAAAGAATTAGATCGTGTGCATGAAGAACGTGCTGCTAAACGTAAAACATTGGTTTCAACCGGGGATAGATCTGCGAAAATCAGAACCTATAATTACCCACAAGGGCGTATTACAGATCACCGAATTAATAAAACGATTTATAATCTATCCGCATTCATGAATGGAGACATCAAAGACATGATTGATTCGTTAAAAATGGCAGAAAATGCAGAAAGAATGCGTGGTGAAGCAGAATAATGAGTTGAGAGTTAAGAGCGACGAGTTAAGATTTTACATATGAAGTATTTAATTTTTTTGGTGGTATTTTTTACATTGACTTCGTGTGTGGAGATCATCGATGATTTGACATTTAAAAGCGACGGATCTGGAACGTTTAAATATACCCTAAACTTAAGTGCAAGTAAAGTAAAAGTAAACTCCATTTTAGCATTAGATAGTTTAGACGGAAAAAAAGTTCCTTCTATACAAGAGATTAAAGATAAAATAAGCAAATACAAAGAACTCATTGCGCAAAAAGAAGGAATATCTAACGTAAAAGTAGAAACTGACTTTGCCAATTTCATCCTCAAAATTCAATGTGATTTCACTTCCATCATTGCATTGCAAAAAGCAATTAAAGAAATTGTTATTGATGAAAGTAAAAACAAAAAAGAAATTGAATCCTATTGGTTAACATGGGAAGGAAACAAACTTACTCGTTCCGTTCCTTCCATTACAGGCGATTTGACTGCACGACTAAAAAAAGAGGACATAGAAGGTTTAAAAAAAGGTAATTATATGTCTATCACGCGTTTTGACAGACCTATTGACAAGTGTGAGAATACAGCAAGTTTAATTTCCGCAAACAAAATGGCTGTGATGCTTAAAATTACTCCTTATGCATTGATACAAAATGTCAATTTATTAGAAAACAGCATTGTATTAAGCGATAAAAAATAGAAGATACCTATGAAAAATATATGCTTACTTATTATTTGTTTTTTTAGCCTGATCTCCTTTGGGCAAACTTCAGATGATTTAATTCCAAAAGAAGCGGTAACCGTTTTGGGAATTAACAACACTTCTTTACTGAAAAAAATTTCAATGGATTCCTTAATTCAGTATGAATTCATGGAAGAAGTGCAATCCGAAATGTTTGATGGATCTGCAGACAACAAAACATTAAAAGATGCAGGATTTGATTTTGGACAAAAATTACACGTTTTCAATGGAAAAACATCCAATTATGAAGTTTCTGGATTTTCATTCGGTATAAGTAATTTAAAAGATTTACTATTAGTTTTTGACGATTTTGATAAAGTTAAAAGTCCAATAAACGGAATAGATTATTACAATTCCTATTTTAATCATTTAATCATCCGTGGGAAGTCTGGATTAGTATTACGCGTAGATCCATCTTACGAAAAAATAAAACACGTAACAGATTCTATCTGGATTAAACGAGGAAATGGCTATTTTTTTGACGATAAAGATAAAAAAGGAGACAATGAAGGCGATGAGGAAGCAGAAGAACCAATTGGTAAAATACTAAAAAATGGCGAGTTAGAAGCCGATGATTCCGAAGTTAAGTTAAATGCAAAAGACCTCATCAACAAAACGTATTGGGAACTAAAAGACAGTGTGACAAATGATTTACAAGTAAAATATTTACAAAATATTTTGGTGGAAATCTTTGAAAAAAACATCCATTTAAAAAGTCAAGACAGCAAATTTGCAACGCAATTAACCCATGAATCCGAAGGGATTTTCTACATGGATAATTCGCGTAACTTACAAAATGCAAAAGGATTATGGTATTTTCAAACCATGTTCCCTGAATTATTTAAAGATATCAAAACATTATATTCCGGGAATATTGTAGTTGGTGATATCTATTTAAAAGACAACTCCATTGAGTTTAAACTTCAAGCTAACTATGGAGAAGACCTAGGGAAAATCTATGCAAAACTAAATAGCACTAAGTTTGATAAAAATGTATTGCGTTACATACATGAAGATTGTGCTGGATTCTTTACGTATAATATCAACTTGAAGGAAGGATATAGACAAGCGTATGATATTATAATTCCTTTATTGAGTAAGCAAAAAGATCCTAGAGTAACGAGCAATGTATTAAAAGCAGAACTATTGAATGAGTTCGTCAATTTGGACGCCTTGTTTGACACTTACCAAGGAAGTATGTTCGGAACATTTAACGGAGTTAAAAAAGTAAAAACAAAACGTATCGAATTTAGTTACGATGAAAAAACATTTGAATACAGTGAGAAAGAAATTATAGGAGAAGAAGAAATGCCGATGTTTACTGTTGGATTCTCGACAGGAAGGGCAGATATTCCGGAGAAAATCTTGAATTACATGGGGAAAATGACTACCCGTTTTAAGAAAACTGACAATTATTGGAAAATTGACGACGCAATTTTTAATTCAATACCAGTCTATGTAATTAATCGTAATGGCTTATTGGTAATTACAAACGATGAAAGTTTAGCGATTGAAAATCTAGATGGATATGGAAATAAATCACTTTCAGGTAAAAAAGCGAAAAACGCAAAGAAAAGTAAGTTTATGTATTCCTATTTTAATATTGGCGAAGTATTGAGTAAAATTCCAAAACAAGTGTTTACTGCAAAACAAAATAAAGTATTAGATTCCATGCGTGGAAAAGAAGGATACATCGAAATGACTACGTTAAAAACTTCTAGTTCGTATACTGATTTTGAAATCAATTATTACTTTCAAGGAAAATATACCGACTCTGGTAAATACTTATTAGACCTTATTAATTCAGCATTTATATTGGCTAAATAAATAATATGGTTCGCAAAGTCACCTTTATTTTATTTTTGCTTTCCTTGTTGATTGCTTTCTTTTATTTTCGTCCACTACTTACTAGTACGAAACCACAACCGTCTTTAATGGATCGGATGCCGGATGGAGATTTCATCGGGAAATTGAATGTATTAAGCATTGCAAAAGAATCTAATGCAATGTTATATTTTAACAAAATCCCATTTCGGGATTTAATTACCCCAGAGTTTTTATTAGCCCAAGGAAAAAGTTATGGTCTAGATTTTCAACGTCCCTCCTATTTTTTTACCAATATGAATGGCGAATGGGGTACATTAATTCACGTTGCAGATTCTAGTAAAATCTATTCTGGAATTGTTCGTTTGAAGAAAAAAATTGATTTGCAAGATACCATTGTAGGCCAACAAAAAGTGTTTTCATTCAAAAAGAAAAGTTCATACATTACTTATGGTAAAAATTGGATCTTTCTCTACCATGGCAATAAACTGGTAAAACGAATGTATCATGTAATGTATTCGGAAAAAGGGGATATTACGAAGATTTGGAAGAAATTTTCCAAGGAAAAACAGTTTCAATTTGAAAAACTAGTGATTTATTCCAATTACAAAGGATTAATCGATAAAGGGATATCAACCGCTATGTTTGCACACGATACAGATTCGGCTTCTGTGAAATTAAAAGTCTATTTTCGAAGTAAAGTGCCATTAGCAGTGACGCCAAAAAAAGAAGGAATCGCATTCCGAAATTACTATTATACAGGACGATTAATGAATATTCATCTAAACATTGATCGCTTACGAAAAAGCAAAAACGACCCGTTTTATAAAATCATGGATGGATTCAGCAAACGGGTTAGTTTCCCTTTAAATTCCTTTTTAAATGCCTGGGAAGGAGACATTTCGTATCATCAAGGTGGTTCAATTACCGTTAAAGAAAAAGTAATCGAATCCGTACTAGATGAAAACTTCAATGTTTCACAAGTAGAAACGTTAAAAGAAAAAAAAGTTCCTGGTTTTGCTATGTTGATTTCTATCAATAAAAATATCCACGATTTGTTGTACCAACTTTTTTCAAAAGGGATATTACGTAAAGAAGGAGAGCAACTACGTTTCTTATTTTCTCCTGCAATTAAAATGCAATTAACCCCAAACGTAGCCTACTTTTATTCCTCAGATAATGTTCCAATGACCGAAATGTCTGCGTATAATGGTGGTGTATGGACCCATAATTACACGAAATTTGGTTTTCAATTGGATTCCATGAAACGCAATGAAGCATTTGGTTCATTACATATTCCTGTTCAGCGGATCATTAAATATGTAACGAATAATTTATAAAGCCTCTTTCGTCCAAGAACCTTTAATGAGTGATTGATACGTAAATCCACCAACCTCTTCTATTTTTTCGAATTGTAAGTAAATCGTTCCATTTAAATAGCGTAATTCATCTTTACGAATTTCAGCAATAAATTTATCTGAAGACCTCACTTTCAATGCACTTGTATAACCTCCTGTACCAGGTGTTCCAACTATCATGTATAAATCCTTTCCAGACTGAATAAATCCTTGGAAAGTAGTAGCAAATTCTTTTTCTTGATTCAAAGCACGCATGGCACGATCGATGCTACATACAGTTTTAGGAACGGCTTCAAACTTTGCTTTTTGAAGTAAAACTTCAGAAACTGCCTTTCTTTCTTTCGACTTCAAACAAATACCATTTGGTGCATAATAAGAAATACGCTCTGTAAAGTCAGAACTCGTATTTGTAACAAAAATTTCTTTACTCATGAACACCTTACCCTCGTGTAAGTAAAAAGAATTTGTTCCCATATTAGTGGCATCTTTATCTGTAAAATTTTCGACCAATTTCACGATATTTTCATCATTATCTAAATGTGCAACTATCTGAATGGTAGTCTTATCTTCCTTTGCATAATCTAAAGAACTAGCAAATTTTCCATATGCCAAAACAAAAGAATCGATTTCCATCATTTGTTTATCAAACGATTTTTCATCTTTTAATGTATAAACAATTAAATCTTTCTGCTGCTTTTCAGTTGGGTTGATGGACTTTTTGGAATTATTTGATTTACAAGCTGCTATTAAAAGCATTAGGCAAAGAAAATATAGACTTAATTTTTTCATACTATTTAATTACGGACGTTACTACAAATTTAAAATAAAAAAGGAGACAACCTGTTTTCTAGAAGTAACGAAGTATTTAATACAAATATTGCCATATCTGCTTATTTTTTTTCTGCTTATTTCATTACAATTAATAAATTTATTAACTTTACATCAATTATTATTGACAATAAAACGACATCAAATGAATATTCTAGGAATCGTAACCTTTTTCTTAATCGCTGGAATGGCGTTTTGGGTACTATTATTTTTATTAGGATTTGTACTTCCTTTCTGGATTACATTAGGTGTTTTTGATAAACTTCGTCCTAAAAGAGTTTTTGACGAAGAAGAAACAGAATAATTTTACTATAAAATATATCTTAAAAGACCGGTTATACTGGTCTTTTTTCGTTTATATAGATCACATTTGATCTTCTACATCTAATTTATCGCCTCGTAACATACGTAAGCGTTTTCGAGCCTCTACGACATATAGACTGCCTTTATATTGGAAAATGATTTTCTTATAATTTTCAATCGCTTTCTCTTTATCACCTAGATGATTTTGGTAGATATCTCCTAACTGAAATAAAGCATCATCCGCTAAAATATCTTCTGCATACGATTTGAGGAGTTTTTCTAACAAAAGAATTGCATCGTTCCAATTTCCCTGTTGCTGAAATGCTTGGGATTTACGTAATAATATTTCATCTGCTAATCCATGGTATGGAAATGCTGTTAAAATAGAATCATATAAAACAAATGCTTGATTATACTTATGTTGTTCCAATAAAAGATCTGCTTGCGCAAATTGATGCATTGCAGTATAATTACTATCTAAGCCATAATTATCGGTAATTAATAACGATAGTTTCAATGCATCGTTCGCAATGAGTTTAGAAGTGGATTGTTTTAATATATCCAGTTGGGATTGTGCAAATTGAAAATCACCATCGTAATAAAAAATACGGGCATTTTTAAATTTTGCCTCAAAACCAATCGTTTCAAATTTATAATCACTATCGATTTGCATGTATAATAAGGATGCTTCCCAAATTTCATTTTTCAATACATAAAAATCTCCAAGCAACATTTTTATCTCCGAACTTTGAATAGCAGATAATCCTGGAAGCACCATGATTTCTCGTAATAATGTTATCGCTTCATCGACTTGATTTGCATATAAGCCTTGAATTTGCGCCAATTCTTTTAAAATAGTAATCGTGTTTCGCGACTTACCAAGTCTAAGAATAACCTCTTTGTAATTCGTGATAATTGACTGAATAGTATCCAATGGTAAATTACGTTTTTCGGTCACTTCTAAAAAATAGGTGTGTAAAATGGCATTTTCAGACATAAAATGAAATCCTTTCTCCTTACCATGTGATAACACATACTTATACCCTTTTCGTGCGAGTACATAATCCTTATTTTGCGCAAATACATTTGCTAACTCATAAACACGATAACCAGTACTATTCTCCCGTTTATCCAAAGCCTGTGCTTGCGTTAAGGCCAACGAAAACTGTTTACGTTGCGTAAAATACCATTGCAACATTTCTGCAAAAATCAAATCACTCGAACGGGATTGAGAACGATCAATTAATGCTTCTTTTAATAAATCTGACGTTGGATTATTCGCTTGCGTAAAATCAATACGCTGTGCTAATGCAGTCTGAACCTGTTCTTTAAACTCATTATTAAACTCTAATAAATCGAGGTATTCCTCTACCATTTTTTGGGTTTGATTGAGTTGCGCAAATACATCTGCAAATTGTAAATGAAGTGGATATGTATCCCCTAAATTTTTACGGCCTTTCTCCAACATTTGGAGGGAAAGTTCTAGTTTCCCTTTCTCTTTCAACGCTTTATATACCTCCAATACTTTAACACTGGAAGTAGCGTTTTCTTCTATTAATCGTTGGTAAATCTTATTTGCTGCTTTCGGTTCTTCATGTGTTTCGTAAAACTCAGCCAGTAAAATGGGGTAATCCACCGCATATGGATCAAAATCCATCTGTTTTTTGAGCGCTTTTTCAGCGTCTCGGTCTTTTTTTGTTTTTATTAAACAGGTATAATAACGTAAAAAAGTAAATTTACTATTCTCTTTTTGGAATACTTGCTGACAATAAGGAAGTGCTTTTTCAAAATCACCACTGGAATAATAGTATTGCGCTAATTGCTGATCTGTACTCACTTGTGTCATCCCTGATAACGCAACAAGTAAAAACAAGAACAACATCCACGATCGCATGGTAACTAGTTTTGGGACAATTCAGCAGCAAATTTTTCTACTGCATCTTTCACATGCTCGTAAGCGCGAATATTTTCTTTTTGCAATTTAGACATATCCTCCAAAATTTGTTGAAGATTATCTACTTTATCCGTTTCAAAAGCAAGAAATTTATCGTAATTGGCTCTTTCTCCATCCCCATTTTTGATGTCATTCGTAAGATTTGCTATCGAATTTTTAACTTTTTGAGAACCAAAAAGAATTTTTTCCCCGTAGGTTTCCACCAAATTTAATTTTTTATAAATTCGGTTATAGGCATCCAAATCTTTTGCCATCGACATAGAAAGCGTATCGTCCTCAATATCAAATTTTACACGGTACTTTAATTCTTTCATCGTGTAAATAATTTCCGAAACGGTATCTTTTTTTAAGGTTTCATATTCACGTTGAATGTGATCTACTCGTTTATCTAAAATAGATAGTTCTTCTAATTGTTGTTTTTTTGCCACATCGTGACAAGCAACTAATGAAAATGAAAAAATAAAAAAGATAAAAAATTTCATGAGATCTATACTTGATATTCTATAGTGCGAAAATACGATATTAATTTTTCTTTTTTTCATGGATAAAAAAGAAACGAAGGAATGCTGTGTAAAAATACCTATTTATCTATTAGATATTGTATTACATTAAATCTGTTAGGCAAATAATGCCTTTAGAACCTCATCAATTCTACTACACATGATTAGTTCTATCGTATGATTTTTTTGCGCAATCCCTTTATTAAAAGAAGAAATAATAATTTTTTCAAATCCTAACTTCTCCGCTTCTGAAATACGCTGTTCAATTCGATTGACAGGACGAATTTCTCCAGACAAGCCAACTTCAGCAGACAAACAAATGTTTTTTGGAACAGGTAAATCAGCGTTGGAAGATAAAACAGAAGCAACCACGGCTAAATCAATCGCTGGATCATCTACACGTATACCTCCAGCAATATTTAAAAATACATCTTTTGCGCCAAGTTTAAACCCACAACGTTTTTCCATAACGGCCAACAACATGTTTAATCTTCGCAAATCAAACCCTGTCGAAGAGCGTTGTGGAGTTCCGTAAGCAGCAGTACTAACCAATGCTTGTACTTCTATTAACATTGGTCGAAGTCCTTCTAAAGTGGATGCAATAGAAATTCCACTCAAGGTAGCATCCGTATTTGTAATCAAAATTTCAGACGGATTTTCAACCTGACGAAGTCCAGATCCAAGCATTTCATAAATACCTAATTCATTCGTGCTTCCAAATCTATTTTTAATGGTACGTAACAAACGATATACATGATTGCGATCGCCTTCAAACTGCAATACCACGTCTACCATGTGTTCCAACACTTTTGGACCAGCTAAAGCACCTTCTTTCGTGATGTGTCCAATTAAAAATACAGGGACTTCCGTTTGTTTGGCATAGCGTAACAATTGGGCAGTACATTCACGCACTTGGGAAATACTTCCTGGAGAACTCTCTATATGTGAACTATATAAGGTTTGAATAGAATCAATAACCAATAATTGCGGTTTTATTTCCTCCGTTTGTAAAAAGATATTTTGAAGATTTGTTTCCGTTAAAATAAAACATTCGTTGTTGTCAAGCCCGATGCGTTCTGCACGCATTTTTATTTGTTGCTCACTTTCTTCCCCTGAAACATACAGAATACGCAAGTTTTTTTCAGTCACCGCTAGTTGTAGCATCAAGGTAGATTTACCAATTCCTGGTTCTCCTCCGAAAAGTATCAAGGAACCCGGAACTAAACCTTCGCCTAAAACTCGATTTAACTCTTTATCATGGAGTATAATACGTGATTCTGCACGATGTTCAATATCTTGTATCGCTTGTGGTTTGGCAGTTTTACCATTGCTAGTTGAAAATGCAACTACATTAGAATCATTGTTTCCTACAATTTCTTCCACAAACGTGTTCCATTCCGAGCAAGAAGGACATTTACCTAACCATTTGGGAGTTTGGTGTCCACAATTTTGACAAAAAAATGCTGTTTTAATTTTAGCCATATTCAAAATTAAGACAAAAGACCATTAGATAATAGAACTAAGACGTAATTTTCATTCAAAATTGTATTTACCTAAATTTCTTCTTTTTCTATTGAATTACTAGGTTCATCCACGAACTTAAAATTTTTATACTAGATTTTAGTAATATTTAAAGGTAAAGATTTTAAGAACGAGCGAAAGCAATCAAGTCAATAAAATCATCTTGGGCTAAATGTTTTAACGCTATCCAAAACTTTCACATGAAAAATAAGAACCAATTATTTATCTTATACTACCTACAAAGTCTAAAACTACTTCACTTAAAATAATTATTACCTTTACTTTCAAATTATTATACATGAAAAAGGTCAGTTTCTTAATTTTTCTATTAAGTGTTTTAAGTTCTTGCATAGTATACAGAATGCATAAATTAACCCATAACCCTTCTGATAGTTACTTTGTAAAAGGAAAAAAATACCATTACAATACATTTTATATTGACAGTTTAGGAGATACCGTTGTTCGAGGAAAGTTAATCATAGCACCAACTGGAAAACCTTGGATTGCGCAACCAGGAGTTCAAGAATCAGTAAATTATTATTATTTTGTAGATAGTTTGGAGTATGTCAAATTTATTGATCCTGAACCATTTTTTGCAAAAAGAAACAGCGACTATTTAGCAAAAAAACATAAATTAAAATTTAATAAAAAAGAAAATACAGGTGGTTATATGGAAATTAATTATTTCTACATCCATCCACCTAGAACAAATCAATTTAGATTATTATTTTATTCTCCACATCCATTTATGGCTAATCAATTGTTAAATGATTCGTCTAATAATGAGTTTAATGTAGAATTAAAATTTTTTGGACCAATAATGTCGCTAATGAGTACTTATAAAGTAAAACCAATTTCAAAATCCTCACTTTCTTCAGTTCCTGCATCCATCAAAGTTTGGAAAGTGGATATCGATGGTAAAATGAAGTTCAAAGACACAACTAAAACGTATTATACTGGATTATATAATTCAACTGTTGAGGCTGAATTTTGCAAAGAGTTTGCATATATAAAGATGCATTATCGGTTTGAAAATGGAATACAAGTACTTTTCAACTTCGAAAAAATGACGGAAGAATAATTTTGGTGATATTTTCATTCACTTGTAACACAAAAAAAGTCACAATCCCTCATACCTCATCCCCAACTCCAATTTAGATTTGTCATTATTTACAATTTTTCCTTCCCCTTCTTCAATAAATTGAGGAAGTTCAAATCCAAATTTTCTGCAAGACTCCGTATAATATTCGTTCCGTGTAGGATGTTTTGACGCACAAGCGTTTACAATTTTCCCCCAATAATTTTTCGATAAAACATGTAGGATAATCTGAATACTATCTTTTTGCTCGATTAAATTTACAGGTTGATTTCCATTAGCAATCGCTTTACGTCCCGCAAAAAACTTCGCAGGATGACGGTTTGGACCAATGAGTCCTGCCATGCGTATAATTGTTAAACGATCTTGTAAATAAGTATGTAAGACTTGTTCTGCATATGCAAGGTGATTGGTACTTGCATTTTCTTCCCACGTGAAGGAATCTTCTTTTGCATCTCTAATATGCTCTGGATAAACTCCTGTTGTACTTACAAAAATAAAATGTGTTTTTTCGGTAAATTGTTTTGCTGCAAACATTAAATGTTCGCCATATTCTTGTATATAGTTTACCTTTCCTGGAGGGAAATTTAAAATACAAAAAGCAGTATCCGATACAATTTCTGCTGCTAATATTGGGTTATCTTCACGACTGTTCCAATAAAATGCTTCTAAATTTATTGAGGCAAGTTGCGCGATTTTCTCCACATTACGGGTTGTGCCAACTACCTTGTAGCCTTGTTCTACGAGTTGTTGACCAAGAGGAGTGCCAAGCCATCCGAAACCAACGATTGCAATTTTAGTCATTCGTTTCTTCTCCAACCAATTCTAGTTGATTCTTGTAGTATTCGTATAACGCCATTTGGGAACGCACAGGATGACCGAGATCATTCGTATGATGCTTGTTTTTGAGTTTTTTATCTAAAACCCTAGATTTTTGATTATCCGACCACTGCAATCCAAAAATGGTTTGTAATTCATGCTGCAACACGCGATCATAAATTGGCGCACCAACTTCAATACGTTTGTCTAAATTACGCTCCATCCAGTCAAAGGAGGAAATATAGTACAATGGGTTTCCGTTATTTTCAAAAATCATAAAACGTGCATGTTCTAAAAAACGATCCACAATACTTATCGCTTCAATATTTTCACTTTGATTTTTAATTCCTGGAACCAAACAACAAACACCACGAACGTTTAGTTTAATTTTAACACCCGCATTACTTGCTTGGTATAGTTTATCAATCATTTTAACGTCAACCAAGTTGTTGATTTTAATGCAAATACCAGAAGGTAAACCTTTCTTTGCATGGTCAATTTCAGTCTGTATAAGACTCGTCAGTTTACGGCGATTATTGAAAGGAGAAACCAAAAGATTGCGATACACCCCTCTTTCAATGTTGTTTTCCATAACACGAAAAACCTTTCTTACCTCTTGGCAAATAGCGACATTTCCAGTGAAATAGCCTACATCCGAATAAATTTTGGCTGTCTTTTCATGGAAGTTACCAGTACCAATAAAAGCAATGATTTGTTCTTTTCCTTTAACTACACGGGTTATCTTCAAGAGTTTAGAGTGAACTTTTAATCCTTGCACACCATAAATGACACGGGCACCTTGTTCTTTCATACGCTCCGCCCAATACAGGTTGTTTTCCTCGTCGAAGCGCGCTTGAATCTCAAAAATCACAACAACTTCCTTCCCATTATTTACAGCGTTCAATAACGCATTCATAATTTGGGAATTATGTGCTACGCGATATACATTGATTTTTATGGACTTTACGGTAGGGTCAATTGCCGCCTCACGAATTGTATCTACAACATAATCAAACTTTTGATATGGAAAATGGAGTAAAACATCCTTTTCTGCAAACGTATTTAAATAACTCTTTGTATGAATCAAATCTGGATGCTCTAAAGGTGGTAACTTCTCATAAATCAATTCTTTCTTTCCGAAATCTGGAAATCCAGCGAAATCTTTGAAATTATGGTATCTTCCTCCAGGAATTGCGTTCAATCCTGCTTTTAAATTCAACGCCTTTAATAAATAATTTTTTAAGTCTACAGGCATTTTAGCATCGTACACAAAACGTACAGGTTCACCTTTTTTGCGGTTTTGCAAACTTGCCTCCATTTTTTCAATGAATGAAACAGATAAATCATCATCCAGATTTAATTCCGCATCCCTAGTGAATTTAAAGGTAAAAGCTTCCATTTCTTTCACATCAAAAATGGTGAAAATGGAATCTAGGTGTAGACGAATAATATCATCAATTAAAATAAAGAAAGATTTTTCCTCTTGTTGAATTTGGTAAAAACGTTGGTACGTAGATGGTATTTGAATTAATGCATAAAATGCTTTCTTCGAATTTTCTTTTTCTAAGCGAACAGCTAAATAAATGTGTGTATCTCTTAATTTCGGAAATGGTAATTTAGGATTTAGAATAATCGGAACAATTTCGTGCTTTAACTCCGAATGAAAATAATTAGATAATTCCTCGCGGTGTTCATTCGTAAGGTTCTTTTCGGTCAGTTGATATATATTCTTTTCCTTCAATTCTAGTAATAAACCTTGGTAACAAGATTCAAACATTTTTTGTTGGTTTAATACTTCTTCCCGAATATCTTCTAATAATTCAGAAGCCGTTCCATTGTAACCTTGTACAGAATTTTTCTTGATTGAGATAATACGTTTGATATTTGCAACACGCACACGAAAGAATTCATCCATATTATTGGAATAAATTCCTAAAAATCGCACACGTTCTACCAATGGAACATTTGGATCAATTGCTTCTTGTAATACTCTTTCGTTAAATGACAACCAACTTAATTCCCGATTTACTAATTCCATACTTTATATTCTAAAAAGGATAAACACAAAAATAAGCATTGATTATTATTTGAATGTTAAATCTCCACGGGATGTAATTTTTATATTCTCTACATTTCCTTCCACCAAAGATACTGTAAATCCTGCTTCTTCCACTAAGGATGCATCATCGGTAATACCAGCATGAAATGGGAGTTTATATGCTTTTTCTAATAGTTTAAATTCAAACACTTGTGGAGTTTGCACACTTCGAAAATTACTTCGAACAACTGCTTTAGATGTTCCGTCTGGTAGTAATTCACGTAAAGATTCAGTTACTTCAAGTACTGGAATACCAGAACCTGTTTTCTTAGCAGAAGTAAAACAACGTTGGATTGTTTCTTGGGAAACATTGGGTCTGACACCGTCGTGTACCGCTACAAATTTTCCTGTCGCGTGTTGAAGGGCTAATTGAATGGAATGATAGCGCTCTTTCCCACCTGAGATTAAGGTATGTGGAACCGAAAATTGATATTTATCACACAATTCTTTCCAATACGATTTCCACGCTTCAGGAAGTGTAACTAACAATTGTGCTTGATTATCAAACGTATAAAAGCAAGCAATGGTTTGCATTAATATTGGTGTGTCCCCAAATAACAAAAATTGCTTTGGAATATCTCCACCCATTCTTTTGCCAATACCGCCTGCTGTAATAATGATTGTATTTTCGTGCATAGAGAAAAAAAAAGGTTGTCTAAAAGACAACCTAAAAGTATGTGTTTGAAAATTATTTAATCTGATTTGGATTGTTTTCAGCCTCTTTATTGAATTTACGTTGGTAATTCAACCAGTAGAATAAACCAAAGAAACCTACTATAATAAACAAATAGTTACAAAAATGACCAACTATATCATAAAATCCAAAAATGAATTGAAAAAAATTCGCGATTCCGTACCAAAGTGCATTCATAGTTTCTAATTTTTATGAGACAAAATAAGCAATTTCTTTTCAAATTATCAACAATTGACACTTTTATTTTGCTTGTTCGTCAAAATAAAGACCTTAGGATTACCAAATTCAACTTGTTTCTGACATAGAAAATTCTAATATAAATCTTATCTTCGCGACAATGACGCGCATTTTTTTAGGTAATCAAATTTATGTACTCTTGTTACTACCCCTATTATTGGGAGGTTATGTAGCACTCAATGAATTTACTGGATATTTTGAAATTTTACCAGAAATTAACCTCGGATTTTGGGGGACTTACTTTATCGAAAATCATTTTTGGATCAACTACTTAAGTCTTGGATTAATTCTTGTAAATGCCATTTTAGCCAATTTTCTATTCAATTCTAATGAATTTTATGAGAGAAATAGCTATATAATATCCCTACTATACATTGTATTTATGAGTTATTTTCACTCATTCTATCAAATAGATGGAGTGCTGATATCACATACATTACTTATTTTTTGTTTGTTTCTATTTTTTAGATTGCAAAATAATTCCGATGGACGTAAAATTGCCTTCAACGGTTCTTTTTTACTTGGTGTAGCGGCAACATTTAACCCTCCATTTCTGCTTTTTTTTCCAATTGTTTGGTTTATGATTACCCGGATTCGTCCATTTGTATTTAGAGAAATCACGCTTGCTTCTATTGGATTTTTACTGCCTGTAGGTTATGCGTTTGCGTTCGTTTTCTATTTTTTCAAAGATCTACATTGGAACTGGTACAAACTTTCTGAAAATTTCTTACAAATCAACACCGTACTGGGTTCAACGGTAACCATTTTGATATTTATAGGATTATTGAGTTTACTGACATTAAGTTACAAAACATCCAAAAGTTCCCTTCGATTCAAAAAATTATTAGCGATTTTAAAACTCGTTTTATTAGTGGGCGTTATTATTGGTTTTTATGAATATTTCCACGATCGAAATTTTGAATGGTTAAGTTTAGCGATACTACCACTCTGTTTTTTCTATCCCTTTGCCTTCTTTAATAAATCGTCTTTACTATTAGCAAAACTTTTATTTTACACATTGTTCATATTTTCACTTGCTAAATTTTTCATTAAATAATTAACGTGCACGTGAAATGACTACTTTTGTAAGGTAAAATTGCCAAATGGCAAAAAAGGTATAAAAAAATAAAACGAAGCAAATGAAATTTGGAGTTGTTACTTTCCCTGGGTCGAACTGCGATGAGGATATGGTATATGTATTGGAAACAATGTTAAACCAAAAAGTTGAACGCTTATGGCATAAAGATTCTGACCTTAAAGGGGCAGATTTTATTGTACTTCCTGGAGGATTCTCTTATGGAGATTACTTGCGTTCTGGTGCAATCGCTAAACTTTCTCCAATTATGGGAGAAGTTATCAAGCATGCAAATAAAGGTGGATATGTATTAGGTGTTTGTAATGGTTTCCAAATCTTAACAGAATCAGGATTATTAGATGGAGCATTACTTCATAACGACACGCAAAAATTCATTTGTAAAAATGTGTATTTGAAACCTGAGTTCACAACTTCTGCCATTACAAAAGATTTGGATGCGACTAAAACATACCAAATTCCAATTGCACATGGCGAAGGACGTTTCTATGCTTCGGATGATACGATTAAAAAGATTTACGATAACGAACAAGTTATTTTTAAATACGCTGGTCAAGACGGTACTATTAATGAAGAATTCAACCCAAATGGTTCAATTGATAGCATTGCTGGGATTTGTAATGCTGGGAAAAATGTATTTGGAATGATGCCACACCCAGAAAGAGCTGCAGATGCAGTATTAAATAATTTAGACGGAAAATTGTTGTTCGAATCATTATTGAATAACTGTAAATAATTATATAATGAGAGTTTTATTATTAGGATCTGGAGGTAGAGAACATGCAATTGCTTGGAAAATTGCACAAAGTTCACAGTTAGACAAGTTGTTCATCGCTCCTGGAAATGCAGGAACACGAAGCCATGGAACTAACGTGGCAATTCAACCTACAGATTTCGAAGCAATTAAAACTTTTGTGTTAGAAAATGAAATTGCAACTGTTGTGGTAGGTCCAGAAGATCCATTGGTGAAAGGGATTTACGATTTCTTCCAAGCGGATGCAACAATCAAACATATCAATGTAATTGGACCTTCTAAAGAAGCAGCGCAATTAGAAGGAAGTAAAGATTTTGCTAAGAAATTTATGCAACGTCACAACATACCAACCGCTAAATACGCAACGTTTACTAAAGATACTTTAGAAGAAGGATATGCTTTTCTAGCTTCCATGAAACCTCCTTATGTATTAAAAGCGGATGGCTTAGCGGCTGGAAAAGGAGTAGTTATTCCGGATACGTTAGAGGAAGCTAAAGCAGAATTAAAGTCCATGTTAGCAGATGCTAAATTTGGAGATGCAAGTTCGCGTGTTGTGATTGAACAATTCTTAAAAGGAATCGAATTATCTGTGTTTGTATTAACAGATGGAGAATCGTATAAAATTCTTCCGGAAGCAAAAGATTACAAACGCATTGGTGAAGGAGACACTGGTTTGAATACTGGTGGAATGGGAGCGGTTTCTCCGGTTGTATTTGCCGATAAAACATTCATGGATAAAATTGAAAATCAAATCATTATACCTACAATCAAAGGCTTAAAAGCAGAGAATTTAGTGTATAAAGGTTTTGTGTTTTTTGGATTAATCTCTGTGAAAGGGGAACCATACGTAATTGAATACAATTGTAGAATGGGTGATCCTGAAACAGAAGTTGTAATGCCTCGTATTAAATCGGATATTTTAGATTTATTTGAAGGTATTGCAACAGGGACACTTTCCGAAAGAGATGTTCAATTTGACGAGCGTGCAGCAACAACAGTTATGATGGTTGCTGGAGGTTACCCAGAAGAATATCAAAAAGGTAAAACTATTCATGGTTTAAATGCCGTAAAAGATAGCATCGTATTCCATGCTGGCACAAGTTCAGATGGACCTGTAGTTCTCTCTTCGGGAGGACGTGTACTTGCTATTACTTCGTATGGTAAAACAATAGAAGGCGCTTTAAATAGATCTTATTCATCCATTGAAGGAATCGAATTTGAAGGCGCAAACTACCGAAAAGATATCGGTAGAGATTTAATCAATTATACCAAGTAATTGTAAATGGACCCCCACCTCATAATTCTATTTACCCTTTTCATTTCTGCGTTTAGTTCTGGTGTAGAAATTGCATTTGTATCTTCTAGTAGATTACGTATAGAATTAGACAAGAATAAAGGTTCTGTTACTGGGAAAATATTAGGTTTTTTCTATCGCCATGAAGGTCATTTCTTAGCAGCATTGCTCCTTGGAAATAACATTGCTCTTGTTCTTTTTGGTATACAAGCGGCTGAAATACTAAATCCCATCATCGCTTCTTGGGGTGTAAATGAACAAGTACTTCAATTATTGATACAAACGGTAATTTCAACCATTCTAGTATTAATAATTGCAGAATTCCTACCAAAAGCAATTTGTCAGTTGAATCCAAACGCTTTCATGAAGTCGTTTGCAATTCCTGCCTATCTATTCTACTGGATTTTGTATCTACCGACTTCCGTCATTATGTTTATCAGTTTGCGTTTCTTAAAACTGATGAAGGTTGAAATTTCAAGCACTGAAAAAGTGTTTTCAAAGGTCGATTTGGAACACTACGTGCAAGACATGAATGAGCGCATCAAGGAAGAAGAAGACTTTGGAAATGAGATGCAAATACTACAAAATGCCTTAGATTTCTCTAAAATAAAAGCGCGCGATTGTATGGTACCGCGACCAGAAATCATTGCTATTGAGGTGAATGAACCGATTACAAACTTACACGCCTTGTTTGTAAAAACAGGAATCTCAAAAGTGGTTGTTTTCCGCGATTCCATTGACAACATCATTGGTTATGCGCACTCCTTTGAGTTGTTTAATAAACCTAATTCCATTGCTAAAATATTAAGACCTATTCTTTTTGTTCCTGAGTCCATTCCTGGCAAAGAATTATTAGAAATGTTTACGAGTAAATCCGTAAGTATCGCGATCGTGGTAGATGAATATGGTGGAACAGCTGGGGTTATTACCATTGAAGATGTGATCGAAGAAATCTTTGGAGACATTGAAGACGAACACGACAAAGAAGATTGGTTAGAAGAAAAAATTTCCGAATCCGAATACCGTTTTTCTGCGCGGGCAGAAATTGATTACCTCAACGAAAATTATAAATTAGGACTCGTAGAATCCGAAGAGTACGAAACCCTTGGAGGATTGATTATTCACGAATTAGAGTCTATCCCAGAAGCTGGCCAAGAAATTAAAACAGACAAATTACGCTTGGTGATCGAAGAGGTTTCTGACCGAAGAATTGAAGTGGTAAGACTGTTTATTGGGGAGTAAATCTATTTTAACTGTAGTAAAAAGCAATTCTTTACATATGAATACACGTTTTTACAAAGCAGCTAAATACTTAAAGTTTATACCAATAAACTTGCTTAGTAAACTGACCTGTCAATCTGTTATTTTGCCTTTTTATCATACAGTTTCTGACAGTGAATCAATACATATCAAACATTTGTATGAAACAAAAAGCATATCAAAATTTGAAAAAGAATTGGATTTTTTATTAAAGGACTTCCAAGCAATCGATTTTATAGAATATAGTAAATGTATACTGGAAGGTACTCCTTTAAAAAATAGATTTTTACTCACTTTTGATGATGGTTTAAAAGAGTTCTACACCATCATTGCACCTATATTGAAACGAAAAGGTATACCAGCAATGAATTTCTTAAATTCTGGATTTGTGGATAATAAAGATTTATTTTACCGCTATAAAGTAAGTGTTCTAATTGAAAAATTACAAACTTCTACTTTTTCAGTTTCTACTCAGCATGCTATTAAAAAATGGTTTTTAGAACAAGGGATAACTCTTGATGATAACTATAAAGGATTATTAAAAATTACCTATCAACAAAAAGAAACATTGGAAAGTTTAGCCCAAATAATCTCCTTTGATTTCAAGGACTATTTAAATGAAGAAGAACCTTATTTGACTTCAAAACAAATAAATGAATTGATAGAACAAGGTTTTAATTTTGGAGCACATAGTATAGACCATCCTCCCTATCATACAATCCATTTAGAAGAACAAATTCGTCAAACAAAAGAGAGTATACATACCATCTCCTCAGACTTTAATTTAAATTGCAACACCTTTTCTTTTCCTTTTACGGATTTTAATGTTTCAAAAACTTTTTTTAATGAAATTAAATCCAATGTTGAACTAACTTTTGGTTGTGCTGGATTAAAAAATGATAGTGTCAACTTTAACAAACAACGAATACCATTTGAATTTGATGGTTTTAATGGGGAAGAAATTCTACGTGGTGAGTATTTATATTATATCTTTAAATCTTTATTGAATAAAAACACTATTCATCGTAATTAATGGAGACAATCTCATTTACTAAATCTACACTTGAGGAATTTATTCATTCAGATAAATTTGATCAATTAACAAACATACCGATTAGTAAACTCCGTGCAATTTCTCAAATCAACAACCCAAGAGCAAAGGACGAGCAAATACTTCTTGTTGCGCAGTTGGATGAAAATAAAACAGTTGGATATCTCGGAATATTACCAGATGAAATTTACATAAATAATCAACCACATATTATCGGATGGTTAACATGTTTCTGGGTGAATGAAGAATATAAATCACAAAATGTTGCTGCAAACCTTTTCTTGAGAGCAATTAGGGCTTACGATAAAAATATCTTTATTACGAATATTGTTCCGCGCTTAGAACCAGTATACCAAAAAACAAAATTGTTTTTCCCAACAGGTTATAAAACAGGATATAGAGGATATTTTAGATTTAATTTAGCGGAGATACTTCCTCCTAAAAAAGCGGTATTTCAAAGAATCAAACCATTACTTCAATTAGGAGATGCTATTTTAAATACCATTACAGACACTCGTTTCATTTGGAACAAACAAAAACCAATTAACAATTTTGAATACATTCAAACAATCGATCACATTTCGGATGATTTTTTCATAAAACATCAAAAACACAATTGGATCAAACGTTCCAAAAAAGAAATTAATTGGATTCTTCAATACCCTTGGTTAATGCAAGGGGAAGACACTGAACAACTCGCTAAACGTTATTATTTCTCTTGTATCGAAAAAGCATTCAAAACAAAGGTCGTGCAATTTAAAAACGATAAAGATGAGATTATCGCTTTACTCATTCTAAATATTAAAAACAAACAACTTACCGTACCTTATCTTTTTGCGGAACCAAAAGATTTCCCATTGTTTTCTTCATTCCTATTTAATCTAATGTCTTCCGAAAGATTAACTATGTTTACTAGTTATCATAGTGAGTTTTGCAATTATTTAACCACCATAAAAACTCCATTTTTATTTTCAAAAGAAATGAAAAAACCATATTTCATTTCGAAGAAATTTGAGGCTCTACAAAACTTAAATTTTCAAGATGGAGATGGAGATTGTGCATTTTATTGATGTTTTCTATCAATATATGTTTCAATTGTTACGAATAACCCTGACAATCGTAACATTTTTGTTACGAATAAATAGTATATTCGTAACATGTATATCTACCAACATAAAAATTGGCCACGTTGGACTTGGAATCAAACTCAAGTAAATCAATTGCTTATTGAATTAATAGGCAAGCAACAACACTTTTTAGGAAAATTAGAAGGACTTGGTTTTGATATTCGTGAAAAAACAGCATTAGAGTCAGAAATTAAAGACGTTCTCACTAACAGTGAAATAGAGGGTAACTTTCTTCAAGAATCTCAAATTCGTTCATCGATTGCTAAGAACTTAGGGATCGAAATGGAAGAATCTACAAACAAATCCATAGAAACTGAGGGAGCCATCAACCTATTCCTGGATGCTACAAGAAATTATAAAACAGTTCTAACTTCTGAACGCTTATTTGATTGGCATGCAGGATTATTTCCAACAGGTCGTTCAGCAGGGATGAAAATTGAAGTTGCAAATTACCGTACATCCTCTGAACCTATGCAAATCGTTTCTGGTGCAATGGGAAGAGAAAAAGTACACTACGAAGCGCCCGCATCTTCAAAAGTTCCAAAAATGATGGAGGAATTACTACGCTACATAAATACTAGCAAAGAGCATCCGTTTATCAAAGCATGTGTAGCACATCTTTGGTTTGAAGTAATACATCCTTTTGAAGATGGAAATGGGAGATTAGGTCGCGCAATCGTGGATAAATTGCTCTGTGAAGCAGATAGTTCAACTTTTAGATACTATAGTTTCTCCAGTACCGTACTAAAACACACGAAAGAATATTATAACGAATTAAATAATGCAAGTGTAAATTCCTTAGAAATTACACGTTGGATGAATTGGATGATGAACATCCTCATTAAAGCCATAGAACAATCCGAAATCATTCTACAAAAAGTAGATTTCAGAAGACAATTTTGGGAGAAAAATAAAGAAATAGCGTTAAATCCTCGTCAACAAAAAGTACTAATTAAATTATTAGATAATACAGATATTAATATCAATTCAGACCGGTGGACACGGATTGCAAAATGTACTAAAATGACGGCAACAAGAGATATTAATGACCTGATTGAAAAGGGTATTTTCAAGAAATCGGAATCAGGAGGAAGAAGTACGTATTATCAAATAAGTTTTGGCGAATAAATATTATTCACAATCCAACTATTTTATCAAAACAAAGCATTAAAATCTCCTTTTTTTGCCTTAATTTTGTACCCTATTTTACACGTCCAAAATGAGTACAACTAAAACAATAAAAAGCGCATTAATTTCGGTATATGATAAAACTGGTTTAGAGCCAATTATCAATCGTTTAAACGAACTAGGAGTAACTATTTATTCTACTGGTGGAACACAAGCTTTCGTAGAAAGTTTAGGAGTAGCAGTGGAACGTGTAGAAGACTTAACTTCTTATCCATCTATTTTGGGTGGTCGTGTAAAAACTTTACATCCAAAAGTTTTCGGTGGAATCTTAAATAGAAGAAACCATTCGGATGACCAAGGTCAAATTGCAGAATTTGAAATTCCTGAAATTGATTTGGTAATTGTGGACCTATACCCTTTCGAAGCAACCGTTGCTTCTGGTGCAAGTCATGAAGATATTATCGAAAAAATTGACATCGGTGGAATTTCCTTAATTCGTGCAGCAGCAAAAAATTACCAAGACGTTGTAATTATTCCATCCCAAGAGCAATACGAAGATTTCTTAACTGTATTAAACTCAAATGCAGCAGGAGTTTCTACCTTGGAAGAGCGTAAAAAATTCGCGCGTGATGCGTTCCATGTTTCTTCGCATTATGACACACAAATTTTCCATTATTTCAACCAAGGGGAGAAAGTAACTTTTAATGAGAGTGTGAAAACAAACCAAGTTTTGCGTTATGGAGAAAATCCACACCAAAAAGGAATTTTCCACGGAAATTTAGACGATATATTCACGAAATTACACGGAAAAGAGTTATCTTACAATAACTTGTTAGATGTGGATGCAGCTGTTTTGTTATTGAATGAATTCAAAGCAGACGGACCAACCTTTGCGATATTGAAACATAATAATGCGTGTGGGGTTGCGACAAGAAATACAATCAAAGAAGCATACGAAGTTGCTTTAGCAGCAGATCCTGTTTCTGCGTTTGGCGGAATTTTAATTTCTAACACAGAATTAGATTTAGAAACTGCAACGTTAATCAACGAACTTTTCTGTGAAGTAGTAATTGCGCCAGGTTTCCAAGCAGAAGCATTAGAATTATTAAAATCTAAGAAAAATCGCGTAATCCTTCAACAAAAATTTGTACAACTACCAACAAAACAGTTTCGTACAATTTTAAATGGCGTTCTTGAACAAGACAAAGATTTATTGACCGAAACAATTGCGGATTTTAGAACGGTAACAAAAGTTGCTCCAACTACGCAAGAAATGGAAGATATGGTTTTTGCAAACAAATTAGTAAAACATACAAAATCAAATACAATCATTCTTACTAAAAACAACCAATTATTAGCAAGTGGAACAGGTCAAACGTCTCGTGTAGATGCATTGGTACAAGCAATTACCAAAGCAAAAGCATTCAACTTTGACTTAAATGGTGCTGTAATGGCATCTGATGCGTTTTTCCCTTTCCCGGACTGTGTAGAGATTGCACATAACGAAGGAATAACTGCAGTGGTACAACCGGGAGGTTCAATCAAAGATGATTTATCCGTAAACTATTGCGATGCAAATGGCTTGGCAATGGTAATGACTGGTAACAGACACTTTAAGCACTAAAAAATAGTTTGCGAAAAGTGAAACAAAATTTGTGATTTTGCGATATAACAGCATTAAAAAAGTCTTTTAGTAATAGAAGCATACACAAAAAATGGGATTATTTAGTTTTTTAACACAAGAAATAGCAATCGACTTAGGTACGGCTAACACGTTGATTATCATGAATGATAAAGTGGTAGTAGATGAACCTTCTATCGTTGCTAAAGACATTCAATCCGGAAATATTGTTGCGATTGGAAAGCGTGCACAACAAATGCATGGAAAAACGCACAAATTGATTGAAACGGTACGTCCATTGAAAGATGGTGTAATCGCAGATTTCCAAAGTGCAGAAGCAATGATTCGTGGAATGATCAAAATGATCAATATTGGTAAAAGTTTCTTTACGCCGACCTTACGTATGGTGGTTTGTATCCCTTCTGGTATTACAGAGGTAGAAAAACGTGCGGTACGAGACTCATGTGAGCACGCAGGAGCGAAAGAAGTTTACTTGATTCACGAGCCAATGGCTGCTGCAATTGGTATTGGTATCGACGTAGAAGAACCGATGGGAAATATGATCATCGATATAGGTGGTGGTACTTCTGAAATTGCCGTAATTGCATTAGGCGGTATCGTTTGTGATAAATCCATCCGTGTAGCAGGTGATGATTTCACACAAGATATTGAAGAATACATGCGTCGTCAACATAACATCTTAATTGGTGAGCGTACGGCAGAGTTGTTAAAAATCGAAGTGGGTGCTGCAATTCCAGAATTAGAAAATCCACCAGCTGATTTCGCAGTACGTGGTCGTGACTTAATGACTGGTATTCCTAAAGAAATTATTGTATCCTATACAGAAGTTGCACATGCATTAGATAAAACAATTTCTAAAATTGAAGAAGCGATTTTAAGTGCTTTGGAGATGACCCCGCCAGAACTTTCTGCAGATATCTACAAAACAGGTATTTATTTAGCAGGTGGTGGTTCCATGCTTCGTGGGTTGGATAAACGTATTTCTCAAAAAACAAAACTTCCAGTACACATCGCTGAGGATCCGTTGAGAGCCGTAGCACGTGGAACAAGTATCGCCTTGAAAAATATTGATAGATTCCAATTCTTAATTAAAGACTAATAAAAAGTCCCGAAAGGGACTTTATGTTTTTGCTATACTATGCGTAACCTCATCGCGTTTTTTAGACGTTTTCGTATTTTCCTTTTTTTCGCATTCTTACAAGGGATAGCATTAACAACGTATTTTAATTATTTAGCATATCCTCGTTCACAATACCTTACTACTGCATCTTCTCTATCTGGAAAAATGTTGGAGTACCACAATGATATTGTTAAACATTTTCAGTTAGCATACAACAACCGTAAATTGCAATATGAAAATACATTATTGCGTAAACGCTTAGCGAATAGTTTTATTCGTGTAGATCAGCACTCTGTGCTTATCAATGATACGCTTAACGATCAACAATATGAATATATTCCTGCAGTAGTTGTTAATTCTACCATCAACAAAAGGAATAATTATTTCACCCTAAATAGTGGATGGAGAAAAGGAATCAAACGCGGAATGGGAGTGTTTTCACCAAATGGAATAGTTGGTATCGTACACAATGTAAGTGAACATTATTCGGTTGTAAAATCTGTTTTAACAGAAGATATCAATATCGATATCATGGTGGAGTCTACAGGTATTCCAGGTTTATTAAAATGGGATGGTATGAATGCTAAAATTGGTTCTATTGCAAGTATATCGAATGATTTACCAGTAAAGAAATGGGCTAAAATTGTTACAAGAGGTGGGTCTGGAATATTTCCAAGAGGCATACCTGTTGGAAAAATTAAAGATTTTAAAATGGTTGAAGGAAAACCATTGTGGGATGTATCCATTTATTATTCAGAAGATTACCGAAAAATTCAAAATGTGTATGTAGTAAAAAACTTACTATTAAATGAACAAAACAAAATTGAGTCTACAATTCCTAAAGATATTGAAGAACAAGAAGATAATCCATGATAGAAATAATAAAACATAGTATCCGATTTGTGTTGTTCTTAATAGCACAGGCATTTATTTTTAATCAATTGGAAATAGGATTAGGAATTCAATTAATGGTTTATCCATTATATATATTCTTACTTCCATTAGAAATGAATGTATTTCTACTTATGTTGATTTCTTTTGGTTTGGGATTTGGGATTGATTTATTTTCTAATACCTACGGACTGCATGCCTCATCTGCACTCGTTATTGCTTATGGTAGACCTTATTTATTAAAATTATTTGAACCAAGAGATGGTTTTGATCCAGGAATAGAATTAACGATTTATTCCATGGGTTATGCATGGTTTGGTTATGTATTTGGTGCATTTTTACTAGCACACACCATGTGGTTTTTCCTAATTGAACAATTCAAATGGAGTGAATTTTGGTATGTTGTCTTAAAAACAGTGCTTGGAGTTCCCTTGTCGTTAATTCTTTGTGTATTACTTCAATTTTTATTCTTCAAAAAGCCTGTTAAACGATGAATACGGACGCACGGAGATATGTAATCATTGTATTTTTTCTATTAGTTGGTTCCATTTATGCGATCCGTTTGTTTTATATGCAAGTGATTGATGAGAGTTGGACGCTGAGAGCTCAAGAAATTGCAGAAAAAAGACAACAGATAACTCCTCCTAGAGGTGTGTTTTTTGATCGTCGCGGAAAAAAAATCGTTGCAAATAAAACCTACTTTAACCTCATGATGTGTGAGGCTAAAATGAAGGAAAAATTTGACACGAATGCATTCGCTAAATTAATTGGTTGGACACCAATGAAAGTGAAAAGTCGCTTTTGGGAAATTAAATTAGGTGAAGGAAAATACAAAAATCCGCACACTGGTAAAACAACCTCCAATTACCAAAAAATTAGATCCTATCCATTTGTAAAAGAAATGTCCATGGAAGAGATGGCAAATATTGCTCCCTACCTTCAAAATTTTCCTGGATTTTACGAAGAAATCACAAGTATGCGTAGTTATCCATACGCAAATGCTGCAAATATTCTTGGCTATTTATCGGAAGTAAACGGAGAAGAGGTAAAAGAAGATCGTTTTTACCGTGCTGGAGATAACATTGGTCGTGCTGGTCTCGAACGTTTTTATGAAAAAGAATTACGAGGGGTGAAAGGAATACACTATATCGTAACCTCTGCTTTAAACAATGCAATTGAACCTTATGCTAATGGTAAATATGATACGATTGCAAAACAGGGTCCTGCACTCCATTTAGGTGTAGACATTGTTCTACAAGCATATGGAGAGAAACTAATGAAAAACAAACGTGGTTGTATCGTTGCCATCGAACCAAGTACTGGAGAAGTCTTAGCGTTAGTTTCAGCACCAACTTTTGATCCAAACTTATTTGTTGGAAAACGAAGTATCTCTAAAAATTATTCCAAGTTAATAACTGATCCTTCAAAACCATTATACCCACGACCATTATCTGCCGAATATCCACCAGGTTCTACGTTTAAATTGATACAAGCACTCACTGCATTACAAGAAGGAGTCATTAAACCAAGTACTGGTTTTCCTTGTACGAAAAGTATGGTGGGATGTCATAATCACCCTCATGCACGTAACGTCGCTGAAGCCGTTCAATATTCGTGTAACCCATATTTTTATTACACTGTAAAGAAAATTATCCAACAAGGTAAACGAAAAAAAGTAACACAAGATGCGCCAATTGGTTTAGCCAAATGGACCAAATACATGAAAAGTTTTGGTTTCGGTGTAAAATTGGAAACAGATATTACTGGAATTAGACCAGGATTAATCCCCGATCCAGCCTATTACGATAAATGGTATGGACACAACGCATGGGCATTTAGTACCATACGATCCAACTCCATTGGACAAGGAGAAGTAAAAGCAACTCCTTTACAATTAGCAAACTTAGCAGCTATATTAGCAAATAGAGGTTGGTTTATCACACCACATTTTGTAAAATCCATTGGAAGTCAAGGTCCGCTACCAATATATCGCAAAAAGCATTATACCATGATTCATCGCGAACATTTTGATCCGGTAATTGAAGGTATGCGTAAAGTAGTCAATGAAAAAGGTGGTACTGGATCCCAAGCAAGAATTAAAGATATTATCGTTTGTGGTAAAACAGGAACTGTACAAAATCCACAGGGAAAAGACCACTCCGTGTTTATTGCATTTGCCCCAATGTATCAACCTAAAATCGCCATTGCGGTATTTATTGAAAATGCAGGTTTTGGAGGGACTTGGGCTGCTCCAATTGCCAACTTAATGATGGAAAAATATTTAAAGAAAAAAATTACCGATAAAGAAAAAGAAGAACACATTCTGGAATCGGATTTAGATTAAATCAGACAAAAGAAAAAAGACGGAAAGACAAAAGATTGATGATTAATTTTTCTTAGTTTAACAATCTTTATTCTTTTGTCTTTTAGTCTTTATTCTTAAAAATATGAAAAGAGACGAATCACTTTTAGGAAATATTGATTGGGGATTATTTATTGTATTCCTAGTGATGGTATTTATGGGTGTAGCAAATGTTTATTCTGCTGCATTTAATCCTAAACACCCTGAATTATTTGATTTTTCACAAAAATATGGTAAACAAATTATGTGGGTGGGAATCTCCATGTTTTTAGGACTTCTCGTATTCTTAATCGACGCGAGTATCTATCGAAAATTTGCCATTCCGATTTATCTTTTTTGTCTGGTACTATTAGTAATCGTACTCTTTATGCCTAGTGTAAATGGTGCGCATGCATGGCTAGGAATTGGATCACTTGGTATTCAACCGGCAGAATTTGCGAAAATAGGAACCGCCATCGCGCTAGCAAGTTATGTAAACAGTATCAATGTAAAACAACAAAACGTAAACACAGTTATCATTGCAAATATTATCTTATTATTCCCCATGATTTTGATATTGCTACAGCCAGATGCTGGTACTTTTGTGGTATTTACTGGATTTTTATTTGTAATGTATCGAGAAGGGATTACCTATGATCCCATTGTACTTCATTTGGTAAACTTGATACCCGGTGTCCGATTCAAAAGTACCTGGGTGGGATCTCACTTCATTCCTATCTTGTTCGTAGTCGTATTTTTATCGATCACAACGCTATTAATGAGTAATAACACCATTCATTTCTTTTTAATTCCAGGAGTTGATATTCCAGGATTTTTTGGTGTTATCGGGGCTTTATTCTTTATGGGACTAGCAACGTATGTAATTCTCCGATTCTTTGCATCTAAACGCGAGCGAAACCGTATTACCATGATCGTAATTATTGGTTTCTTTCTTTGTTCATTAATTTCCTCCATTGTGAATTTTGGTTTTCAAGGCTTGAAAAAACACCAAAAGGACCGTATTGAACTATTTTTAGGTTTGCGCGAAGATCCGGATGGAGAGGATTATAACCGTAACCGTGCAATGGCTGCAGTTGGTTCTGGAGGTTTTTTTGGAAAAGGCTATGGAAATGCGAGTGTAGCGAGTGTGGAATCAAATCACGTTCCAGAATCCGAAACAGATTTTATCTTTTGTCCTTTAGCAGAAGAATGGGGATTTTTCGGAAGTTTTACATTAATTTGTCTATTTATGTTCATGCTTTTCCGTATCATACAAATTGCTGAACGACAAAAATCGCGTTTTAATCGCGTGTATGCTTACTGTGTTGCAATGATATTGTTTTATCACTTCGCTGTAAACATAGGAATGGATATCGGTTTCGCACCAGTAATTGGTATTCCACTACCTTTCTTTAGTTATGGAGGTTCTTCGATGATGTCCTTTAGTGTAATGATGTTTGTCTTGTTGAAATTAGACAGTCAACGCGGGGATGTGTTAGGGTGATTTATTTGTTTTTATGAGGGATGTATTAATATTTATGTAGGGATAGGGCATGCCCTATCCCTACATAAATATTAATAGAAATTCAAAATTCAATTATTACAATGATTTCGTTCTACCGCCATCTACAGGAACATTAATTCCATTAATATAACTTGCTGCTGGAGATGCTAAAAATGCAATTGCATTCGCCACTTCTTCTGGTTGAGCAATTCTACCCATTGGTGATTCTGCAGCCATTTCGGAAAAAATATCTTCTATCGTTTCATTTGTTTTTGCTGATTTTGCTTCTGCAATTCCTTGTAAACGAATAGTATTTGTTGCACCTGGCAATACGTTGTTCACCGTTATATTAAAGGGTGCTAACTCAGTTGCCAATGTTTTACTCCAACTTGCTACTGCTCCACGAATTGTGTTAGAAACACCTAAATTTGGTAATGGTTGTTTAACGCTTGTTGAAATAATATTAATTATACGACCATATCCATTCTCTTTCATTATCGGGTATAAAGCCTGTACCAAGATATGATTACAAATTAAATGTTGTGTAAACGTATCATAAAACTCATCGATTCCTGCTTCACGAATTGGTCCACCTTTTGGTCCGCCCGTGTTATTCACTAAAATATGGCAACTAACTCCGGATGCAATGTGTTTTTCAACAGCAGTTTTCAATTCAGTAGGTTTAGTAAAATCAGCAGCAATATAGCTGTGTTTTTGTCCTAGAGGAGAAGGTAATTCTGCTAAAGTTGCTTTTAATTTATCTTCATTTCGTGCAATTAATACAATAGTTGCTCCTAAAGAAGCCATTTCTAATGCACTAGCTTTTCCAATTCCTTGTGTGCTTCCGCACACAAATGCAGTTTTATTTTCTAAGTTTAAATTCATTTGTTTTGATTTTGATGGAACAAAGATACCAAATGAATACGGGAAAAGGGAAATCTAGATTTGCTATCTATAAAAATTCATTTCATCCACATATTTTCGTACATCTTCTGTCAATAAATAATGAACTTCTTGCTTATTTTTAATTGCATGACGAATATACGTCGAAGAAATTTTAAGCATTGGCGCATCGTAGCAAAAATGGGCATTCGGGAAATCCTTTAATAAAGTAGAATGGTCATTCTGGAAATCATTTTGTTCCATTTCCTGAACAGTAAGTACCCGTGGATATATAAACATCGGATAATTGTTGCGGATTACGTCATAGTTTTTCCACTTTGTAAATCCGCGTAAATTATCTTCTCCAAGTATTAATGCAAATGCATGTTTGGGGTGTTTTTCTTTTAGAAATGCTAAGGTATCTATGGTATAATTAGGTTTTGGCATTTTAAATTCGATGTCACTAGCCTTGAGTTTATCATTCGCTTCAATCGCGAGTTCTACCAAGGCCAAACGGTGGTGATCTGCAAGCAGGGTTGCTTTTTGTTTTAAGGGATTTTGCGGCGTAACAACCAACCAAACCTGATCTAAGTCTGGTAGATTGGCAAAGTAATTAGCAATAACTAAATGACCTACATGAATCGGATTAAACGTACCAAAAAATAATCCTACGCGCATTTTATCGGTTTAAAAAATTAGTGACAATTGTTTCTGCCTTCGTACAGGCATTTTCTAAATTATCGTTTTCTAAAATCACATCAAATTTATATGCTAATGCCAATTCTTCTTCAGCACGCGCCATACGCATTTGTATTTTTTCCTCTGTTTCCGTGCTTCTTGCACGTAAACGACGCTCTAACTCTCCAATAGAAGGTGCTTGCACAAAAATGGAAAGTGCTTGATCCCCCAACTTACTTTTTATATTTATTCCTCCCAACACATCTACATCAAAAACAACCACTTTTCCCTCACTCCATAATTTTTCAACTACTTCGTGTAAGGTTCCATAATAATTGTTTGCATATACTTCTTCCCATTCCAAAAATGCATCCGCTTCGATTTTTTGCTTAAAGCCTTCCACACCTAAAAAATGGTAATCTTTTCCATCCACTTCTCCCGGTCTTGGATCTCTACTACATGCAGAAATGGAAAAAACTAAATTTGGAAAACGTTCCAATAAATAACGAACAATCGTAGTCTTCCCCGCACCGGATGGAGCAGAAAACAAGATACTTTTACCAGTAATTTTTGGTGTACTCATAATTTATAATGTATTCAATACCTGTTCTTTAATCTTTTCGAGTGCGTCTTTCATATCCACCACGATTTTTTGTAATTCTACATGGTAACTTTTACTGCCTAAGGTATTTATCTCACGACCTAACTCTTGGGTGATAAATCCTAATTTTTTTCCTGCTGCAGGAAGTACCATTGTTTCTAAAAAATAATCCAAATGATTCGCTAAACGCATTTTTTCTTCGGAAACATCTAATTTTTCAATATAAAAAATCAATTCTTGTTGGAAACGATTTTCATCAAAACCAACGACAGAACCTGCTTCTTCTAATCCTTTTCGCATACGTTCTTTAATGATATCAATGCGCACAGATTCGTAGGTATCTACTTGTTTCAACAAACTTCTAATATCTTCAATACGCTCTGTAAATTCTTTCTCCAAAGCTTGTCCTTCCTGACGACGAAACGTATTCAAATTCAAACAAGCATCTGCCACAATGGTATGCACGAAAGCAAATTCCTCCTCACTTACAGTAGTATCTTTCGTTTGAGTATAAATCTCTGGCATACGTAAAACCATGGCTAAATAATCCGAACTAGACTCACCAATTAACGCATTCGTTTCTTTTAAATCTTGGTAATATGCTTGTGCGAGCACTTTATTGATTTCCACCGATTTTGAAACACCAATACTTTCAATTTGAATGTTTAGTTCTACTTTTCCTCTATCCAAGGCATTGGTCACATATTGACGGATTTCTAATTCTTTTTCACGGTAAGGACTTGCAATACGCGTGTACAAATCCATACTTTTACTATTCAACGATCTAATCTCTACGCTGATTTTTTTATCTTCAAAGGATCCGGATGCTTTTCCATATCCCGTCATTGAATGTAACATATTTCCTCTATTTTGAGAGTAAAATTACCACAAAGAATAACTTTTTGAACGCATCGACAAAACTATTTTTTAGGATAGTTGTTTTTCACGTGTTCGACTTCCTACATATTTCGTAATTTAGTGGCATAATCTGAATTTTTAATAGACAGAAATGAAAGTTATAGATCACTTAAACGAAGCAAAATCAACCCTATTTTCATTTGAAATTTTACCTCCTTTAAAAGGAAAAAGTATTCAATCTATCTTTGATGGTATCGATCCTTTAATGGAATTCAAGCCAAAATATATTAACGTAACCTACCACCGTGAGGAATATATTTTTAAAGAACGAGATAATGGCCTACTTGAAAAAATAGCCATTCGTAAACGTCCAGGTACCGTAGGTATTTGTGCTGCTATTATGAATAAATACCAAGTAGATGCGGTACCTCACTTAATTTGTGGAGGATTTAGTAAAGAAGAAACGGAAAACGCTTTAATTGATCTACAATTTTTAGGCATAGACAATGTACTTGCTTTACGTGGTGATTCCATCAAAACAGAAAGTGCATTTAGACCTCATCCTGAAGGCCACTCCTATGCTGTTGATTTGATTAAACAAGTAGTAGAGATGAATTCTGGAAAATACATCACGGAAGACTTCCAATTAGAACCTACTAACTATTGCATCGGAGCAGCTGGATATCCCGAAAAGCATTTTGAAGCGATGAATTTAAGTACAGACTTACTTTACTTAAAAGCGAAAGTAGATGCAGGCGCTGAATATATCGTAACACAAATGTTTTTTGATAACCAAAAATACTTTGACTTTGTAGATGCTTGTCGTGCGATTGGAATTACGGTTCCTATTATTCCAGGAATTAAACCGATAAAAACATTAAATCATACTACTTTCCTGCCTAAATTATTTCATATTGACTATCCGGAAGCATTAGCGAAAGAATTGTTAAAATGTAAAAATAACGATGCCGTGAAGCATTTGGGGATAGAATGGGGAATTCAACAATCGAAAGAATTGAAAGCTCAAAATGTACCTGGTATTCACTACTATACCATGTCTAATTCAGATGAAGTAAAAGCGATTGCTTCCCAAGTTTTTTAATTTTTATTATGCGTAACTACTTCCTATTGTGCTTACTAATCTTGATTGGTAGCAGCTCTTTTTCCCAAAATAAGCACATTCAACTAAGCAATGGATTAATTGTAGCACAATTAGACAGACCTGAAGAAAAATTTTCGTTAGAAATAAACTTAGCAGAATTGTTTTCGAATGAGGGTGTTCAAGTTATCCCATCCTTAAACATTCTAAAACAAGGTGAAATTCCTTCCGTATTAGCTTCTGATTCGATTATTCGACTTCTTAAATCTAAAAATGTAGATACCTATATTTTAGTATCTATCCGTGGGTTTGATAAAAATTTTAAACCATCCACTCATTTTGAAAGTTTAGCAAACGAGTTAGGATCGAGTCACCTTTTTCCTTTATTCCGAGATGAAATTATGTCTGTCACTTTTGAATTCACATTTTATCGAAATGGACAAGTAATTGCCAATGAATTACTTCGTTTAAAAAATGTAGATTCTAAGGATAAAGTGATGAAAAAACTTCGTAAGAAATTACCGAAGTTAATTTCGAAATGGAAGTTGTGATTTTAATAGTGTAGGGATATGGCATGCCATATCCCTACACTATTAAAATCTATATCCCCGCTAAATTCAACCTTAATTTCAATCCTGCACTCGTATTAGAAGTCGGATAAGAGGTTGCTACTTTCGGCCTGTTGATTACCTGATCATAATACATCATCAATGTTAAATTCGGTCCTAGATTATAATCCATCGATGACTTAATGGAAATAACCATTTGTCCAGCAGTAGCCTGATTTGTATTTTCTACTATCTTACGAATCACTGTATAATTATCTCTAAAAGAGAAATCAAAACGTATATTCAGATCGTTTTCAGGAATTTTTCCTTGTATTTTGAAAGGGAATTTTACTTTAGAGAATTTTACTCCGGAGCCAATCACCCATTCTTTCGAGAGAATTTCTGTCACTTGTTGGTTGCTTAATGCCAACGATGCATTACGGTCTTTTTTGTATTCTATTTTCGTAATTAGCCCTTGCCCCAAGAAATTCCAAGTAGCATCAAAACCAATTAAAGGAGAAAAACGTTCTGTTAATGCTACATTTTGAATTTGACGTTCCGCGATGAAATTCGAATTTAAATCCATGGTAGATGGATTGCCATTTACATCCACCTGTGCTTTTAAATTAGTTTGTATCCCTGAAATACTGACACTAGAAGAGTACGCATGACGTAAAGTAATGTTTTTAGTGCGTTTTTTGAAAAACTCCATTTTTGAAAAACCATTATAATTAATCGACCAATTTGGCAATGGTATCGCTGCTATTGGATTAATATTTCTAGTTGACATCTTATTATTCGTGTAGGAAGTCAAGAATGAGCCTACTAATACTTCTTGTTGCGTAGCACCATATCCTTTCGCATAGCCACTTGTAACGACATTAGAATTTGGATTTTTATTTCCTAATAACTGACTAACCTCCTCCCGATTATTACGAAGGGCTGTGAATGAAGAAGATTCATAACTAGTTCCCGAAGAAATAAACGAGGATCGTAAAGCAATGGTAGAGTATGTCAATGTTCCAGTTTCTACCAAACTTTGATTCTGATAACTTTGCGTAGAATCGTTCCAACGGAAAAAATCGCTAGAATTCATTGCATAATTTCGGTTGAAGTTTAATTCTATCGAAACATCTTTCAAAGGTTCTACCGTCATTCTACCCGAAATGTTTTGCGAATGCGTGAGTGTGTGTTGTTTATTTAATGCTTGATTTTTAACTAACCAACCATTATCCGCTGCACTTCTTGCAAAATCATAGGCTGTTTTTTGACCATAAATGTCATACGTTTGTTGTCCAAATAAAAAACCTGTCAATGCACTTGGCGAAGTTGCAGGCATACCTAAATAACGTGTTTCTAAATTATATCCTGGCAATAAAGTTCCGTCGTTTAAAGCATAAGTTCCAGAAACTGAACGCACACTCATTACCGCACGACCAACCGTAGCAACCACACTATTAACCGGTTCTTTTTCCCGCTTTGCTTTTTTTGCTTCTCTTTTTTCTTTTCGTAATATTTTACGTCTTCTTCGATCCTCCTTGCGTTTTTCTTTTTTGGTTAATTGATCATACGGTTTATTAAACATGGTGATGTTTGGATCAAATTTAGTTTGTTTTTTCTCTGTAGTTTGAGCGTTTGATCCCACTTGAACACGTGTATTTGTTTTTCCACTTTCGATAATTTTCTTTAAATACGGAACTTTGGAGTAAAAATTCGTCATGTTTAATGTAGTAGTAAGATTTACTACACGGCTATTTTGAACTGTATTACCAAATTGACTTTGTCCTAAGGGAGCGCGCTGCCAGTTGAAAGTTCCGCTATATTTAGCAGATGCAGTAATAAAATCTACCAAAGGAATTTTGTCGAAAGGCACGTTATAACTAAATGCATAATCATGGGTATAATCCATCGTTTTACCTAACGTATTCAATTGGCGTTTGATGGTATCTAAAAAGATTTTATATCCTACAGGATCTACTTTTTTATCTACACGACCATTCGATTCATCAAAGATTGCGCGATCTGATGCATTAAACGTAAACTTCAAGTTTTTGGTAATATCATACCCTAAACTATAGGAACGGTTCCACGTAAATGATTTCACATAAACAGGCGTAAATTCATAGGTAGGTGCTAAATTATTACGTACTTTCCGTTCATTGTAATTGCGCAAAACATCGTTATTTATCGAAATAGTTTTTGGCGTCAAATATAAATTGGCATCTTTTATAATATTCCACCACTTAGACTTCTGCATAAACTTCACCTTCTTGAAAGGCTCAATCGGTTTTGCAGCAAAACTATAACTGTATGTTAAAGCACTTTTCCAACTTCTCGTACGATCGTACTCTAAATTAAAATCGCGCTTGTAAGTTTCATTATATCCATAGGTAGCTGAGAAATTAGATAAATTCCAAAAACGTGCTTTTGCGTCTGGATTTGCTTCTTTTCGGACATTCGTGAAGTTATACGATTTTCGTTCCGTAAAATCTTGACCCGATTTAGCACGCTGATTTTTTTCTGCTAATGGATAATCATTCAATTTAATATCTGGGTTAAATGGATCATATTCTGGATTGATAATTCCTAGATTATACCCATAAAAAAATGGTAAAGAAACCTTAAATTTATTACCTAAAAATTGACCTAATTGCATGGTGGTATTGAAATCGAATCCAATTTGTTCGTTTCGTTGTCTTTCTTGCACGCGACTCTCAATCGAACCCCAATTTACACTGGAATAATTACCAGATACCGAAACATTCGCAAAATCAGCGGCTTGCACCTGCATTCTTCCAACAGCCGCTGTACCACCATTACTTTGGAAATCGGTTAATCGTAATTCATTAATCCAAACATTCCCACATTTTGCTAGTCCATCATCACTCCATATTTTGTTATTATCTATTGCTGGATTACGCACACCTATCATGATCGTTTTGATACCTTGTAAATTAGGACTTCCTTTTACCTTAATGTAGCGTGTTGGATTAGCAGGATCTACCATCACATACTCCGTTGTATTCGTAGTAGTTGAGTTAGGGTTTTCTGTAACACTATTTCTTTTCTTCTTCACTAAAAGAAGGTTGTCGAAATCAATTTCCATGTTGTTTACGTCTGGCCAAATTTCATTTGGATTTGAAACTGGAGACCCTTTTAAGGCTGTTTCGTTCCAAACCGTAGTTGCCAACGGCATTTCATATTCATAATAGTTATCCGTGAAATCAGAACCTAAACGAACGAATAATGTAAGATCATTAGATTTTAACGGATTAGATTTCGTTATTTCTTCCGCATGTACAAACATTTTTAATTTCTTGTAAGTACGCACATCAAATTGTACATTTTTGTATGCTGCCCGTGCAGAACCGTCTTTTAAATTACACACCTCAAAAGATAGAGATTGTTCATTCATTTGACGTTGTTGCACTTGGGAAGGATCTATCTCACGTAATATTCCTGGAGGTAAAACGTATTTTACAGGTGTTCTTTCAGCATTTTCTTCAAAGTTTACTGCAGAAATATTAAAAGTTGTCAAATTTGGATCCGTTTGAAACGTTTCACCTGGTAAATTTAAATCACCTAAATATTTTCTCCATTCCCCACGAATAAATTCTAAACGTGCAAAACGTACCACTACTTCTTCATTAAAATCTTTTAAAAACATACGCATAAAACGTATGGAACGGAAATCAGAAATACCATTAACAACTTTCTGTGGTTCACGAACTGGAATCTTAAATTGTATCCATTTTTCCACTTTATTACCTACTGGTACATCTACAATATTGGTAATATAATTTTTACCAACTTCTAAATCTTTGGAACGTAAACTCACTTTATATTGATAATAACTCTCTGATTCTGAAAGGTTATTATCTTGATTTAAATCTTCTACATCTGGTAAGTTAGTTGCTTGCGTAGTATATCCAGCAGCATTTATCTTTGCCGACATTTCTAAAGAAGGTGAGTTTCCTTGGTGTCTATTAAAACGTTTATAACGTGTTAAAATATCTGCTTTTTCACTGTCATACCCATCACTTCTATAATACGTATAATCATCATTGGATGGATCAGAAAGCATTTTATCTTTTACCGCAGGATCTAAAATTGGATTGTTTTTTACCCAATTGACATACGTTTTATAATTGGATGCTTCCGCATCATTATTCCAACCGTCTAATCCAATATCTTGGTATTCCAAACTAGTTGGACTTGGATCAAATGCATTTACCACCACGTTTTGTGTAGATACACGCGCCCATTGTGTGATATCAATATTATCGGTCGAAGTTGTTGTAGCAATTGGTAAACCGTTTTCAAACTCTTTGCGAGAATCCGGTAGTACATCCTCCGAGATATTTCCTAGATTAAAGTATAAATCTCCACCTGAATGAAGTGAATTTGGATCCACTTTTTCCGCATCCTCATTAAACGGGTTTAGGATCCAAAATTGGATATATTCAATGTTGGATAACTCAAAATCATTGGTACTTAAAGAGCGCATAATTCCACCCCATTTGGATGCGGGGTTTTGAAAATGACCTAGTTTATCTAATATCGATGTAGAATCATAATTGTAAATACCACGTTCTTTTGGATAATAAGCCAAATCTAGAACAGGAATATTTTGAAAGGTACCTGTTTGTTGCTGTAGATTTGGAAATAATTCTTTTTGGTACACAACCCGCATTCTACTATCTGATAACATTTGTGGATTATCAATAATATGTTTCGGCGTAGAAGCACCGGCTTGATAAAACATTGGATCAATCAAATACCAAGCGATATTCGCACGTTTAAATCCCGCGCTTAAATCTTTATTTGCTGCTTCTGGAAATAAATCTGGTTGGTACTGTGGAATAGAAGCTAATTTCCAAGCAGTTTGTGTTCGTAAATCAATTGTACTTTGACTTCCTTCAAAATCATCTACATACGAAATACCAGTAGCAGAAATTGCTTTTGGTGTTCCTGGAATTAAATGTGCCACTTCTCCGGTAAAAGAAATGGAAGATTTAGCACGTGTTGAAAGCATCGGTAAAAAATCTACCGCTTTTGTTAGAAATGGAAGATCATGTTTAAACGCTATGTCTAAACCAATCATATTATTTTTAAATGGTTCAGAACCAATATCCACTTTTTGCGTAATTGGTCTTTCGGTCATACGCATCCACGTAGCACCTAAATTAAAGTCTTTATTAAAACGATAATTTACGTGTGTTCCAATCATAGAACGCGCTTGGAAACCAAAAACAGAATTACTTTCAACCGAAACTTTAATTGGAGTGTTTGATTCTAATACCCCAGTATTCAATATTTTAACGCGACCTAAATTGTAATCTACCGAATAATCTGTACCCTCAACCAATTTTATTCCTCCGGCAGTTACAGACACCGCTCCTTGCGGTACATTTAAAGCATTTAAGGGAATATCTGAACTTACCGAAGATTGATACTGGCCTTTGAAAATGAATCTATTTTTGGCAGGAAGTTGTTGTGCTGCTGTTTTGGTGGAGTCGTATAATTCTGTAAACGCAATTTTATCTACAGTGCTAATTGGTATGCCTTTGGCTAACATTTTCTGACGCAAGGTTTGACCAAAAGGTTCAATGGTAGAAAAATATACACGCCCATTTTTTGGATTAATGGTTCCCCCATTGTCTGCCTTATTTCCATTGAAATTTACTGGAGCAAAGTCAAATAATCCATCTGAAAATGGTTGATTATTGACATTCATTTTATCCATTCCCAACAAGGAAACCAATTGTTCTTTGTCTAAACCTTCGTATGGGAAAAAGTTAACAGGCAAACTTGTTGCTGGATTATTATACATCACATCCAAACGAAATCCATTTCTATCCAAGGAATAAGCACCTATCGAATAGACATTTTTCATCATCAAATCCCAAATTTTATTTTTTGGATTAGTCAAAGTTGGTTTCAATAATTTTAAGAAAAGTGCACTTTTACCATCTACACCGTCTGTAGAAAATTGACCTACTTGATAGGTTTTTCCTTGGTAGGTATATTCATACGCAATAGCAAGTACCTCATCGTTAATAATGGGTTGATTTAGAGAAATATACCCTAATAAAGCGTTATAAGAATATTCTTGGTCTGTTAATTTACGTGCGTTTTCAACCTTTTCGTACTCTACTGTTTGTTTAAATGGTCCTGGTGCAGTTATTACATTAGACAAAGTCGTCACTGCATTTGAAAACCCTTTTATTTGATCTTGGGTCAACAACCAGGAATACAAACCATTCGAATTGTTGTCTGGGAATATGGAAGAAGAAAAATTACTAGGTCCAGGATTTGCACCTTGCACATCTTGTGGTAATGCTTCCCCTAAATCGGTAAATGCGACAATATTACGTGTGTTTAAAGTGCTATTTACACGGTTTGTTAACCACACTTCCATTCGTGTGATATTAATTTGAGAATTTACGATTGGCAACTGAGCCATCGCTGTATCGTACGTATTTCGAAAGTAATGCCCAATAAAATAATGGCGATTTGCTTCGTAATTATCCGCAGATAATTCAAAATTTTGAATTTGTGCTTTTCCAGAAACATTTATTTCTGTTTTTTTCCCTTTGGAGGAAGCGATCACATTATCGATAGTTAATTTTCCAAATTTCCATTGTGTCTTAACCCCAAATAACGTCTGTGAACCTTGAATTAAAGAAGTAGTTAATGGTAACGAGACATTCCCAAGTTCGATTTTTTGTAGAATTTGATCTTCATCTCCTGTGTAGCCAAGTTTGGTTATATTCTCAAAATCAAACGAAGCCTGGCTATTGTAACTGGTACTCAATTTTAATTTTGTTCCAATTTGACCTACCAGATTGATTTGCATATTCTGCTGAAAATCAAAACGTGTTAAACTTCTTTGTGCGACAGGTAAAATTGGATTATCTAAACGCGAGTGATTGAATCCCATCGATACCTCCACTGAACCCTGAGGTTTGATGCTAATTTCATCCGAACCAAAAAAGTTAGCAAACCCTTTTCCTCCAACTTTAATTGGTGGAACTAATGGTTGACCAGATTCTGTTTGTGCATCTATTTTATCTTTCCAGTTATTTACTAACGATTTTTTACGTTCGTATTCTAAATATTCCTTCAAAGTCATCATCGAAGGATTACGATAATTGATTTTTAAAGAATCTCCTAAAGTCTCTTTAAATACATACTTACGTAATACTGGATCATAAACTATCGTTTGTTTTACCTTACTTGGATCCCCTAAGTCAAACCGTTGTGGGCCAGATTCTGAGGGATCATACGTTTTCTTTATTGGAAAAGGTAAGGGTTTAATGGAGTCCTGTGCAAATAAACTGCTATAAAACAAAGATAGCAAGGTAATAATAATCACCTTGCTACAATACTGTTTATAGCACGTTATCCGCTTACTCAATGGTTATAATATTTTAAGTGCCCCTTTGATGATTTGTTCTACCGTCTCATCCCCTTGACTAACTTTTTCGATTGCTTTTTCCGCATTCTTTTTATCAAATCCTAACGAAACCAAAGCAGTTAACGCATCAAATCGATTTGTATTGTGTCCAACAGAAGAAATTTGAGCAGAAAAACTCATCTTCACCATTTTATCCTTTAAATCAATAATTACTCGTTGTGCTGTTTTTACACCTATACCCTTGATACTTTGGATTGTACGTACATCTTCTACTTGAATAGCATGAGCAATTTCTTCTGGAACTAACGAAGAAAGCATAATCATCGCCGTATTAGGCCCTATACCAGATACCGAAATCAAATGATTAAACATTTCACGCTCTTCTTTGGTAGCAAACCCATATAACAATTGAGCATCCTCACGCACAATAAACTGGGTATATACTTTCACCGCCTCTTCCGAACCGATAGTAGAAAATGTATTTAACGAAATCTTCACTTCGTAACCCAAACCATTACACTCTATAATAAGTGTTGTAGGATTTTTTTCTACTAATTTTCCATTTATGTGCGCGATCATCTATTATTTGTTTTGAGCATCTACTACTGCTACCTTCACCATGTTAACGATCTCACGCACAGAAGCACCCATTTGAACTACATGCACCGATTTTTTTAAACCAACTAAAATTGGACCAATTGCCTCACCTTCAATCATTTCTTGCAATAATTTATACGCAATATTTCCTGAAGATAAGTTTGGGAAAATCAAGGTGTTGACTTGCTTATTTGCTAATGAAGAGAATGAAAACTTCTCATTCATCAAATCGTTGTTTAACGCAAAATTTGCTTGCACTTCCCCATCTACCACAAGGGAAGGATATTTTTCATGGAGAATATCAACCGCTTGTGCCATTTTAATCGAATCTTTCCCAGGAGACGAACCGAAGTTTGAATAACTCAACAAAGCAATTTTCGGAATCACTTTAAATTTACGAATCGTTTTCGCTACATTATTCGTAATCTCCGCAATTTCCTCCGCAGTTGGATCCATATTAATTGTAGTATCTGCTAAAAACAGCGGACCTCTTTTAGTCATCAAAATGTACAATCCAGCGATTGTTTTCACATCTTTTTGTGTGCCTATTGTTTGTAAAGCAGGTTTAACTACATCTTTATAGTTGCGTGTAGCGCCCGAAATCATGGCGTCTGCATCCCCTCTTTCTACCATCATGGCACCAAAATGGTTTCGCTCACGCATGATTTGTATCGACTCAAATTCCGTAAATCCTTTGCGTTTGCGTTTTTCAAAAAACGCTTTTCCGTAGGCAATACGTCGTTCTTGCTCTTCTTCGGATTTCGGATCTACGATTTCAAAATCCGTAAACTCTAACGCATATTCATTAATAATTGCTTCAATGCGTTTTCTGTTACCTAATAATATTGGGAATGCAACTGCTTCTTCACTCGCAAATTGCGCTGCTTTTAATACTTTATAATTATCCGCTTCTGCGAAAACAACACGTTTTGGATTACTTTGCGCTTTTACCGTAATATTTCGTAATAACTTATTATCTAATCCTAAACGGTTTTTCAATTCCATTTCATACGCATCCCAATCTTTAATTGGATTTTGTGCTACACCTGAATCCATGGCAGCTTTCGCCACTGCTGGAGCAACGTAATATATCAAACGTGTATCTAAAGGCTTTGGAATTATTTGCTCTCTACCAAAAGAAATACTTTTATCCCCGTACGCTTCAATCACCTCTTCTGGAATTGTCTCTTTCGCTAAAGAAGCAATCGCCTTCACTGCAGCCAACTTCATTTCCTCATTAATCGTAGTTGCTCGAACATCCAATGCACCACGGAAAATGAATGGGAATCCCAACACATTGTTCACTTGATTAGGATGGTCCGAACGACCAGTTGCCATGATAATGTCTTTTCGTACTGAAACAGCATCTTTATAGGAAATCTCCGGTTCAGGATTCGCTAATGCAAACACGATTGGATCATTTGCCATCGAAGCAATCATTTCTTTCGAAACTAAATTACCTTTCGATAATCCAAGAAAAACATCTGCGTTAACAAACATTTCTTCCAGAGATTTATCACCTGTTGTATGTTGACCAAAAATTAACTTATTGTCTTCCAAATCTTTTCTTCCTGCATGAAGTAATCCTTTACTGTCATACATGAATATTTTTTTAACGTCAGCACCTAAGGAAATATATAATTTAGCACAAGACATTGCTGCTGCACCTGCACCTGAAATAACGATGACAACATCTCCAATTTTTTTATCTGCTAACTCTAAAGCATTTAATAGTGCTGCAGAAGAAATAATCGCGGTACCATGTTGGTCATCATGCATGATAGGAATATTCAACTCTTCTTTCAAACGTCGCTCGATCTCAAATGCTTCTGGTGCTTTGATATCTTCTAAATTGATTCCGCCAAAAGTTGGAGCAATCGCTTTTACAGTTTGAATAAATAATTCAGGATCAGATGCATCTACCTCTATATCAAACACATCAATATCTGCGAAAATTTTGAATAGGACTCCCTTACCCTCCATTACTGGTTTAGAAGCCAAAGGACCTATGTTTCCAAGACCTAAAACGGCTGTACCATTTGAAATTACAGCAACTAAATTTCCTTTTGCGGTATATTTATATACATCATCTGCATTTTCAGCAATTTTAATACAAGGCTCAGCTACACCCGGTGAATATGCTAGGGATAAATCACGTGGTGAGGCATATGGTTTTGTAGGAATTACTTGCACTTTTCCTGGACGTCCACTGGAGTGGTAATCTAATGCGTCTTGTTTGCGAATTTTTGCCATAATCTATTGGATATTTTTCAAAACAAAAATAACAAAAAACAAGGAGTATAGAAGCAAAAAAAGGAAATAAAAAAGGAAGTAGAATTTTGAATTAAACTCTTACTATCAGTGTCTTACTACAAATCTAGTAGTTTGTACTAACACTTCATTGGAATAAATATTTACCAAATAAACATTATTCTTAAAATCAGATAAATCAATTTTTTTGAAACTATCTAATTCATCTGCGTAGATTTCTGTGCCTAAAGCACTAAAGATTTTAATCGTACCTTTTGTTAAACCACCTTTGATATTGATGTTTAAAAATTCAGAAGCTGGATTTGGATATATAGCAACAGAAACATCGTCATTATCTACAACTTTAGCATTAGACTGCGCGAACAATCCAACGGAAAAGAAAAGAAATGATATAACAACAAAAAGTTTCATGGCCAAAATTGATTTACCCAAATATATAAAATAAAGTTTGAAAAACAAAGAATTAGTGAAAAAACTTTCGTGATTTCGTGATTTGATATATCCAGTGTGGTAAAAACCCATATTTCTCATACGATTTCTTATTTTCATCCGTTATGTATACATTTAAAATACATTAAAACAAAATGTTGCCTATGAAAACGATTGGTCTATTTATATTCATTCTGTTCTCATTTATCGGAAGCGGATTTACTCAAAACAATGAAAGTACTTTTTCTGAAAAATTACTCTTTGTAAAAAACAACGAAAGCATTGATATAGAAAATGTTGCAATCGACGTGAAAATCGTTGGGTCGATAGCCATAACTACGTTCGACATCGTTTTTAGAAATCCTAACAACCGAATATTAGAAGGTGAACTTCATTTTCCTTTAGGAGAAGGTCAGTCAGTGACACGATTTGCAATGGATGTAAATGGTAAATTACGCGAAGCCGTTCCGGTAGAAAAAGAAAAAGGTCAACAAGTGTTTGAAGAAATTGTCAATCGAAAAGTGGATCCAGGATTATTAGAAAAAGTCCTCGGAAATAATTACAAAGCAAGGGTTTATCCAATTCCTGCCAATGGCACCAAACACATTGTGATCGCGTATGAACAAGAAATCAAGCCTTCAAAAAATGGATTTATCTATGTATTGCCTCTAAATTTCACGAAAAAGATTGGACAGTTTTCTATCCATATTGAGGTATTGCAATCTGATGTAAGACCTAAAATTGAGAAAAATGACTTGGAAAATTTCTCTTTCGAAAAATGGCAAGATTACTACAAAGCAACATTTGAAGAAACAAATTTTAACCCATCTTCACCCATCATCATCTCGATACCCGCTAAAAAAGAAACGCAAAACGTAGTTGTAAGTCACGGTATAAAAAATCCTAACACCCACTTTTTTTATGGATACGTACAACCTGAAATTCAACAACGTCCTAAAAAACTCCCTTCAAAAATTACCTTGATTTGGGATGTCTCCACTTCCAATACTACAAAAAACAACGAGCGTATTCTTCAATTATTAGAAAACTATTTCAATAAATTAAATGCTGTTTCTGTGCAATTCGTGACTTTTAGCAATGTAATTCATTCGGAAGAAAAAATTGAAATTAGTAACGGAAATTGGACTGCTTTAAAAACAAAAATTGAACAATTAAAATATGATGGCGGAACTCAATTGGGTTGTTTAGACTTAACAAAATATTTGGCTGAAGAACAAATCTTAGTCTCTGATGGATTATCCAATTTTGGGGAAAATGAAATTACCCTTTCCGATGCCCCTTTGTATGTCATTAATCAAAATCAATCTGCTGATCACGCCTATTTGAACTATATAAGTGCAACTACAGGAGGTAATTATATTAATTTACTACGACAAACGAACGAACAAGCCATCGAAATATTAGCAAATCAAGCGTTTCAATTCATCTCAGCAACGTATAATCCTTCTGAATTAACGGAAGTTTATCCAACGATTCCAACGTTGGTGAATCAAGAATTTACGTTTACTGGTAAACTTTTGAAAAACAAAACAAACATTACCCTCCATTATGGTTTTGGGAAAGAAATTACTTCTTCCATCACCCTAACAATTGATACTACGAATCAAGAAACATCCGGATTAACAGAAAGACTTTGGGCAGTAAAAAAAATCAATGAACTCGATATACAATTCGAAAAAAATAAAACAACTATTGCCGAACTAGGGAAACAATTCGGTATTGTTACACGTAACACTTCCTTAATCATTTTGGAAACGTTAGACGATTATTTACGCTACAACATCGAACCACCTGTTGAATTTCAACAAGAATTTGCAACTCAAATGCATCTTCGTAAACTGGAACAAACAAATCGAACGCAAGAACAACTTGAACAATGTGTTAAGGATTTTCAGAATAGGTTGAATTGGTATCATAAAGAATACAACCCTTCTCCAAAAATCGGCGGTACATGGGTAACGCAAAAAGGAAATTCAATTACACTTCAAGGTGGAGTAATTCAAGGCACTGTATATGATGCACTTACTAATGAACCGATCCGTAATGCCAATGTATTAATAGGTACAACCGGTAATGGTGTAAGTACAGATGGAAATGGAAACTTTTCGTTAGTTCTCCCTAAGAATATTAGTACGCTAGTAATTAAAGCGTCCGGAATTCAAACGAAAACAATTCAAGTTTCAGCAGATAAAATAGTTGTTTGGATGGAAAAAATGAAATATAAATCTTCCAAAGAAAAGTTAGTTAGTTTTTTACCTCCTGTAATCGTTGAAAGAGAAGTAGCTTATGATGATATGGTTGAATCAAAAGACCAAGAAGGAGAAGTCATATATGAAGTTTCTGAACACTTTAATGTAAGTAATGCTCCTCAAAATTCTCGAATAAATGCCGATGGAGAACGTGAATTAGATGCTGTCAAGTTAAAAAAGAAAGAGAGCAATACGAATTCAGTTCAAAACAATGGTGCTATCAAATTAACTACTTGGAATCCAGACACGTCTTATCTAACAAAAATCAAAGAAGCAACTGAAGGAGAAATGTATTCGGTTTACTTAACACAAAAAGAAGAATATGGTAACTCCCCATCGTTCTTCATGGATGTTGCAGACTATTTTTTCTCCAAAAACAAAAAAACAGAAGGTTTACGCATTCTTTCGAATTTAGCGGAGATTAGTCAACAAAATCACCAAATACTTCGAGTACTTGCGCATCGCTTGGAACAACTCAAATACACGAAATATGCAATTTATGTATTTGAAGAAGTGTTAAAAATTCGTCGTGAAGAACCACAATCCTATCGCGACTTAGCAGCAGTATATGCAGCAGATGGTCAATACCAAAGAGCAATAGATACCATATATAACGTAGTATTAAAATCGTGGAATGATCGCTTCCCAGAAATAGGAGTAATTACGAGCGAAGAAATGAATGCCATCATCGCCAAAGCAAACCAACAAAAACAAACGCTCAACTTTGACAAGATTGACAAACGATTATTGGCACATATCCCTATGGACATACGTGTCGTTTTAAATTGGGATACTGACAACTGTGATATCGATTTATGGGTGACCGATCCTCGCGGAGAAAAATGTGACTATTCTCACAATCGAACCAACATTGGCGGAACAATATCTAGTGATTTTACAGGTGGTTATGGTCCGGAGGAGTTCCTCATCAAACATGCGATACCAGGAAAATATATCATACAAGCAAATTATTATGGTTCGTCTGCTCAAACACTAATGGGGCCAACTACCATACAACTCGACCTGTATACGCGTTATATGGACAATACCGAAAAGAAAGAAACAGTGACCTTGCGCCTCACTCAAAACAAAGAAATTCTAAAAATCGCTGAATTTGACTTTAAATAAATTAAGCAAAACTTTCTAAATAAAAAAATTCAATTTATTCTTGCTGTTTAAAAAATTAACTCTACTTTTGATTAAATAATAATCGTATTTGTTTAAAATATAAGCATGAAACATTTAAAAGTAAACGACAAAGCACCTGCATTCGAAAGTATTGACCAACATGGGAATGCGTTTTCATCGGTAACATTAACTGGGAAAAAGTTTGTTCTATATTTCTATCCGAAAGATTTAACACCTGGTTGCACAGCACAAGCATGTAACTTGCGTGATAACTATACAGAACTTCAAGCACAAGGAATCGAAATTATCGGTGTAAGTATGGATGATGAAAAATTACATACACGTTTCATCACGAAATATGAACTTCCATTCACCCTATTAGCAGATACTGACCGTAAAGTAATCGAAACATACGGTGTTTGGGGATACAAAAAATTTATGGGTAAAGAATATGACGGAATTCACCGTACTACGTTTGTAGTAAACGAAGCAGGTACCATCGTCGGAATTATAGATAAACCGAATACGAAAGACCATACCAGAGAAATTTTAGAAATTTATTCCAATCTGAAGTAGTACGTAAATAGATTACGTTTTACAGCACATACCTTTGTCAAAAGAAACGCTAAAAAGCGAACTAAACTGTAAAAACAAATTAAAAAATAAAGACCATGGCAAAAGAAGCAAACAAAGAAGTGAACTTAGAAAAATTAAAAGCGCTTCAACTTACAATGGATAAGTTAGATAAAACTTACGGTAAAGGAAGTGTGATGAAATTAGGAGATTCACCAATCGAAGAAGTAGAAGTAATCCCTTCAGGTTCCATAACCTTAGACCTTGCGTTAGGCGTAAATGGTTTTCCAAAAGGAAGAATTGTTGAAATATACGGACCTGAATCATCCGGTAAAACAACTTTAGCAATTCACGCAATTGCGGAATGTCAAAAAAATGGAGGAATCGCTGCTTTTATCGATGCTGAACACGCGTTCGATCAATTTTATGCAAAAAGATTAGGGGTAGATATTGATAATCTATTAATCTCTCAACCAGATAATGGAGAGCAAGCATTAGAAATCGCGGATAACTTGATTCGTTCCGGTGCAATCGATTTAATCGTTGTCGATTCTGTAGCAGCATTAACACCAAAAGCAGAAATCGAAGGTGAAATGGGAGATTCTCAAATGGGTCTACAAGCACGATTAATGTCAAAAGCGCTAAGAAAATTGACAGGTTCAATTTCAAAAGCAAAATGTTCTTGCATCTTTATCAATCAATTACGTGATAAAATCGGTGTAATGTTTGGTAACCCTGAAACGACAACCGGTGGAAACGCATTAAAATTCTATGCATCTGTACGTTTAGATATTCGTCGCGCTACGCAATTAAAAGATGGAGAAGAAGTAATCGGTAACCGTGTGAAAGTGAAAGTAGTAAAAAACAAAGTAGCTCCACCATTCCGTAAAGCGGAATTTGATATCATGTATGGTGCAGGTATATCCAAAGTAGGTGAAATCATTGACTTAGGTGTAGATTTAAACATCATCAAGAAAAGTGGATCTTGGTTCTCCTATGGAGAAACAAAGTTAGGTCAAGGAAGAGATTCTGTAAAATCCATCTTATCCGATAATCCTGAACTAATGTTAGAATTAGAAGGATTAATCAAAGATGCATTAAGAAAACCAGAAGCACAAGAATTAGTGTTAGGAGAATAGGTTTCAAAATCAGTAGAGCCACAATAAAACCAGTAGAGCCACAATGCATTGTGGCTCTACTGGTTTTTATCGTTTTTATCGCATCAATATACGAGCAGTCTGTTCCGACTTTTGAATCAAAACAATATGTTTGTCTACCGTTACACGGTCAATCGTTTGTTGATCATAATGACGAATAGTAACCAACTCAAAACCTTCCTCCACGGAAATAACATACTCTTTCTCTAAGTTTTGAAACAAGTCTTTAATGACATTTTGTTTATTGTCGATCACAAAATCAAAACTAATCGCTGAATTTTGCATCAGATTAATATGTACTCCAGCACGGGACAAAACATCAAAAAGATGGCTTAAATTTTCTTCGGCAATGAATGAAAAATCTTTCGGAATAATACTCACTTTAGTTTGATCCATTTTAAAAATAAAAGATGGTACTAAGTGATCAAATTCCGTAGAAGCAGAAATTTGAGTTCCTTCAGCATGTGGATCAATGAAAGATTTCACATACAATGGAATATTTTTATTTTGTAAAGGTTTAATCGTTTTTGGATGTATCACGGTAGCTCCATAATAAGCCAACTCAATCGCTTCTTGAAACGAAATTTGTTTCAACTTAATGGTTTCATCAAACCATTTAGGATCGGCATTAAGCATTCCTGGAACATCTTTCCAAATCGTGACACTTTTAGCTTCTAAACAATATGCAAAAATACCTGCTGTATAATCCGAACCTTCTCTACCAAGCGTAGTAGTTAAACCTTCAGTAGTAGAACCTATAAAACCTTGCGTAATAATAGTATCCGAAGTTTTTACTAAAGGTTGTACAGCGGCAGTTATTAATTCTTGTGTTTTTGACCAATCCACCGAACCATTGCGGTAGGTATTGTCCGTACGAATACACAAACGAGCATCTAACCATATGGCTTTTTCGGTTTGTTCTAATAAGTAACTTTCTACAATTTTAGTGGAAAGAATTTCACCCAAAGAAACAATTTGATCATACACAAAATCAAAATTTTCAGAAAGTGGCTGAGAAATTTTCGCTAATAAATTTTCAAATAAACTGTCAATAAATGTATTTAATTTTTCATGTTGCTCCGGAAATAATTTAAGGCAGATATCCACATGGTATTGATAAACTTGGTCAACTAAATAGCGAAATGACTCATTGTTTTTTGTCCACAAAGCATCGACAATTTCTTCCATCGCATTCGTCGTTTTTCCCATAGCAGAAATAACGACTAACTTCTTCTCCTTTGGAAATAAGGAAATAATTTTCGCAACATTTTTAACCGCATCCGCGTTCTTCACGGAAGCACCACCGAATTTAAAAACTAACATATAACTAATCATTACAAATTAATATAAAATGAAATAACAGCAATATTCTATTATTTCTTCCAATCGAAATTACGATATTGAACCAATACAAATCGCAATGTCATAAAAAAAGTATTACAAGGGAAATTTGTCGTAGTGCGACTTAAAAAATTGTACCCTGTTTGCATGTGTAACTGTCCTATTTTATACCCAACAACAGGAGCAAAACCAATTGCGTTGTGCGTGTAATCTGTTCTGAAAATTGCGTTCACTCCATAGGTTAAATTTAATCTTCCTGCTTTATACCAATAACCCAAATCATACCCGAGTAAATTATTGTAAAAATTGTAATTAAAACCAAGATGAACTGAATGTGTCGTTGGACGAATCCATTTAATATTCTTATGTTGGAATTCTGCCCCAAACTCAATACTTGAATATTTACCCTGTTGCAAACCAATGTATGGTCCAAACTTATTTACATCCAATTCAACATTTGATATATCCAATACATGCTTAAAATTTAGTTCTTGCGCATTCCCTAAAAAAGCAAGCAGAACGAAGACAAGAAGAAAAATCTTATTTTTCATACGTAAAAAAAAGATTTCGTAATTCTACAGAATCGGTAGTCACAATTCCTAAACTATCCGCTAAAAATTGTGCACGTAAAACATCTCGGTCAGTATAGGTAGATGTATCCGTTTGCATTGCGTTTTTCAAAAAAATTGCACTTTCTTTCAAAGATGGAATCGTAGTAGTAGAGACTTTCAAAATAGGAGAATATAACAATGAATCTTGTTTAACCTTTGCCGGGAAAAATGCTAATTTTTCATCGTAGGATTCTACAATTACTAATAGCGTACTCAACATGTAAACATATTTAAGCAGTGAAAAAAATACACCTGCAAATTTATTCAATGGTGTCAGCGCTGTGATTTTAATCAACTTTTCAATTGTTTTACCAAGAAAGAAGACCATTGCACCAACTGCTAAAAATGTGATTGTAAATGCAATAATTGGTAAATACTTCGAATTTAACCCTACATATTCACGCAACAAACACGCAGTAAAATCCGAAAAATGGATACCAACATAAATCCCAACAAATAAAGCCAAAAGCGTAAATACCTCAATGATTAAACCGTGCTTAAATCCTTTCCATGCACCATAAATAAGTGGTATAATCAATAAAATATCAATTGAATTCATGCTTTAAAATTTAGATAAAAATAAGCGATTCTAGTAAATCAAGATGCAACGAATTAAAAACTTCTGCACTAAAACTTGTTAAACAAAAAAGGCTGTTTCCAATGAAACAGCCTTTCCAAGTAATAAAAGTATTAATTAGTGTTTCGCTAAGTAATCCGCTACACCATCAAAAGAAGCTTTCATTCCTTCGTCTCCTTTTGTCCAGTTTGCAGGACAAACCTCTCCATTTTCTTCGAAGAATTGTAAAGCATCTACCATACGAAGTGCTTCATCCACGTTTCTTCCCAATGGGAAATTATTAACTAATTGATGCATTACTACACCATTCTTGTCAATTAAAAACAATCCACGGTAAGCAATCATTGGTCCTGTAGCATATAAATTACCATCTACATCATAATCGTATTCACCAGCCAAAACACCGTAAGCTTCAGAAATAGTTTTAGATGTATCCGCAATAATTGGGTAAGTTACCCCTTCGATTCCACCTTTATTTTTAGCTACTTGTAACCATCCCCAGTGTGACTCTTCTGTGTCTGTAGAACAAGCAACTACTTTTGCTCCTCTTGCTTCGAAATCTGCTATTTTCGCTTGGAAAGCATGTAATTCAGAAGGACAAACAAATGTAAAATCTTTCGGATAGAAAAATAAAACAACTGGGTTTTTTCCTACGTATTGGTCTAATGAAAAACCAGAAACAACTTCACCACCATTAATAACTGCTCCAGCAGAAAAATGAGGTGCTTTTTTACCTACTAATACACTCATGTTAATTTATTTTTAGATTTAATTTAGCGTGTTATGCATGCAAATTTACAAATTGATTTGTGGATAGACTAAAAATAAATCGTAAAACCGTCGAATAAATTTTAACCCAAAGAGTACTAAATAATTCAAGTCGTTTTTTATTGTTTTAAGAACATTTTCCTTTATTTTTGCGCCTTACATTAGTTAGGAAACATGAAGAAAATTTTAGTTATCGGTGCAGGAGGACAAATTGGTACAGAATTAGTACTAGAACTACGCAAAAGACATGGTGTAAATCATGTAATTGCTGCGGATGTAAAAGAAGAATGCACAGATGCACTAAAAGACGGTCCATATGTAAAAATGGATGTTTTAGATAAAGAAACAGTACAATCCTATATCCGTGCTGAAAGACCAGATGACGTTTATTTATTAGCGGCATTACTTTCTGCAACCGCTGAAAAACATCCTGAATTTGCTTGGAAGCTAAACATGGAAGGATTGTTTACAATTTTAGACTTAGCAAAAGAAGGTGCTATTAAAAAAATATTTTGGCCAAGTTCTATTGCGGTATTTGGTCCTACAACTCCACGTGTTGAAACTCCACAATATACAGTTATGGAACCAACAACGGTATACGGAATTTCTAAATTAGCAGGAGAACGTTGGTGTGAATACTATTACAGTAAATTTGGTGTGGATGTTCGCTCCATTCGTTACCCTGGTTTAATCTCCTATACAAGTCTTCCTGGTGGCGGAACAACCGATTATGCCGTTGATATCTTCTATCATGCAAAAAAGAATGGAGAATATACTTCCTTTTTAAATAAAGATAGTGCGCTTCCAATGATGTATATGGAAGATGCAATCCGTGCAACAATTGAGTTAATGGATGCACCGAAAGAAAACGTAAAAATCCGATCTAGTTATAATTTAGCTGGTATTTCTTTCACTCCTGAACAATTAGCACTTGCTATTCAAGAAAATTTACCTACATTTAAAATGATGTACAATCCAGATTTTCGCCAAGATATCGCGGATAGTTGGCCAGACTCGATTGACGACACGGCTGCTAAACAAGATTGGGGATGGAAAGAAAAGTACGATTTGAAGGCAATGGTGGAAACGATGTTGAAAAATGTTGACCCTTCAAAGTTAAATTAATATATTTGCTCATCAAACTTTTGAGATTTAAGCATTAAATGACTCTTATTAAAGTAACGAATTCCTTTTTTTTAAAACTATGCATTCTATGTATGGTGTTTTTTAGTGGAATAACTTTTGCTCAAAAAATCAATAAAAAAGACGATCAAGGAAAAAAACAAGGCCATTGGATTTACTTCGGTAAAGATAGACCAGGTACTGGTTTTCCAGAAGAAGGAAAGGTAGAAGAAGGTGATTATAAAGATGACCGTAAAGAAGGTATTTGGATTAAATACCACACCGATGGGAAAACTCCTAAATTAAAAGGAGAATACGAAAACAATAGACCTAAAGGTAATTACACAAAATATTATGAAAACGGTCAGGTAAAAGAAGACGGTAGATTTGAGCGTGATTTATATTTAGATACATTAAAACGTTTTCACGAAAATGGGCAATTAGAATATATTGCTAAATATAACCCATCTGGGAAAGAAGAAGGGAAGGTGGCCTATTACTATGCAAATGGACAAGAAGAGTTTGTATACACCTCCAATAACGGAAAACCAAGTGGAAAAGCAACACGTTATTATCCGAATGGGGATATAAAAGAAATTATCACATTTAATGCAGATGGTGGTGTGGATGAAGGAGGTGTCGTGAAAAAGGAACCTGTTAGACCAATGGTCAATGTGGAAGATCCAGGCGCATCTAAAGTAACTTCTAAACCTGTTGTTTCTCCTATTGTACAAGACAACGGCGGTAAATTTAATCCGAACGGATATAATAAGGTATACAATAAAAATCGCGATATATTCCAAGATGGTATTTTCAAAGATGGTAGATTATTTGATGGAAAACTTTACGTGTATGATTCGGATGGTATTTTATTAAAAGTGCAAATCTACAAGGAAGGTAGATATCACTCAGATGGGGTATTAAACTAACTAAAAAAGCCAGCTTGAATCAAGCTGGCTTTTTTATTGGTATTAGTTTATTTAATCAACACATGCTAAAGCCTGGTTTATATCCGTAATCAAATCGTTGTAATTCTCCACTCCTACCGACAAACGAATTAACTTCTCCGTGATATGCATGATGCGTTTATCCTCCATAGGAACGTCTGCATGTGTCATCGTTTGTGGGTGCTCTGCAAGACTTTCTGTTCCTCCTAAACTTACTGCTAATTTGATTAGTTTTAATGAATCCAAAAACTGAAACGCTTCTTTCTCACCACCAACAATATCAAAAGAAATCATTGCTCCGTTGGAAGTAAATTGTCTCGCCAAAAGTTCTTTGTCTTTTTCGCTTTCTAAAAAACCTAGATAATACACCTTTTCTACTTTTGGATGCGCTAACAAAAAGTCTGCTACTTCTTTTGCATTTCTGGCTTGTTCGTCCATACGAACTTTCAATGTTTCTAAACTACGCATGAGTAACCAGCCTGTCCATGGTCCAGCCATATTTCCTAAAAATGTACGTAATCCTTTCACCCTTCCCATCAGTTCTTTCGAACCCAAACATGCACCAGCAATAACATCGGAATGTCCGCCAATATATTTCGTAGCAGAATATAATACCAAATCAGCACAATGTTTTAATGGGTGTTGCCAAATTGGTCCCATATACGTATTATCTACCGATAACACAATCGGTTTTTCTGGTGTAGTAAAATAGTTCTTTACTTCTGCACATAATTCAATGTCTATCAATGCATTCGTTGGATTTGCAGGTGTTTCGATATGAATCATCGTCAATCTATCTGCTCTTCCAGATTGTTTTACACGTTCAATAATTTCTTCTTTCGTATCCGTAGCGTAAAAACCAATCGATTCAATGTTTAACTTTTTCAAAAAATGATTGATAAAATGGTCTGTTCCTCCATACACTGGTCGAGAATACAATAGTAAATCACCAGGTGCCATAAACTCCATCAATGCCGTAGAAATAGCCGACATACCACTTTCAAAAACTGCACAATCTTCTGCACCATCCCACAAACACAAACGATTTTCTAGGATTTCTAAATCTGGGTTGTTTAATCGACTGTATATCAAGCCTAACTCTTCCCCTTTATCTTTTTCACGTAAGCCATACGCTAATTCAAAAAAGCGCTTTCCTTCCATCGCAGAATTGAAAACGAATGTGGATGTTTGAAAAATTGGGCATTTTATAGCGCCTTCGGATAAGGAAGGTTTATACCCATAACTCATCATCAAACTTTCTGGTTGCATTGATTTGTAATCCATAATTATTCTTTATTTTTAATTAAAAGTATATGAATTGACTTATAAGTGTATATTCAAAAGAAAAACATTCTATAATAATAAAAAAATTATGTTTTTTATACTTTTTACACCTTTAATATATTGAGAAAATAGTAAACTATACTACCATGCTTCAACTAGATACAATCGATTTAAAAATTGTTGCTGTTTTGAAAGAAAATTCAAAGTTGAGTTACAAAGAAATTGCAGATAAAATTGGATTGAGCACTACTCCAACTTATGAACGTATCAAGCGTTTGGAAAAAAACAAGGTAATCCTCCAATATACCATCCTAGAAAATAAAACGTTATTACATAAAGGGATGAAAATTTATTGTCATGTTTCGTTGAAATCTCACCATTTAGAATCAATAGAACTTTTTGAAAATCAAATTATTAAATTAGAAGAAGTCGTTCAATGTCAACATATAGCAGGAGACATGGATTACCTACTATTTGTAGAAGTGAAAGACATGGATGCGTATCAAGTGTTTTTGAGAACCAAACTGGCATCTATCCCTAATATAGCGAATGTGCAATCGTCTTTTGTGATGAAAAGTTTAAAAAATTAAAAAAGGATGTCTCCAACAGAAACATCCTTTTCTAAAACTTAAAATTACATTATTTTTTCACCACTTTGATTACTTCTGAAGAGGTATCGCTCACCACGTTTAAAAAGTACAATCCAGGTGTGTAAGCGCTTACGTCGATCGAATGATTTGTCGTGTTTTCTATAGTCGTAGCATACACTTCTTGTCCGTTTACATTCAACATTTGAACAGTCAATTTAGCATTCGATGCAGTTGCTCTTTCCAACGTAATTATTGTCTCCGTTGGATTTGGATATACACGTAAAGTACTTTCTTTTTTCTGTTCTAAACCTGCACTTTTGTTTGCTTTACTAATGGTTGTGTTAGTAACAACTGCTTCATTAAAGTCAAAGTAAATGTAGGCAGTATTTTTAATTTGATCTGATTCAGCAATCGCTTTTTTAGGCTTGATTCGGTATTGAATAAATCCGTGAGATGCCTTTTCGTTCGAAGTGCTATCCAACAAGTGAATGTTGTTGTAGAACACTTGCATAATATTTCCTTTTAATTCCACACGATTTGCATGACTATAGTTCAATACTTCAAATGTAGACAAATCCAATTGTGAATCTAACGTATCTAATAAACGGATGTTAAACGCTGGTGCAGAACCTGTATTTTGAAAGTGAACTGTGTACGTTAAATACCCATCATAACCAGGTTTGAAGTTCGCTGGGAATACTTCTTTTAAGTTTGGATCGTGCGAGTTAACCACTGAATAACAAAAAGAATATTGGTTATTCGCTAAATTAAAATCACCTGAAGTCGTCGTAATCTGCGCTTCTATACAAATTTGATCTCCTGCTTGTGCTGTAGTTTCTGTTTCAAATTCTATTCCGAAATCTTCTGTAAAATTCACGTTGCCAAAATCAGCGATTTCATAGGTATACACATTTCCTGTTATGATTGGTGTCAATGCTCCACCAATAATTCCTTTGTAAACAACAGGTCCAGAAATTGTTAGCTGTAATTTTCCAGCGGTACCTGCAGCGCAATGCATATTATACCAATTACTCATATCTCCTGCAGCAACGGTTAATATATGCGATTGCCCAGGGAAAATGATTCCTGTAGTCGAAATGGAACGCACACCAACATCTATTCCATCTTTACATGTCAAGCTAAAGTTTACCTCTTTTGCATACGTTTGATTTGTTAAGTCAACTGCTTGTTTATCGTTACACGCAACGGCAAAAGGAATGTTGTCTTTGTCTAGTTGAACTTGGTAAGTCGTAGCATCTAATGAAGAGAATTGATACACCCCATTTTCAGCGGTTATAGTTTGCGCAATTACATTGTTATTTGCATCTAACAACATCATTGGAAGGTTAGAAATACCTTTCTCTTTCTCATCTTTTTTACAATCTGCATTTTCATCTTTTGAAGTAAATCCTACGATTCCTTCTTCAGCACTTGGACAACCACTTGTATTTCCTTCCGTACATAAAGGATAGGACAAAGTCACTTTATCCATACAAGGAAGGTAGTTTGGAAGGCACGTAAAAGGATTGTTTGAGATATTTATAGATGTTAAAGATTTAGGAAATTTAGGGAAACAAGTTATTTTGCTATTAAAACAAGATAAAGAAATCAAGGTATTAGGTAATTCTGGTAAAGTACTCAGTTGATTTAAACTACAGCCTAAAAATTCTAATTTAGGAGGTAATGAAGGTAAAGTACTCAAACCACATCTTGAAGCAGTTAAGAGTGTTAAAGAAAATGGTAATAATGGTAATCCTCCTAATGGATTTTCATCCAAAATCACTCTACTAATACCACCTGGTAACTCAGGTAAAGTAGTAATAAAATTGGTATTACAATCTAAATCAATTAATGAAGTTGGAAGAACTGGAAGAGCTTTTAATTGATTATAACTACACGTTAACTCAGTTAAGGTATTAGGCAGTTGAGGTAAAGAAGTAAGTAAATTCTTATGACATCTTAGAATTACTAATGATTCTGGTAACTGTGGTAAAGAAGTGATTTGATTTTCTGCACATACAAAATGAATCAATGAATTTGGAAGTTGTGGTAATGAAGTTAATTGATTGGTATAGCACGAAAACCACATCAATTTTTGTGGTAATTCAGGTAAATCTATTAACTGATTCATATAACATTGTAAATTTATTAACGAAGTTGGTAATTGAGGTAAATGTACCAGCTGGTTACTATTACAATCTAAATAAGTTAACGTTTCTGGTAATATAGGAAGTGTTGTAAGGGAATTGGAATAACATTTTAGTATAGAAAGTTGCTTTGGCAATATTGGTAATGAAACTAAGCCCGTGTTTCCACATATTAAAGTCTTTAAATTCTCAGGTAAGTTTGGTAATGTAGAAAATTGATTTTTATTAATGTCAGCTATTTGATATTCATTTCCAACATCCAAGGTTTCTAAATTTGTAAAATATTCAACCCCTGTGATGTCTTTAATTTGAAGTGCTTCTGCAACAATTGTCTTTTTGTTTATTACTGCATCACTTGAAATATCGAGTTGGTCACCATTCATTGCGGAAGGAACAGAATCCCTCAACCACTTCGCGAAATTTGCGTCTGGAATCGTTACGTATGTTTGCGCGAACGTACTTGTTACAAGTAGTAAAAACGCTGTTAATAAAATTGTTTTCATAGCTTTTTGATTTTGATTTACTCAAAAGTATACCGAGCATATCGATATTAAAAGAACAATCTAGAATTCGTCGGGTTTGAATTAGAATTCGTCGTAAAACAGTGTTTTCTCACTATCTTTGAAGCACAAAATCTCATTTTCACAAGACATGAAAAAAGAAAATTACATACCATTTAGTAAAGAAATCTTGTTGGAAAAACAATTGGAACAATCCTACACCAACGACACGGATGCAACCAATTTCAAACGCTTATTTCATATTCTTGAACACTATTTTCACTACGAAGGTTTTGGATTAAATCAACAATTAAAACTCAATTACGCACATTTCGATCCCGACCGTTTACCAGAAGAACGTGCTTTATATGCTCATAAAAGCAATCTAAAAAGTTTTCATACCATTTTCAAAAAAGTATTGGAGCGCGGGAACTTTGAAAAGATTGATGATGAAGTGCTTCACAAAGCCATTAATACTTCTGATTTAGTAGGGCTAAACTTACATATTGACTTTGATAACTACGACGAATATTATTTATATGCCCGTGGACTTACAAAAACGAAAGAACAAGTAAAGCGCCTTATCTTTTGGAAAAAAGAGGTGGAAATTGAATATTACGATCGAGTTGTAATTTACCTTCATTACAAAGACACTACATATTTTGAAGCGAATAAAATAGATCCAGAAAAACTGCATATCGATCCAAATAGTATCGTACTTAAAATCTTCAAACGCGTACCCAAAAACGACTTGGAAACCATTTTTCCGAATGCCGAACCGAAAATGTCGTTGACAGATAAGTTATTGCTTTGGATTCCTGGAATAGGGGGTGGTGTTCCGATAATTTCTGCAAAAGTGATACCAGCCTTACTAAAAATTGAATCTGTTTATAAATCCGGGAACTTATTACACTTACAAAACATAAAAACGTCGCTTATACAAGCTGGCGTTGCTTTAGGTGTACTTGGATTGTATCTTTTCAAACAATACAAAGGGTATATCAACAAGAAAAACAATTTCAAAAAGATGTTGACCGATTCTTTGTATTTCAAGAATTTAGGCAACAACGGAGGTGTCTTTCACTCCTTAATTGATGCTTCAGAAGAAGAAGAAATGAAAGAAAGTATGTTGGCCTATTCGTTTTTGTTGCAAAATAATCAACCGACAAGCGCTGAAGTGCTCGACCAACAAATTGAAACGTGGTTTGCACAAGAATTTAAGTGCCACCTCGACTTTGATGTAAAAGATGCATTGGCAAAATTACAACACATTGGTTTGGCGCAAGAGCATAATTTGCAATGGACCGTACTACCAATAGAGAAGGCTCTGCAACGGGTGGATGAAATCTGGGATGGGATTTTTGAGTATAATTGAATTACCCCACCAACAATCCAAACAAGGTCGGATTATTATTTAAGTACTCGAACGTAAAATTCAATGCGTTTAGTTTATCGCAAATTCCTTGGAAATCTTCTTTGTTTTTTAACTCGATACCAACAACTACAGGTCCGCTCTCACGACTATTTTTCTTAGAGAATTGAAAATACGTAATGTCGTCTTCCTGACCCAATACTTCGTTTACGAATGCTTTCAAAGCTCCTGGACGTTGAGGAAATTGAATCATAAAGTAATGTTTCAAACCTTCGTACACCAATGAACGTTCTTTGATTTCTTCGGTACGCGTAATATCGTTGTTACTTCCAGAAACGATGCATACAACATTCTTCCCTTTAATCTCTTCTTTGAAAAAATCCAAGGCGGATATTGTCAACGCTCCTGCTGGTTCTACCACCATTGCTTCTTCGTTGTACAAACTTAAAATGGTACTACACACTTTTCCCTCCGGAATGGTTATCACTTGATTTAAGACATCCTTACAGATTTCAAAATTTAAATCGCCTACACGTTTAACCGCAGCTCCATCTACAAATTTGTCGATGTGCTCTAAGGTCGTAACTTTTCCATTTTCTATCGATGTTTTCATCGAAGGAGCCCCTTCTGGTTCTACACCGATAATGATGGTATTTGGGCTTAATTCTTTGAATACCGTACAAACTCCTGCAGCTAAGCCGCCGCCGCCAATTGGTACGAATAAATAATCGATTGGTTCTTCCGCATCTGCTAATACCTCTAATGCTACCGTTCCTTGACCGGCGATAACCATCGGATCATCGAATGGGTGAATAAACGTCAAATTGTTTGCTTTACCATATGTTACCGCTTCCTGGTATGCATCGTCAAAGGTATCACCTGCCAAAACGATTTTAACTTTCGATTTTCCGAATAATTCTACTTGTCTGATTTTTTGTTTTGGAGTAGTGGAAGGCATGTATATGGTACCTTGAATTCCCAACACCATACAGGAATAAGCAACTCCTTGCGCATGATTTCCTGCACTCGCACATACAATTCCGTTTTGTTTTTGTTCTTCGGAAAGATTACACATTTTGTTATACGCTCCACGTAGTTTGTAGGAACGCACCAATTGTAAATCTTCTCTTTTTAACAAAATTTTCGAAGCAAATCGATCGGATAAGTTAAGACTTTTCATCAAAGGAGTTTTGTAGGCTACTCCTTCTAATTTATTTTTTGCTTCTTGAACGTGTTGTAGTGTTATCATAGTTTTGCGGTTCTTGTTTCCCCCTTTGAAGGGGGACTAAGGGGGATGATAACGAAATGTCCTCCCCCTCGATCCCCCTCCAAAGGGGGAAGAATTATATCTCGGCAGTTTCTAAATTACCAGTTGTAATTGTATTTATTACCTTCATGTCTGTCATTGCAGCACGCAATACATCTCCAACTTTTTCAATCGTGTGGGAACGTAATACCTTGTTTACAGCGATGATTTCTTTATTATCTACTCCATTGTCTTTTCCGTCGTTGAAGTTTTTACCAATTACATCGGTATCGATTTTTGCCATGAAATCAGCTAATAACGGTTTACAAGCGTGGTCGAATAAATAACATCCGTACTCTGCTGTATCCGAAATTACACGGTTCATTTCAAACAATTTTTTACGCGCGATAGTATTCGCGATTAGTGGTGCTTCGTGCAACGATTCGTAGTAAGCAGATTCTTCTTTGATTCCTGTTTCTACCATTACTTCAAATGCTAATTCAACACCTGCTCTTACCAAGGCAACCATCAATAAACCATTATCGAAGAATTCTTGTTCTGTAATTTTTGCAGTAGCTTCTGATTTCTCAAACGCTGTATTTCCTGTTGCTGCTCTCCACGTCAATAAGTCTTTATCGTTGTTAGCCCAATCCTCCATCATAGTTTTAGAGAAATGTCCACTCATGATATCGTCTTGGTGTTTTTCAAACAACGGACGCAGGATTGTTTTCAATTCGTTAGAAAGTTCAAACGCTTTGATTTTTGCTGGGTTCGATAAACGATCCATCATCGCAGTGATACCCCCTTGTTTCAAGGCTTCGGTAATTACTTCCCAACCGTATTGAATTAAAGTAGAAGCATAACCACTCTCAATTCCTTTTTCAATCATTTTGTCAAAACAAAGGATAGATCCTGTTTGTAACACCCCACACAAAATGGTTTGTTCTCCCATTAAATCCGATTTTACCTCTGCAACAAAAGATGATTTTAAAACACCCGCTTTGTGTCCACCTGTACCAGCAGCATATGCTTTTGCCAATGTCCATCCTTTTCCTTCTGGATCATTTTCTGGGTGAACAGCAATTAATGTTGGTACACCAAAACCTCTTTTGTATTCCTCACGTACTTCTGTACCAGGACATTTTGGAGCAACCATAATTACGGTAATGTCTTTACGAACTTGCATTCCTTCTTCCACGATGTTGAATCCATGCGAATACGATAAGGTAGCGCCTTGTTTCATCAATGGCATAATTGCAGAAACAACACTTGTATGTTGTTTGTCTGGCGTAAGGTTGATTACTAAATCAGCTGTTGGAATTAATTCTTCGTACGTTCCAACTTCAAAACCATTGTCCGTAGCGTTTTTCCAAGAAGCGCGTTTTGTTTCGATAGCTTCTTTACGTAAGGTATATTTCACGTCCAACCCTGAATCTCTCAAGTTTAATCCTTGGTTTAAACCTTGTGCACCGCAACCAACGATGACAATTTTTTTACCGATTAAAGCATTCACACCATCCGCAAACTGGTTGATGTCCATAAATTCACAAACCCCTAATTGGTTTAATTGTTCTCTTAATGATAGAGAGTTAAAATAATTTGCCATTGTTTTTCTATGTTTTGTTCTTTTAGAATACTCATTTTTAAGCTACACAAATATAAGTTATTTCAGAATGATTAGTTTACAATTTAACCATCAAGTTGATTTAATTCAAATGCATATTCATAACTGATTACGCGTTTATTTTTTTCATTTTGTTTCCAAGCTTCTTCTAAATGACTCAAAGTAATAATGTCATTAGTGCTCGTTTCTTTAAAAACATCTGCTACTTTTTCAAGGGTTTCTAATTCATTTTTTGTAAATAAATTAGCATTAAAAGATCTGTCTTTTTTTGCCATAAATTGCTCTCCTGTATATCCTTGTGGAAATTCTGTTGTATAAATATCTAAATAATTATTATTCGCTAAATATTCAAATATACTTTGAAAATTAGTTGGCACAGGACCCATATCTATCGCTTTATATCGGACTCCACTAATCGAAAAACAACTTTGTTTAAACATTAAAAAATCAGCATAGAATAACAATTTATTCATCTTTGTTTTGAATGGTGATAGTTTTTCAGAAAAAAACACAACCATTTCCGTGAACTTTTCAAAGTTAGGATTTCTATAACCTGAATAAATATCTGCAAGATGGTTACCCAGTAAGTATTCCTTGAAATTTAACTTAAATAGATTTCTATTCTTTTCTTCCGATAAAATTCGTGCTTTTTGAATATACTTTTCTTTCGTTTTTAAATCAATGGTTGAGCATAATTCCACCATTTCAATAAATATGTTGGGATCATCTATCATTTGAATTAACTTGGCATTCGCAACACTCGGCATTTCCCCGGATTCATAGTGTCGAAAACTATTCACGCCAAAACCTAAGATTTCTGAAATTTTAGATGCTCGCAAATCATATTTTTCACGAATTCTTTTTATTTCATCTGGAAATAAAATATTAAATTTTTCACGATATCGATTATAAACTTGGTTCATATTTACCTCATCTAATGCTGTTGTAGTAAATTGTTCTCCACTGTCGATACATTTAAAATAATGAAAGATAATTTCATACGTTTCTTTTCTGAAGGTCATTGACCTACGTTCTTTAAACAACAGCATTTCTTTGCCTGTAATTGGACTTTTCATTCTGTTTTATTTTAAAGGATAATTCATTTTGTGCTCTGCTATGTGAAATGATATACAAATAACGCTGCTTCCCATCGCCCCTAATGTAATCTTGATATACACTTCTTTTTTCTTTACAATAGTACCAAACATCCACATATCTGTACCGCCATACAATTTTTCTTCCAGCGGACCTTCACTGTAATCGTTCACTTGTAAAGTCTCTAATGTTTTTTTTCGATCAATTGGTCGAAGTTCCAATTCTATTAAAGCTTGTGCATTTTTTCCTCTTTCATCACGAAAAAGCACATCCCAAAACTTCATTTTTTCTTTGAAATCCTTTAAAAAAGCCGCAACCTCTTCTTCTTTTCTCATACATTATACATGAGATATAAAATTACAAAATTATTTTACAAAACAACTTTAAGGTTGAAAAAATAATTAAAACATGTTGAATAACGACTTTAAAGTAGTTTAAAATTATCAGTAAATGTGACAAGATGAATTCAACAGGATATGTCCGAAGTAATCGGACGTTTGGAAATGAAAGTAATAACTGCTTTATTGATTTTAAACTAACTCTAATCCTTTCTTACTATTCAATTCAATACCATAATAATTAAAATCATTCTCTGTAGGATTTTCGGATTCGATCATGTCCAAAATACAATCTTCATTAGGAATAGATTCAAAATATAAGCTGAAAAATTGCCAATCTGCCTTAGATTGAAAATTGATTCTATTTGGAGAAATCGCTATTCCTTCCGCTTCTAAAAGCGAATATTTTTTAGCTGTATTGTTTGTTATCAAATAAGTTTTTGGAGAAATTTTAATCCATCCACCATTTTTATAATACCAAGGTGCTGTATACCCAAAGTCAATACGTGTATGTTTATCTGTTAAACAATGCGAAGCATTTTAGGATTTTGTTTTTCTAAGTCTTCTATCTCAAAAAGAAAAGGGGTTGCAACTTTTTCCATCGCTATTTCAGTTTTTTAGTAAATTCTACAAACCAACTCGGGGAGATGATAGACACATGATGTCCATGTGAAAGAAATAATCTTGTTAATTCAATGGTTGGTATCAATTCAAAGTGAATAATAGCATTACCGTGTGGTTGCTTTTCTACTACCTGACTAGTATGTATGGGATATGCAAGAAAATAATTGGTTGCCAAAGCACTTGCTTCAATTTTAACTATTTGTTTGGGTTGCTTTGGAATCGGAAATACCCCATAATAATCCAGCTGCATACTTTCTATCGTTGAATCATCCAATTTTATAAACTTTTTACGAAGAACTAAAGGGGAAAAAATGCGATCCATACCAAAGGTTCTAACTTCTTTATGTTTTTCTGAAAATCCAACAACATACCATTTGTTCTCAAATTCTTTAATCAAAGAGGGATGAATAATTATAGATGAAAAAGTGCGCTTTTTATAGGAATAATGAATAAAAGAAACGGGTTGTTTGTGGATACACGCAGTATAAAACAAATCAAAATGTTCAAATCCGCGCGAGGGTGGTGGAACCATCGTTTGCACGTGTTTTTCACGTTGTTTGTGGGAAGGAAATTCTTCTAGTACGGTGGTAAGTATTTTTTCAATCGCGCTATTAAATTTTTCACTCACACGAGAACCACCAACTAATTGCAAGAGTTCTGCTGATTCTTTAATAGTTTCAATGTCTAAATCGGATAATTGTACCCCAAGTAGGGAAAATTCAGGATTGGAGTATTCATATCCACCTTTGGAACGATTATACCGAATCGGAGCATCAAAGCCATCTGGAGGAGACATTCGCATGTGTGCAATATCTTTTTGGATGGTTTCAATGGAAATATCTAGCCCTAATTTATCATAACAAGCATCTATAATTTCTTGCATGGTAGGATAGCGTTTCATCGTGTTTTTAAGTAACATATCTATTACTTTATACCTTCGAAAAGCACTTTTATTAATTGGCATTTAAATTTTTTATTACTAAAATACACTTTATTATTTACTCCGTATATTGAATACGGAATACGTTTATTTCTTTGTTACATAAAACTAAAAAACAATGGAAGTAAAAATTGAAAAATGGGTAGAAGTAATCCGCGAATCAGAGGTTTCAAAATCAATTAAATTGTATAATCCAGCAGCCTTGGATTTTAAATCTAATCACCGAATGAAAAGTATTGAGTTATCGGAGGAATATACGCGTATTGAATTTATTTATCGGTCTTCGGTCATTTGGGAAAATGGTGGTTGGATACAAATGGATCCGAATGCATTTATTAGGCCTGTTGGTTCTTCGATGAAATATCGTTTGATAAAAACAGAAGGAATACCGTTAGCTCCATCCAAACATTATTTCAGAAGTAAAGGGGAATACCACACGTACACCTTAATTTTTCCTGCACTACCGGGAAATACAAAACAGATAGATATTATTGAACGAGAAGCAACAGGTACGTATTTCAATTTTTACAATATGGATTATTCAACATGGATGAAAATTCCGCACCCGATGGATGTACAAAGGTCTACTAATTAACCAATGCATGAAAAGGAAGAATACACTTGGTAAACTGTTAATTGGTGGCTTAATTATTACCAGTTGCCAGCAAAAAAGTAAACATCAAAAAATAATAAGCGCTTTTGAAAATTGGAAAAACACTCAACTCAGTATTGGAAATTACCAAACAAAAAACAGTGAATTAGGACAAGGATTTCCGGATGAAATAATCGTTTTTTATACCGACTTAAATCAAGATGAAAACGTGGATGCGATTATCTGTTTCAATCCAATTTTGTTTGGCGGCGGGAATGCATTAATGAACGCACAAGAAAAATTAATGATTGTTTCAAAAAATGAAAATTACGAAGTGGATGATTCGACACTGTCTAACCTGGAACGTACATTAAAATCTGGTTGGATACATGTTACCAATGCAAGTAATGGTGTAATTTCAGGAGATTATTACGATTATAAAAAGAAAGATGGTCGGTGTTGTCCAAGCATACACAAACAAGTGGAAATGAATGTGATAAATAAAAAAGTATCTTTAACTTTTAAACTAAAATAAAATGACAGAAAAAAACAACTCAAAAAGAAAAGTAGAACTTCAATGCGAATTGGAAAAATGGAAAGATCTAAAAAATGATGCGGTTAAACAGCAACGGTATGAAGATGCAGCAAACCTAAGAGAAAAACAACGAGAAGTTGAAATAGCTTTGAAAGAGATCGAAGATGAAGAACTGAAATAAAGACTGATGAAACTATTTACTTTAAATCAAAGCAATCCTTTCATTGAATTCATATTAAATTCAAAGGAAAGTTACATTACCATTAAAAGTATTCATTTACAATATAAGGGTAACGATACTACGCAATGGATGGAAGAATTTTCAAAAATGAAATTGCTGGTAACCCATCATTCCCTTGTCTTCACCACTGAATCATTCGTCGATGAAAGAACGCTAGACTATACGATTTTATTATTTCCTGAAATTAATCAAAGTCAGCCTATCATTCATTTGAATCAAACCATTAAAAATGATGTTTTAAAAATAGGGTGGAATTCTTCGGAGAAATTTTATACTTCGTTAAAATTAGAAATTCAACACATCAAGGAAACATTCGATGTTCTTCTCGATATTGATTTATTTGAGGTAGCGAAAAAGTGCTGATTTGACATTCCTAAAAACAAAAAATCCGATTGAATTAACTGCGTTACCTACTCACAAGATAAGTACTACATTCAATCCAATCGGATAATAAAAAAAGAATAATTACTCCTACAAAATAATCTTCTCGTTATTCATATCTTCTATATGCTCTTCCAATGTTTTCATTGGTTTAGAAATTGCTACACGACCGGAACGCACAAACTCTAACAAACCAAATGGTTTCAACTCGGTGAACAATTCTTTGATTTCGTCTGGGTAACCTGTTTTCTCCAAAATGGTAAATTCAGATTCAATCGTTAAAATACGTGCATGGTGCGCACGCACAATACGTTCTGCATCTCCCCCACTTGCTAATGCAATCGTTGGTAATTTATATAACGCGATTTCTTGGTAAACGACCTCATCATCCGAATGGTAAAAAGCTTTTACCACATCGATTTGTTTTTCAATTTGTGAAATCACTTTACGCACTGTTTCTTTCGGTTCATTCACCACAATCGTATAACGGTGAATTCCTTCGATTTCAGATTCGGAAGCAGTAATACTTTCGATGTTAATATTTCTACGTGTGAAAATGATCGTGATACGATTCAACATCCCAACGCTATTTTCTGTAAATACGGATATATTATATGTGTTACTTTCCATCTTTTCTTAGTTTAAACGAATTTCAGATACGGAAGCGCCTGTTGCTACCATTGGGAATACATTCTCTTCTTGCTCTACAACTACCTCTAATAAATAAGCTGCTTTACTTGACAACATGGTGTCTAATGCTTCACTTAATTCAACACGTTGATCTATTTTTTTCGCTTCGATGTCGTATCCTTTCGCAATTTGTGTAAAGTTAGGATTCACGATATCTGTAAATGAATAACGTTTTTCGAAGAACAATTCTTGCCATTGACGCACCATTCCAAGGAAGTTATTATTTAAAATCAAGATCTTAATGTCTATTTTAAATTGTAAAATCGTACCTAACTCTTGGATGGTCATTTGGAAACCACCATCTCCAATAATTGCTACAACTGTTTTGGAAGGGTTACCCAACTTTGCGCCTATAGCAGCTGGTAATGCAAATCCCATTGTACCCAAACCACCAGAAGTAACATTGGTATTGTGTGCTTTGTATTGGTAATAGCGCGAAGTAACCATTTGGTGTTGACCAACATCCGTTACAATAATTGCCTGCCCTTCTGTTTTTTCAGAAAGCATATTTACCACTTCCGCCATTTGTAAACGGTCGTGTTTTGGGTGAATTGCATCTTCAATTACAGCTTCAACTTCCAATTTTTCAGCATCTCTAAATTCTTGTATCCACGATTCGTGTGTACGTTTTTCCACTTTCGTAGTCAACAATGCCAATGCTTCTTTTGCATCTGCGTGTATAGAAACCTCGTTTGTTACAATTTTATTTAATTCTGCAAAGTCAATATCAATGTGAATGATTTTTGCTTGTTTCGCATAACGACTAACATCTCCTGTTACTCGGTCATCAAAACGCATACCCACTGCAATCAATACATCGCATTCATTGGTTTTAATGTTCGGTGCGTAATTTCCATGCATTCCTAAATAACCAACATATTGTGGGTGATTTGGTGGGAATGCACCTAAACCCAATAAAGTAGAGGCAACAGGAATTCCTGATTTCTCAGCAAATTCTAACAGTTCTTGTTCCGCATTCGCTAAGGTAATTCCTTGACCTATTAAAATATATGGTTTTTTAGCAGTATTCAATAACGCCGCTGCATCGTCAATTTTCGTAGCATCCATCACTGGATTTGGGAAATAACTACGAATGTCTTTGCATGCTTCGTAATTAAAGTCCATCATTCCAAACTGTGCATCTTTGGTAATATCAACCAATACTGGACCTGGACGACCAGAACGCGCAATGAAAAATGCTTTTGCTAAAGCCGCAGGAATATCTTCCGCTCTTTTTACTTGTACGTTCCATTTCGTAACAGGCATCGAAATACCAATTACATCTGTTTCTTGGAATGCATCTGTTCCTAACAAATGAGACGCTACTTGTCCTGTGATACAAACCACCGGTGTAGAATCAATCATTGCATCTGCTAATCCTGTAATTAAATTGGTTGCTCCCGGACCAGAAGTTGCAAAACATACACCACATGTTTCGGATGTACGCGCAAATCCTTGTGCAGCATGAATCGCACCTTGTTCGTGACGCACCAAGATATGATTTACTTGTTCTTTGTAATCATACAATGCATCGTAGATTGGCATGATTGCACCTCCAGGGTAACCAAAGATGGTGTGAACTCCTTCGGCTACAAGGCTTTTTATTACGGCTTCTGAACCTGTTATCTGACTCATAGTTTTTATTCTAAACGGATATTAAAATTTGCTTATTCTTCGTTCAACTGCAAAAAATATCGTTTCATTTACTGGTGTAAACTCAACTCAATTTTTCTTGTTTGCCTCAACTAATCAAATTTCTCTATCCTTAATTTATATTTTATTTTTTAGATAATGTATTTACTCTTCGTTCGACTGCAAAAAATATCGTTTCATTTACTGGAGTAAACTCAACTCAATTTTTCTTATCTGCCTCGATTAAACACATTTTCTATCTCTCTATTTTTCCTTAGTTATTTTTGTCATCCCCCTTTGTCCCCCTTCAAAGGGGGAAAGAAGAATATCAATTTCTATTTAATTTCTCCATTTGTAGCCTGAGGCTCTCGAAGGCTACTTATCCGTGATACATCCTTCGGTAGCAGTTGCAACGCATTTTGCATATTTATACAAAACACCTTGTGTTGCTTTTAAGGCTGGTTGTTTCCAATTTTTTCTTCGTTCTGCTAATTCTTCGTCGCTTACTTTTAATGTTAATGTGTTGTTAACAGCATCGATTACTATGCTATCTCCATCTTCCACCAATGCAATGTTTCCACCATCAATTGCTTCCGGAGTAATGTGACCAACTACAAATCCGTGTGTTCCTCCAGAGAAACGTCCATCTGTAATTAATGCAACACTATTTCCTAAACCAGCACCCATAATTGCCGATGTTGGTTTCAACATTTCTGGCATTCCTGGCCCACCTTTTGGTCCACACATACGAATGACAACTACCGAACCTGCTTTAATACGGCCATCGTTCAATCCGTCAATCACCGTAAATTCATCTTCAAAAACAACTGCTGTTCCTTCAAAAAATTCACCTTCGTGTCCGCTGATTTTAGCAACGGAACCTTGTGGAGCTAAGTTACCATACAATACTTGTAAATGTCCTGTTGGCTTGATTGCTTTTTCAATTGGTAAGAAAATTTCTTGTCCTACTTGAAATGATGGAAGTTCTGCTAAATTTTCAGCAACCGTTTTACCTGTTACAGTTAAACAATCGCCGTGTAACATACCATGTTCTAACATGTATTTCATCACCGCTGGTGTTCCACCTACGTTATGTAAATCTTCCATCAACGATTTACCAGAAGGTTTTAAGTCTGCAAGAACAGGAGTAATATCACTCAATTTTTGAACATCATCAATCGTTAATGTGATACCAACAGAATGTGCCATTGCTATTAAATGTAATACCGCATTTGTAGACCCACCCAATACTAATACAATACGAATCGCATTTTCAAATGCTTTCATCGTCATGATATCGCGCGGTTTGATATCTTTTTCTAATAATACACGAATCGCTCTTCCTGCTGCATCACACTCGTGTTTTTTATCTGCACTCAATGCTGGGTTGGAAGAACTATAAGGTAAACTCATCCCTAAAGCTTCAATTGCAGATGCCATTGTGTTTGCGGTATACATACCACCACAAGCACCTGCACCAGGACATGCATGTTTGATGATACCTTTAAAATCCTCCGGTGAAATTGCATTATTCATTTTTTTACCCAAGGCTTCAAAAGCAGAAACAATGTTTAATTGTTCCCCTTTCCAATTTCCAGGAGCAATCGTTCCACCATATACCATGATTGCAGGACGATTTAATCTTCCCATTGCGATTAGGGAACCTGGCATGTTTTTATCACAGCCCATTACAGCAATTAGTCCATCATAATACTGTGCTCCACAAACTGTTTCAATGGAATCCGCAATAATATCGCGAGAAACTAATGAATAACGCATACCATCCAACCCATTTGACATACCATCACTCACACCGATCGTATTAAAAATTAATCCAACCATATCAGCAGCTTGAATCGATTTTTTAATGTCTTTCGATAGATCATTCAAATGCATGTTACACGTGTTACCTTCATAACCAGCACTTGCAATACCTACTTGTGCTTTACGCATATCCTCATCTGTCAAACCGATACCGTACAACATTGCTTGTCCAGCAGGTTGAGTTTCGTTTTGGGTGATGTTTCGGGAGTATTTATTGATTTCCATATATTTTAATTTTTAGATTTAAAAATTAACTTGCTTTTCGTTCAACTTCAAAATTCAATTTAGCTTCGCTGAGACTTCGTGTTCTCATATGCAACAGCACACTGCTGATTAAATTTCTTGTCTGCCTCAATTAAGTCAATTTTGAAATCTAAAGTTTCTATTACTTATTATACTAGCTCCAAATCCTTATTTACAACTAAATTCATATAATTTTTCTGAATAATAGCTCCTTTTGTATCTTTCCATGCTTTTGGGAAAACATAATCGTCTACCGATTCAATGCCTGCAACTTCCGCTGCTGTTCCACAATAGAAAGCTGCATCTGCTGTTTTTATTTCTTCTGGTGTAAAGAATTTTTCTTCAATTTCGATTCCTAATTTTTTTGCTAAATCAATCACTGTTGCTCGTGTAATTCCTGCTAAAATATTTCCAAGCGGTGCCGTAAATAACTTTCCATCTTTTTCTAAGAAGAAATTAGCACCAGGACCTTCAGCAACATTTCCATGCATATCTGTCAATAAAGCTTCATCGTACCCATTTTGTTTTGCTTCCGTAGATGCTAAAATAGAATTGATATAATGACCAACTACTTTTGCTTCTACATGACACGATTTAGGATTTGGACGTTGGTAAGAAGAAATACCTAAACGCAATAATTTGTCTCCTAATAATTTACCCCAATCCCAAGCCATGATAACCACATGTACTTCATCGGTTGGTAATAAAGACATATTTGCACCTAAATATACTAGTGGACGAATATATGCGTCTTTCAAATTATTACGTTTCAATACTTCATAGGTAATTTCTTCCAATTCTTGCCACGTATAATTTAACTTGATGTGCATCTTCTCTGCAGAGTAATGCAAACGATCATAATGTTCTTTTGCTTTAAAAATTTTTGTTCCTTCTGCTGTGTCATACGAACGAATACCTTCAAACACACCATTTCCATAATGCATAGTTTGGTTGTACAAGTTCACCCCAGAATCCGAAGCTTTTACATATTTTCCATCTAAAAAGATAATTGTTTCGTCGTTAAAATACATAGTTTAAATTTTAATTTTCTGTCAAAAAAAAAGCCTTTCTGTGGTTAGACGAGAAAGGCTTAGTATATCTATAATACCCTATCTCGTCAGGTTGTCCAGACAATAATAGTGTTGATAATAATGACAGTGTTGTTATACATACTAATTCTACTTTTTACAAGCGTAGCAAATATATAAAATTTGAAGTAAATAGTAAGAAATTAGGTAAATTTATTTTGATAGTGTTTTGACTATCTCAACTTTTTCACTAAATTAAATAAGAAAAGTGAACATGGAACTATCAATTATTCATGAAAGAATACATGAAATCAGAGGTAAAAAAGTAATTCTAGACAAAGATTTAGCGGAATTGTATGGGGTAGAGACAAGAGTATTAAAACAAGCTGTTCGAAGAAATATTCAACGTTTCCCAGAGGATTTTATGTTTGAGATAAATGAAGATGAAATTCAAAAGATGGTATCACAAATTGTGATACCATCTAAACAATACTTTGGTGGTGCAAAACCTTTTGCATTCACAGAACAAGGTATTGCGATGCTCTCAAGTGTGCTACATTCCGAAAAAGCAATTCAAGTAAACATTGCAATTATGCGTGCTTTTGTGCTAATGAGACAATATGCATTAAATTTCCAAGAACTTGCTCTGAAAATTCAGGAACTTGAAAAAACGTATGATAAAACATTTGATGATGTATTTGATGTATTAAATCATTTACTCAAAAAAGACAAGCAATTGGAACAACAAACAAAAAGGGAAAAGATTGGATTTAAGAAATAAATATTTTCTAAGGTCACAAATTGTGACCTCAAGTTAGTCTTTATTTTTATGTCTAACCAACTCTTGAATATCTAATAAATCCTTTGGTCTGCCTGATTTTATCTTACTTAAAATTAAGTCATCTAAATTTAAAACACGCCAACTTAAAAATTCATGACCTTCAACCAATACTTTTACCCCTTCGTTATATGCTTCTTCAAAGGATTTATTAATAGAAAAACTTGTTATTAATTCTACATATACGCCAACAGGTGAAAATTTTAATGAAATGTTTTGTTCTCCTTTCAATATAGTATCCGGAAATTCATGATTTTCAAATCCCATTTCTGATAATACATTCTTTAATTTTTGAAGATTTTCTTCTGATAAATCTAACCAAAAATCTACATCCGCTGAATGTCGTTGGTATCCATGAAAATTCACAGCACCACCGCCCACCATCACCATTCTTACATCGTGTTTTGCTGCTAATTCTAAAAAAAGATAAACCTCTTTATCCCAATTTTCATTTATCATTTTTCTTCAATTCTAACACAAAATTATCTTTAGTGTCATAAGGTTTGGTTGTTGGAAATTGCATGAATTGTTCGGATAACCGTAAAAAGTTTATCACACGTTCTGCTGGAGAAAGATTTAAAAATGCTTCCTCTTGTAATTTTTTACTTTCTTCTTTGGTAGTAAAACGAATCTCCATAGAATAAAGATATGAAAAAATTTCTACCTTTAACCTATGCAATTCAAAGATATCATTGGTCAAGATGAACTAAAGCAACACTTCATACAAGAGGTGAATGAAGATCGTATTAGTCATGCTCAATTATTTTTAGGTAACCCAGGTTTTGGGGGATTACCATTAGCAATAAGCTTTGTTCAATATTTATTTTGTCAACATAAAACACCACAAGATAGTTGTGGTACTTGCCCTTCTTGTCGTAAAATTCAAGAATTACAACATCCAGATGTTCATTTTTCCTTTCCTGTTGTTCAAGCAATAGATAAACGAAGTGATACTTTTTTGCCGGAATGGCGTAAAATGATCAAAGAAAATGCATACTTCAATTTAAATCAATGGTCGAGCTTTATCGATGAAAAAGGTAGAAAACCAATTATCGGAACGGAAGAGAGCGGAGAAATTATCAAAAAATTGAGTTTAAAATCTTATGAAGGAGGTTATAAAGTCATGGTAATTTGGATGTCGGAAGAAATGAATACAACTTGTTCCAATAAATTATTAAAGATTTTAGAAGAACCACCAAAAAATACCCTATTCATTTTATTAGCTGAATCGCAAGATGCTATGCTTCAAACCATTTTATCACGAACCCAAATTGTAAAAATTCCACGTTTATCGATAGATGAACTCAGTAAACATTTAGCAGCAAATAATCCTGTAACAAGTTCAGATGCTATATCCATCGCAGCACAAGCAGAAGGAAATTACATTGAAGCTTTAGACCTAATTGGTACACACGAAGAAAAAGACCAAAATAGAGAATTGTTTATTAAAATGATGCGTGTGAGTTATAAAAAATCAGTGATTGATATGTTGGACTGGTCGAATGAAGTTGCTGCATTAGGAAAAGAAAAACAAAAAACCTATTTGAAATATGCGTTACACATGTTTCGTCAAAGCCTATTGAAAAACTATACACAAAACCAATTAACCAGAACTTCTAAAGAAGAAGATGAATTCCTTTCTAAATTTTCAAAATTCATTACTGGAAATAACATACAAGATTTTATGACACATTTCAACGATGCACATTACCACATCGATCGAAATGCAAATCCTAAAATCTTATTTACAGAATTATGTTTTAAAACGATGCGCTATATTCATTTTGCATAATGATATATTATTAACACATCAATTTATAATCCTTAAATAGTATTTATTCTTCCAAACAATTCATCTTTGTATGAACCACCAATTGGTAGAATGTGGTTATCATTTTCCAAACGTAAATTTGGTAACTCAATACTTTCAATTTTATCTAAACGAACAATAAATGAACGATGGATTCGTACAAATTCTTTCGTACCTAATTTACTTTCGATGTCTTTCATCGTTGTATGAATCGTAAACTTTTTTTCATCCGAATGTAAAATCACATAATCTTTTAATGCTTCAACAAATAAAATTTTCTCTTTTTTTATTTTTACTAATTTACTCGAAGCTCTTACATAAATTTCATTGGAAGAAACATCTCCATTTTCAACAATGGTAGACAATAAATCACGTTCACGTTCTACTTCCATTTCTTTCGTATGTTTATATACGGCTAATTCAATAGAAGTTTGTAAATCCACCACTTTAAATGGTTTAATGATATATCCATAGGATTCGGCACGTTTGGCACGCTCTAATGTCGCTGAATCTGCATATGCAGTCAAGAAAATAACGGGTATCTTAAAATCCTTACGAATTATTTCTGCAGCTTCTATACCACTATCCCCTCCACGCAACATGATATCCATCAATACTATGTCTGGTTGATTTTTTTCTACTAATTCAATCGCTTCAGATACATCACTCGCTAAACCTACAACTTCAAAATTGATGCGTTCCAAACTGTGTTTTATATCCTTTGCAACGATCAATTCATCTTCCACAATTAGTACTTTGTAATTTCCCATTTTTTAAGTATTTAACTATCTAATAAATAACATATTAAATAAAATTTATATCTAAGATACACCAAAATTTCAAAAAACAAAACTTTCTGTAAATTTCCTTTTTTAATATAAAAAGAAAAGAAAAAATTTATAAAGATTTACTTCTTCTTTTTATTAAGGCTGTTAATATGTGTATAACAAATCGATTATGAATTATGAATTATGAGTTATGAAGAAAAAAAACTACTTTATACACAATTCAAATTTGTTTAATCTATTATTTATTAAATATTTATACTGCTATTAACAATTTTATACATTTTCAACTATTGGATAACTTTTAAAGTTGATTTTAGTTGTTTCTGTTATTATCTCTGTGTGCATTTTACCTAAAACTTACCAAAACTTTACTTGTATATGAACAAACTTATATGGTTTGTAAATATTAATGTAATATGCAAGTATTATTTTTTAGATTCTTTCAACAGCTATTAACATTCTATACATGTTTATTACCCATATCTTTTTTCTATAACCCCTTATTTTAGGTTAATTTTAATAGGATATTCTATAGAATGTGAATAACTACCCCTATTTGTTAATTCAAATCCGTCACTTCATCACTTCGAAATTTATTCTGAGACTCTCGAATAACTTTTCATTAAAATCTTACTCCAAAAACTACATTTCCTTGTATCCAACCAAATTGTTGTTTTGCTTTATCTTCTACATGCATGGTAGTTCGTATATCTGGCATATTGATATATCCTGTTTTTCCTTCTGCTTGAATAAAAAAATGATTCCAAAATTCTACATTTACTCCAACCATTGCCCCTAATCCAAATCCAGCTAAATGAAATTGATCATAACGTGGGTAATTTAATAACGTTGTATTTGTACGCGGTAAAAGTATACCAGCACCAATTCCTTCTATAAGATTTAAACTTGTTTTTTTGTATTGGTATAGTTTGTCTTGTCTACGTAATTCAACGTTTAAATAATTTAATCCATCCGTATGTTCGAATTTTAAAAAATTTGGTTCTATATTAAATGATTTATTTGAATAATTTCCATCATAAGTAGATCCAGTAGTTATTTTTCCATCTATAGTTGTTGTTTGATATCCAACCATCACATATTTCATATGATCAACGCCAAATGAGAGTGAGTATTTTTCGGTTAAGAAATAACCAATTCTTAGGTTGTATTGCGGAATAGTTACACTTTTAAAATAGGTATCAAAAGCAAACGGACTTTGTCTGTCTTTTGCTTGCACATCTTGTAAAGTAAAATCGTAATTTGTACCTTGAAAATGAATGTCTGAATTCGTATAGGCTGCACGATTCCATCCCCAATACACAAAAAACGTTCCCTTGTTTTTGGTAGTACGCTTCACTAATGTATCTTGACTAAAAGAAAAGGTACTTACTAACAAGCTTAAGAATAGTAGTTTTTTCATGATTCCATTTTTTTTGTAAATGTAAATCAATCCTATTTATACTATTCTAATACTTTCATTTTGTTATTAAGGGTAAGCGTTGAATAACTTATGTTGTTGACAATTTGAACGGAAAAACGCTATTGGTTAAATTTTTGATAATTTTTTAACGGATGGGGTTTTTATGAAATTCATCTAAAATGATGCCACTATTTTTTAGTAAAAAATAAAATGAAACAAAAATAGAACAATTAGTTCAAGAACTATTGATAGAATGTTTGAACGATTACTAGAAAATGGAGTGCTTAAAAAAATAACACATCGGACTTATGAGAAATCTATTCAATGAGAATTAACATTTATTATTAGTTATCGACTAGGTTTACTATGTTAAATTGACAAAAGTAATTACATAATTTTCCGTTTTCGTAATCTTGTAGAAACCATGTTATTATATTTTTATTCAAATCGACACAAAACAAAGATTTTAAACCTCGACTATCCTGAATTTCATATTGTATCGAATTATCATTCATTGTTTCATTACTTAATACTCTATATTTATCAACTTTAAGTTTACCTGATTTATCTTTGCAACTCCAAGTAAAAAACGCTTCTTCTTGAGTACCTTTTAATAACCAAATGTGCGTGTTTTTACTAGTACCTACATCTTTATAACCTTCATCCGTTAATTTCTTTATCAAATACGAATTGCAATTGAAGCTTATATTAATAGTTGATTGTGAAAACACGATTAAGTATGTAAAACAAAGTGTAATTGTTAGGAGTGTTTTTTTCATTTTACTTTATCATTGAATATTATTGAAATTTAAAAATGTCATTAATTAACCAACCAGTTGAAAAATAAATTTCACCTATTTGATTGTTTTTATCAGATGGTGTTTTAATAATAAATCTTGAAATACCAAACATATTTTCATATAATTCACACCAGGTTTCCCCGTTTTTTACCTCAATTTGTTTAATTTGAAAAGTAAAGCCATCAAAAAATCTAGATATAGTTATTTCGTTTTTTGATTTGTTGTAATTAAAATATATAAAATCGTTTTCATTGTTTTTCTCGAATCTAATTCTTTCAATTCTCAAATTTAAGTCTTGCCTTGTGTATTGATAAACTTTATATTTTATAAAATTCTCGGTAGAATTTTGAGAATTTATGTAATTGAAGAAAAATATAAAAAATATAATTATTGAAGTTTTCACTTGTATAGATTTATATGTCTATTACAAAATTATAAATTAATCTCATAATTGTATGTGGTTAATGAAGAAAAAAATAAATACTTAAAAATGTTAGGTAGTCGAGTTGCACAATTTCGTAAACAGAAAGGTTTTTCTCAATCTCAACTTTCTGATATTGTTGAACTCGATGTAATGACCATAAGCAGAATAGAAAGAGGTTTATTAAACATAAGTATCGTTAACGCTTATAATTTATCAAAAGCACTAGGTATTACACAAAAAGAGTTATTTGATTTTGATTTATAATTTTTAAGAGTTTAATTTATAATACCAAAAAACCCCAACTTTTCAGTCGGGGTTCTTTTCACAAATTTGGAGGTCTCGAGCGGATTCGAACCGCTGTAGACGGTTTTGCAGACCGGTGCCTAGCCGCTCGGCCACAAGACCATTTTCGAGTTACAAAGTTAATAACATTTTTCGTTGTTGCAAATGGTAAGAAAATTTATTTTTTTCAATTAACTTGTTTCACGATCATTTTCAAATTAGAATTTTACCCTGAGCTTAGTTTACTTTGAGCTTACCGAAAGGAAGGGTTATCGCTCAATGATTATCGCAACATTCTCCACATCGCCGTTTATTGGAGGACAAATTTTGGTTATTTTAATACGTATACCCTCTAAGTTTTTTAATTCACTTTCCATACGAACTAAAATACGTTGCCCTACATGTTCTATTAATTTACTCGGGATTGCCATTTCCTCTTTTACGATACGATTCACGTCTACATAATCAATCGTATCTTCTAAGGTATCTTCTTCTGCAGCTTTCTGAAAATTGGTCACCATATGTACATCTACTAAATAGTGTCCACCAATTTTTGTTTCCTCTGGAAGACATCCATGAAAGGCATAAAGTTTAATTCCGTTTACTTCTATTGTGTGTTTCATGTTTTTATAGATGAAAGATTTTTAGTCAAAAGAGGATAGACTTTTTTGATGTTTTACTTCTTATTTTATCTATCTAATTTTTATATTTTAAGTAATAATTTTAGGTCCTTTCTACAAAAAATAAAAGAAGAAAAACGTTAAAAATAGTATCTAATTTTAAGTCTTTCTTCTTTTGTCTTTTACTTTTGAGTTTACGAAAAAGTGTCTTTTATCTAACGCAACTTTTCCATCCCAACTTTCATACGTTCGATCACTTCTTCTTTCCCTAAAAAAGTGGCAATGTCAAACATACTTGGTCCCATTCCAACACCTGTTAATAATAATCTAAAAAGTGGAAGCACCGCTCCAATTCCCAAATTCTTTTCTGTCAAAAATGTTTTGAATGTTGCTTCGATGGTTGGTGCATCAAACGTCGAAATGCTTTCTAAAATGGTTGTCCATTCACCCATCAATGCTGGTGCATTTTCATTCCATTTTTTACTTACCGTTTGTGCATCAAACTCTGTAGGTCGCGCTAACAAATAAGCACCTTCTTTTAAGATGTCATCCGGGAATGTAGCACGTTCTTTCATTAAACCACAAATCGATGTTAATGTGTTTAAATCGTATTTTTCAGTTGAATTTTGCGAAATTATATCTGCTAAACGTTCATTCGAAGTGTTTTTCAAATGTTGTTGTTGGAACCATTTTGTCTTCTCAGCGTCGAATTTTGCACCCGCTTTTCCTACTCTTTCTAGGCTAAAAGCTTCCTCTAATTCTGCTAATGAAAACAACTCTTGGTGGGTTCCTGGGTTCCATCCAAGGAAGGCTAACATGTTAATAAATGCTTCTGGTAAATATCCTTTTTCACGGTATCCAGAATACAATTCTCCTTCGGACGTTGTCCAGTTTGTAGGGAATACTGGAAAGCCTAAACGGTCACCATCACGCTTCGATAATTTACCATTTCCATCCGGACGAAGTAATAAAGGTAGGTGTGCAAATTTTGGACAATCCCATCCAAATGCTTCGTATAATAATACGTGTAAAGGAGCAGATGGTAACCACTCTTCTCCACGAATCACATGACTAATTTCCATCAAATGATCGTCCACAATATTTGCTAAATGGTAGGTTGGCATACCATCACTTTTGAACAAAACTTTATCGTCCAAATTGTTTGTATTTACCAATACCCATCCACGGATAATATCCTCAAAACGCACGTCATGATTACGTGGCATTTTCATACGAATCACATATGCGTCACCTGCTTCTAATCTTCGTTGAACTTCATCTGCAGGAAGTGTCAAAGAGTTTTTTAAGGATGCTCTTGTTACACTATTATATTGCCAGTTCGGCATACCCATTTCTTTCGCTTGCTCACGCACTTTGTCTAACTCTTCAGGAGTATCAAATGCATAATATGCTTTGTCATTTGCAACCAACTCTTCTGCATAAGGACGATACATTGCTTTACGTTCGGATTGAACATATGGTCCGAATTCACCTCCAATTCCTGGTCCTTCAGTAGGATTTATTCCACACCAGTTTAAGGCATCCATTATATACTCTTGTGCACCTTCAACGAAACGTGTTTGATCGGTATCCTCTACCCGAAGTATAAAAGTTCCATTGTTCTTTTTAGCAAACAAATAATTATATAAAGCAGTACGAACTCCTCCCATGTGTAATGGTCCTGTTGGAGACGGTGCAAATCTTACGCGAACTGGTTTTTCTGACATTTTTTTAATTTTTGACAAAGATAATTTTTTTTAACCATTAAGAAATTTAGGTCTTATATATGTGTGTAACGTTTATAGAAAATTAAAGTTTCTTTTCTATAGATAACAATGTTTAATTAATTTTTACCCCTTTTTTACCCCCTTCGTATCTTAATTTCTCCATATTCTTAATGGTAACATCCACTCAACCGTCACTTTTTTAACCATTAAGGAATTTAGGACGTATTCATATGTAAGGTACATAGAACATTAGGTTTTCTTATCCATCGCAAAGCGATTCTTAGTGAATCTTTTATCCCTTTTCTACGCCCTCTTCGTATCTTAATTTCTCCATATTCTTAATGGTAACCTCCACTCAACCGTCACTTTTTTATATCTTAGTACATTGTTCACATTTTTATTATGAATTCATACGAATTACTATTAAATCAAATAGACGCTTTTATTCGTAAATATTATAAAAATCAACTTTTAAAAGGGTTGTTTTTAACGTTTTTAGTGCTATTGATTTCATTTTTGTTGGTAACTCTTCTTGAGTATTTCGGAAGGTTTAATTCATTCATTCGTGCAATTCTATTTTTTTCTTTTATTGCCGTAAATTCTTTTATTTCATATACATATTTAGTAATCCCAATATTTAAGTTATTTTCCTTTGGTCAACGAATTTCTCACAAACAAGCAGCTATCATTATTGGTGATTTTTTCCCACAAATTTCAGATCGTTTATTAAATACGATTCAATTACATGATACTTTAGCTTTAGAAGGTGCTAATTATGAATTGATTAAAGCCAGTATAAATCAACGTTCGCAAACAATTTCTGCAATTCCTTTTCTGAATGGGATAAATCTCAAAAAGAATTTGGTCTATTTCAGGTATCTAGGTCCTGTTTTTCTAGTTTTTCTATTAATTGCTGTTTTTTCTCCAAGTATTATTACACAAGGAAGTAAACGGGTTGTGAATTATTCGAAAGAATTCAAAATGGAGGCACCATTTGATTTTATCCCTATTAATTTACAAAATACAGTTGCTGAAGGAGAAGATGTTCGCATAGAAGTAAAAACCATAGGGGATATTTTACCGGAGAAAGTATATTTAGTTAGTTCTACTGGTAAATACTTGATGCATAAGACTTCTCGAATTTTAAATGTATATAGTATTCCCAGTGTTTCTACAGATTTAGACTTTCATTTCGAAGCAAATGGTTTTACGAGTAATACATATCACATGCAAATGCTTCCAAAGTCTGCTATTGGTACATTTGATGCTTTTTTGCACTACCCTACATATATCGGAAAAAAAGATGTTTTGGTTCAAAATGCGGGTGATTTAGAAGTGCCTGAGGGAACAGTAATTACGTGGAAAGTTAAGTCAAAAAACACGGAATTAATTACGATGGATTGGAAGGACGATCGTGATTATTTTAAGGAGATGGATTTTCAGTTATCTAAACGTTTTACACAGTCTAAAAATCTTACTGTTTTACTTAAAAACCCTCGTTTACGTAAAATTGACTCACTTAATTATGCAATTCGTGTACTAAAAGATAGACATCCGGCAATTCAAGTTCGAGAACAAAAAGATACGATATCAGATGCTATTCGCTATTTTGATGGTTTAATTTCCGATGATTATGGTTTGCGCAAGTTACAATTTGTCTATACTATCTTTTCAACGGAAGAAAAACCTATTACCAAAAAAGTAGATGTGTTTTATCCAGGTGGAACCGAGATGCAATTTTCACACGCTATTGACTTTAGACGCGAAAAATTGAATCTTAATGACCGAATTGAATACTATTTTGAAGTGTCTGATAATGATGGTGTAAATGGTTCTAAAACCACAAAATCAGAAGTTTTTAGTTATAAATTGCCTTCCCTTTCAGCATTGAATGAAATACGCGATCAAAAGCAAGAAAATGTACGTGAAAATCTATCCAAATTATTTGATAAAGCCAAAAAGTTTGAAAAGGATGTAGATCGTTTGAAAAAAGATGTATTGAATGAGAAAACATCGGAATGGAATAAGATAAATCAAGTGCAACAGTTAAAAACACAGCAAAAAGCGATTGAGAATGAACTACAATCTACCCAACAACAATTACAAGAAAGTTTAGAGGAGAAAAACCAACTTTCCGAATTAGATAAAGAATTGCTTGAAAAACAAGAACTTATACAAGATTTGTTGGATAAAGTTATGGACGATGAATTAAAGGATTTACTTAATAAGTTAGAAGAACTTTTAAAGTCGGAGGATAAAGAACAGTTGGATAAGAAAATGGACAAATTAGAGTCCAAATCAGAGGACATGCAGAAACAATTGGATCGAAGTATAGAAATGCTTAAAAAGATGCAATTAAATGAAAAAATTGATGGTATAGAGAAAGAATTAAAATCTTTAGCGGAGGAGCAAGAAAAATTGAAAAAACAAATTCAAGATCAAAAGATTTCGGAAAAAAAAGGTTCTGAAAAACAAGAAGAAATAAATAAGAAATTTGACCAGTTGAAGGAGGACATGAAAGAGATGGATAAATTGAACGAATCCCTTTCGGATCCAATGAAATTGGGCGATAACGAAGATGAGAAAAAATCCATTTCGGAAGAATTAAAAGATGCAAAAGAGAATCTCGATAAAGGAAGTGAAAAGAAAGCCGCAGCAAATCAACAAAAAGCAGCAAATCAAATGCAAAAGCTTGCTAAAGAGTTAGACAAAAAGCAAGAAACTTCGAATAAAGAGGATGAAGGGGAAGACATGAATAAAACACGCGCCTTACTAGAGAATTTGATGTCTATTTCATTTCGTCAAGAGGATATCTTACTTCAATTTGATAAGGTATCGCTTACAGATCCCTATTATCGGAAACTGGGAAGGCTCCAACGTTCCTTGATGGATGAAATGAACATGGTAGAAGACAGTTTATCCTTTTTAGCGAAACGTCAGCCTAAAATAGCCTCTTTTGTAGATAAGGAGTTACGGGATATTAATAACAGTTTCGAACAAGCTATTGAAGCAGTAGATGAACATCAAAAGAGAGATATTGCAACGAATTTACAGTTTGCAATGACTGGTGTTAATAACCTAGCTTTGATGTTGAATGAATCTTTACAACAAATGCAACAAGACATGAAGGGTTCAGGAGAAGGTAACGGGTCCTGCCCTAACCCTAAACCAGGTTCTAAAGGTGCTTCAGGCATGGATGCTAAGTCTATGAAAGAGATGCTTAAAAAACAATTAGAAAAACTTGAAAAAGGAGAAAAAGAAGGTGGTAAAAAACCTGGAGATAAATCTGGTAATGGATTGGATGGATTAGGCGGTAAAGAATTAGCACGTATGGCTGCTCAGCAATCCCAATTACGCCAAAAATTAGAGCAGTTACGAAAGGAAATGAATAAGGATGGTAAAGGTTCTGGTAATCAGTTAAATCCTTTGATTAAATCTTTGGAGCAACAAGAAAAAGATTTAGTAAATCGAAATAAAAATGCTGATTTTGTTAAACGTCAAAAAGATATTTTAACACGTTTATTAGAAAGTGAAGATGCCCTTCGTGAAAGAGGTTTTGATGAAAAACGGGAATCTAAATCAGGAAAAAATTATAATTCTAGTAACCTTAAATCGATTAATCAGTATAACCAAGAAAAAGTAAAACAAGTTGAATTACTTCGATCCTTGGAACCTGAATATCGAAAGTATTATAAGGACAAAGCAAGTAGTTATTTCAACGAGGTTTTATAGCAATTTTATAATTATTGGTTTACGCTTTGTGTCAACCAAGCAATAAAAAATAAAATGAGTAATACAACTGTAATTGAAAGACTAGTCATACCTTCTGATTTATCCAATGTTTCTTTGGTTGAATCACTAATTGATAAGGTGTGTGCTAATTTAAGTATCCATGAAGATTTATATGGTAACGTGTTGATAGCGGTTACAGAAGCAGTAAATAACGCTATTATTCATGGAAATACTTTTAATATACATAAGTCTGTTACCGTTGAGGTTATTCAGGATGATCAATCTTTTACTTTTCGTATCATTGATGAAGGTAATGGTTTTGATTATATGCACCTACCAGATCCAACTGCACCTGAAAATATTGAGAAAGAAAATGGGAGAGGAATTTTCTTAATACAAAATTTATCAGATTGTCTCGATTTTGAAGATAATGGTAAAGTTGCTGTAATCTCTTTTGATAAACAGAATGCTTGATTTAGTTTTTGAGGATGTTGCAATTCTCCAGTTGGATGCTTCTGCAATTTCAGAATGGTATGTCAAAGTTTCTTTACAGGAAAATAAAGAGTTTGGTGATGTCACGATTATTTTTTGTTCCGATGAATATTTATTGGAAGTTAATCGTCAGCATCTGGATCATGATTATTATACAGATATAATAACTTTTGATTATTCTGAATTTCCTATAGTCTCTGGTGACTTATTTATCAGTGTTGATCGAGTTAGAGAAAACGCGAGTGATTTTAAGGTTTCTTTTGAACATGAATTACACAGAGTAATCATTCATGGTTTCTTACATTTGTGTGGTTATTTCGATAAATCTGAAGAAGACGAATTATTAATGCGTTCTAAGGAGAATCAAGCTTTAAGTTTGATAGGTTTCAAATAACTCGTTTTTGTTCCACGTGAAACATTTTCATAATGCTAAAAAAATATGATGTCATTGTTGTAGGTGGTGGTCATGCTGGTTGTGAAGCGGCTAATGCTGCTGCAAAACTTGGCTCTTCTGTCTTGTTGATAACGATGAATATGAATACCATTGCTCAAATGAGTTGTAATCCTGCTATGGGTGGTGTTGCAAAAGGTCAAATTGTTCGCGAGATTGATGCCCTTGGTGGTGGAAGCGGAATAGTGAGTGATTTAAGTGCTATTCAATTTCGTATGTTGAATATGTCCAAAGGTCCTGCTATGTGGTCTCCTCGTACACAAAACGATCGTATGCGTTTTGCAGAAGAATGGCGTTTATTGTTAGAACGGAACCCCTATGTTGATTTTTGGCAGGATATGACCACTGGTTTACTTGTTGAGAATGGAAAGGTTTTAGGTGTTCGTACTAGTCTCGGAATTTCTATTTATGCTGAGTCTGTTGTTTTAACAAATGGTACTTTTTTAAATGGCTTAATTCATCTTGGTGAGAAACAATTTGGTGGTGGACGTGCCGCGGAAAGTGCTTCTACCGGAATTACTGAAGATTTAATTAAGTTGGGTTTTGAGTCTGGTAGAATGAAAACTGGCACCCCTCCCCGATTAGATGGTCGTTCTTTAGATTACTCTAAATTTGATTTGCAAGATGGTGATTCTATTCCTTCAAAGTTTAGTTATTCTCTACTTACAAAACCTTTGGCTAAACAACATGCTTGTCATGTTGCTTATACAAATTTAGATACCCATGATATGTTGCGTACAGGCTTTGATCGTTCACCTATGTTTAATGGTGCGATAAAAAGTTCTGGTCCTCGTTATTGTCCTAGCATTGAAGATAAGATTAATCGTTTTGCTGATAGAGATCGTCATCAGTTATTTATTGAACCGGAAGGTTGGAGTACGGTCGAAATTTATCTTAATGGGTTTAGTACTTCCCTACCTGAGGAAGTTCAATTGTCAGCTTTAAAAACAATTCCTGGTTTTGAAAATGTAAAAATGTTTAGACCTGGTTATGCTATTGAGTATGATTATTTCCCACCTACTCAACTTAAACATACTTTAGAAACTAAGTTGGTTGATGGTTTATATTTTGCTGGACAAATTAATGGTACAACAGGTTACGAAGAAGCTGCTTGTCAAGGTTTGATGGCTGGTATTAATGCTTCTCGTAAAGTTCAGAATAAGGAACCGTTTATTTTATCTCGTTCAGAAGCGTATATTGGTGTTTTAATTGATGATTTAATTACGAAAGGTACTAAAGAACCTTATCGTATGTTTACTAGTCGAGCTGAATATCGAATTTTATTACGACAAGATAATGCCGATATTCGTTTAACTCCGCTTGGACACGCTATTGGTTTAGCGGATGATGAGGCTTTAAGACGTGTTGAATTAAAGAATGAAGGTGTTTTAAAATTGAAAAATGTATTGAAGTCAACAGGTGTTAAACCCGAACTTGCAAATCCTATTTTGAATTCAGTAGATAGTACTTCTTTATCTCAACAGGTTAAGGCTAATACTTTATTAATTCGACCTAATATTACCCTTGATTTAGTTTCTCAAATGAGTTCTGAGGTTAAAAGCACTTTAAATGAATTGTCTTTAATTCATGATGAAATTGCTGTTCAAACAGAAGTTCAGATGAAATATGAGGGTTATATCCAACGCGAACAAGATATGGCTTTAAAGATGAACAAACTGGATGAATTAATCATTCCTGACGATATTGATTATAGTCAATTATCAAGTATATCTTTAGAAGCAAGAGAGAAGTTTAATGCAATTAGACCAGTCACAATTGGTCATGCTTCTCGAATTAGTGGAGTATCACCGAGTGATATTTCTGTTTTATTAATTTATTTAGGGAGATAGTTTCACGTGGAACAATTAAAAAAATACGATGCTTGTCCTGTGTGCGAAGCAACTCAATTTGAAACGCATTTAGAAGTAAAAGATTGGATGATTACCAAAGAGGTTTTTACTATTCAAAAATGTACTTCATGTGGTTTTCATTTTACTAATCCTGTCCCAAGTGAAGATACTATAGGTACTTATTATAAAAGTGAAGAGTACGTTTCGCATAGTTCTACGAATAAAGGGTTGGTCAATAAATTATATAATATTGTACGAAATGTAACTTTGGCTAAGAAAGTTTCATTAATCCAATCTTACGCAAAAGGAAACTCTATATTAGATATTGGTTCTGGAACTGGTCATTTTTTGAACGCTTGTAAACAGAATGATTTAAAAGTTCAAGGATTAGAACCAGACATAGATGCACGAACTTTCGCTAAAGATAATTTTGGTTTAGATCTAGAACCTTTAGATACATTACAATCAATAGCATCTAATTCTAAAGACGTAATAACTATGTGGCATGTGTTAGAACATGTTTATCATTTAAAAAGAGATATCATTCAAATTACGCGTGTATTAAAGGAGGATGGTACTTTATTTATTGCTGTGCCAAATATGAATTCATACGATGCTACATTATATAAGGAGTATTGGGCAGCCTATGATGTTCCTAGACATTTGTATCATTTTCAAGAAAACACAATTAAAGAATTGTTTTCTCAGTTTGATATGGTTTGTGTAGATGTACTCCCAATGAAATTTGATTCGTATTATGTAAGTATGTTATCTGAAAAATATAAAGGCGGAAATATTGTAAAAGCTTTTATGAATGGTTTTCTTTCAAATATGAAATCTGCCACAAATGGATATAGTTCTCAGATATACGTTTTCAAGAAAAAGTAATTTATAAATTCTATTTTTTAAAGGTGACTAATCATTTTAGTCACCTTTTTCTGTTCTATTTAACAATAATCTATTTGATTAGAACTCGCTAAAAAAATTCATCTTGATTTTGGTTTGGAATAGAATGGATGAATATCACCTACCTTAATCCCTCCTCAAGGAGGGAAACTTAAGGTTTCGTTCTTTTTAATTTTTTGAATAATTTTCTTCCCTCCTTGAGGAGGAGCCAAGGGAGGTGACTTGTTTTTCCAAAATTTATAATACAGGTTCTACCCAATCTCCATGTTCTTTAATAAGTTCTATAAGCGCATCTACTGCTTCTGCTTCTGAAACATTCTTGCGAACTACTTCTTTCTCTTTGTATAGATGTATTTTACCTGGTCCAGTACCAACGTATCCGTAATCAGCATCTGCCATTTCCCCTGGGCCATTTACAATACAACCCATAATTCCAATCTTAATTCCTTTTAAATGTGCTGTTTTGCTTCGAATTTTAGCAGTAGTTTCCTGTAAATCAAACAAGGTTCTTCCACACGAAGGACAAGAGATGTATTCAGTTTTGGATATACGTGTTCTAGTTGCTTGTAAGATGCCGAAAGACAAGGAATTGATAATTTGTAAGGGTTGAGGTCCAGTAATCCATATACCGTCACCAAAACCGTCTATCAATTGATTTCCTGCATCGCTTGCAGTATATAGTTGAAATTGTTCTAGGTCTGTGTGTGAATGTGTATATTTTAATATTACAGGATTTTCAATGTTGTTTTCGTCTAGCAATGTTCGTATGTATCGGTAAATTTGGGTTTTATTATCGTATTTTGTAGTTATAACTAAAATTGCTTGCGAATTTACTTTCAAGAAATCAATCGGAAGATCGATATTTTCTATTTCTAAAAAGAAAGGATTATTAAAACTATAATTGTTTGTATCCCTTAGTTTTACGTATGGATAATAATTGTTTTTGGCAGTATTATTTTCTTTCCAAGTTCTGAAATTTTGTACAATACTAAGAGTTCCTGGTATTTCAAAATCAATTTCGTTATCACCAATAAATACATAATCTGCTGCTAAATCTTGTAAATTCCATTTGTCTAAGCTTACCGAATAATTATAGCCAAATCCAAAGAAGTTACTGGTGCTAATTTTTTCTTTTTCACTTAAATCAGCAAATACAATTGGAACATTTTTACTGCCAATATTTTTTATCTGTATTGTTTTTCTTTTGTTGTATTGGTAAGGATTATACGTAATATTTTTATTAGTTGTAACTACTAAGTTGTTTTTAGTTTGTATTCCTTTTTCTATTAGTTTTTTAGCGACTGGAATTTCAAATTCTGGATCTTCTGTTAATGAAACACGTATCGTATCTCCTAAGCCATCCTCTAACAATGCGCCTATTCCAACAGCAGATTTTATTCTTCCGTCTTCACCATCACCTGCTTCAGTTACGCCTAGGTGCAATGGATAATGCATCCCTTCTTCTAACATAGTTTTTACCAGTAAACGGTAAGCTTGAACCATTACTAATGTATTACTTGCCTTCATGGATATTACCAATTGATGGTAATCGTTTTTACGACAAATACGTAAGAATTCCATGGCCGATTCGACCATTCCTTCTGGAGTATCTCCAAAGCGACTTAGAATTCGATCCGATAAGGAACCATGGTTTGTGCCAATTCGCATGGCTGTACCATGAGTTTTACAAATTTGAACAAGCGGTGTAAATTTTTCTTCAATACGTTCTAATTCTTCTTGGTAACTTTCTTCCGTAAATTCAATTTCTTCAAATTTCTTTTTGTCTGCGTAGTTACCTGGATTCACACGCACCTTTTCAATCAATTTGGCAGCAATTTCTGCTGCGTTTGGTGTAAAATGAATGTCTGCTACCAAAGGTTTAAAGTAACCATCCTTATTTAGTATGGTTTTAATTTCTCCTAATTTTTCCGCTTCTTTTTTAGAAGGCGCCGTTAGACGTACTAGTTCGCAACCAGCATCGATCATGCGTTTACTTTGTGCAACCGAAGCAGCAACATCTAATGTATCAGTTGTCGTCATGGATTGTGGCTGAATTGGATTATCACCACCAATTTTTACCGTTCCAATTATCACTTCTTTTGTTAAAGTCCTTTTTTTATTGAAATAGTCTATGCAATAAGTTTTACGTTGATTTTCCATGAAGATTTACCTTTAGTATAACAAAAATAGGTCTTTATTAAACCATGTATATTCTCTTATTTAAAAATTTGTACACACTCAGTACCTTAAAAGTGGTATTTATAGAAAGGTTATATAACGTTTATGCTATTTTAATTGTATGCCACAAAAAATGCCGTATCTTTGTTATTTAATTTTAATATTTTTTTATGGAACGCCCAACAATTACTTTTGAATCTAATACAAATGCTGAGTTTTATAAGACTCTTCAACAAAGGGTTAGGGAGTACTTCAAACAAAATAACATATCCCGTTTTGGAAATTCTGGTATGGTTGTGAAAACAGTTTTTATGATCTCATTATATGTGGTTCCATTTATTTTATTAAATACGGTTTTTGCGGATAGCATGTTATTATCTATCTTGATGTGGGTAATTATGGGCTTTGGTATGGCGGGTGTAGGTTTGTCGATTATGCACGATGCTAATCATGGCGCTTATTCTAAAAATGACCGTGTTAATAAATTACTTGGTCTTGTAATAAATGGTGTAGGAGGTTCAGATGTAAACTGGAGAATACAACATAATGTGCTTCACCACACATATACGAATGTTTCTGGTTACGATGAAGATATCGATCCAGGAAAAGTAATGCGTTTTTCACCTAGAGCTGAACGTTTAAAAATTCACCGTTTTCAACATATCTATGCTTGGTTTTTCTATGGTTTAATGACATTAATGTGGTGTACTGCGAAAGATTTTATTCAAGCAGCACGTTTTAATCGTCAAAACTTGTTAAAGACACAAAACATAACGTATAGTCGTTTGGTTAGAGCTATCATCGTAACAAAAGTGATTTATTTCGCAATTATATTTGGTCTTCCTTTTGCTTTTTCTATTTTACCTTGGTATGGTACAGTTTTATGTTTTTTAGCAATGCATTTCATTGCTGGTGTAACTTTGGCTGCTATTTTTCAACCAGCACACGTAGTTCCAACTTCTACCTACCCTATGCCTAATGAATCTGGAGTTGTTGAAGCAGATTGGGCAGTTAATCAGTTATATAACACCGCTAATTTTGCCCCTAAATCTACTTGGTTTTCTTGGTATGTTGGAGGTTTAAATTATCAAGTAGAGCACCATTTGTTTCCAAACATTAGTCATGTGCATTATAAAAAATTATCTGAAATCGTTAAGAAAACTGCTTCGGAATATAATTTACCATATTACTCCTACAAGACTTTCTTCGGTGCTATCAAAGAGCATACGAAAATGTTGCATGATTTGGGTACCAAAGATTACGCTCCAGCAATTCATTAATAGTTTAATATCATTTATTAAATTTACCTCAATCAATTTTGATTGAGGTTTTTTGTTTTTATATGGCACATAGAGTTGATAAATATGCATGGGCAGTGCGTCTCACGAAAACACGGTCGATCGCAACAGAGTTAGTTTCTAAAAGTAAGATTCGTATCAATGAAGTGGAAGTGAAGCCTTCTAAAGAAGTTAAAGTAGGCGATATATTGAACTTCCATAAAAATAGCGCTATCTTTTCTTACCGTATATTGGAATTATTGGATAAACGGGTAGGACCTAAATTGGTTGCAACCTACATTGAAGATATCACACCTATCGAAGAAGTCGAAAAATACCGTATATATCAAGAGTCCCAAAAAGTATATCGCGATATGGGTACAGGTCGACCATCCAAAAAAGATCGAAGGTCTATTGGTGATTTTTTAGATTTTTAACATGAATATTTTATTTAGAATAATAGCATTTTTTGCTATGCTCTTAAATTGGATTCGTATTATGTTAAGCCCAACCATTGTAGGAGGTTTTATAGGATTCATGGTTTATGTTTCTTTTCCAAATAGTATAGGCTTAATTCTAGGTATACTTTTTCTGTCTGCTGGTTTAATATTAGGTGTTATTTGGGCAACTAAAGTTTGGAAATCAAAAGGTGGAACTACAAGTTTTATGTCTCAGTTATATCGTAATTCTGAATCAGATCTTGAAATTATTGGAGTTGAAATTAACAACCGTGTCCATGTTTTAAAATATATGAAAGAACAAATTTTAGAATGTAGAAATGATGATTCAAATTTTAAAATCAATAACTCTTCGTTTAAAAAATCTGAATGTGCGATTTGTTGTAAAATTATTTTACCTGAAGGAAACACATTTGTTACTTATTCCAGTGATAAGCATATTATTTGTTCAGATTGCTATACCAAATATATAATATCCAACGATTTTATGATTGAGTTAAACAAGTTAGAATCACTATTGTTAGATATGAAATAAATTCCCAAACTTAATAGTCAATAGTAGAGATCTCAGTATTTTAAATAATAGAAAATTTTCAATTATCGAAATTTATATCTTTCCTCCAAGTTTACACATCGCTAGTCGAAGGGTGTAGGGACCGAGGGAAGTGATTGTTATTCTATTTATCACTAATTTTGTTTCAGTAAAAAACTTACTATGAAATATTTCTGGTCAATTATCGGTTTAATTGTTTGTGTTATTTTGGCTTTTAATGTGGATAATAAATTGTTCGCTTGGATTGGTACTCCCTTTTTTTTAGTGATGACTATCATTCAATATTTTAGATATACTAAAAAATAAAATTAGAATATTTCTATTCTCCCAACTCCACATAAAATGTGGTGCCTTCCGCTTCAATTGTTTCAAACCATATCTTACCACGATGTTGTTCGATGATTTGTTTGGTCATTGCTAAACCTAAACCGGTGCCCGTTGTTTTAGTTGTAAAATAGGGTACAAAAATGGCATCTTGTGCTTCTTTACTTATTCCAGAACCGTTATCTTGAATAGCAATTATAAATCGTTGATCATTCGCAGTTAAAAACAAGCAAATTTCTCCGTTACGATCAGAAGGTATCGCTTGAATCGCATTAGTTATCAAATTATTGAAAACACGCAACAATAAATCTTTGTCACCATGAATGATTGCTTCTTTTAAAGCACTTTCAAAATGAATGATTACTTTTTCTTCTTGACGAAATACAATAATTACGCTTTCTAAAAAAGCCACTAGGTCTAATTCTTGTTCATTTGCTTTTGGTAGTTTAGCAAAGTTGGAAAACTCATTCGCTATTTTTGCTAAAGCATCTATTTGTTCAATGAGTGAAGCAGAAATTTTATTTAGTTGTTCTTTTGAAATTGGATTAGTTGGATCGTACACACGCTGCAATTGTTGTAAGCTCAATTTCATAGGCGTCAATGGGTTTTTAATCTCATGCGCCACTTGTTTTGCCATTTCTCGCCAAGCACTTTCTCGTTCGCTCTGAGCGAGCTTTTGTGTTGTGTGAGCAAGTTCTTCCAGTTTGTTGTTATAATCGTCTACAAGGGCTCCTATTTCATCTTTAGCGCTGTAGGAAATTGGCTTGTTATACTTTCCTAATTGAATGTTGGATAAACTCTCTTGCAAGGAACGTAGCGGAGCGGTTACCCAGGTAGAAACGAATAAGGCAAATATGACAGATAATGCCAATAACAAGATCGAAACATTCATAATGGCTTCCAAAAATTGTTTGATTTGGAATTCCACCCCTTGCTGTTGACCAAAATGCTGTAAATTGATAAATGCTAATAAATTTCCTTCATTATTGTAAAGAGGGAGGTAAGCCGATTGAAACTGTAAATTTCCAATTGTTTCTTCGTGGATGTATTCGGATTTTCGGAATTGGTTTAATTCAAACAGTGCTTTCGGATTGATTTGTTCTGAAAGTAATCCTATGTTGAATAATTTGGGTCTAGAAGAAGCGACTAAAAATCCCGATTGGTCATAGATGTTTATGTCGGTTACAAATACAGTTGCTAGTTTTTGTAAGACGTATTCTAATGCATCGCCATTTTGTTCAATACTTAAGTTCGTTACTCCGCCAAATTTTTGTTTTAAGTCGCGTTCCAACGATCGGATTTTTTCTTTGATCATTTCGTTGGTATATTCTTTGTATTGATTGGTTACGAATGACCCACTTCCTAAACCAAAAACGAGTAAGGCAATAAATACAATTCCTATTAGGATAATTTGAATTCGAAGTGCAAGCGAAAATTGTTTGAAATAAAAAATTTCGTTTCTACGACGAATGAATAAAGGAATAATTAAAAAGACCCCGAAAAAACTAAATAAATACGAACAGGAAGTAAACCAATGTAACGTGCTATGATTTTCGATAGAGAGCACAATTAGGTCTAAATAGTTTTTGCGCAATAAATAATGATTATATCCTCCAGTGTTATAATAACCATCTTTGATAGGAGTATTATTCGTCAATCCAAAATCTTCGGAAGGGTAGGAGAATTTTCCGTTATGACTTACTAACTTACCTTCATAGTATTTTGCGATAGAATATTTTTCGAGTGGTTCAATGACATTTGCTTCTCCGGAAATTAACAAACGTGGGAATCCAATTTTCTCCGGAATTTTTTTTGATTTTAAAGCGCAATAAAGTGTACCAATAATTTTCTCAGTTGCATTTTTTATTTCTTGTCGGATGATATAACTATATTGACTTGTGTAATCTTTAATGTAAAACATGCGACCATCCAACTTAGAAGGAAGACTATGTCGATTAATAATTACTTCCAAATTTTCTAAGTTGGTAGTTTGAAAATTCGCATAATTGATGCGTGAATTTTTAGCGTTATCATAGAGATAAAATTCGGTATCATAGCGTTCCCAAAATCCGTTAAAAAAACGTCGTTCCATGTTCTCTTTAAATTCGGAAATTCCCATCGATTTTTCTTCTGCTAAAATGCGTCGAATAAAATCGTCTTCGGCAATTTTTTTGTTCAAGGTGAGGTACTCATTTTCGGTGGAGATGTCTTGGTCGGACGCTAACCTTTTTGCCAACAATTCTCGTTCGGCATTTTCTTTTTTCACGTGAAACACTTCCAAGTTGAGCGCGACAAAAAATGAAAATAAAAAGAGCAACAACATGCCGTACCCAAAATGAATTTTTCCATTCCAATAAAACGTAAAATGAAAAATTAATAAGGAGATGAAGGACAACAAAAGCAATAATAATATTTGTTGATTTCCGAAAGTCATGTCGAGTAAAACACATCCGATACTAATCCCTAACCAAGCAAAAAACACAACGTTCTTTTTTTGTTTCTGCTCTTTCAGAAGAAGCAAAATTTGTCTAAAAAAACGGACGTAAGAAAAGAATAAAATTCCCATGGAAATGAAGGTCAAAAAGGAGTAGAAATTCAATTCAAAAAGATTCTCAATTTTTAGGGGAATGGAAGAATTTTCTATCAATCCGCGATACGCTTCTCCCAAGAAAAAGGAGAAAATAACGGCTAAAAATAGCAAGGTATAAGAAGTCCACAAAGGGATTTTTTCTTCTGTATTTCGCTTAATATAATTGATTATTGCGAAAATAGACCATATTGCGGTGATGCAAGAGATTATATATTCCCCAAAATTAGGTGACCAATAATTGCTTGAGTAAAGGAAAGGATCGAATGCGGTGATGCCATGCACGAATACAAACCAATGCCATTTTACACTCGCAATTCGCGCTAAAATCACGGTCGATAATAAGATTAAAAACCAAGTTTTGTTGAGTCGTTTTTGGAATTTATATAGGGCAAAAAACGCACAGGAAAGGAAGAGTAAAAAGGAACAAAAAAGCAGATCGCTATCAAAAGAGGAGATTACCTGATTTGGAAAAATGTACCATGCAAAAAGGAATTTTTTATCGGAAGAATAGATTGGGTAGGCGTTGTCTTTTTCTAAAATTATACCTGCACGGAAAGGTAAATTTAGTTCCGGATTGTAGGTGTTTTTAATGTTTAAATTTTCGTAAGGGTAGTCTTTTTTGATTAAAAAACTTGCCACCAATTGACAGTTTTTAACCCTTAAAATTTTAGAAAAATACCAGCCGTTTTGTAAATGAACAATCCCCTCACTCGGAAAATGGATGTCAGAAAAACGCGAAATTGGAAGTTGATTTGTGTTCCAAAATAACAACGAATCGTTGCGATAAATGTGTAGAAAAAAACTATTTTCTTCTAAATCTTTTCGATTCAAAATGGAGATTTTTTCCTCCGAAAAATGCTTCTTTTTATAGGCTAAAAACGTATCTAATTTGTCTATTTTTTTCCGAAATTTTTCCTGATAATTTTCAATATCGGAGGAGAAATCGGAACGAAAAACAAACTGATTATGGGTCAAAAAAAGGATGAAAGAAAATGCGGTTGCAAGCAACAAACCATTTTTTTTAAGCACCTCTTTTAATCGAATCATAGTTGCTTAAACGGAAATTTATGGAATTAGTTTCAGAGGAAAAATATTATGTGGGGTTTATTGTTGGGTATATTATGTCGTAGGTATAGGGCATGCCATATACCTACGACATAATATACCACGTAAAAAAGTCATAATATATCCATGAATTGTTATATTTTTGTATAACAAACAAATTTCCAACCTATTTAGATGAAAAACATACGTAATTTCTGCATCATCGCTCATATTGACCACGGTAAAAGTACCTTGGCGGATAGATTATTACAAACTACAGGAACAATTGCGGATCGCGACATGCAAGCACAAGCATTGGATGACATGGATATAGAACGCGAACGCGGAATCACGATCAAGAGTCATGCAATTCAAATGAACTACAAATACGAAGGGGTTGAATACGTCTTAAACTTAATTGACACCCCAGGACACGTGGATTTTTCGTATGAAGTTTCTCGTTCGATTGCTGCCTGTGAGGGTGCTTTGTTGATCGTAGATGCTTCACAAGGAATCGAAGCTCAAACGATTTCCAACTTATATTTAGCTTTAGAACACGATTTAGAAATCATTCCAATTTTAAATAAAATGGATCTTCCAGGGGCGATGCCAGAGGAAGTGAGTGATCAAATAATTGAATTGATCGGATGTAAAATGGAAGATATTATCCCTGCATCTGGTAAAACAGGGTTAGGGGTAGAAGCTATTTTGAAAGCGGTTATTGAGCGTATCCAACCACCACAAGGAGACGAAAATGAGCCTTTGCAAGCGATGATTTTTGACTCTGTGTTTAACCCTTTCCGTGGAATTATTGCTTATTACCGTATCAAAAATGGTACGATCAAAAAAGGAGATAAGGTAAAATTCTTCAATACAGGAAAAACCTATAACGCCGATGAAATTGGAATATTAAAAATGGATTTGGTTCCTAAAAATGAGGTGAAAGCGGGTGACGTTGGTTATATCATTTCTGGAATTAAACAAGCGAATGAAGTAAAAGTTGGAGATACAATTACGAATGCTGCTAATCCTTGTTTGACTTCGATTAAAGGATTTGAGGATGTGAAACCGATGGTATTCGCTGGTATTTATCCTGTGGAAACGGATGACTACGAAGAGTTACGTTATTCCATGGAAAAATTACAATTGAATGACTCTTCCTTGGTATTCGAACCAGAATCTTCTGCAGCACTTGGTTTTGGTTTCCGTTGTGGATTCTTAGGAATGTTACACATGGAAATTATCCAAGAACGTTTGGAGCGCGAGTTTAATATGACGGTGATTACTACGGTGCCTAACGTTTCGTACTTTACCTATTTGACAAAAGATCCTGAAAAAGCAATCATTGTAAATAATCCTTCGGAATTGCCAGATCCATCATACATGGCTAGTATCGAAGAACCATACATCAAGGCACAAGTAATTACAAAATCCGAATATACCGGTCAGGTAATGAGTTTGTGTATCGAAAAACGTGGTGAATTAAAAAATCAAGTGTATTTAACACAAGATAGGGTAGAGCTATCGTTTGAAATGCCGTTAGCGGAAATCGTATTTGACTTTTACGACCGTTTGAAATCGGTATCTCGTGGATATGCGTCGTTTGACTACCACCCAATTGGGTATAAAAAATCGGATTTGATTAAGTTAGACATCATGTTGAATGCGGAACCAATCGATGCACTTTCAGCTTTGGTTCACCGTTCTAATGCGTACGAATTAGGAAAGAAAATTTGTGTTAAGTTGAAGGAATTAATCCCAAGACAACAATTCGAAATTCCAATTCAAGCAGCGATTGGTGCGAAAATTATTGCACGTGAAACAATCAAAGCCTTACGTAAAGACGTTACCGCAAAATGTTACGGTGGGGATATCTCGCGTAAACGTAAATTGTTGGAAAAACAAAAAGAAGGTAAGAAACGTATGCGTCAAGTTGGTCGCGTAGAAGTACCTCAAGAAGCGTTTATGGCGGTATTGAAATTGAATGATTAAGGTTTTGAAACCATAATCGGCCATGTATGAAGTGGACGTAGAAAATAAGTTTAATGTAACGTAGTCAAACCCTTGTTTGAACCCAGCCTTCTAATTTTTAGTAGAAAAATTAGCGAAAGGCGTTTGTAAGTTTGGGTGCAGGCAGTGAAATGAAACGTAATTTTCAAGGAACTTCATAAAGGCCTAGACTTTTTTGGCTCCACCTTTTTTGGGCGATGCAAAAAAGGTGGAATAACAAAAATAGTTAGTCGTTTTTATACTTTAAAATTATAATCTTGGTATAATAGTTCATATGATAACACCATTCGATGATAATTACTTCATGAAACAAGCCTTTCAGGAAGCCCAACAAGCCTTCGACTTGGGAGAAATCCCTGTAGGAGCTGTTGTTGTTGCAAACAATCAAATCATTGCGCGTGCCCACAATCTTACCGAACAACTCACGGATGTAACCGCCCATGCAGAAATGCTTGCCATCACTGCAGCTGCAAATTCCTTAGGAGGAAAATACTTACACGGTTGTACTTTATACGTAACGCTTGAACCGTGTTGTATGTGTGCTGGTGCGCTTTATTGGTCACAAATTGATAAAATTGTCTATGCAGCCCGCGACGAAAAACGTGGAGCTTGTAAGGTACATCCTTCTTTATTTCACCCAAAAACATTAGTTACGAATGGCGTGATGGAGGAGGAATGTGGAGAATTAATGAAGTCTTTTTTTGTGGGGAAGAGGTAAAAACCAGTTTTATGAAACACCTATTATTGTTTTTATTAATACCAATCCTTATTTCTTCATGTTATACAGCAGGTATAACAACATTAAGTACCAAAAAATTTATTCCTTTAAAAAATTGGAATGACACAGTAGTATTTATCAAAGCATTCGATCAATTTAAACTAGAGAACAAAAATCTTTGTTTAGATTCAATTGTAATAAGAAAAGTTGTTGAAAGCTTTAATAATTCTAAAATAAAAGATTCAAGCCTATATAATCCAGATAATTGGTATCGAATAATTAATTCTAATTGGGATAAAAAATTGTATTCTTGGTATTTAATCACAGAAGATAAAAACACCATATTTGAGTTAGGATTATTTTATGGAGGTATCTCTATTTGGCATGTTAGAAAATATGAAAATGGAAAGTATATTGCTTACACTGGTTTTGATGAATCTAGGCATAAGAGAGAAGTAAAAAAACAGGCTGAACACATATTCGAGACAGAAATATTACCAAAGTTAAAGCCTTATTTTAAGGAATATATGAAAAAATAATAATTATAAAAATCTACTTTCGGATACTTAATTAAGTAATTATGAATAATTTAATCCCTATATTTTTATTGTTTGTTTTTAGTTCATGTATACAATACAATGGTATTCAAATTGTTAGTAAGCCATATATTTTAAAAAAAGAATGGAAAGATACTGTTGTATTTCGAAAAAATTTTAATCTGTTTAAATTTGAAAATAGTAAAATTTGTTTAGATTCAATTGTAATAAAAAAAATAGTTGAAAATTTTAGAGACCCAAAACTTGAAGATTCAAGTATTTATAGTCCTACAAGTTGGTATCCAAAAATTACTTGTGATTTTGACAAAAATTTGTATCCATGTTTGTATTCTTGGTATTTAATTACTGAAGATAAAAATCTAATATTTGAGTTAGGTCTTTTTGAAAGTGGGTTATGTATTTGGCATATTAAGAACTTTGAAAATGATAAATATGTTGTCTATAATCCTTCTGATATAAAAAAGAATAAAAAGTTTAAAAAAATGGTAATAAAAAGATTCGAAACAGAAATATTACCAAAGTTAAAGCCTTATTTTAACGGTTATATGAAATAAATATCAATGAAATTACTGTTAATTCTCCCATTACTAATCTATTCCTCTTTCACTTTTTCTCAAGAGAAAAACAAGGGCTTGGATATTGAATATGCCTTGTCTTTAAATGCTAGTTTTTCCGAAGTTAAATATCAAAATTTAGGCTCAGTCGCAGGTGTATATGCGGTTACTAAACAGCCAATGTTTTCCTTATTAAAAGTATTTGTAGGTTTCGAATACAATCACCAAAGAATAGAAACTCTTAGTAGAGCAAATAGCTACAAACTAAATGCACTAACTCCATTGTTAGGAGTAAGGTTTGCATTTAATCGTATAAATTTAGATGCGGGTGCTTACTTAGATACGTATTTTGCTTCAAGATTTATAGGGATTCATCCTGAAATGACTCATTTTCCAAGCAATCAATTCGTAAGCAATGAAGTTTTTAATCCATCAATAAGTAAAGGCATGTTTTTTGGGATAGGTATTAAATTTCCTACGGAACGATATACATTTACAATTAAACCAGAAGTACGCTTTGGATTTACAAATATTGAACCTAGTGCACCAAATGATGTAACTATAAAAAGTTCCAGATTAAGTTTTCTTGTGCAGTTTTGATATGAATAAAGAAATTACAAATAATCGCGTTTACGGCCTCGATGTTTTTCGAGCAGTTGCCATATTATTCGTTTTATTAGCACATGGCAAGGGTTTAAGCGGAGATGTTTTTTCTTTTTTCCCTGACTTTCCTTTAATTGATGGAGTAGAATTATTTTTTGTTTTAAGTGGGTTTTTGATAGGCGGTATTTTAATCTCAACAGTAGAACAGCAACAAAAATTTGACATAAAAAGTTTATTTAATTTTTGGAAAAGACGATGGTTTAGAACGTTACCGACCTATTATTTAGTATTGATTATCAATATTATTCTAACTAAAACTGGTTTAATATCTGGGGACATAGATCAATTCAATTATCGTTTTTTTATTTTCTTGCAAAATTTTTCAAATGGTTTTTATGATTTTTTTTGGGAAAGTTGGAGTTTATCTGTGGAAGAATGGTTTTATATTTCTTTGCCGATATTAATCTTAGTTTTATCTCGAATTTTATCCATTAAGAAAACGATTTTCGTTGCGATATCCATTTTATTGCTAATTCCACTTTTATATAGAATATCTATTTCGGACCTAAAAGTAGATCAGTTTTGGTGGGGCGTAGAATTTAGAAAAGTGGTTCTAACGCGTTTGGACGCAATAAATTATGGGGTGTTAGCGGCGTATTGCAAGTTTTATTATCCTACATTTTGGTTTAAATGTAGAAAATGGGCTTTTGGTTTAGGATTGATATTTTTATATATCGCGATATTGTTACCTAAGGATTATAATGGACTTTTTTTTAAAACCGTTTATTTCAATATTATCGCAATCGGCGCAATGTTGTTATTACCGTTAGCGGATTCTATAAAGAATTATAAAAACAGATACATAGGTCAATTTTTTACGTTTTTTAGTAAAATTTCCTATTCCTTATATTTGGTCAATTTGGGAATTGTCATCTCACTAATTGTAGGCAATTTCAAATTACAAACAACTACCCAACACATTGTTGCTTATTTCAGCTATTGGATAATCGTTGTGATTTTATCATGGATAATTTACACCTACTATGAGAATCCAATAATGAAATTGAGGGATAAATCTTTTAAAAGAAACTAATTAAAGTTATTATTTGTGAAATAATAAACAATCATGAAAGCAACTATTATTTCTATCTTCTTTTATTTTTTAACTTTCAGTTTGTTTTCTCAAACTTTTACAAAATTAAATGAGCCTCAAATTGGAGCCTCAGCCATAATGTATTGTATCGAAGACTCTAAATAGTATAGTTATACAAATTATTATCCGATTGAAAAAGATAAAAATTTTGAGGTAAAAAGATTTAAATTCGTTAAAGAGTAAACTTTTACTGCTTCACCAACAACTTTAAATTCTTTATTTTAAAAGGTGTCTTTTTAACATTCCAAAATAGAAGTGTTAATTTGACCGTTTTTTCCTTTGTGATTTGTTTGGGTAGTTCTATTCGGTATTGAATCGTTTTTTCATCACTTTTAATTCCTATGTTTTTCCAAAACAACAATTCATTTTTTTCATTTTGCAGTTGATAAACGATGGTAATTTCAGGGTCAGGATGTTTATCGTAGGTAAATGAAATGTCCACGTATGTTTTTTTATTGCTAATTTTTATTCCTTCTACTATGTTCGTATACTCCAATGAACAAGATGTTTCATTTTTCGTTGTTTTGTAATAGATTAGTTTGTTTTTCAGGCTTTTTACATAGAGCGGAATAGGTAAAATTTTATCGTTATTGCAGACATATTTGTTCGTTTTTTGAAACGCATTTAATTTGTTTTCGATTTCATGAGTTTTGGTTGAATTAGTTATCCTACTCAATTTAAAATTGGAATGTACACGATATAATTCTTTATTAGATCGATAATAATTACCAGATAAATAGTCAATTACTTCACGGTTGTCATTCATAAAAGCGAAGTTTGGAGTGTTTTTGGTAAGTAAGTTGCTCCCTAAAGCAGTAGATTGTTTTGGCGCTGAAATTCCATAACCTTTCAATAAACCTAAGATTGTTTCATAAAAATCTAAGTGCGAAACTATATTGTGAAATGTTTTTGCGTGTTTAATTTTTGGAGAATAAAGAATTAATGGAACATGATACCTTTTCAATGAATTTTCACGAGGTAGTTCAGTCATCGGATGATCTCCTGTAATTACAAATAGTGTGTTTTCGAAATCAGGTCTCTTTTTATACGCATTGATAAATTCCTGAATGGCATCATCTACAAATAATTCAGATAGAATAAATTTTTTGTTTACGTTTAAAAATTTCTTGTTATTTAATGAATTACATTTTTGAATCAAACCATTTAAGCGTGCTTCATAGTATGCTTGGTTATTTATTTTAAAAGGTGTATGACTTGTACCTGTAAAGTATATATCAAATCGATTTTTTGATTTTATAGTGTCAATTATTTTGAGTGAATGGGAAAACAAATCTTTATCATTGTAGCCAACAAAGAAATTATTGACCCATATTTTTTGATACTTTGCATTGAATGATGCTTTATCACAGATGTAATCAATGTTGTTAAATCGTAAATAAGAATCTTTCTGATGAAACCAGGCTCCTTGCCCATAATAAAATGTAGTATAATAATCATTGGCGTGTAATAGGGAAATCAAAGATTGGTGATATGGATATCTATTTTGTAGGGTAAATCCTGTTTTACCATAAGGAAGACTCCCTGTTAGGGAAGGTAAAGCAGCAAATGACCGCTCACCAAGTGTGAGGCAATGATTCCAATACAATCCTTCTTGTGCTAATTTTCGCACATTCGGCATTAGATCGATACCTCTGTATTTTTCTTGAATATAGTCGTTGTTTAATCCCTCCACAATTAAGAGTACGATATTTGGCTTTTTTGCAAACTTATTTATGTAAGGTGCTAATACATTCGGATAACTACTTTCATGAAGTAGGGGATAATTCACATTGGTAAACTTTTTAGTTGGATAGATTGCTTGAAATGATTTTCGGTCGTTTAATTGGTAGCCTGTTTCGTCAGATTTTATAAAATGTTTAAACGATTGAGCAATAAAATAATACCCTTTGTTTTGCGTATATTTTGTCTGAGGATAGAAGATTTGTGTTATAAATCCAACACCAATGATACTTCCAACGATTACGATTAATTTTTTGTTTGTAAATTGTTTACGAATAAACCAACGAAATCCTATGGTGTATATTACACAGAATAAAATGAACATGAAAATATACATGTTTATATTAATGGACTCTGTTGTATTTATAGTCATCCACATTTCTTGAAATGCATAGTTGTAGATGAATACGTCTAAAGGAGTATGTTGATAACTAAAAAAGCAGATGCAAATGAGGTGAATTAAACCTAGGATTAACGTACAAAATAATAATAGTAATTTACTCCCTTTTTCAGCATATTTATAAATGAGATAAAAGAATGGAAATGTGGTTAGAAAAATTAAAAATGTATTAAAAACATCTTGTAAAAATCCTATACCTTCATTTTTTAGTAATTCTATTTTAGTTTCTGTAAAATGATTAATTAGTATTCCAAATTCACAGATACGAAGAATAAATAGTAGTAATAAGAAAAATTCAAACGTATTTAAATAAACTTTTTGAATGAATATTTTCATTTTGTAATTGGATACAATTCATTGCCAAAATCACGTATATGGTAATTTTGAAAAACTTATTAAATTGATTGAGTAGATGTTAGCAAGGAATCTTCTCAATACGATTTTGGTGTCTACCACCTTCAAATGCTGTACTAAAGAATATATCAACGATTTCTAATGCAACTTCTTCTGTTAAGAAACGAGCAGGTAAAGTCAAAATATTTGCATCGTTGTGTTCACGAGCTAATTTCGCAATTTCAGGTGACCAACACAAAGCACTTCGTACACCTTGGTGCTTATTAGCTGTCATGTTAATCCCATTTCCACTGCCACATAATAAAATTCCTTTCATGCCTGGCGTAGATTCTACCAAAGCAGCCACAGGATGTGCATAATCTGCATAATCAATGCTTTCTTCGGAATAACAACCTTTATCTTCCAAGGTATACCCTTTTGCTTCTAAATGTTGAATAATTTTTGTTTTTAGTTCAAAGCCAGCGTGATCGCACCCGATAGGAATTAACATAATGATGAGGTTTTAGTTTCTAGAACAAATAAACGAAAAAAGAATGGGATTTAAATCCCATCCCCATCAAATAAATTTCCTAATCCTCCAAGAATTCCTCCCTCTTCTTTTCGTCCACCTACGCTTCCATAAGCTAACACACGCGAAGCTAAACGCGAAATTGGTAGTGTTTGTAACCAAATCTTCCCAGGACCTCTTAAGGTTGCGAAAAATACTCCTTCACCACCAAAGAAGGTGTTTTTAATTCCGCCAACAAATTGGATATCGTAATCAATAGTTTGTGTGTAAGCAACGATACAACCCGTATCCACTTTAACCACTTCTCCAGGATTCAATGTACGCTCAATAATGTGACCACCAGCATGGCAAAACGCCATTCCATCGCCTTCGATTTTTTGCATGATAAATCCTTCACCACCAAATAATCCAGTTCCTAACTTTTTTTGAAATTCGATTCCAACGGAAGCACCTTTTGCAGCGCATAAGAAAGCATCTTTTTGACAAATAATTTTTCCTCCTAATTGATATAAATCCAATGGAATAATCTTTCCAGGATATGGAGAAGCAAAGGCTACTTTAGCTTTTCCGTATCCTTGATGCGTATAGGCAGTCATGAATAAGTTTTCTCCTGTGAGCATACGTTTACCAGCACTGAAAAGTTTATTCAAAATACCGCCACCACTTTGCGCAGAACCATCTCCAAAAATGGTTTCCATTTGGATTGCTTCATCCATGTACATAAACGCTCCAGGTTCTGCAATGACCGTTTCGTTTGGATCCAATTCAATTTCCACACATTGCATTTCTTCACCGCGGATGATATAATCTATTTCGTGATTTGTTTTCATATCTTTTTAGTTAATTTGGAAAATAAAACAATTCATTTTCAAGTATTTGGATTTGATCATCGTTTAATTTGAATTTTACAACAGGACTATAACAATCTGGACAATCTAATGATAATATACCACCACATTTTTTAGTTTTTTTAGAGATTTCTAATTCTGTAAATTGATACGAATGATTTTTCGTTTGAATTATGTAATCGAAATTGGCATTTAAAAATCCTGAATTATTTTTATCGGAACCGGAGAGTGAACTAAAAAAGCCGTTTTTTCCTATAAGAATTAAGGAATCTCCATGAATATTATTTAATGAATCTTTATCATTTTCAAAAACTAATTTAGTAGAATCGATTAATTTATTGAAGTTGGAGTTTTTAGTAAATTTTAACACTAATATACTGTCATCTAACGATGTATTTAAATTAGTAATTCCAATATTAAGACCGCCAATTGAACAGTCAGATTTTCTTCCACAGGAAATTAGAATCACTATGAATAGTAAAAACGCATATTTCATACCTTAATTTTTAGCTTGTTACACAAATATATTATTTTTTCAAACTCCAAAAAACAAAGTAGCGTTTGAATTTATACTGATTTTTGGTATATATGAAATGTACAACAACAGACATATTGCATTTCTTCACCGCGGATGATATAATCTATTTCGTGATTTGTTTTCATAGTTAACGTGATTTTTTACCATCTAAATTTAGAGAATAAATTTATTGAAGATATTTCGTTATCAATTTTTAACAAAAAGATTTGTACAAATTTTTGTCACCTCCCTTTATCCCTCCTCAAGGAGGGAAACCTATGGTATCCATAAATTAGTATGGTTTCAAAATGATTTAAAGTTTAAATCTTCCCTCCTTGAGGAGGGACTGAGGGAGGTGAATTTTTAACAAAAAATACCTTACTTTTGTTAAGCATGATTAATCTATTCCCATCTAGTTTATCTGTTCTACTCAAACGTTTAGGGTGGGTATTTCTATGTATGCAACTGTGTCGTTTGGTTTTTTATTTTTCGAATCAAGCCGATTTTTCATTAATATCTAGCAAAGATTGGTTCGTTGGTGCTGGATTTGATATACTTACTATTTGTTTGTTTTTCTTACCCTTTGTTACTTTATCCCTTTTACCAGGGAGATATACCATGCGTACTTGGTATCAAGGTATTTTAAGAGGTTTATTTTTGGTATTAAATAGTACCTTGGTTTTTTTCAATTTAATCGATGTAGAATATTTTCGATTCACTAAAAAACGATCGACGTTCGATGTTTTTGAAATGGTACAAGGAGGGAATGATTTGAGTCAACAACTAGCCTCTTATTTTCGTGATTTTTGGTTGGTGATGATATTGTTTATTGGCTTTTTAATCTTTACGAACTTTATTTTTTCTAAGACCGTAAACAAATCCGAACATCCATCTGCAAAACTGTATAAACAATTAATAACCTTAGTACTAACAATTGGATTTACGATTTTTATTGGTCGCGGTGGATTTGTATTGAAACCATTAAGTCCCATTGATGCCTCCCAATTTACGCGTATAGAAAATACTGCTTTCGTGTTGAACACTCCTTTTACGATGGCGAAGTCTTGGTCGAAGGAAGGATTACAGGAGAAACATTTTTTTTCGTTAAAAGAAGAAAAATTCATTTTTAATCCAATTCATACCAGTGTTCCGCAACATATCTTCCCCAATAAAACGAATGTTGTGGTATTGATTGTTGAGAGTTTTGGGAATGAATGGGTAGGTGCTGCTGGTGCTAAAAAGTCTTTTACGCCATTTTTAGACTCTTTAACTACCGAAAGTCTATACTTTAAAAATGGCATTGCCAATGGGAAGAAATCCATTGAAGCGGTTCCATCTATTTTTGCTTCCCTTCCCTCCTTATTGGAAATCCCTTATATTTCTTCTCAATATGGGAATAACCGCATCGAAGGGTTGCCCCGTATTTTGAAAAAGGAAGGGTATACTTCCGCATTTTTTCACGGTGCAACCAATGGTTCCATGAAGTTTGATGGTTTTGCAGCACAAGCGGGTTTCGACCACTATTACGGAAGAACAGAGTATAACAATGAAAAACATTACGATGGAAGTTGGGGGATCCTAGATGAATATTTTAATCCTTGGACCGCACGTAAATTAAGTACATTAAAACAACCTTTTTTAGCAAGTCTTTTTACACTTTCTACCCATCATCCTTTTTACATTCCACCTCACATGCGTGGCAAATTACGCAAAGGTCCACAACCTATTTGCGAAGCAACACATTATGGTGATTATAGTTTACGGAAGTTTTTTGAAACCGCTAAAAAGCAACCTTGGTATAAAAACACGGTGTTTGTGTTGTGTGCAGATCATACGGCTGCTACTAAAAATCCAAAGTATAACCAACGTACTGAGATGTATAAAATTCCTATCCTGTTCTTTGATCCTAGTGGACGCTTAAAAAAAGAAAAAAACGAAGAACTCTTTCAACAAATTGATATATTACCCACCTTACTAGATGTGTTGAATATAAAAACAAACTATTATTCTTTTGGTAATTCATACTTTCAAAAACATAATAAAGAAGCAGTTACGTATTTAGACGGGTCTTATTATTACTTTCAGAACAATTTTTTATTATCTTTTTCACAAGAAAAGGCACGGTATTTGTATAGTTTAGATTCGAGAACAAACAAGGTTGTCGATTCGATGAAAAAACATCCCAAAGAGTCGAAAAAAATGGAGCGCAGATTGAAAGCAATGGTGCAACGTTACAACCGAGATTTGATCCACAATCAAACTACGGCATATGAAAAAGAGAATATATTTCATCATTAATCCAATTTCTGGAACAGGTAAAAAGAAGGACTTACCTAAATTGATTCATGAAAATTTAGATCATTCAATTTTTGATTACGAAATTAAATATTCCGAATACTGTAAACATGCCAAAGAAATTGCTGCGCAGGCTGCACAAGATGGGGTAGATGTTGTATGTGCTGTTGGTGGAGATGGCTCGGTGCACGAAGTAGGTACAGCATTGATTGGTACTAAAACCGCTTTAGCAATCTTACCAGTTGGTTCTGGCAATGGCTTAGCCCGACATATGCAAATTCCTTTAAATATTAAAAAAGCGATTCAGTGTATCAATGAACAAAATCATTTGTTAATGGATACAGGTTTAGTAAATGATAAACCATTTTTGGGAGTTGGCGGTTATGGTTTTGACGCTCTAATTGCGGATAAATTCAATAAATCTAAAAAACGTGGTATGTGGAATTATGTGAAATTAATTACGCGAGAAATTTATTCATTTAAACCGATTACTATCACGATTGAATTACCACATTTTAAACGTGAATTGCCGGTTGTGTTATGTACCTTGGCTAATGCTTCGGAATTTGGAAATGGTTTTTGTATTTCACCTACTTCGAGTGTGAGTGATGGTAAGTTAGAACTATGTTTATTAAAGCCATTTTCTTTTTGGAAAGCGCCTTCCATTGCTTATCATTTCTTCAAAAAAACGAGTTATAAGTCTAAGTTTACCGAAACAATTTCTTTGGAAAAAGCACGTATTACTCTAAATCAAAAAATGGCCCATTACGATGGTGAACCTTTTGAAGTAAGAAAAGAATTAAATATTCAAGTTATCCCAAAAAGTCTTAATATCTTAGCAGGAAAAAGTCTTGCGTAATGTTTGTAGATACGGAATTAGAGGTAGTTTTACCCATCTTTGATAAATTAACAGCAACAACACCAGCACTTTGGGGATCTATGTCTTCCCAACGTATGGTGGAGCATTTGGTAGATGTTATTCGAATAGCGATAGGCGAAAACCCACAAGCAGTATTAATTGATGAAGAAAAATTGCCTTCCATGTTGCGTTTTTTAGAATCAGACAAACCAATGGCAAAAGAGATACAAGTTCCTTTTGCAACAGCGGATATGCCTTTACGCCACGAAGAAATTGAGTTGGCAATTGACGAGTACATCGATGTTTTCTTAACATTCGAAGAATTATATGAAAACAATCCTGATTTGACGCATATTCACCCATACTATGGTCCTTTGAATTATGCGCAATGGAAACGTTTACATGCAAAGCATCTTACCCATCATTTTCAACAATTTGGATTGATTTAATTTCTCGCCTATGAAGAAATTGATTTTTTTATGTTTGTTGGTTTTACTATTTGTAAACCAAGAAGTGTTTGCACAAGGATGTGCTCAGTGTAAAGTAGTAGCTGAACAAGCTTCTTCAGAAGCAGATGAATCTTCTTTTGGTTCAAACATCAACACAGGAATTTTGTATTTAATGCTTATTCCTTATGCTTTGCTAATCTTCCTTTTCCGTAAAAAGATAGTCGGAATTTTACGTATGGTTTTCTTAAAGAAATAAGTCTCTTTATGATTGAAAATTTAAAGAAACTCTATAAATTCCTTTCTCCGAAGTGGCAAAAATTGTACATTTAGTATCCTGTTGATTTTGCTCCTCGACATGGTCATGGAAAACCACCACACGGTCAATTATACAACATTATCAATGAAAACAGAAGTGTGTATCATGAGCTCTTAAACGACGCACTTAAGTATACCTCCGTTTTTCAAGGAATCAATAAACAAATTGACGAAAAAAACCCAATTCAACCAGCGTATAATAACCAGTTTTTACCTGGATTAGATATTATAGGAATTTATACCTTACTAGCAAAGTACAATCCGGAACGATACGTAGAAGTGGGTTCTGGTAATTCGACGAAAGTTGCGCGAAAAGCTATCAACGAACAAGGATTACAAACAAAAATTATATCCATCGATCCACATCCACGTGCTGAAATTGACGCGATTTCGGATGAGGTGATTCGTAAACCTTTTGAAAATATCGATATTGACTTTTTACTTTCCTTGAAAGAAAATGATATATTGTTTATTGATAATTCACACCGCGTACTTCCCAATTCCGACGCAACGGTTTTCTTTTTGGAAATATTACCGCGTTTGCATCCAGGAGTAATTGTGCACATTCACGATATCTATTTGCCGTACGATTACCCTCAGTTTATGTGCGATCGTTTTTATTCGGAACAATATACCCTAGCTGCTTTTGTATTGGCAAATCCAACGCGATACTCTACCTTATTACCGAATTATTTTATCAGTGAGGATAAGGAATTGAGTGAGATTTTACTGCCAATTTGGAATCATCCTAATCTCAAAGATGTGGAACGACATGGAGGGTCGTATTGGCTTCAAATAAAAAACGGATAATTAACGAACCAATTACCCGTTTTTATATCTTTAACAATTAAAAACCCATGAAAAAGTAAAAATTAACTTTACTTTTTCATGGGTTTTTTTATCTTTGAACAATGGTTGAAAGATATATATTCAAAGACTTACTAGAGATTATAGAAGAATTTCCAGTAGTAGGGATTGTTGGTCCAAGACAAGTTGGTAAAACTACGTTGGCAAAATTGTTGTCTAAACAAATCAAAAAGGAAACGATTTTTTTAGACTTAGAGAATCCTAGAGATGCCTCAAAATTAACAGATCCTTTATTGTTTTTTGAAAATAATCAAACAAAATGTATCATCATAGATGAGGTACAAATCAACAAAGAATTGTTTCCGATTATTCGCACAGTTGTTGATCAACATAGAGAGCCAGGTCGTTTTATTTTGTTGGGTTCTGCATCGCCTGAATTGATTAGAGATAGTTCAGAATCATTAGCAGGAAGAATTTACTACAAAGAATTAACACCTTTTCATTTTAAAGAGATTAATGAAATTGTTACCTATCAAAAACATTGGTTGTATGGTGGCTATCCTGAAGCATTATTAACAGAGTCACCAACGAAAAGTAAACGTTGGAGAAGATCATTTATACAAACCTATATAGAGCGAGATTTACCGATGTTAGGTTTATCAAGTAAAACGTCAGACATTCATCGTTTATTTCGAATGATTAGTCATATTCATGGTCAACAATTAAATTATAATACTTTGTCAAAATCGTTAGGATTAAGTAGTCCTACGATAAAAAAGCAAGTTGATTTTTTGGAGCATGCGTATATTATTCGTTTACTTGAGCCCTATTATTTTAATACGAGTAAACGTTTAGTTAAGTCACCTAAGATTTACATACGTGATACTGGATTGCTACATAGTTTACTTGATATTGACGATAATGAGTATCTATTTGGTCATCCTATTATAGGGAATTCTTGGGAAGGATATGTGATAGAGCAAGTCGCAGCTGTATTGCCAGAAGATTATTCGTTAAATTATTACCGAACACAACAAGGTGCTGAATTAGATTTGGTTGTCTGTAAAAATTTACGTCCTATTTTAGGTGTTGAAATTAAATTAAGTTCAAATCCAAAATTTAGTGTCGGAAACGAAATTAGTCTTCAAGATTTAGGTTTAGATAAAGGTTATATTGTAGTACCAGAAACGGAGGGATATTTTTTAAAAAAGAATGTGGAAGTTGTTTCATTAAATCTTTTAATTAACTTAATTAATAAGTTATAATATTTCTTGAATTAAACTAAAAAACGGATAATTAGCAGAACCAATTACCCGTTTTAACATTTATTTTTTCTTTTATTACAATACCATTTCTGGAACATTATCTGGAACTACTAAATCTCCTTCTGTTTTAGAAATAATTTCTTCCACACTAACTCCTGGTGCACGTTCAATTAAATGGAATTTACCGTCTTTGATCTCCATTACTGCTAATTCAGTAACTACTTTTTTAACACAACCAACACCAGTTAAAGGTAATGTACATTCTTTTAGAATTTTAGATTCACCTGCTTTGTTGGAATGCATCATTGCCACAATGATATTATCTGCAGAAGCAACTAAATCCATTGCTCCACCCATACCTTTTACCATTTTACCTGGAATTTTCCAATTGGCAATATCTCCGTTTTGAGACACTTCCATAGCGCCAAGCACTGTAAGTTGTACGTGTTGACCTCTAATCATTGCAAACGACATTGCAGAGTCAAAAAACACTGCTCCTTTTGTTGCGGTAATTGTTTGTTTCCCAGCATTGATTAAATCAGCATCTTCTTCTCCTTCGAATGGAAATGGACCCATCCCTAAGATTCCATTTTCGGATTGGAATTCCACTTCTATTCCTTCAGGAATATAATTTGCTACTAACGTTGGGATTCCGATCCCTAAATTCACGTACCATCCGTCTTTTAATTCCTGTGCGATACGTTTTGCTATACCTACTTTATCTAAAGCCATTTTTTTCTAATTTGAAGATTTGAAAATTAGTTAATTTGAAGATGGAAGCGTTTTCGAAATTTTGGATGAGGAAATTATTTTATTGATAATTCGAGAAATACTATCTAATTCGTCAATTAAGGATTGATCAAATGGATATGTTTTAATTTCTTTACAAATTTCTAACCAATAATACGTTTCATCGACTTCTTTCGCTGCAATCTTAAATTTGTGAATGAAATCATTCTTTGATTCTGCATTTTGAGCTTCGCGAATATTAGCTCCAATGGATGTACCTGATTTGATTAATTGACGAGCGATTGTATACTTTTTTTGTTCTTCTAATGTTTCACAAAAAACGACAATATTAAGCGCGAACTTAAAACTTAAATTAACAATAATATTATCTCGATCGTTCCTCATTTTCAAATTTTCAAATCAGTACATTTTCAAATTTATTTTGATCTAACCGTTCTCTGTTCAATGCGTTTCTCAAATTTCTCTCCTTGGAAAATGCGTTGCACAAAAATTCCTGGAGTATGAATTTGATTTGGATCTAGTTCTCCAGCTGGAACTAATTCCTCTACTTCAGCAATGGTGATTTTACCAGCCATCGCCATCATAGGATTGAAATTTCGTGCAGTTGCTTTGAACACTAAGTTACCTTCTGTATCGCCTTTCCATGCTTTCACAATTGCAAAATCAGCAGTTAATGCAGATTCTAAAATGTGTGGTTTTCCATTAAAAACACGTACTTCTTTTCCTTCAGCAACTTCTGTTCCATACCCTGCTGGTGTGAAGAATGCTGGAATACCTGCACCACCCGCACGACATCTTTCCGCTAAAGAACCTTGAGGAATTAAATCTACTTCTAATTCTCCAGAAAGCATTTGACGTTCAAATTCATCGTTTTCACCAACGTAGGAACTGATCATTTTTTTCACTTGTTTTTGTTGTAATAACAATCCAAGACCAAAATTATCTACACCTGCATTATTGGAGATACACGTAAGATTTTTAACACCTAATTTTACTAATTCGGCGATTGAATTTTCAGGAATACCACATAAACCGAAACCACCAACCATTAAGGTCATGTTGTCTTCGATTCCTTTTAGGGCTTCTGAAACGTTACTAACTACTTTATTCATACTATTGATTTATATAAATTTCTTATGGTAATGCTAATTCTGGATCCACTTCTTCAGTAGCTTCTCCATCTGTTGATTCTTCGTCACTTCCATCTCCTTCTTCTTCCCGAGTGACCATGCTGTAATTTTCATTACAATCTACTTTAGATTCATCAAAATCATCTGGCTTTTCAAAATCATCTTTAGATACTTTTAGTTTAGGATCTTTGTAGACTTTATTCATGAAATACCCATAAATAGGTAATGCGGTTCGAGCACCTTGTCCTTGATTGGTGGATCTAAATCGAACGCCACGATCTTCTGCTCCAACCCATACACCTGTTGCCAAATCTGGAGTTAAGCCAATAAACCAACCATCTGAATTACTTTGTGTTGTCCCCGTTTTTCCAGCTGTTGGATATGAAATGTTAGCCCATGCTTGTCCGCTTCGAATACTAGAAGCAGTTCCGGATCGACACACTTCTTTCATCATATCGATGATCGAATAGGCGTAAGTTTCATTGAATACTTCACGTGTCACAAATTTGTTGGTGTAAATCTCATTTCCATAACGATCTTCAATACGAAGTATCGTGGTAGGTTTGTTGAATAATCCATGGTTAACAAACATTGCTTGTGCAGCAACTAATTGATACAACGACATGTCTACAGATCCTAATGCCATGGAAGGAGTTAAGTCTCTTTTAGCCAATTTAATATCCATCAACTCTAGAACATTTCCTAATATTTTAGGTCCATTATTACCCATGTGGTTAATTGTCCATGCAGCAATATTGTTTAAAGAGTTAGCCAATCCTTTTTTGATGGAAACAGTTCCGCCTTCGCCACCACTTCCTCCTGGACACCAAGTTTTGAAGTAAGTTCCGTCATCATGGTAAAGTTTAATACAATGTCTTACGTTTTCTACTTTTGTACACGGTTTGATTACTCCCATAGACATCGCAGTGGCATATACAAATGGTTTCATGGTAGAACCAACTTGACGAGTACCTTGTCTAACGTGGTCATATGCAAAGTGGTCAATATCTGTACCTCCCACCCATGCTTTCACGAATCCTGTTTCTGGTTCAATGGATAATAAACCAGCTTGCAGCATGCCTTTATAGTATTTTATAGAGTCGATAGGTGACATTAACCGTTCTTCTTCACCATCCCAAGTAAATACTTTGATTGGAATTTTTTCATTAAATTTTTCTAGGATTTGTTCTTCTGTAAACCCAGCATTTGACATGTTATAGTATCTATCAGAACGCTTGATAGCCGTATTCATAATGCTTTTATATTCTTCCTCTTTTATATCGTTCGAGAAAGGATAATTTCTTAATCCACGGTTATTTTGATCAAATTGAGGTTGAAGCGTTTGACTTAAATGTCTTTTTACGGCTTCTTCTGCGTACACTTGCATACGGTAATCCACGGTTGTATAAATTCGTAAACCATCTTCATAGATATTGTATGGACGACTTTTGTCTTCTGGATCTTCTAGATTACGTTTGTAAATAACGTAATCTCCATTTTCATCTTTTTCTGCTAATAAGTCTACGACTTCTTTACGAACAGCTTCGCGGAAATAAGTTGCGCGTCCTTTTTTGAAGTTTAATTGTTGGAAATTAGAGAGAATAGGTTTCGTTTTTAATTGATCATATTCTGTTTGTGTTAATTTTACACGTAGTCCATCGTTTCCTTTGTTGCTGTTTTTCAACCATTGAAATAATACTTGATTTCTTCTTTCCCAAGCGCGAATACTATCTTTTTCACGTGCTGCTGCTACTTCGCTTGCTAGAACTGCGTTTGGAGCGATACCCTTGTTGTTGGCTATTATTCCACGGTAATTTTTTTGCGAAAATGTATGCGGATTAAATAGAGTTGGGTTTTTACACATCCCCACTAACATAGCAGCTTCTTGTTTTGTAACTGTCTGTGGAGTTTTGTTGTAATAGATTTTACAAGCATTTGCAATACCTACAGCATTGTATAAGAAGTCAAATTGATTCAGATACATGGTGATTATTTCCTCTTTCGTAAAAGTTTCTTCAATACGTGTTGAAATAATATTTTCCCGTACTTTTTCTACTAAACGGTTAACCTTTCTACCTATACTTCCAAACCAAGGTTTTGATTCTTCCTCGCCATTTGCACGATCTTCCCTTTGTTTTAGGGTAAATAGTTGTTTTGCTAATTGTTGTGTAATAGTAGATGCTCCTCCTGCACTTCCTGCGTTTGCAATAGCTCGCGCTAAGGCTTTAAAATCAATTCCTGAGTGATCGAAAAAACGTTCATCTTCCGTTGAAATTAATGCATCTGTAATAAATGGCGAAATAGAGTCGTAATGTGCTACTACACGATTTACTTTCCAATAACGACCAAGTTCTGTTTGTCCATCATTGGAATATACGACAGAAGCGGAAAGTTGAGGGTCTTTTAAATCTTCGATCGAAGGAAGATCAGTAAATGATTGAAAAATTAATAATGAAATAATAAGAGTGATAGGAAAAGTTCCAAGAATCCAAAATAGGCGTGTGAACTTGCGCGCCTTTTCCGGAGCAGAAAACTTTGATTGTTGTGTTGGTCCTTTTTTAGCCATATCGCGTATATTTTATCCAAAAAAAAGTGCTTCGAAGAGCACTTTTTACTAATTAATTATTTTTTCTTTAGGGATTCTTTGACAAAATTTTCAATTGCTGCAGTCATGCTTGGAGCGTTGGGCTGCGGGGCATGTACATCTAAGCGAAGGTTATTTTTAATAACTGCATTTGCGGTTGTAGGACCAAAAGCAGCTATTAACGTATTGTTTTGTTTGAAGTCCGGGAAGTTTTTAAATAACGATTCAATTCCACCTGGACTAAAGAAAACCAACATATCATAATATACATCTCCCAAATCACTCAAGTCGGAAGCTACTGTTCTGTAAAGCATCGCTTTCGTGAAATTGATATTATGTGTTTCTAATGTTTCCGGAATTTTATCACGTAGTATATCTGTACAAGGCAATAAATATTTTTCACCCTTATGTTTTTTCATACTATCCATTAAATCTTCAATAGATTGTTTTCCAAAGAAAATTTTACGTTTTCGGTAGGTAACATATTTTTGAAGGTATAACGCAACAGCCTCGGATATACAGAAATATTTTAAAGAATCTGGAACCGTATATCGTGTTTCCTGGGCAATTCGGAAGAAGTGATCAATGGCATTTTTAGAGGTCATAATAACCGCCGTATATTCATTAAAATCAATTCTTTGTGAACGAAATTCTTGTGCACTCACCCCTTCCACTTTGATAAATGGACGAAAATCTATCTTTAGCTTGTATTTATCAGCTAAATCAAAATAAGGAGACTTATCTCCTTCAGGTTTAGGTTGAGAAACCAAAATTGTTTTGATGCTCAAAATGCTAATTATTAAGTTAATCTATTTTATAATTTACCTTCTACTAGCATCCAAATAGGATACATAGGTATAATTTCAAACATACAAAAGTACAAAATAATATAATACCACGATATGCCCTTTGAAAAAGCAAAGATAATTCCTCTAATTATTCTATAAATGTAGCATATACAGAGTATTATCAATAAAACATAGGTAAATGATCCGGCGTTTTTATCGTTAAAAATCCATAGTAATACCAAGAGAGAGAATAGTACTCCTAAAAATTTGCAGATTGCCCAATTAGTTAATTTAATTCCTTTTGTAATGCCTATTTCACCGGTGATGTATTCCACCAAACTTAAAAATATATATGGTCCAAACAAGAATAACATCGGTGTATAAATAATTGCTAATAAAGTGCTTATACTTATTGTTTGATGAAAGAAATCAACAGTAAGGTACAGTAGACAACTTGCGCAAATTAAAAAGTTTACAATTAGACAGAAAGAGGAAAGTGCTGTTAATGGCATCTCTTCTTGTGAAATTTTTTCTATAGAGCGATTTTTATAGATACTTCTACCGATTGCAACCAAGAAATAACTCGAACTCATTCGTGCAAATGTGATGAGTAAAATCCCAATTGAAAGGAATAGGGTAATGGTACCATACATGGAATTCACTTTCGGAGAAAGTAGTTTTGGTACTACTATCTCGTGTGTGTTATTAATAATTCCAACTGCGAGTGTGATCAATTTTATCCAACTTTTATCCGTTGGCAAAATTAGTGTTTTGTTTTTAGGAGTTTCTAAAAAAAAGGTTTTTTATTCATTTCGTATAACTTAAATCCTACATATTTAGGTGCATATATTATTTGCTTTACTGTTTAGCAAGTTTCGCAACTATTTTCTTTTAAAAATCTGTAGAATCGACTCCATCTTTATTAGTTTATATTCTATTATAATAGTAATTTTGTTCGTAGAATCATTTTACATAACTTATGAAGACAGATTTATATTCGCACCCAGATTATTTTAATTTGGATGATTTGTACACGGAAGAACAATTGTTAGTTCGTGACGCTGCGCGTGCTTGGGTGAAAAAAGAAGTTTCTCCAATCATTGATGAGCATTATGAAAATGCTACTTTTCCTATGCATTTATTACGTGGATTAGGTGAAATTGGTGCTTTTGGTCCATATATTCCAGAAACGTATGGTGGTCCAGGTTTGGATCAGATTTCGTATGGTTTGATTATGCAAGAATTGGAAAGATGTGATTCAGGACTTCGTTCGACTGCATCTGTTCAAAGTTCGTTAGTTATGTATCCAATTTGGAAATATGGTAACGAAGAACAACGCATGAAATACCTTCCAAAATTAGCTACTGGAGAAATGATGGGATGTTTTGGTTTGACTGAACCAGATCACGGATCAAATCCTGGTGGAATGATTACGAACTTCAAAGATGCTGGTGATCACGTGATTTTGAATGGTGCTAAAATGTGGATTTCAAATGCACCTTTTGCGGATATCGCAGTTGTTTGGGCGAAAGATGAGACTGGAAGAATTCATGGTTTGATCGTAGAGCGTGGAATGGAAGGTTTCTCAACTCCTGAAATGCATGGTAAACTTTCTTTACGTGCTTCCGCTACTGGAGAGTTGATTTTCGTTGACGTAAAAGTTCCAAAAGCAAATATTTTACCAAACAAAACAGGATTAGGTGCTCCACTTGGATGTTTAGATTCTGCACGTTTTGGGATTGCATGGGGTGCTTTAGGTGCTGCTATGGATTGTTATGACCAAGCTTTGAGATATTGTAAAGAGAGAACACAATTTGGTGTTCCAATTGGTTCTTTCCAATTACAACAAAAGAAATTGGCGGAAATGATTACTGAAATCACAAAAGCACAATTATTAACGTTCCGTTTAGGTCAATTGAGAAACGAAGGTAGAGCAACTTCTGCACAAATTTCCATGGCAAAACGTAACAACTGTGAAATCGCGATCAACATCGCTCGTGAGGCAAGACAAATTCACGGTGGTATGGGTATTACTTCTGAATACTCTATGATGCGTCACATGGCGAATTTAGAGTCGGTTGTAACGTATGAAGGTACACATGATATTCACTTGTTAATTACAGGTATGGACGTTACAGGTATACCTGCTTTCGCACGCGACATGCCAGATTTATCTAAAATGTAATCGAAAGAAATTTCTAGCATATAGGAGGCCGCTCGAAAGAGTGGCCTTTTTTTATTCCTTTACAAATTTGTAACCAACCCCTCTTATACTGTGAAAGTATTTTGGTGTTTTAGGATCTGTTTCAAAGATTTTACGAAAGTTAAGGATATAGTTATCAATTGTTCTAGATGTTGGAAACTGATCATTTCCCCAAAGGGTGTCGAGAATTTCATCTCTGGAAATGACTAGTCCTTGTTTGGAATTAAATAGTTTCAATAGATCGATTTCTCGTTTGCTTAAATCGTGTTTTTCACTAGTATGTATATTGCTAACTAAATAACTGGTAAAATCCACGGAAAAGTCTCCAATACTGATTTTATCGATAACAGAGGTTACCTCTTCGATTCCTTCTACCAATATTTGAATACGAAGCAATAATTCTTCTAAATCAAAAGGTTTAGGGAGGTAATCATTTGCCCCTAATTTTAATCCTGCAATGCGGTCTTGCGTGGTACCTTTGGCAGATAAAAATAGAATAGGTACACGGCTATATTTACGAATTTCTTTGCAGATGGTGAGTCCACTAACTTCAGGAAGCATGACATCTAAAATCACTAAATCAAAACTATCCATTTCAAAAGCACGTAAGAACGCTTCTGTACCGTGCACAATCGTATCGACGGAATAGCCTTCTAATTCCAGATTCATTTTGATTAAATCCGATAGGCTTTCTTCATCTTCTATTAAACAAATCTTTTTCAAAAGTATGGATTATGTGTTATGAATGGTGGTGATCCAGTCGTCTACGGATTTGGAATTTTCGATTAAAAAACTTCCGGAGGCAGTTCTTCGCAAAGCGATTAATGCTGCTCCTGATTTCAGTTTTTCTCCAAAGTCATTCGCAATGGAACGAATATAGGTTCCCTTACTACACGTGATTTTGAAGTCTATTTCCGGAAAACGAGTGGCATCGATGTCGAAGGAAGAAATGGAAATCTTATTGGCTTTAAGTATTACTTCTTTACCAGCTCTTGCTAGGTCGTAAGCACGTTTTCCATCTATTTGTTTAGCAGAAAATATGGGAGGTACTTGGTCTTGTTCGCCTAAAAAAGAAAGACGTACTTCTTCGATTAATTCTGGCGTAATATGATTGATTGGAAATTCTTGGTTAAATTCCGTTTCTAAATCGTATGATGGAGTTGTTTTACCAACCAAAATAGTACCCGTATAGGTTTTATCCTCCATCACAAATTGATCAATCTTCTTGGTGTTTTTTCCGGTGCAAATAATTAAAAGTCCGGTTGCTAACGGATCTAAAGTTCCAGCATGCCCCACTTTAAATTTTTTGATTCCAAGTTTTTGTTTAAGGTTCCAACGTAATTTGTTGACAACATCAAAAGAGGTCCAGTTAATTGGTTTATCTACCAATAAAGTTTCTCCAGCTTGGAAATCGTATTGCATTAATTTGAAAATTTGAAAATGAGTGAATTTGAAAATGCAGTTGCTATTTATTGAAAAATACTTCAAAAATAATAAATGCGATACCAAGCACGATGCGGTACCATCCCCACATTTTGAATCCATATTTCTTTAAGATTCCGATGAAGAATTTGATGGCAAGAACCGCAACCGCAAAAGCAACGATATTTCCAATAATGAACAAGATTAAATAATTTTTCTGTAACAACATTTCGTAGCCTTTCATTTCCACGATTTGTCCAACAGCTACTGGGACATCCCAATCTTTCAAGAAAATAGAATAACTAGTTACTGCTAACATGGTAGGGACTGCTAAAAAGAAGCTGAATTCAGCAGCCATTCGCATAGTCAAACCTTGTTGCATACCACCAATAATCGAAGCGGCAGAGCGACTTGTACCAGGCATCATCGCTAAACATTGCCAAAAACCGATCGTAATAGCACTTTTATTACTTACGTTTTGTTCTTCGTCGATACGTGTATTTTTAAATAAACGATGAATGAACAACAAGATGATTCCTCCAACAATTAATGTAATTGCAATAGGAAGCGGTTTTTCTAATACTGCTTCAATTTTATCATCAAATAATTTACCTAATACCAATGCTGGAATTACAGCTAATCCAATTTTCACGTAGAACTTGAAGTTGGTAAAGTCAAAGAATTTTTTCCAATAAAGAACTACAACTGCAAGTATTGCTCCAAATTGAATGGAAACTTGGAACATTTTTACAAATACATCTTTTTCAATACCAAAAACGGTACTAGTGAAAATCATGTGTGCTGTAGAAGAAACAGGAAGGAATTCGGTTAGTCCCTCGATAATTGCAAGGACAATTGCTTGAAGAAAATCCATTTTTAGTTTGCTGGAGTTTCGTTACTGTCTGTTTTCTTTGGTTTTTTCATGATTGCATAAATCATAATGATGTAACCCGCAATAATTAATATTGGAGAAACGGTCAAACGAACCGGTGAAAATAGTGCTTCAGCATCAAATTTTGTTGGATCCGCAGAACCACCACCAATCATTAAAATAAATCCAATAATGTTGATTACCAATCCAATAATTAGTAATTTATAGTTTAAATCTTGAAATGCGAATCGGTGATTTGCTTTGTCCATGGGTATCTAGTTTAATTAATATAAGTCATCTAATTTCATGCGTAAATACTTGTTTAATGCAAACCAAGTAGAAACGAGTGTAATAATAATTCCAATCGATATGATAGAAATGAATAGAACTAAAAGTGTTTGTAGGTTAAATGCGATCTCAACGGAATCTACTAAATTGTTAATAGTGTAAAACAAGGATACCAACAAAGCCATACCAATTAATGCAGAAACAATACCTTGTAATATCGCTTGAGTTAAAAAAGGTTTACGAATAAATCCAGAAGTTGCACCTACTAACTGCATGGTTTTGATTGTAAAACGTTTGGAGTATAATGCTAAACGGATGGTATTATTTATCATTGCTACAGCGACAACAATTAATAAAGCAGCAACAATCAAGAATAGGAAAACGAATTGTCTGAAACCAAGGTTTACTTGTTCCACGCTTGCTTCGTCGTAATTCACCTCGTCGATTTGCTTTTTATATGCTCTTAATAATTTATGTTTGATGAATAACATGCCTTTTTTATTTGCATATTTCTCTTTAGGTCGGTAACTTATTGTTGGAGGCAGCGGATTTGATTTCTCAAAAATGGAAAGTATTTCTTTTGTGTTATTGGTAGATCCACTGAATTCGCTCATTGCACGATCTGGCGAAATAAAAGTTACTTCTTTAAATTCCGGCCACGTATTTATTTCAAGTTCAATTTGTTTTATATCGGCATTTGTTTGTTCCTGTTTAAAAAACAAATCCCCTTGAAGGTTTTCTTTCGCTTGTGTTTGGATGGATTTTAGTCCTAACATCCCACCTAACACTAAACCAATCATAAATAGCACCAAGGAAATACCGATAACAGTAGAAACGTAACTGGTACGTAGTCCTTTGCGGCTGTATTTTTCTGCAGATTCACTCATTGTCGCGAAGTTAGGAAAATTTAATGTAAGAAAAAACGAAGTTGGAACCTTAAACAAATTTTAACAACAAAAAATGGAGAAATTTCGGGAATAGTGTGTGTATTGAGTAGGGGAAGAATGCGTACATTTATTGTTTTTAATCATTAAGAACTTGAGAAGTTTAGAACCCTTTTATTGAAGGAGGAATGGGAGAACATTGCGTTCACGATGTTCATTTTTTGATTCTTAATAGGGTTTGATAAAAATTAGAATAGAATGAAATTAGCAGATTTTGACACGATTATTTTTGATTTAGGCGGTGTAGTAATCAATTTAGAGTATGAACGAACAACGAAAGCTTTTGAAGCTTTGGGGTTGACCAATTTTAATGATCTTTATTCACAAGCAGCACAGAGTGGTTTATTTGATGCATTTGAAAAAGGGGAGTGTTCGGTGCAATATTTTATCAATAAGGTGTTGGATTATTTGCCTACAGGAACCCAAGCAAATCAGGTGGTGGAGGCTTGGAATGCGATGATTTTAGATTTTCCGGTGGAGAATTTAGAATTATTAAAGCGTTTGCAGACCGAGAAACGTACGTTTTTGTTGAGTAATACAAATGAAATTCACATTCAAAAAGTGCACCATCATTTGCAACAAGTTTCTAAAGAAAAAACGTTACATCCTTATTTTGAGAAGGTTTATTTTTCTAGTGATATTGGTATGCGCAAACCAGATGCTGAAATTTTTGAATTTGTCTTGAAGGAACAAGGATTAGATCCGGTAAGAACCTTGTTTATTGATGATACAGAACAGCATATTTTGGGAGCACAAAAAGTAGGGATTCAAACGTTTCACTTAGGCAAGGGGGAACGTATTTGTGGTTTGTTTTAATTCTATCTTTGTAAAAATTTTTTGACATGCAAACAAAACTAAGCGTTAACATCAATAAAATCGCTACAATACGTAATGCGCGTGGTGGTAATACTCCTAATGTTGAATTATCGGCGATTGACTGTGAACGTTTTGGTGCGCATGGAATCACGATACATCCACGACCAGATGAGCGTCATATTACTACGAAGGATACGTATGATTTAGCAAAAGTTGTAAAAACAGAACTAAACATTGAAGGATATCCAGATCAGCGTTTTATGGAAATGGTTGCAGAAATCAAACCTGCTCAAGCAACGTTGGTTCCTGATCCACCGCATGTATTGACTTCTAACGCAGGTTGGGACACCGAAAAACACTTGGAGGAGTTACGCAACATTATTACTGAAATCAAAAGTCATGGTGTTCGAACTTCAATTTTTGTGGATACAGAATTGAAAAACATAGAATACGCTGCAAAAACGGGGGTTGATCGCATCGAATTGTATACAGGTCCTTACGCAGAACATTTTCCAATTAATAAAGAAGAAGCAATCGCTCCTTATGTTAAAGCTGCTGAATTGGCTAGGGATTTAGGCATGGAAGTGAATGCAGGTCATGATTTGAGCCTAGAAAACTTGGCATATTTCAAAAAACACATTCCCTTTTTAGCGGAGGTGTCTATTGGACATGCCTTGATCTCGGATGCCTTGTATTTCGGATTGGAGAATACGATTCAGTTGTATTTGAAGGAATTGGTGTGATTTTTCTGTTGGGGTTACTCGCGAGTAACCCCAACAGAAAAATCACGGGTTAATCGCGATTAACCCTAACGGTGAAATAGGTTTCTAGTTCTGAAAGGGTTTCCTCTGTTTTTGGTTTGTCTTCAATCACCTTTCCTTTTTCTAATAAAATCATGCGGTCACTTATTTCCGTGATGTGTGCTAAATCGTGACTGGAAATCAGCATAGTCATACCTTTTTGGTGTCGTTTTTTGAGTGTGTTTTTCAACCATGATTGAGAAGTTGGATCTAAAAATGAAAATGGTTCATCTAGGATGAGAAGTTCAGGGTTAGGCAATAACGCACCTAAAATTCCAATTTTGTTTCTATTTCCTGCGGACAATTCACGGATCAAGGTTTTTGCTTTTGCTTCAATCGAAAAAAATGCAGTATGCTCAGCAAAAAATGCATCGCGTTGTTCGTTTGAAATTTTGTGCAGTGATGCTACAAACGACAGGTATTCATAGGGAGTCAAGTAGGGAATTAAAAAACTTTCATTTAGAAACGAGCCGGTATAAAACTTCCATGCTTCCGTTTCATTGACAGGTACATTTTTGGAATATACCGTTCCAGCATTTGCTTGAATGATGTCTAAAATTAAACTTAGCAAGGTCGATTTTCCTGCGCCATTATTTCCAACTAAACCGATACTTTCTCCTTGATTTATGGTCAATGAAGGTACATCTAGCACGGTAATTTTATTGTATTGTTTTTGGATGTCTTGAATGTTGATCATGAAATTATTTTAAAAGGGCATGTAAAGAAATGTCTTCATCAATTAGTGGCCAATGTATACCATAACCAGAAGGGGATACTTTATACAAAGCACGTTCAATATCTGTGGCATTTAATAATTTTTTTGAAACTTGATTCAAGTCAATATTTACAATGTCATTATCCGTTTTAATAACCATAAAATGATTGTTAAAAGTGATGTCTAAGACGATATGCTCTTTTACAGAATTATTCATTTTTCAAAATATTTATACCAACTATCTACGATTAAATCAAAGTGTTGATAGATTATTTTTTTAATTTCTTTGCGATCTTTTTGATTCAAATTATATGCGTACGCTTCCTTCAATTCTACTGATTCTTCAAGAATCCAAAATTTACATTCCATATCTGCTTTTTCAGCGTGAATATGAATAGGTTCATTTCCTTCATTTGAATAAAAAAACAATCTCCAACCGAAAATATAAACTATTGTGGGCATAATCAAAAATACAAAATATTTATCATTTATTCTCAGCTTCTAAACCCTTCTGCCAGTTTGTGTTTTTGTTCGTGAAATTTTCGTTCGATAACTCCTAACCAGTATGAATTAGTTGCAATACCAAGGATTCCAAGTCCTAGGAGAATGTAGTAGGTCAATAGTACATTCCCAAGTAAATAGCAAATACCGTGTATACAAAAAGGTATTAGCAGTACTGGAATTAACGGGATAAAATTCCGGAAGTTAAATCCTTGTATATCAAATTTTTTATTTTGGGAGATATCGAAAGGTTGGTACTTAAAATTCGCTACATAAAAATAGAGGTAGGGGAAAGTTCCTAATCCATAAACAAGCAATGCGAGATTGATTAAAGGAATTCTTGCATCTAGAAAATAGTATGGGATTGTTAATAGATAGGATAATATCATTGCAAATGCATAGATAATGTATTTTACACGAAACAATGTTTTTATTGGTAATGCTAAGGTCATGAGTCCATCAAAATGGGAGCTATATCCAGAAAGCGTGATTTGTCCTAAATTCATGATAATTCCAGAACACATAAATACCCCTACAAAAATGCTTTTATAGGAGTTGACATTGTAAGAATCGTTCGTGTAAAAAATCATTCCATAGAACAAGAAAAATATTCCGGAAAAAAGCATGGATTTTGTTTTTTTGTTGCGAATCATAAATTTTAATTCTAGCATAATCAAATGTCCAATGTTTCCATATTTTTCAAGGTAATGAAAAGTGATTAATTTGCTCGAAGTTGTTTTCTTAGAACTTATTGCTTCGTCATAACGATTTTTTAGCAGTAATTGGTAGGTAAATCGGTAAGAAACAAACACAAGCAGGATAGGAAATATAACCATCCACGGATGATGCATGGCAGTATTTATTAGCCAAAAATATCCTTTAGATAATGCTATGATGCCACGATTTTCTAGTGTTAGAAGCACAAGAACTGCGGTAAATAGAAGAATCGCTAGAAAAGTTTTTTTGCTAAAAATGAATTTTACACCGAGACTCAAAAAATTCACCATCATTATTCCACCATAGATGTAGCAAAACCATACGATACTTTCAACTATTGAATATTCCTGTATAACATGAACGAAGAAAAAAGGCAGTAAAAGTAAAAATGCAAGCACATTGAAAAAACTGAAGATGCTTGAAATCAAAGGAAAGTGGAAAAGTTTTTTTTTCGAAAAAGGGAGGGATAAGTAATGTTGAATATCTAGTAACGAGATGGTTTGAAACTTGAATCGCAAAACAAAATCTACCAAATAATAACTAAAAACGAAACGTGTAAACATTTCTAATATAGAGTTGTTTGGATACAAATCAAAAATCATTTTATCAGCGAGTACGCCAAAAAATCCGAAAATAACCAAAAAATATAACGAAATTAAGGAAAGAAAAATTGAAGCGACGATGGATTTTTTCCAGAAAAACGATCGTATTCTTTGTAGGTAAAGATGTTTGAGGAGGAGGAGCATGAGACTTAAATTTCCCTCCTTGAGGAGGGATTAAGGGAGGTGATTAAGTTGTCACCCACCTAAATCCTCTCTCAAAGGAGGAAGAACAATAATTAATCGATTCTAATTTGATTTGGTTTTACAACTTCAATTTCACCGAATTTTGCTAATTTCTTTTTGTCTACTAGTTTAAGGTTTCCATAAACGGTAATTAAACGAGGACGATTTACTAGATTCGTGTTGTAGAAATCAACGATATTATCGAATGTAAGAGATTTGTAAAGTGGGTAAAGTTCGTAATTTCTAGAATTTGTTAATCCTAATTCTCTATAATATTCAATGTTAGTTGAAATATACCTGAAATTTGGATATTCAGATGATATGGAATTTATTAGACCAGATTTTACCATTTCAATTCTTTCTGGTTTTTTTGGCATGAATTGGATTATGCTATCCATAACTTCTATTGCTTCATTGGATTTATCCATTTGACAAGCTAAATAACTTGAAAAGTTTCCTGGATCATTCTTTTTATAAGGACTTTCAAAAGCGCCACTTGTAGTATAAACTAACGAACGATATTCTCTTATTTCTTGCATTAATATCCCGGAGAACCCATCTGCAAAATAAGAGTTAAATGCATATGCATACGCTAAATCTTTATTAGTAATGGAAAAATTTGGAGTATTCATATAAAAATAAATTTGACCTTGTACTGCCTTTTTATCGTTTACTAAGTACACTTTGTTTTTTATAATCGGCAAAGTTGATTTATCACTATATGAAATTGATTTAACACCTTTATCTCCTGGAAAAATACTTTCAATATTTTTTTGGATAATTGCTTCAGGAGTATTTCCCACAAAATGCCAATTGGTTTTGTAATTCTCCGTTTTATGGTAGATTTCTAATATATCTTTTGCGGTTATTTTATTTAATTCTTTTAAAGGAATACGAGAAATGTATTTGGATTCTTTTCCATAACGTGCATAGTCTAATAAAATTTTACCCATTAAATCTGGACTTTTCACTTCCGCTTCACGATTTGCTTTTTCACCATCCAACATTGTTTTTACAGCTTGATCATCTAATATTGGTTCATAAACGAGCGTTTTTATCAATGGTAAAGCTTTAGTTAAATTTCCTTCTAAACCAGAAAACTCGATAGTAAAACGATTTTCAGAAGTGAATGCTCTATAGGAAATTCCATACATTGCGAAAGCTTGTTTTAATTTATCTCTTGATAATTCTTTCGTATAAAAATTATTAAATAAATACGCGGCAGCATCTAAGTTGGCAATTGAATCACTACCAATTGAACGAACCAATTTTAAGGTAAAAATGTCGTTGTAAGGATTTGGTGTCAAGTAAAAGTTACTTGTTCCAAATAATTGCGTCAATTTTGCGTCTTTTTCGAAATCCAATATTTTTGGTGCACCGGATTCTTTCATGTTTGCTAAGAAATTTTTACAAAAAGCGGATTCAATTTTTTGGTCAGCAACTACCGGTTCAAATCCAGGTTTTTCTAAAGTAGTTTTATCTGGGAATCCCATGGATGAACGCAATGTAAAATGATTATCAATTAAATATGTATTCGCAACGCGTATAATATCTGTTTTCGAAATTTGGTTGATTTGATTAATTTGAGCGATGTATTCTTCCCAAGATGAACCTTCGCTAAATAAGGTAACCAATGTCATACATTTACTGTGTTCATCTTCTAATTGTTCTTTGCGTTCCCGTTCAATTTCTTGTTGAATGATGCGAATGTTCGTATCTGAAAATTCTCCTTTTTTCAATTTTTCAATTTCAGCATAAATCAATTTTTCTGCCTCCTCAAAACTTTGTCCGATAATTTTCGGTCCGAATACTATAGCCGCAGCACCATCGTCGTTATAGGTTAAGTTACTAACTGCAGAAAATAGCAGATTACCATTGAGTTGCAATTTATTTAAACTTCCTGTTTCGGAGGCATTGTTTAACAAACGTAAACAAATTTCCATTGGAATTTGGTCTTTATGACGTGAGCCAAAGGTTTTATATGCTAATACACCAAATTTGATAGGTGTACGTTTCACCTCCATAATCTCTGGTTTCTCAAATTTACTTTGTGGGTAATTTGGAAATGTAGGTACAACTCCAGAACGCAGTTTGGAGAATTTTTCTTTGATGCTTGCGGTAGTAATAGCGACATCAAAATTTCCAGAAATCACTAAGGCCATGTTATTTGCAACGTAGTAATCGTTGAAATATTTATACATTTTAGTAAGAGACGGGTTTTTTAAATGTTCAACAGTTCCAATGGTAGACTGAGTTCCATATGGATGAGATGCAAATACTTTGGTATGTAAATCTTCAATTAGACTTCTGAATGGATTATCCATTCCTCTATTTTTTTCTTCATAAACTACTTCTAATTCAGATTGAAATGAACGGAAAACAGGATTTTGAAAACGATGTGCGTATAAATCTAACCATTTGTCTATTTGCGTTGCTGGAAATGCATTGTGGTAAACGGTCATATCATTTGCTGTAAATGCATTTAATTCAGTACCTCCAATACTTTTAATTAATTTATCAAATTCGGTTGGATTTGCGTATTTAGCAGCTTGAACACTCTGACGATTGATTAATTTTTGGATGTTTTTACGTTGTGCTTCGTCTTTCGTATGCCCCAATAAATCGTAATAGTAAACGATTGAGTCTAAGAAAGGTTTTTCTTTTGCATAATCCGTTGTACCTAATTCTGTAGTACCTTTAAATAATAAATGTTCTAAATAGTGTGCCATCCCAGTAGCATCTGCAGGATCATTTTTACTCCCTGCTTTTATCGCTACCGCACCATATACTCCAACTGCATGTGGATCAGGATTTAGAATAACGGTTAAGCCATTATCTAGCACAAACTTTTGAATATTAAATGCATTTTGTTGTCCAAAAACATTTGTTACTAGGAGTAATAGAAAGGCTATGGATAGCGTAATTTTTTTCATTTTGTAAAATTTAGAATCGCAATATTACGAATATTAATGGAATCTATTCTAGGTATAAATACTTGTATATTAATTTATCTGCTATTAAACACAACATTTTTTCAATTACTACGTATAGAAGCATAACTAACGATTTGGTATGCGTAATTGGACCATAGTGCTTATACTTTTTTATTGGATGTCTTCGTTTGCATTTTCGCAAGAGACCTATGATAATTGTGCATCAGCATTAAATATATGTCCCAATGATACGCTTCTAGTTACAAATTATGCTGCCACGAGTACTAAATGCATTAATTGCGAAGATGATTTTACGAAAGTGGTCTGCTTTCCTGCTAAAAATACAATTTGGCTGACATTTACGACAAATGATTCAGGAGGTGATGTACAATTAATGTTAGATAATATCGTTTATAAAACCAATCCAAATCAAGCAAACGTTTTGAACGTGGCAATGGTAAAAGCAGTGTTGCCTTGTGATCCAACTACCTATACCTTGGTTGGTAATTGTGTTTCTAATGGAACAACGAGTTTGAGCATTTCAGCAGTAAATTTACCGGCAAATACAACTTATTATGTGTTAATTTCTGGAGGAGTAACTGCAGGTGCTTCCATTCCTGCAGAGGCGCAAATACGATTACATATGTTAGGTACAGGTGTATCTAGACCAATCCCTACCATTTCTGTTTTTTCTTCAAAGCAAAAATTATGTAAAAATGAAACGATACGAATCGGTAGTCAATTATTTAATTGTAAAGATTCTTCAACGTACCACTGGTATATTAATGATACATTGGTTGCAAAAACAGATTCTTCCTTTTTTGAAACAAATCGTTTGAAAGAAGGGGATGTGGTAACTGTTTCAAATACCTGTTTTACAAAATGTAACGTTGAAGTTTTTGCGAAAACGAAGGTTTTTTCAGTGATTGATTTTGTGGTAGATGCCGGAAAAGATACAACGATTCATGAAGGAGAAACCATTCAATTACAAGGGCTTACTAATGGAGATAATTATGTTTGGAATCCAACGATAGCGAATAGTACCTCTCTACAACCATTTGTTCATCCAATAATTACTACTACTTATTCTTTGATTGCCAATTATCAAGGATGTACTTTAATGGATGCAGTTCGCGTAAAAGTGCTACAGCGTGCTTTGGATGCTGTTACCAGTTTTAGTCCGAATGGGGATGGCATAAACGATACTTGGTTGGTTCCATATTTAGAAGATTATCCAAATTGTGAAGTTAAAATTTATACACGATGGGGTCAACCTGTATTTGAAACTACGGGATATTCCTACAAAAAATCATGGGATGGCACCTACAATGGAAGTGTGGTGGATGAAGGCGTTTATTTTTACATTATTCATTTAAGAGATACAATTAATAACGCTCCAATGCAGGGCACAGTAACGGTTATTCGATGAAAAGATTCTGGACGAATATTGTTTTTATGGTTTCTGTGTTGTTAGTCCAAGCGCAGCAAGAAACGCAATATTCCCAATGGATGTGGAATCATGTTGCGTATAATCCTGCTATTGCTGGCATACAGAATTGTTCTAAGGTAAAGACCATGAGTCGTTTGCAATGGGTCGGTTTTGACGGCGCGCCAATTAGTAACCTAATTACGTTTACTACACCAATAAAGACAAAACGTACCCAAATGTTTAGTCCTCGTCAAGGTTTTGGGGTTAAATTTGAGCGCGATGATATTGGTCCGTTTACAAGTAATGGTTTGTCATTTACCTACGCGGTGCATTTTAATTTTACACAAACTACACGCATTTCCTTTGGTGTAAATCTTGGCGTAAAGCAGATGACCTTTTCCAATCGAACTATTACGACCTACCAAGCGGATCCAGCGACACAAAAGAGTAGTACTTTTTATTCTCCGATTGCTAGTTTTGGTACCTGGTGGGATGGGAAAAATTATTTTGTAGGATTAAGTTTAGATCAACTAACCGCTTCTAAATGGACTGGTATGGGAGTACAATCCTATTATCGTTTGCATTATAATTTATCGAGTGGATTTCGATATTTGGTGAATGATTCTTATACCATTGTTCCTAATTTATTAGTTAAAAAAACAATAAATTCCCCCGTATCTATTGATTTAAATACCTTTTTAGATTTTAAAGATGCATTCAAAATTGGACTAGGTATTCGAAATAATGAGTCTTTTATTGGAATGCTGCAAGTACGATTTAAAGATCAATTTGCTTTTGGGTATTCGGTTGACTTCATAAGTTCCAAAATAAATACGGTAGCATTGATGACCCATGAATTGTCTTTCCATTACTCTTCGTGTGAAACGAGACCAACCGATAAATTATCTTGTCCTTTGTTTTAGCGACTTTACAATCGAGTTTCTAAAAATTTGGTGTTTAAAACTATTAATTTGATCAAGGATAAGCATACTTCTAATTACGATATTTGTTAGTCAAGTAAACCACAACTAACTAGTATGAAAAACACCTGTATCGTCTTTTTTACCGCTTGTCTGCTTTTAGTAGGCTGTGTTCCAATGAAAAAATACAATGATGTAAAAGATAAAGCACGTTTGTGTGAAGAAGAATTGAATGCCTTGAAAGATAAAGCCATCAATTTTGAAACAAAATCGAACGAGTTAGACGCTACTTTATCTGTTTTACAGAAAGAAGCAACACAATTGAAGTTAGACACTACCAATTTAGGGGATTTATTACGTGATCTTCGAACAAAATACGGAAAACTAGAAGAGCAAAATAATGCGTACGAAAAACGTATGGAACAAGATCGTGCTACGATTTCGAAAAGCGCTGGAAGCATGCAAGCCGAAATGGATGCAAAAAGTATCGAATTGCATCGTAAACAAGATGTGCTTAAAGAATTAGAAGAGGAATTGAAAGAAAAACAACGTTTATTAGCAGACCGGGAGAAACGCGTGAATGAGTTGGAAGAAATGATGCAACGTAAAGATGATGCTATTAAAATGCTGCAAAAAAAGGTTGCTGATGCATTATTAGCGTATAAAAATCGCGGGTTAACAGTAGTTAATAAAAATGGTAAAATTTATGTGAGTTTAGAGGCTAAATTGTTGTTTAAAACAGGAAGTACAGAGGTGGAGCCAGAAGGTAAAACTGCCTTAATTGATTTAGCGAAAGTTTTAGAAAAAGAGAAAGAACTAGAGATTATCGTGGAAGGGCATACAGATACGGATAAAATGACACGTGCTGGTCATCCAAAAAACAATTGGGAATTATCTGTTTTACGTGCGACTTCGGTAGTTGAAATCATGACGGGAAATACTGCTATTAGTCCAACCATTTTAATGGCTGCAGGTCGTGGTGAATTTCATCCAGTAGACGAGTTGGATAAAGCAAAAAATCGCCGAATTGATATAATCATTTCGCCGAATTTGAATCCACTTTATGAGTTGATTAGTAAGTAGTCTTCGACTTCGCTCAGACTGACTTCGCACATTCCTATTTAAATATTTTCCAATGAAAGACATATTCGATAAATTTCAGATAACAGAGGTTATTCATTCGTATACCATTCACTTAGATATTGAGCGCATTGATGTATGTCGTGATTTGTTTATCGAAGATGGAAAGTTAGAATTGCGTATTGGAAAAGCAAAAGGAAAAGAAGAAATTGAGGTGTTATTAGCCAAAATACTTGAGTTTACTCGCGGAAAACGCCATTTCATAACGAACACTTTAGTTGACTTACACGATGGAGGTGCATATGCGCAAAGTTATTTATTGGTAGTAGATGCTATTGAATCAACCAAAACAATTATGACAGGTGTTTATCATGATACCTTTGTGAAAGACAATGATGTTTGGAAGATACACACCCGTAAGTTAGTAGTTGACTTAAGTTTTTAGTTTGTACTAATCTAGAATATCAATACAGCCATTTTGAACGGAAGGTGTCGTATCCATTGATACCTATTTTGAATCGAAACGAATGTGGTGCATGGGTGGAAGTAGCACTGATTAGGTAGATTCCAAATTTCATTAAGTCCCTACGTATTCTGAATTTTCGCTCTATACCAACATACATCTCTGTTTGTAAAAATTGCGTGTTTGGAATTGTCAGTATTCCCCCGCCAACAGATTCTTCTAATTTTAATTTATTAATCCCCCAAATTTTATTTAAAAAGAACCCATTGAAATGGTGTATCGCGTTGCATTGCAAGTAACCTGCAGAAGTATTCATATTGGTGTCTAGCGATTGCATGGAGTTGGTAGGATTTGAAAAGAAGAAATTATCCGATGTCCTAAAATATTTATGTTCGATTACACGTAAATCGTTTTTATAAAGGAATTGACCAAATGTAAGTTTGAAAAAGAAATCTCCAAAGGTTCTTAATTTTCGTTCATCCGTTACGCGAAATTCTAAAAATCCAAAATTGGATTGACCTCCAAAAAGGGAAGGTATACCCACATTAAATTTTGCTGCTACGGTTGGCCATTTGGATCCTAATACCACTTTTCGTTTGTTTTTGATGAGGTATTTTTGGTGGTGGTGGTATTCAAATTCAGTCGTCAGCAAACTGATTTTATATCCTTCAAATGTGTTAGGTTTTGCGAATGTTCCAAATCCATCCACCCAAGCAGGATATTTGATACCTTCGATAGAACTTCTATTAGAATATAAAAAGGAATTTTCTAGGTACAGTCCATTTAAAATTTCCATTCGATGTGTGAGTTCTAATTTTTGATTGCGTACGCGATTTCCTGGTCCCCAAGTTCCAACAATACTTTGGTAGCTATTTATGAAATCATACATATCTCCTCCTTTTATTTGCATACGGGATGCTCGATTTGGATTATAGAGATAGGCTAGTGTTAGTTCCCCTTTTACATCCTGATTCGAAAAACCATAGTCCATCAGTGGTTCAATGCTTATGCCCTTACCATTTTTGAATTTTTTGTTGTATTTGACATACAAACGATGTCTATATCCACCAACTCCTAATGGAACTATTTGTGCTGCGAGGGAACTGATCCAAAGACTATTTCCTTTATACGTATTTTTAAATCCTACTCCATACCAAAGGATATCCATAAAGGATACTGCATTATAAACACTGTCTTTGCGAAGTAAAAACGTATCCGAATGTTGTACTTGAAAAATACTATCTTGTTTAGCAAAAAACACACTATCCCTAGTTGTAAGTTGTATTGGACGAATAGAGTCCCAATATGTTTTATTCTGTGTTAAAGCCTTCTCTTCATAGGTTACTGGTTCAACCCAAAATTTAGTAGGTTTTTCGTCCGTTTGTTTGTTGAAGTTGGAATAATTAACTCGCGAATTACCAAAAACAAGACTTTTCCCTTCATTTGTGACATAATTGAATTCTCGTTCTATTGGAAATAAAAACGAATCTTTTAGTTCGTATTTTCCTTTGATTTCCATGGATTTGAAGAAAGGTAAAGCACTACTATTAACGATTAAATCATAGGATTCTAATGTAAATGTGTTGTCGATAATCCATAATCGGCCTTGAAATAATGCTTCGTTATCAAAAATAGGGTCTATGCGAATTTCGTATACCGTCTGATTCAACGTATTTACAGTGACATTTTCTAGGTAAAACGCGTAATATAGAAATGCGTTTGCATGTAATGGTGAAATGATTGGACGTTCACAGATACTAGGTGCATGAATTAAGTTAGAGTAAAGATTAATATCCGATTCTTTATATCCTTTAATAAATACAAATGGATTAGCACTTATGGAGAAATTTGGCATAATGGATTCATCCCCCATCATGTTAGGTCTCGATTTTCCACCATCTGATCCCATGACAAAAAGAATGTCTTCGGCATAATTCAAATAGCCATGGAATACATCTTTATAATTACCATTCGTTTTGTAATAACTCGTAGCATTCCATTCTAATTGGTCAATGCGTTTCGTTTCTTTTATATCTTTCTGAATGCTGTCTTCTATTTCTTTATCCAAGGTAGTAAAACAGTAGGTTTCGACCGAATAATTTTTTAGTTGATCTTCATAAAATTCCCGTTGTGCAATTACCTTTTTCATGACCTCTTTCCCACGTTGTTTTTTTGTTTTGGGTAGGATGTGTACCTCTTCCATTTCTTTTTCACGCTCGGGCGTAGTTACTTGAGCTTGGGTGAAAGCAGCATGAATGAGCAACAAAATAAGTAGAGAAAGGAATTTCAATGCGTGTATTTTTTAACGAAAATATACTTTTTCATTTAGTTTTTAAGGTGAATAAGAATATTAAACGTATAAATAGGATATTTTCTTACATTTATGGGGACTTTTATCTTTTCCTTTTATCATTGAAATTAAATTTATCCATAGCGCAATTTTCATCTGCCATTCAGGCTAAAGAGGTCTTTGGAAATTATGATGGAATCATTCAACGTGTTGGGTATGATACTCGGAAAATATCTGTTATTGATCAGACTGTATTTTTTGCTTTAGTTGGTAAATTCCGTGATGGACAAGCATATATTTCAGAAGCATATGCTAAAGGAATTCGTGTATTTGTGGTTTCATCCTTGATGGATGTAGAGAAATATCCAGATGCTTGTTTTTTGTTAGTTGATTCACCGCTAGAAGCGATTCAAAAGTTAGCAACTTTTCATCGGAATCAATTCTTACTTCCTGTTTTTATTATCACTGGAAGTGTAGGAAAAACAATGGTTAAGGAGTGGTTGTATCATCTGCTTTCAACTACTAAAAAAATCGTTAGAAGTCCTAAAAGTTATAATTCTCAATTAGGTGTTGCTTTATCTTTGTTGGAAATTAATGCAACTCATGAATTAGCATTGATTGAAGCTGGTATTTCAGAACCATATGAAATGCAAGTTTTAGTGGAAATGATTAACCCTACTTATGGTATTTTCACTGCTTTTGGTAGGGCACACGCACAAAATTTTGAATCAAAAGATATACATCTTTCAGAAAAATTAAATGCTTTTACACGTTGTAAAATAACTTGGATATCTAACGATATTATTTTGAATGCAAGTCAATTGAGTTGTATTCATGGTGAAATTGTTCGTCCTAATTCAACGAAAGAATTAGTAGGTTTAATTCCATTTTCGGATACTGTAAGTAAACAAAATTTAGAATTGGTTGTTTCAGTTGCAACCTATTTTCAAAAAAATAATGAATTACTGAAGGATCGTATTAAATCATTACCTCGTTTGGCGTTAAGGATGGAAACATTTGAGGGGATAAATCAGACGACCATAATTAATGATTCTTATAATTTAGATGTAGACGCATTGGTTCAGTCCTTGGAATATCAACTAAGTATTTCGTCCGATAAAAAACGCATTGCAATCATCGCTACTACTGGTTTTTCGGAGGAGCAAATTGTAGAAATTAAATCTATTATTGCATCATTTAACTTGGATGCTGTTTATTATATTGATGCATTATCCGAAGTTCAAGTAAATGAAATCTCAGATGCAACGGTATTGATTAAAGGTACACGTTCTGCGCAACTTCAAAAGTTGGTTCGTTTGTTTCAATTAAAGAAACATAAAACAAGATTGGAAATAGATTTGTCGGCAGTCAAACACAATGTGGACGTTTATAGGTCATTAATTCCAGCATCGTGCATGGTTCTAGCGATGGTGAAAGCTTCGTCTTATGGTTCTGGCGCTGTAAAAATAGCCCAATATCTTCAAAAAATAGGTATTAATTATTTAGGTGTAGCCTATGCGGATGAAGGTGTAGAGTTACGTAAATATGGTATTACACTACCAATTTTGGTAATGAATGCAGAAGAAGATGGTTTTGACGATATTATTTCATATCAATTAGAACCAGCAATCTATTCTTTTAAGATGTTAGATGATTTCATTAAGGTATTAATTCGAGAAGGTATCGAAAATTATCCGGTGCATTTAAAGTTTGATACAGGTATGCGTCGTTTAGGGTTTGAAGAAAGCGATTTAGATGAATTAACATCCATCTTACACACCCAGCCTGAAATTAAGCTTCAAAGTGTTTATAGTCATTTAGCAGATGCTGATAATTCAGATGACGCAACATTTACCTTGTTGCAAATACAAAAGTTCAACAGTATTATTAGTTACATAGACAACGTGATTTCCTACCCTTATATCAAGCATTTAGCAAATTCTGAAGCCATAGGGACCTATCCTTCTGCCCATTTTGGTATGGTTCGTTTAGGCATAGGAATGTATGGGTATAGTTCGAATGATAAAACAAAAGCATTATTACAAGAAGCAGTTTCTTGGAAAAGTGTTGTTACACAGGTGAAGGCTATTCAAATTGGAGAATCTGTAGGCTATGGATGTACTTTTGTTGCTCAAAAGCCAATGAAAATTGCCGTGATTCCTATCGGGTATGCCGATGGTTTTAGAAGAATATTGAGTAATGGAGTAGGGGCTGTGGTAATTCAAGGTGAATTTTGTCCTGTGGTAGGCAATGTTTGTATGGATATGATAATGGTGGATGTAACTTCAATAGAGGTTAATGAAGGAGATGGGGTTGAAATCATCGGAGAACATCAAACTTTATCCGCTTTTGCTCAAAAAATGAATACGATACCGTATGAAGTACTAACCTCTGTTTCGTCACGCGTACATCGGGTGTACGTAGAATCTTGATTTTACGAGGATATTTATATTATACGTCGGGATATTTATTGTAGTTAGGGATATGTTTTTTATTGTAGTTAGGGATATGTTGGTATTATATTGGTATGGATATGTTTATATTATTGGTGGGGATAGGGCATGCCCTATCCCTACCAATACCAACATATGCGATGCATAATTAATAAAAAAACAAAAAATTATTTATCCAATAATTCCAATCCTAAATGCGTTCCTTCCGTATGCAGAATATGTTCTGCTTGTTCGATTTCTTCTAAAGGTCCTTTTACAATTACTAGGAAACGTCCTTCTTTGATATGTTCTTCGTATTTCACAATACTGTCATTTTTAAAACCAGCAGCAGTTAAAACACTAAAAATACCTGTTCCAACAACACCGATTTCTAATCCTGCTATTGCACCAACTAAAGCACCAGCTCCAAAAAGGAATCCTAATCCTGGAATCGCGAAAACCCCAATACCTGAAAGTAATCCTAAGGTGGACGTAGCAACAACCCCAATTGCAGTTGTTTTGATACGCATATCTGTTACCGATTTTACGTGTACATGATCGTCCACTATTTCTGCTTGACCAATTAAGGAAGTATGTTCCATGTTGAATCCCGCTTCTTTTAATTTTCCTAAAGCTTCTACCGCTTTTTCATGGTTATCGTATATTGCAACTTGAGATCTCATCGTAGTATAATTTATATACTACAAAGGTAAGAAAGGATGGAAGAATAAAATGTGATGTAGGTCAGTTAAATTTGATTGTTATAAATAAAAAACCCTGTCCATTGCTGAACAGGGTCTGGTGCCAACTTTGAATTAAAAACACTGATACGTATCTGTACTTTATTTCAAATAACCTTAGCAGTATTTTTTGAGGGGATTTTAAATTACTTAAATCTAACATTTTCATAAATATAATAAATAAGTTATACCCCTAATAAGTTAAAATAAATTCAAAGTTTTTAGGGTTATACCCATATAAACTTTAAATAATTTGTATTTTTATATGCTTATAACCTTATAAAATGCAAAAACGAGACCTCTATTTACAGCGAATTATCCCTTTTATAGACAAACCATTTATTAAAGTGATAACTGGCCTTCGTCGTTCAGGTAAGTCAGCACTTTTAGAATTGATTAAAGAAGAGATACTTACAAAAGGAATAAACGAGAATAACATCATTTATCTCAACTTTGAAAGTTTATCTAACAATGCGTACACAGACGTACTTTCATTGTATAATTATGTCAAAACACAGGTCGTAAATAAGGAGAAATATTATTTGTTTTTTGATGAAATTCAAGAAGTTAATGAATGGGAAAAAGCGGTGAATTCATTTCTAGTTGATTTTAATGTAGATATATACATTACAGGTTCAAATTCACATTTATTATCATCAGAATTAGCTACTTACATTACAGGAAGATATGTTGAATTTCAAATTCAGACTTTGAATTTTAATGAGTACCTAGAATTTTCAGAAGTAATTTATAGTGAAAAGCATCCAAATTTAAAAGAGTCTTTTAATAGTTATCTTCGCTTAGGTGGTTTCCCAGTGATTCATACAGGAATCTACTCTGAGGAAAGTGCTTATAAAATTGTGTATGATATCTACTCTTCTGCTGTATTGAGAGATACTATCCAGCGCTTTCAAATTAGAAATGTGGAACTTTTGGAACGTGTTATTCTTTTCGTGTTCGATAATATTGGAAATAGTTTTTCTGCTAAAAACATTGCGGATTATTTTAAAAGTCAATTACGTAAAGTAGATGTGAACACGGTATATAATTACCTCAATGCCTTAGAAAGTGCTTTTATTATTAATCGAGTTCAGCGTTACGATATCAAAGGAAAAGAAATTTTAAAGACTCAAGAAAAATACTTTTTAGGAGATGTTTCCTTGATGTACGCGATGATGGGATATCGCGATCGATACATAAGTGGAATTTTAGAAAACATTGTTTTATTAGATCTAAAAAGCAAAGGCTATAAGGTATTTGTGGGGAAATTTGGAACCAAAGAAATTGATTTTATTGCCGAAAAAGGAAATGCAAAACTTTATATTCAAGTTTGTTATTTATTGGCAGAACAATCAACCGTAGATAGGGAATTTGGTGTATTAAAAGAAATCCGTGATCAATATCCAAAATATGTGGTTTCGATGGATCCAATTTGGCAAGACAATATAGATGGTGTCAAACATTATCATATTTCGGATTTTTTAAGGAAGTCTGAGTATTAATTTAATCGTACGTAAATTTTCCATTTCATTCTTTATCCCTTACCTTTGTAAGGTATGGAACAACAATTAAGACCAATCACCGACTGGTTACCAATCACCAAGCAAGAAGTTGAAAAACGCGGATGGGACGATGTAGATGTCGTTTTAATTTCTGGGGATGCCTATGTAGATCATCCTGCATTTGGAACGGCTGTCATAGGTCGTATTATTGAGGACGAAGGTTTTCGTATTGCGATCGTTGCGCAACCAAACTGGAAAGATGATTTGCGCGACTTCAAAAAGTTTGGTAAACCGAAGTATTTCTTTGGGGTTACCGCTGGTTGCATGGACTCAATGGTCAACCATTACACTGCTAATAAACGTTTACGTTCCACGGATGCTTATACACCTGGAGGAGAAGCGGGCTATCGACCAGATTATGCTACGATTGTTTATTCCAATATCCTGAAAGAATTATACCCAGATGTTCCAATTTTAATAGGTGGAATCGAGGCTTCCTTGCGTCGTGTGACTCACTACGATTATTGGAAAGATCAATTGATGCCTTCGGTTTTGGTAGATTCCAAAGCAGATATGTTGGTATATGGGATGGGCGAACAACCATTACGCGAAATGTTGCGTTTATTGAAAAAAGGCGTTCCATTTTCTTCCTTAAAGACTTTAAAGCAAATTGCATTTTTACAACCGAAAGAAGAAGAATTACCTAAAAATAAACAATGGGAAACCGTTGAATTAGCAAGTCATGAAACCTGTTTAGAAGATAAAATCAAGTATGCGGCAAACTTCAAAATTGTAGAAGTTGAGTCGAATAAATGGGAAGCGAATCGTATTATTCAACACGTTGGTAATCAAACATTGGTAATCAATCCGCCATATAAGACCATGGAGGAAAAAGAAATTGATAAATCGTTTGACTTACCGTATACGCGTTTGCCGCATCCAAAATACAAGAAGCGTGGCGCCATTCCTGCGTATGACATGATCAAATTTTCGATCAATATGCATCGCGGATGTTTTGGTGGCTGTAGTTTCTGTACGATTTCTGCGCACCAAGGTAAATTTATTGCGTCGCGTAGCGAGAAATCGATTTTGAAAGAGTTAGAAGAGGTAACAAAACATCCAGAATTTAGAGGATATATTTCTGATTTAGGTGGACCTTCCGCAAACATGTACAAAATGAAAGGGAAAGATGAAGCGATTTGTAATCGTTGTTCGAGCCCTAGTTGTATACATCCTGTAATTTGTTCGAATTTAGACACTTCCCATAAACCGATGACGGAACTCTACAAAAAAGTAGACCAGCATCCAAAAGTGAAAAAAGCATTTATTGGTTCGGGGATACGTTACGATTTATTGGTGGACGACTTCAATAAAAATAATGAGGACGGTAACCACGATGAATACATCGAACAAGTTGTAAAACACCATATTTCCGGAAGATTAAAAGTCGCGCCAGAACATACTTCAGATGCAACTTTGCGTGTCATGCGTAAACCTTCGTTTTCCTATTTCCATAAATTCAAGGAAAAATACGATGCGATTTCTGCGAAGCACAATTTAAATCAACCATTGATTCCGTATTTCATTTCTTCGCATCCAGGGTGTGAGGAAGAAGATATGGCGAATTTGGCGGCAGAAACAAAAGATATGGGCTTTCAATTGGAGCAGGTACAAGATTTTACTCCTACACCAATGACAGTCGCAGAGGTAATCTATTATTCAGGGGTACATCCATATACGTTAAAACCGATTAAAACCGTTAAAACTAAGGAGGAAAAATTGAATCAAAATCGTTTCTTTTTTTGGTATAAACGCGAAAATAGGGATTGGATTAAAAACCGTTTGCAAAAAGCAAATCGTCCAGATCTAGCAGAGAAATTATTGGGTTCCGAAAATCACAAACAACCGAAAAAAGAGGTCCCAGAGTGGTTAGCGAAACGTAGAAAACGTTGATTTTTTTATTGTTAGGGATTTTTAATTCGTAGGTATATGGCATGCCATATACCTACGAATCAAAATTGATAATCAAAACCATACCGTAATGTTTCCAGTGAGTACAAATGTATTATTTGTATGCGATGAAAATTGATATGTAAACATTGGTTTTTGGGTGTAAAATTGTCGTGCATCAACACGAAATAATATATGTTTCTGTATATTAACATTATAACAGATTCCAGCACTAAAAATACTTATTTTTTCATTTTTTAATAGATTTGTAATCATACAATTTTGAGGATCATAAAAATATTCTATACGTCCTGCGAGGTTCTGTTTTTTTGAAAAATTCCATTTACCTGAAACATTCGCTTGCCACCAAAAAGCGTGTTTTTGGTTGGAAAATTTTTGCCATCCACCATAGATACAAGTAATTATATTCCATTTCTTTTTGGGAGAATAGATCCAGTAAAAGTCTGAAAAATAGCGCATACGAAAAGTAGGACTCAAATGACTACGTTCATCTCCCACATATGTATTCCAATTCAATACATTCAATACATTAGGTCTATATTCAAGTTGTGTTGCAAAAGATTTCGTATTGTTTTGATCGCTTATTTGTTGCCATCCGTTTAAAATATAGGTATATAAATTCCATTTTGAAGTTAAAGGAATACTAGCCTTTATTCCCGTTAAGTAATATGGCAAATATTCTGGTGCCAAGCTACGTGTATACATAAAATGGTCTTTGGAAATCGCAGTTTCGTTAGTGAAAGGGGAACTTAGTATACCATATTCAAGCCAAATATTACGTTTTTTAGAAAGACAAATTCCGACAGATGCTTCTACTATATTTTTCATGAAGCCTTTTTCGTTGGTATAATTTGCCTTCATGTATGAACCAAATCCAGGAATAAATCGTGCGCGAAATCTTGTATTCGTGTATTTCAAATCCAAATAGGATAAGTTGATTGAAAAATGGTTATGATTTGCAGCAGAAACAAAGTAGGGAATACTTCTACTTTTCGGTTGATTGAAATCGTAGGTAAAATAGGAATCTAGGTATCCATTAATAGAAATTTTTTTCTTTTTACTTAGGTATAATGTATCCATAGATGAACTATCTATGAATTGGCTATTTACCGTAAAAACTAGACAAAATAGATAAATAAAACTGAATAAATAGTTCATGACACAAAAATATGGAAACAGATTTGGAAGGAATCAAACTAAAAATTATTCTACCCAAATCTTTATAAAATCTTTACAACTTTATGGATAGATTTGTTAAAATAAATATGCCTTAGAGGATAGCTACATGGTGAATATTATTCTACATAAAATCAGCAAAACAAAACAATATTTTATCAGTATTGGTCTTATTTTGATGGTGGCTATTATCTGCTTCTCTCTTTCTTCATTCATCGATTATAAGATTGTTGCTTTAATATTATTAATGACATTGTCGTTAATCGCCATGTTTTTTGACATTCTTCCTGTACTTTCTGCAGCGATGTTGAGTGCTGTGATTTGGATTTATTTTTTCATACCACCTATTTTTACTTGGATAGTAAAAAGCACGGACGATTTGATGATGTTTTTTATGTATTTCATCATTGCAATGGTAAATACGGTATTAACATTTAAAATTCGCGCTATTGAAAAAGCTGCTAATGTGCGTGAAGAGAAAGAAAACACATTGCGTTTATACAATACAATGCTAAATTCATTATCGCACGAATTACGTACCCCGATTGCAACGATTGTAGGTGCTACGGATAATTTGCAAGATAAGCGAGAACATTTGACGGAGGACTTGAAAGAAGAGTTGATTTCAGAAATTTCAAAGGCATCCATCCGTTTGAATGCACAAGTAGAAAATTTACTCAATATGTCGCGTTTAGAAACAGAATACATGCAACCAAAAATGGATTGGTGTGATGTAAATGATTTAGTTCATCGCCTCGTTTTTTCTTTAAAAGAAGAATTAGAAGAAAGAATAATATCGATTGAAAATCAAGATAATTTGCCTCTTTGTAAGTTAGATAGTGTCTTAATGGAGCAGGTTTTAAAAAACTTGATTGTGAACGCACATTTATACACCGAAAGGAAATGTACAATTAAAATTCATTCTTCCATTGTTGCACAGCAGTTATGTATAATTGTGGAAGATAGTGGCAAAGGATTTCCAGAAGATGAAATGTCTTTTGTTTTTGATAAATTTTATCGATTAAAACACTCTAAAACAGGAGGAACAGGGCTTGGGTTATCCATTGTTAAAGGATTTATTGAGGTGCACAATGGTACCATTAGTTTAGAAAATAAAGTAGAAGGTGGTGCAAAATTTACAATTCTATTACCCGTAGAAACAAATTATATTAACAATTATACGAATGAATAATGTAGAAATATTAATTGTGGATGATGAGGTTCAGATTCGTAAAATGTTATTTATTACACTTCAGAGTAATGCTTATAAAGTTTCAGAAGCATCCAACGCAAAAGACGCAATAATTCGAGCAGCCAACCATCCTCCAGAATTGATTTTGTTGGATTTAGGCTTACCGGATGAAAATGGACACATTGTACTCCAAAAATTACGGGAATGGTATACGAAACCTATTATCATTTTATCCGCACATAGTAGTGAGGAAGATATTGTAAAAGCCTTGGATAATGGTGCGAATGATTATTTAGTTAAACCCTTTCGTACAGGAGAATTATTAGCTCGTATCCGATCTGTGTTACGAAGTAGTAAACTAGAAGACGAAAGTCCTTTATTGAAATTTGGGGATTTAGATCTGGATTTATCATCGAGAATTGTACGTAAAAAGGAAGAAGTGGTTAAACTAACTTCTACAGAATATGCGCTATTTAGTTTGCTATGTAAAAACGATGGTAAAGTACTAACGCATCATTATTTATTGAAACAAATTTGGGGTCCAAGTTATGTGAATGAATCACAGTATTTGCGTGTTTTTATTGCGCAACTTCGCAAAAAAATAGAAGATGATCCAAATAGACCAACGCATATTATTACAGAATCTGGAGTTGGGTATCGTTTTCTATAATTCTCTTTATAAAATCTTTATATCCATCCCTTTTTCTTGATAAATTATTTACAACGATTTTATGTTATTTGTACAATACAAAACCAATGACTTATGAAATCGATATTATTGCTATTCTTCCTTTTTGTTCTATCCAACTCCGTTTTTTATAGTCAAGGTATATTTAAAACTGCAGAAGACTTCAGAAAGGGAAATTATTTAATTAAAGCAATTTCTGCTTCTGCCTATAAAGTTTGTGCGAACAGACTTTTGAAAGCAAAAAAAATTAAAGTGATTAATGGGGATAGCACTTACACATTTTTAAAGTCAGACATATACGGATACCAAGACTTCAAAAATTACTATCGTTTTAATAATAATGATGTATACACGATTTTAAATCCAAAGGAAACTATTATCATTTATGAAAAAATAAAATTAGCAGGACCTAAGGGTAACCTTCCTACTAAAATGTATTTTTTTAGTAAAAACGAAAGTAGTGAAATACTTCCCTTTACCATTGAAAATCTAAAATGGGTATTTCAGAATGAAGGAGAATTTTATGATTTAATAGAGATACATTACAAGGAAGATATCGATCTTCTTCGCTTTGATTCTTTACGGAAAATGTATTTTATTAATTATTTATTTAATAGAACAAACCAGCAAGAATATCCCTAGATATTATTGGCGAAATTTCCCAACAGGTATTTATAAAAAAACATACAATTTATTAACACCTACTACTCAAAACTTTATCCATTCATTTTGAAGAAACATCCACGAATTTGAAATATCTTCGTAACATCAAAAATAGGCAGAATGGTAACAATGACAGACGAAGCAATTACACTAGAAATTGCAACATTAAAAACAAAATTAACTGGGAATTTATTCGAAGATGGTGAAACAATGCAAGCTATCTATGAATTAAAAAAACAATTAAATCCAGAAATTGAATTCAACCCAACAGCGGAAGAAGACGAGGATGGTTGCCTTTATTGCGGAAGTTAAAACCATCTAGGTTTTAGTACCCAATAATTTTTATAAACGAATTAAAGCAAAAGTGTGTCTGATTTTGGGCACACTTTTTTCTTGTTTACACGTTTCCTTTTTGTTTACAAACATTTTGTTTTTGAAAATATGTAGCAACCGATAAAAGAATAGTCAGATTACTCTTTACATTTGTTGCATGAAAAGTGCAGTTTACAATAGCAAATGGATGCTTTGGATACAAAGTAAATCGAAATATTACAAAAATAAATATGTAGTAACACTTTTCATTTTTTCATTCTATGGAATGTTTTTGGATGATGTAGATATTTTTACCATTATTTCTCAGAATATTAAATTACACAAACTGAAAGAAGAAAAAACCTTAGTAGAAACGAAGTTAGTGAAAACTAAAAACACCCTCGAAAAATTACGATATACTTCTGAACTTGAGGCTTATGCGCGTGAAAATAAACTTTTCAAAAAAGACGATGAAGATATTTTTATTATTACCTATAAGTAATTAGTCTTCTGTTCGGTAAGGAGAACATAAAAATAAATTTCCGCGTTGGCTAAAAAAGGCGTCTTCCGCTACATTGTGAATCTGTATCCCTGGAAAATAATAGATAGCAATTTGGAGGTAGTTGTATTTATATTTTGCCATATGCATGGCTCCTTCTTGACATAAACCTACTCCATGACCATAACCTCTTCCGCGAATTAATACATCCTTTCCATCCAAGTAATTACTGAAATAGGTGGATTTTAATTTAAATTCTTGTCGAATATCGCGTAAAGGAATTCCTAATATTGGATTATGATAAAATGCGAGTCGCTCTGTTTGTGTGAAATTAAATACCAATGGTCCTAGAATTGAATCACTTATAGGATAATTATACCGCTTAATAAGAAAATCTGCCCATTGTTGTTTTGGAATTCGTTTTTCCCAAGTTGCTTGCTTGGTATAAATACAAAATGTGTCTTTAAATGTATTTAGATAATCTACCCGATTATTCCATATATAGTCTGCTTCACTGGTTTGACCACCGCAATTGGCGTGAAAATATGCATCCACCAAGTTCCCGCGTTCATCTTCCATCACGATATTTTCGGTCGCTCTCACTGCTTTTTCGATATCCGGTGTAAAACGCAGTTTGTAATGGTATGCTTGACAATGCACACGATCGCATAAGTTGAATCCTTCTTTCACATGTTTAGAGAGATATTTCAGGGCATACGTGCGACTCATTAGCGCTTGGACTTTGTAATATTCAATTTCTTTGCCTGTTCCGCCTTCCGATTCAACAACGCCAGATAGGTAATTATTAATATTCACCATATTTACCAAAGTCAGTCCTTTTAGTCCTGGTGTAATTTCAAAATCATCTTGGTATTTTCGAGTTTTAACAGTTGGAATTGTGGGTGTAAGTTCGATACTCGCGTTTTCTTGTATTGCAATAAGGGATATTTTATCAAAAATTCCTTGCGAAATGATTCCCACAAATAATTCTAAGCGTTTATCATTAGTTTGTTGGATTTCAACATAGCCTTCGTTTACTAGTTCGCCAACATACGAAGTATCTGCAAAAACACTGTAATTTATTCCATCATGGGCAAATACGATACGTTGAATATCATTATCACGATATACGCCGATACGAATTTGTTGTCCATATGAGTATAGCGAAAGAAAACAAAGAAAAATAAATGCTAATAGTGTTTTCACGCGACAAAAATACAAGAATTTCTTGGCTTGAATTCACATTTTTAGAATGTTCTGTCCGGGAATAATTCATCGCATTCTAAACGAACTGTTCCTCTTTCCAGAAAAAAAAATAAAAACTTTTTTATTTTACCTTGTAAATTCAGCAATTAATATATTTTTGCCAAAGATTAAGCATTCAACAATAAATAACAGGAAATTTTTAGATTATGTCGAAAAAACGTGCGATAGTTAGTTATGACAAGCTTTCAGAAGACATGAAAGACCGATTAGAAGATGCATTTCCAGAAGGATTTGGTGGAGGTATGACACAAATCAAAACACCTACTGGAGAAACTTTAGATGCGCTTTTATGGGAAACAGATGATATTATTTACTTAATTAAATTAAATAAGGTAAATAAAAAACCTGTTGTTATTCCAGATGATGATGAGGAAGAAGAAGACGATATTGATGATATCGAAGAGGAAGAAGTAAAAGTGGATGAAGCAGAGGATGTTGCAGATGACGAGGAAGATGATTTCGACGAACCAGCAGAAGACGATGACGAGGATTCTGACGAAGAATAATCGTTTAAAACAGATAGTAAGCTACTTCATTTTGGGGTAGCTTTTTTTGTGCCTTTTAAATAAAATACGAATAAAATACTTTTTTAGCAAGTGTCTACATCTCCTTTGTTGTGTTTAATTTTAAGTTACAAACTTGAAAATTAGCATGAGTCTCCAATATCAGATAGCATTAACTTTACTTACCGGCGGTGGAAAAAAGAAAATTCGAAAAATATTAACCCATTTTGAAGATAGCGCAGATTTTTTTAAAGCAAGCAAACATCGTTTAAAAACAATTCCTGGCATTGGAGAGAAATTTTTACAGCAATTAGATCGAGAGAGAGCGTTACGAGAAGCAGAAAAACACGTAGCGTATATGGATAAACATCGGATTAAAACCATGTTTTATACAGATGCTATATTTCCGTATCGCTTGAACCAATGCGAAGATGCACCAGTTTTGATGTATACCTTGGGGGAGATGGATTGTAACTTGCCACGGATAGTTTCAATTGTCGGTACCCGCAATGCGAGTAGTTATGGGCGTAAAATATGTGAAGATTTGCTACATTCTTTTGTTGGAAAAGACATTGTTGTGGTGAGTGGTTTGGCGTATGGAATAGACATCTATGCACACAAACTATGCACGGAATTAGGGATACAAACGATTGGTGTGCTCGGACATGGTTTAGACCGAATTTATCCACAAGCACATATACCAATCGCACAGAAGATGTTGGAAAATGGAGGGTTATTGACAGAATTTCTTCCAGGAAGTAAACCAGATAGGGAAAACTTTCCGATGCGGAACCGCATTGTAGCCGGAATGTGTGATGCAACAATCGTCATTGAAAGTGGTGAACGAGGAGGTTCTCTAATCACTGCAGAGTTAGCCAATGATTATGCGCGGGATGTATTTGCTTTTCCGGGCGATATAACACGCGAATACTCCAAAGGGTGTAATTATCTCATTCAAAAAAATAAAGCGCATCTCATCACGTCATCGGATGATTTTTTTGAAATGATGGATTGGAAGGATACTACCAAAACAGAAAATAAGCAGTTACAACTCTTTGCAGAACTCGACGAACAGGAACAAAAGATAGTCACCTTATTAAAAGAAAGTCAGGAAGTAAGTCTAGATGTTTTAGCTATCAAAACAGAAATTCCAGTGCGCTTAATGAGTGGAATTTTGTTGGGATTAGAATTAAAAGGAGTGGTGAAAGCCTTACCAGGGAAACGATTTGGTTTGTAAAATGAATTCAAAATTACTTTTTATCAAAAACATAATTTATTTGAAAACCTAGAATTGAGTAATCGTTGAAAGGGAGATTCACTTTTTGTTTGTCGGTCATACTATTTTTAGGTGAACTATAATTTATGTTATGCCCCCCTAAACCAGTTAAATTAAATTCTTTTTGCCCTGCAACATATAACATTAGGTCTAATTTTTTGAATGCTTTAATCGGTTTTATTTTAAATCCTAAACGATAACGGTAACGATGCAATCCATTGGGAGAATAATATCCATCCAAAGTATTATCCGAATTGTAGTAGGAAATAGGTTCTCCATTTAGATAATAGTATAAAATCATTTGTGCAAATGGTTCAAATTCCAAAGGCCATTTTTTGTTATCATAGGTTAGTTTAGATCCTAATGTAACACGTGCATGGTATTTTTCCATAGATGGCGTAAAATATTGAAAGGTTATGTTCTCTTCTAGTTCCAATTTTTTGTTGAAATTGAATTTATATTTTACACCTACCGTTGGACGGTGAAAATAAATTGCGCCCAAAGAAATGTCATTGCGATAGGCTTTTAAATATTGTGGACTCCAATTATTGACATAAATAGCATCCCCTAACATTAATATAAATTTTTTAGTCACTTTGTAGTTGAATGTCAGGTCATTCTGCATAAAATTGAAAATGTGACGCCTAGAATCAAAGCACATTAAATTGAAATTATCGATATACATTTTCTTGTTAACTCTAAAATAGAGGTAACTACTATATTCAAATTTCTTTTCACCAGACAAATCTTGCGCAACCAATTGCTGATTACTCCAAATACATACAAGTAATAGAAAATAGACTTTTCGGAGTGAATTAGTCATTAACATCAAAATTGATATTTTTGATAATGTCGTTATTTTTAACAATTGAAACAATCGTATCTAATAACAAATACGGAGGTGTAGCAACTGTATTTTTAGAATATACATATATTTTATATTTTCCTATTGGTAAGTTGTTAAACGTATAATTGCCACTATAATCCGTGTAACTAGCATTCGTATTGGTCGAATCTAACATATCTGTTAAATATACTTTTTCATGAATAGCAGTATAAGAAGCACCTAGTTTGTGCCCCGTAATATTCCCGGAGATAGAAGCATTTCCTTTTAAAGGAGCATTGTCAGCAGTTTTTAAGATACCTGCATTTACCAATTGTTTGTTTTTTGTGATTTTGACCGCTAGTGTAATTGGAATTTGAGCGGAACTCAACATCGTAGTGTCATTAGAATAAACAAATAATTTATAATCACCAGGTACCAAGTGATTAAAATTAAATGAACCATCATAACTTGTTTTTACTTTATCGCCATACCCTTGTCCATCTTGAAAAACAATATATACATCCGCATTCGCAAGTACAGTCTCTTCGCGGAGAACCGAATAATCGGAATTGAATTTGCGTACTTTGACAATACCTGTAATACCACAATTTCCTCCATATCCTGGTGTTTTATCACAAGAACTAAAGAAAAATGTAAAACCGATAAGTAGGATAAATAAACCAGTTAGTTTCATCGTTATTTTGTTTTAATTTTAGTGTTCGAATTAATTAAGAGTAAGGCAGATTTTTTCTTATCTTCCAATGAAAATTCATAGGTATGTATTCCTTTTGGTAAATTTAAATAGATTACGTTGGAATTACCTGGAATTAGTTTTTTCTCATCTACGTATTCTGTTTCTTGCGATTTTTCTCCAGAGATTTTAAAGGATTTTACAATGGTTCCTTTTTCTTTTACCGTTAAGATAATCGGTTTTCCGGATTGGTCTTTGTAATCTAACTCTGCTTTAATAATGATTTTTAGTTGCGTAGTATCCGTTGTATTTAAAACAAATTTTTTCTCATTCGTAATTCTATAAAATGTTACAATGGAGTTATGCTTGTTTAAATATTTTACGCGAACAGTATCCAAAGTTAGTGCTGCTTGCATTTGTTTCCAGTTCGGCTGATTTTTGTCTTTTAAATATTTAAATTCAGCATGAATTTTTTGATCTGTATCTCCTTTATATAGTTTAACAAAGTGTTTTCCAGGTGGTACGTGAATAAAAACTTTCCCAGCAGCACTTGGTTTTCCAGTTAGTTTTTTGCTCTTATAGTTTAAACTTTTTGATACTTTTTCACTTTTTAAAGTGTCAATTTTCATTTTTTTATCGTCTAAGACATGTTGAATGGTATATGGCAAACTACTTTTCGTTGTATCTTCTAAACGAACACGTAATAATACCTCTATTTTACCAGGACCTGTTACTACCAATTCGGTGCGTTCTTTGTGTGAAAGAGCATAATAGGTTAAAAGTTTTTTAGATTGCATCTTAACAATGCTTACATGGTGTTTCGGTTTTAGTTTTTTCCCCTTTCCCTTTTGGCCAAATACCAAAGAACTCGAACTTAATAGTATTGCAATAACTAATGTGTAAATTTTCATAATTTTTAATCGTTTGTTTTTATAATTTCATTGCCCAAAGCATGTTGTTTTTTATCTAAATAGATAGTAACTAGCAATAAACCTACTAAGAAGAATAAAGCTGTCCCTACAATTCCTACTTGGTATTTTAACGAATAATATAATTTACCTTTTCCTATTTCAGGTAACGGAATAGGTTCCATAGGTAAATCGAAAGTATTCATTAATTGCTCGACATTTTTTAAGTGAATAATTGGAATATTTTTCTTTGCCATTTCAAACATGACCCCTTTTTTGTCCGGGAAGTCCTTTAGTTTCAATGTTTCATGATACCCCGCACGAATGGCATCGCCATTGTTATCACTACCATTACTTGCAACACCTCCACCAATATTTATAAATGCTTTTATATTCTTATGTTGGTTAAATAGTTGAATTCTTTTTGCAATATTTCCTTCAAAACTTCCTGTATGGATGTAAGATAAGTGATTTCTTTTTATTGCAGCTTCCACTAAATCACGTCCTTCTCCACTCAATGCTCTACCGATATCTAAATTACCCCCCATAGAAGCCGCAATGGAATGATTCGTGAAAATTTTATCCTCAAATAATTCATGTTCCATATCTACCCAAGTAAATTCAGGGTCATTTGCACCCCAAGAAGATGCTGTTACGGAGGATATGATAATTGGTTTAATTCCTAGTGTTTGAATTGCAGCCAATGCAGCAACATTTAAGCCAGGGAAGGATCCAGTCATACAAATCGCTACTTTATCCCCTTTTTTTAGCTTCGCGTCTTTTAATAGTTGCACAATCATCCCTCCAAAATTTGGATTCATCGTCGATGCCTTAATAGGTAAAGAACCACTTCCAGTTGTTATAGGCGTATATTGTTCACCAATCAATCCTGTTTCATTAGGATCGTTGATATTGTCTACGAAATCTACATTTTCAAAGCGTTCATTTTTTAAGTGTAATAATGCTTTTTGTGTCAATCTAGAAGCAGCAATTTTTTCCGTATACCATGCTTCTTTGACGTTCTTCTTACTTGTTTCTACGATATATAATAGCCCGATTGCAAGTAGTGCTAATGTAGTTAGAACAGATGTCGAACGGATGGATATTTTTGCCATGAAATTAAATATTTGATATTAATGCTCCTCCAAAACAAACGATTACGGTTAGTCTAACAATGATAGAAGTTATTGCTAACATTGCTATTGTTTTTGGATAACCTTGTTTTGCGGACCAATGTGCTATTAATCCAGGAATAACCCATCCAATTGCACTAAATTCAGCAGTACTATTTTCCGTATTAAAAATTAAAAAGTGATGGGATAAGATGGATAATAATGTTCCAACTAAAAGTGCTACAACCATTTGTCGTCGTCCAAACAGAAAGGTGAATTTGGATATAAGTAAAATGATTAAGTATGTAGCTAAGGAAATTACGACAGTTCCTATTAATTTATCTGGGCTATTTAATTGTAAAGCAATGTAACCAGGAATGATTACTCCACCGGCAGCTAGTCCGAAGGCTTCTATAAAAAACAAACTGAGTACAATTCCCAGTGTGATTGCTAATTCTACCATTATTTTACTTGTTTACTTTCAAAATATTTCACTAATTCGGCACCACCGGCACCCATATTTCCTATCCCAACAATTGTCGTTTTCTTTTTCGAAGCATTGCATAAGTCAATATATACTTCTTCGGTTGGTTTACTTCCTATTGGAACAATGTCTTCGCGTTTGATTTTTTGTTTGATTCCCATTTCTACTACTAAATCTACCACATCACCAATTAAGGCTACAGAACTATAATTCAATTTTAATGCAATCAATTCGATGAGTTGTTTTGCTCTATCTTGTCGATCTTTTCGCGTATTTAGTAAAATGATGAGGTGTTCGTCTGCATCTACATGTTTTACAATGCTATTCCATATCATCAATGAAGATTCAGGGTCATTTGCAGCAAATGCATTGTAGAAATTAATGCGCTTATCGTCATAGTTTACTGTCACTTTCGTCAACACTCCCTCATCTGGAATTGTCTTTTTCATTTCTGCTAAAGCAAGTTCACGATCGACTCCTAATTCTGCGCAAATATCTAATGCTAAAGAAACATTTTCTTTGTGTTCTATATAGGTAAAACCCAGCATATCTTCATCGGTAATAGTACTTGCTAGTGCTTGATGAATATGTGTATTTCGTTTTTTAGCAACCGCTTCAAACATATCTAAACGTCGATCTTCACTCGTGAAAATTTTGGAGTTTTTTGGAATCGTTCCACACAACGCTCGACCAACATCGTCTAATCCTGGTCCCATGACATCTAAGTGGTCTAAACGAACGTTGGTAATAACACCAATCGTAGACTTCACCATTTGTAATTCGGTAATACGTTGGTATTGTGGTTGTAAAGCCATGCATTCAATGATCAACACTTGCGCATTGTTTTTAGCACAAAATTTTATTACTTTCAGTTGTTCTAAGATGTTTGCTTTCTCGTTTCGGTGAATGGCTGCTTCACTTCCGTCCGGGAGTATGATGCGTGGAAATGTTCCAGTAACTTTCGTGTAGGTTTTGTATCCACCAGCTCTCAAACCTGCACCAATTAATCGAGTCACACTTGATTTTCCTCGCGTACCATTGACATGTATTCTTACTGGTATCGATTTTACATAACGTTGATGTATTTGGTATTCAAGGATACCATAAGCGATAAGAATTGATAATAAAATGAAGGTGACGTAAAAACTAATCATAACTTGACTTCAAGACGTCAAATCTATAAAAAGTTGTCTATTCTATATCAAATAATATAAATCTAGATTGATTCTAAATTAAAAATACGATTATTTCATAATTCCTATCACCCTTTCACCAACTCTATCACCGTAATCTCCGGTAAAATTCCAACCCTTCCTGGGAATCCTAAGAATCCAAAACCACGGTTTACATAAATATGTTGGTCGTCCTTTGGATATAAGCCCGCCCATTGTGGGTAGATGTATTTCACCGGGCTCCATTTGATTCCTGGTATTTCGATACCAAATTGCATTCCGTGGGTGTGACCTGCCAAGGTTAAGTGCACTTTTTTCTCATGTGGTACCGTAACCGCTTCCCAATGGGATGGGTCGTGGGATAATAATACTTTAAACATTGAATCTTCAATAGGAGCAATGGCTTTATCCAAATCTCCATGTTTTACAAATCCACGTTTCCCCCAGTTTTCCACTCCAATTAGTGCAATTTTTTCTCCGTCTTTTTCCAAATACAAACTTTCATTCAATAACAAACGGAATCCGATTTTACCATGCACCTCTTTTAAATCTTGCAAGTTTTTTTCTTTCGCTTCCTCTGAAGGCCATTGCACATAATCGCCATAGTCATGATTTCCCAAAATAGAAAACTTACCGTGTGGTGCATCTAATTGCGAAAAATGTTCTATCCAAGGATCCATTTCGCTTGCAACGTTGTTTACCAAGTCACCCGTAAAGACCAATATATCGCTTTTTTGAGCATTTGCTAGTTCAATTCCTCGTCTAACTGCTGCTACATCGTCCAAGGAGCCAGAATGTATATCCGAAAGTTGCGTGATTTTAAATCCATGAAAAGCATCCGGTAAATCTTTAAATGCAATTTTTACTTTATGTACGCGGTAATCGTATTTTCCTTTAATCATTCCCCAGGCCGTTCCAACGAATGGAATCGCTGCTAATCCTAAAGCTATTTGACTCACAAATTTTCGTCGACCCCACATGTGTAAATCTTCCGCACCAACAGCATGACGCATTTTTTGGATGCCTACATATCCACCTTGGATCAAACGAACGATGTCTTCAATCAATAAAAATGGGGTAACAATGATTTTTGGAGCTAAGGAAAGAATGGCTAATCCCATGATGTAACTTCCGCCTTTTGGAGGTCCACCCGCCATTTTACCGGATGCACCTACGTAGATGATAATCACCATTAATACAATGTCAAACAACCAGTAGGCATAATTTACATAGACCGCTTTGGGACCTGTAAAAACCGTTTTCATTGCTTGAAAAACATATAAATCAACCAATAACCAAATGGCAATAAAAATTAAAAAGCGAAAAATCATACGTAATTATTATTAAGAATGATTAAAGATAAGAAAAGGAAAAGGAGGATTGGTAATAAAATCGATGAAGGGGGAAATAAAGTAGATGGAGGTAGAGGTCACCTTCCTTAGTCCCTCCTCCAGGAGGGAAAACTATAGTTCACTTCGAAATAGTATGAACCACATTAAACTTTAATGACTGTAAAGCTTCCCTCCTTGAGGAGGGATCGAGGGAGGTGACAATTCAAAAAAAGTGTAAATTTTAAAGTAATACGGTAACATATTGTAATCGTACATTTTAATTTCTAATTGAATGCTTCTATTTCCTATTGAATTTAAGAAAAAAGAGGGTTAAGTGCAAGGGGATAACGGAAAGAAGTTTGATCGAATAAAGTTCAAAACGTATTCTTTACATTCTTTTTGAAAAATCTAATATATTTAATAAATTTGTTTAAAATCTTACCATGGGACGTTTAATAAAGTTTAAAAAAAACACTACTGATTCAATGACGGTACATACTGAGCAGTTGAAAAAGAAGTTATATCGTCCTATCAACGAATTTAAATGGAAAGATGCATCTGAAAAAGAAATAAAATTAGAAGCAATTGAGCATTATTCTAAGATTTATCAATTATAATCTGAAAGATTGAGCAAAATACTTTATCATTCTATTTGAAAAATAAAACCGAGCGGAATCAATGAACTTGATTCCGTTTCTTTTTCGAATGGATTACAAGAAATCCTATTATTTGGGCTAAACTTAACGTGTATTCAACATAAAAAACGTAGGTATATCATTGAATTACATAATTATGAAGCCTTTTCAATGGTTAAATTTTATCCTGCATGTGCCAAATATAATTACCGTAAATATGAACTAAGAGGGATCCATGAAATTGGATTTACGATATCTAAGAAAACATTCTTTGAAATTGTTTTTCAATGTGCGCTCATCATGAAAAACTACCTAGATAATCATCCTCATAAATTTGTTGGATATATCGGACAAACAGATAGAATTGATTTCAAAAGAAATAACAGGACTTCCCAACGAAGCGATGTATACAATAGAATTACCTCTTCGGTATTTAACTCAACAGAATATCAACACGCAACAAAAGAAATTTTTCAGGAAATAAACTTACGATTATTCAGAAAAACACATCCAAATAGTCCGAATGAACTCAGTGTTGAACAAGCTGAAAATTATAGTCATATTCTAACCCTATTTGAAGAAAATAGTGAATTATTGTACGAATTAATGACTCCTTTGACTCGACAAGAATTTTTAAGGTAATCTTTTCTGTTTTCTATTCAATTTAAGAAAAAAGAGGGTTAAGTTAAAGGAGATAATGGAAAGAAATTTGAAAGAATTGTGGGTTATTCTTTTTGAACTGTCGCAAATTTTGAGACAGTTGAATGGTTATCAAATTTTTTGTTTGTAAACACCTTGTTGATTCGAGTAGGATTTACTTCGTAGCTACAAAGTCGAATAAATCCAAATTAGCTCTGACAATTTGTTTTTCATTGCTTTTATAAAATAAAATGTATATAAATTTCCAAAAGTATTGCAAAAAGTACACAACCCAATAATATAGGACTATTGTCAAATAATTCCATTATACTCAAATTATTGGATTTTTTTTCAATCGTATTTAAACTCTCATATTCATTATTAGATTCATTAATTGGATTTTGATAATTTAATCCGCTTGATGCATTAATTTTCTTCTCAATCTCTTTTAGTTTTCTATTATTTTTGACATTTGACCGAATATTAACAGCCCAAATCACTAATAATATCCATAATACTACACCAGCTCCAAATAAAGCCGAGGTGAAAATGGCAACAACTTGTAATATTATTGCAATTAAACCAGAAATGATTCTACCGTTTAAAAGCATTGAAAAACCAGGGAGTAAGATTGCGAGTAGTAGCATTGTTTATTATGAATAAATGGTCAGTAAAACACCAAAAATGATGAAAATTAACACGATAACAATTTCAATATTTTTAAAAAAATTAAAATGTTTTTTATCCAAAGTAATATTTTGTTCCTGTGAATTTACAATCTCTTTTTTTTCAAATAGTCTATCTGTTTCTTGAATAAACACTTCCTCAGAAATTACACCTCTGTCTAACATCGATTTTAAACTCAAAAATTCAGTTTTAGATTCATTAATTGGATTTTCATTATTTAATTCACGTGACGAATTAATTTTCTTCTCAATCTCTTTTAGTTTTCTATTATTTTTGACATTTGACCGAATATTAACAGCCCAAATCACTAATAATATCCATAATACAACACCAGCTCCAAATAAAGCCGAGGTGAAAATGGCAACAACTTGTAATATTATTGCAATTAAACCAGATATAATTCTTCCATTTAAAAGCATTGATAAGCCGGGGATTGTGATTGCGAGTAGTAACATGGTGAGTTATTTTAAAAATAATAAAAGTTGATTTATTTATTGTTTACCTTTATTACTATTTATTAAGTAGGGTGTTTTTCCTTTTTTCAAATTCTTCTTTTGTTATTATTCCTTCATCAAGAAGTTTCTTAAATTCCCTCACCTCATTAAAAAGTGCATACGGAACATTTTCTATAGTCTGAAAAGTTGATTTTGAACTAAATTGATTTGAGAAAATTGCAAGTATTAATTGTATTATTGATGTTGATAATAGCACGTATATTCCTGAACCTAAAGAAACTGTTCCAGCAATTAGGTCAACGAGTATATTTTCAGTGTCTTTCAATGATTGAATGCGACAATAAAACTCAAAGCTTACAATTATGTCAATTACTAACATAATTATTGCAAACATAAAATCTAAATTTTCTGTTTTTGCTCCTTTATATGATATTTTTTTTATTGCAACAATTCCTGAAAAAATGATTAGAAATAAATGCGTTATTACAAATAGAATTAGGTATATCGAATCTTCATCTCTACGAGATAAAAAATCAATTATATTCATTGTTTCTAATGGTGTTTGAATTATAGGAAGAAGTAACGCAAAGAAGCTTAATATGCTTATTACAAAAGAGATAATAAATGGAGTAGAAATTACTTTAATTGTGTTATTTTTAACAAATTTCAAGTCTTGATTTATTTTGACAAAATACATTACTATTGAAATTAACGTTAAAATTGAGATAAAAACGTAACATTCAACTGGTATAAAAGGTGCGCCTATTTTGGGAATCATAATTGTTATTATTTTGAGGATAAAAAATGTTTATCACAAATTTAACATTCAACAGTTAAAAACTTTGAGTATAATTTTCCAAATTTGAATAATTATTTCTATTTTTGAACTATTACGGCTTAAACACAAAATGTATGATCGACCATCCAGAACTTAAAATAAAACAAATCAGAGAGTTAAAAAATGTATCGCAAGAATTTGTCGCGAATCAATTAGGACTTTCAATACGCGCGTATTCAAAAATCGAAACTGGAGAAACACAATTGACGATCAATCGTTTGAATGAAATAAGTAAAGCCTTGGGGGTTAATCCTATAGAAGTTTTAGGTTTCGACGAGAAAAATATCTTTAATTTTAATAATTCACAAGGAAATATGGGAATTAACCATATTAATATTCCCGAAAAACTCATGCAACAATATGAAAAAACGATTTCTTTATTAGAAGATGAGGTAAAGTTATTGAAAGGCTTGTTGGGGAATTAAGCCACTTCAGAGCGCTGTATTTTCATTAAAAATTCTTCTACTAATACATCCGTTAAACCAATCATACTACTGGTCTGAAGTAAATTTTCTTTCAAATTAGAAGGTAAATCATTGAGCGATTTATCATCGTCTAAAATAATGAATGTTTTCAAAGCGACTTGATCATTTAACCAGTTTAAAATCTCTTCCCTACGATTTAGAAACGCAGTGTTTTCAGGTAGTCGTTCTAAGGTATTTAGTTCAATCCCTCTAATCTGAAATATAGCAATCCACTCTGCAATAGAATACGTTGATTTGTGCGAAGTAGTTAGTACAACAGTTGCATTGGTTTCTTTCAATATTCGCTGTAGTGCTTTGGTAGCTTTACTACTAAACATAGGAAAGTTATCTGATAAAAAATCAGGACGTTTCCATGGAGAGATCGGAACCATTACACCATCTATGTCTAATAACAATTTCATAGTTGTAAAATTACAACCTAAAATGATTTCTATAATTGATTTGTAAATATTTCCACCTTCTTTTTCTGCAAACTATAAAAAAGTTAAATTTTAATGTTTACTCAATTTTTGATAGATACTTTTAATGTCAAAATGAGTAGTAGACATTAAAAAATGGACAAAGTATAGTTTGCTAAGTTGTTACTGAACTGTTGCAAAAAATGCAATAGTTGAAATTTCTTTCAGTTCAGTGGTATGTGCAAATTTTGCACATACCACTTTTAGATAATTCTGCAATTGAATTTAAGAAAAAAGAGGACTTATTGCAAGGGGAAACGGAAAGTATTTTAATAGAATTGAGCAGGATTTACTTCGTAGCTACTACGTGGTACAAATCCAGCTCAGCGGGAAATTAATTGGTCACCTCCCTCGGTCCCTCCTCAAGGAGGGAAGATTTGACATTCATTCAATTTGTTAAAATTCAATATTTTTCGAAGTGAGCCACAGTTTCCCTCCTTGAGGAGGGATTAAGGGAGGTGACTTAGATATAACAAAAAATGGCCGCGATATTCCGCGGCCATAACATTTATAAATTCAAAAATTTTAACTCTTCACCAACCCAATTTTCGCATCTCCTTCTTCAACTAAATCCACGATTAACGCTTCTCCATCAAAAGTATCAAATGAAATTTCAGTTGCTAGTACCTCGTTGCAAACATACTCTTCGTTTTGAGCAATAGCAGCTTGAATTTCATTCGCACATTCTACAGTCAAACGAATTTTATCGGTCACTTCCAGACCTGAATCTTTACGTAAATTTTGTACGCGGTTTACTAACTCACGTGCAATACCTTCCGATTTCAATTCGTCTGTGATGGTAATATCTAATGCAACCGTTAATCCTCCTTCCGTACTTACCAACCATCCTGGGATGTCTTGTGCTAAGATTTCAAAGTCTTTGATGTCTAAGACGATGTTTTCTCCATCGATATCGCCCGACCAACCTTGATTTTTCTCCACAGCAGCAATGTCATCCGCGGTCATTTTACCAACTAACGCAGCAATCGACTTCATTTGTTTTCCGTATTTCGGACCAATCGTTTTAAAGTTTGGTTTGATGCTTTTCACCAAGACACCGCTTCCTTCTTCTAACAAACGCAATTCTTTCACGTTCACTTCTGATAAAATCAACTCTTTCACATGCATAATGTTGTCGGAGAAGGTTTGATTTAAGGTTGGAACCATAATCGTTTGTAGCGGTTGACGTACACGAATACGTTCTTTCTTACGAATTCCTAACACTAAGGAAGAAACGCGTTGTGCGATGTCCATCTGTGCTTCTAATGCGGTATCAATCAATGCTGGATTTACTTTCGGGAAGTCTGCTAAATGCACAGAAATCACATCGTGACGTTTCGTAACTGCATTTAAATCGCTGAATAGTTGATCCATAAAGAAAGGTGCGATTGGCGCTCCCAAAATGGAAACTGTTTCCAAACACGTATACAATGTTTGGTACGCCGACAATTTATCTTTTGAATCATCGCTTTTCCAGAATCTTCTACGACACAAACGTACATACCAATTCGATAATTGATCTGTCACGAAGTCTTGAATCAAACGACCTGCTTTTGTTGGTTCAAATGTCTCATAAGCCTCATCTACATTTTGGATCAAGGAATGCAATTGCGAGATAATCCAACGATCAATTTCTGGTCGCTCGTTAATATCTAAATCTGCTGCAGCATAATCAAAACCATCGATATTTGCGTACAATGTAAAGAACGAGTAGGTGTTGTATAATGTTCCGAAGAATTTACGTTGTACCTCTGTTATTCCGTCTAAATCGAATTTTAAGTTATCCCATGGCTGCGCATTGGTAATCATGTACCAACGAGTAGCATCTGGACCAAATTTATCTAAGGTTGTAAATGGATCCACAGCATTTCCTAAACGTTTCGACATTTTTTGTCCGTTTTTGTCTAATACCAATCCATTAGAAATAACGTTTTTGTATGCTACTTTGTCGAATACCATCGTCGCGATTGCGTGTAGGGTATAGAACCATCCACGTGTTTGGTCAACCCCTTCCGCGATAAAGTCTGCTGGGAAACTTGCGTGATTGTCTATGTATTCTTTGTTTTCAAATGGATAGTGCCATTGTGCATAGGGCATCGAACCTGAATCAAACCAAACATCGATTAAGTCAGCTTCGCGTTGCATTGGTTTTCCAGTCGCAGAAACTAAGGTAATTGTATCTACATAGTTTTTATGTAAATCGATTTTCGCATAGTTTTCGTTTGACATATCTCCAACCACATAGTCAGCTAATGGGTTTGTTGTCATAACACCTGCTTGAACTGCTTTGTCGCATTCGTTTTTTAATTGTTCAACAGAAGAAATGATGATACGCTCATCACCTTCTTTTGTTGACCAAATTGGAATTGGAATACCCCAATAACGCGATCTAGAAAGGTTCCAATCGTTTAGATTTTCCAACCATTTTCCAAAACGTCCAGTACCTGTAGATTCTGGTTTCCAGTTGATTGTTTTGTTCAATTCCATCATGCGTTCTTTCGCAGCAGTTGCTTTGATGAACCATGAATCTAATGGGTAATACAATACTGGTTTGTCTGTTCTCCAACAGTGTGGATAACTGTGTTCGTATTTTGCTACCGCAAATGCTTTATTTTCTTCTTTCAATAAGATGGCAATCTGAACATCTGCTGAACGTTCCGGTGCTTCCCCGTCGTTGTAGTATTCGTTTTTCACGTACATTCCTGCAAAAGGACCAACTTCTGGACGGAATTTACCTTGTAAATCTACCAATGGAACTAAATTTCCATGTGCATCTTTTACCAACATTCCTGGTACACCTGCATCGGCAGCTACGCGCGCATCGTCCGCACCAAATGTAGGTGCAATGTGTACGATACCCGTACCATCAGAAGTAGTTACGAAATCACCACTGATCACTCTAAACGCTTCTTCTGGAGTTTCATCCGGAAGTACGAAAGGCAATAATTGCTCGTATTTGATACCAACTAAATCTGTACCCAAACATTCTCCAGCAACGAAGAAAGGAATCGTTTTATCCCCTTGTTTGTAAGACGCCAATTCTTCGGCAGAAGTTACAGCTGTAAATCCTTTTCCGAATTGGTAACCTACCAAGTTTTTCGCTAAAATAACATTGATTGGTTCGAAGGTATATTGGTTGAATGATTTCACCAATACGTATTCAATTTTTGGTCCAACACACAATGCAGTATTGGATGGAAGTGTCCAAGGGGTTGTCGTCCATGCCAAAAAATGATATGTATTTTCATTCTGTAGCGATAGGGCATGCCCTATCGCTACAGAATTTGAAACGGCATGCCCAAACGGGGTTTTTTCGCCATCTTTCACCTTAAACTGTGCTACCACCGTTGTATCTTTCACATCACGGTAACACCCTGGTTGATTAATTTCGTGCGATGACAAACCTGTTCCCGCTTTTGGAGAATACGGTTGAATCGTATAACCTTTGTAAATTAAGTTTTTCTCGTACAATTGTCCTAATAACCACCAAACAGACTCCATGTATTTGGAATCGTAGGTAATATAAGGATCGTTCATGTCTACCCAATACCCCATTTGTTGGGTCAAGTTGTTCCAAATATCGGTGTAACGCATAACAGTTTCCTTACACGCTTTGTTGTAATCTTCTACGGAGATTTTTGTTCCGATATCTTCTTTAGTAATTCCTAATTCTTTCTCAACACCTAATTCGATTGGCAAACCATGTGTATCCCAACCAGCCTTACGTTTTACTTGAAACCCTTTTAAGGTTTTGTAACGACAAAAAATATCTTTGATTGAACGTGCCATAACGTGGTGAATTCCTGGAAGTCCATTCGCTGATGGAGGTCCTTCGAAAAACACGAAAGGTTTGTGACCTTCACGTGTAGACATGGATTTCTCAAACACTTGTTGATTTTCCCATTTTTCTAGTACGTTTTTAGCGACTTCTGGTAGATTCAACCCTTTGTATTCGTTGTATTTTGTGCTCATTCAATCAAAAATTTGGTGACAAGTAACAAAGATAAGAAATTTGAGGGGAATTTTATAAAATCTCCAAAAGTCGAGCAACCAACTTTTTCTCTTCTTTTTCCCAACAATATTCTTCGCGTGCTTTTTGGGTGTTTTCTTTCCAAATTGCGAGTTGATTTTGGTTTGCAAAGATGGTTTCAATGCTTTGTGCTATGTCTTTTGGTTCGTGAGAAGGTAGCAATTTTCCGACATCGTATTTGTCTAATATAGCGCACAATTCTGTTAAAGGACTTACCAAAATTGGAACTCCAGAAGCGAGGTAATCAAACACTTTATTGGGTAGAGCGTAACGGTAATTTAAATTTGTCGATTTTTCCAAGGAAACTCCTAAATCCGCCTGAATTGTATATGCTGCAAGTTCACCAAATGGAATTTGTCCTAAGAAATGCACCTGTTTTAATTTCAATACCTCGGTTTTTTCAATTAATGTTTGGTACACATCCCCTGTACCAATAATCAATAGATGATACGTTTTAGGTAGAAACGTAAATGCTTGAATCAATTCTTCTAAACCACGGTCTTTGTTGACAGCGCCTTGGTAAATTAACAAATGATCGGAAAGTGCGACACCATATTTTTTGCGAATATTTAGCGCGTTTTCGTTCTTCCTATAACCTTCTAATTTCGGAACGTTTCTAACCGTATGCACAGGAATATGGTACTTATCAGAATAAACTTCTGCCAAGGTATCGTTGACGGTAAACATTGTTTTTAGTTTCGGAACCATGTACGATTCGAGACGCAACCATATATCACGGATACGTTCGCGACCAATCAATTCTGGTACTTCGGTGAAATATTCATGACTATCGTAAATTAACTTAGAACCTTTTAATCTTGACATCAAAAAGTTAGGAAGCAAGGTGTCTAAATCGTTTGAAAAGTAAACGCCACGTCGTCTAAATAATAAATAAAAAAATAAGCGTAGATTATATTCTGCATAAAATTTAAACCCTTTTTCAAATCGTAATGGCATACGATGTACGTTATAAGTACGCTGATTTACAGGTTGGCTCTCTATTTTTAGTCGACCGATTAAGGTAATTTTATATTCTGGGAAATTGGAACAAATCGTTTCACATACTTTGTGCACACGTTGGTCGGTTACCAAGTCGTTACTTACAGAAATATAAATATGTTTACATTTGGAGGCCATCTTAACTAATCACTTAATTTTTATAGTGTTGTCAATAAATAGGGTAATTCTCCTAGGTTTTTAATTTTATGTTGACCAGCTGATTTTCGGTGTTTTTCGTTTGGATCAAATAAAACGGCTTGCATCCCCACTTGAATTGCTCCAAGAATATCCGTCGTATGGTCGTCTCCAATCATCACGCTTTCTTGAGGAGTTGCTTTGGCTTCTGACAAAGCATAATTAAAAATATCGCGGTGCGGTTTCGTTTTACCCACCATTTCAGAGCATACAATGACATCAAAAAAATCGAATAGTTTGGAGGCTTTTAGTTTTACAAATTGCGCCTCTGCAAAACCATTTGTGATGATGTGTAATTGATAGCGTTTTTTGAGTTCAATTAATGTTTCTGCTGCATTTGGAAATAAGATGGTTTCTTTAGGCGCTGTTGCTACGTAGTCAATGTTTAGTTTGTCCGCAAAGGCTAAATCATACACTTCCACACGCTCCAATGTTTTTTGAAAACGAACAATACGGAGTTCATCCTTGGAGATTTTTCCTTTCCCATATTTCTTCCATAAATCATTATTGATGTTGTGGTAGACTTTATGAAAATGTAAAAAATGATCGAAATGTTTGGATAAATCGTGTTGATCGTAAATTTTCTGCAAGGCATTTCGAGAATTTTGTTCGAAATCCCATAATGTTCTGTCTAAATCAAAAAATACGTGTTTGAGAAAAATCATTAGAAGAAAGAAGCAATTGCAAACGCAATACCTGTGGTTAACAGTCCATTACATACCATTCCTAGTACGATGAGGGGATAGGTGAATTTATTTTTTCCGAAAAATTTAGCACTTACAATGGTTCCAACAGGTACAGACATAAATAAGGGAGCAAAAAACGAAATTCCTACAATTCCAAGTTTACGTTTCATTTTGACTACCCCTTTATTGAGAGGAGTAAAAGTCTTTTTTTGTTTGATTGGAATCCCTGTTTTCATAGACTCGTGGTATGCTGCATGTTTTTTAGCGCGCGCTTTTTTTAATAAAAATTCCCCTAAAAAATAGAAGATAGTTCCACTAAAAATACCTCCTGCTAAACAGGAAAAATAGGTTTCGAAAAATGTCAATCCTGCAGCAGGTCCACCGAAAGGAGTAAACAAAAATTTTACTGTCGAAAGTAAAAAGAAGGTGCTGTAGGTAGCTAAATTCATTGTTTAATGAACTAACATTTAATTCCAAATGCTAAATCACCAGCGTCACCCATACCTGGGACAATGTATGCTTGAGCAGTTAATTCTTGGTCAATTGCCCCAACAAAATATTGTGTTGATTCTGGTAAATAGTTTTTTAAGTATTCCAATGCTTCAGGCGAAGCAATTGCGGAAACAATAAATAATTTACCAGGATTTCCTTGCTTTAATAGCGCTTTGTATACACTTACCATCGAGCTACCAGTTGCTAACATTGGATCAACGATAATTAATGCTTTTCCTTCAAACGTTGGAGCAGCAACATATTCCACATGAATTTCAAATTCATCGTTGTGAACATGTTTGCGGTATGCAGAAACAAAAGCAGAATCTGCTTTGTCAAAGACATTTAAAAATCCTTGGTGCATAGGTAAACCTGCACGTAAAATCGTAGCTAAAATAGGTTGTTCAACCAATTGGTATTCTTTGGCTTGACCTAAAGGAGTGGTTATAACTTCGGTTGTATAATCTAATTTTTTAGAAACTTCATACGCCAAAATTTCTCCTAAACGTTCTAGATTTTTTCTGAAACGCATGGAATCTTTCTGAATCTGTACATCGCGTAATTCCGCTAAAATAGGACCAACGATGGATTTGTTTTCGCTAAAATTGATGATCATAACTGTGCTTTTTGTAAAGGTAAAATAAAAAAGGCAACAATGCGACATTTAGTGGGCATGAAAAAAGTGACTTTTATAATTTGAGACTACTTTTACTTTATAGAACATTCTTGTAAAATCGATCAATGTTAATGAAGTATACATCCGTTTCAGAAGCTTTATGAAATCGTTCTAAATTTTGTTCAACAGTTTGCATCGCTGATTTTGAAATTTTTTGAAACATCAAAGTATAGAAAATAACGATCGTATATTTTTTTTCATTTTTAATGGATGGATAAATTAATTTTAATTTACTCAAAGTCAAATTTATACTATCTAATTGTACAGCCGATTTAGGAATAAATTGTTCAAAACGTTGCGCTGTATTCCAATTAATATTAGTTAAACCACCTTTTGCAGTACAATTTATATGGTATGATTTTAAACTATCGTTTTCAAAATAAAAAAGTTGAATAGGTTGATATAAATCTTTAGCTAATTTTTCACTTAAGACAAACTGACCTAATGAACTAAATTGAGAAGAATCACTAACGATGTGTTTATAATCAAGTTTCGATTTTAAATCCGTTAAAAATTTCATGTCTGAGGTTTCAGTATAGGATGTTATAGGATTTACTCCGTACATTTTATAAAGTACACTCGAGCAACTAGAAAGCAAGAAAAAAGAAAGTAAGAAAAAATAGATTTTCATAAACTTATGAATGCGTTGATTGTTCCCATAACAAATATAGTTTTTTGAACGCTACATTTATATAAACGAACAATTCCTTTGAAACTTTAGCATCCCAATCTTTTCTGTTAAATTTGTACTATGCGTAAGGAATCGAAAATGGATTTTAATGTCTTTAAACGTCTTTTGCAGTTCGTTAAGAACTACAAGCGTTTAATGATTTACTCTTTCATTTGTACCATAACTCTTTCAATAGTAGGTCCTATGCGACCAAAATTAATCGGTCAAATGGTTGACAAATACATCATTTCCACCAAAAATCCAGATGCCTTATTACATTGGTCCTTATTGATTTTAGGCTTGTTGGTCTTGGAAGGGGTGTTCCAATTTTTTAATGCCTTGGTGAGTAATTTATTAGCACAATCCATCATTCGCGATATCCGTCAAAAGCTATTTAAGCACATGCTTTCCTTTCGTATGAAGTATTTCGACCAAACACCAATTGGTTCGTTGGTGACACGCTTAATTTCTGATATTGAAGCGATTGCAGAAGTTTTTTCATCAGGGATGATTGAAATTGTAGGCGATTTCTTAATGTTGTTTTTCGTAATTTTCATCATGTTTTTTAGTAATTGGCAATTGACTTTATTGACCTTAATTCCAATTCCACTATTACTTATAGCGACTCGTATTTTTGCGAATGCGATGAAAAAATCCTTCCAACAAGAACGTCTGCAAGTCACGCGTTTGAGTTCGTTTGTGCAAGAACACATTTCAGGAATGGCAATTGTGCAACTTTTTTCTAGGGAAAAACAAGAAGAAAAATTGTTTGATGAAATTAATCAGGACCATAAAAAAGCACACGTAAATGCTGTCTGGGCGTTTTCCATTTTCTTTCCGGTAGTAGAGATTTTGAGTTCGCTTTCGATTGCGTTTTTGTTAGTATGGGGCGCATTTCAATTTATGGGGGATGTTCCTCCGAATCCAGAACAAATGTATGGGGAAATCATTTCCTTCACTTTATGGGTAAACATGCTGTTCCGACCGATTCGTCAATTGGCTGATAAATTCAACATCTTACAGCGTGGAATTGTGCGTGCTGAACGCGTTTTCGAAATTTTGGATTTGAACGAACATACCCAAAAAGATGGTACGATTACCCAATTGGATTTTCATCAAGATATTCATTTCCAAAACCTTCATTTTGCCTATAAAAATGAAGATTGGGTATTGAAAAACATCAACCTAACCATCGAAAAAGGAAAAACGGTTGCTTTTGTTGGAGCGACAGGTGCTGGAAAATCGACGATTGTAAACTTATTGGGACGTTTTTACGAATACCAAAAAGGCGATATTTTCATTGGAACTACGAATGTACAAGATATTCAATTGGATGTTCTTCGTAAAAACATTGCCATTGTACTTCAAGATGTATTTTTGTTTTCCGATTCGATTTACCACAACATCACCTTGCGCGATCCATCCATTAGTTTAGAGCAAGTCATGGATGCCTCAAAAGCGGTGGGTGCACACGATTTTATAATGAAATTACCAAATGGTTATGATTACCACGTCGGCGAACGAGGAGGCGTGTTGTCGGTGGGTCAACGTCAATTGCTTTCGTTTATTCGTGCTTATGTCTACAATCCATCCATTTTGATACTAGACGAAGCAACTTCCAGCGTAGACAACGAATCGGAAGAAATGATTCAACGCGCTACCGAAAAATTAACGGAAGGAAGAACGTCGATTGTCATAGCACACCGACTTTCCACCATCCAAAAGGCAGATAAGATTGTAGTAGTGGATAAGGGAGAATTAGTAGAACAAGGATCCCACCATGAATTATTGCAAATTGATGGATTTTATAAGAAGTTATATGAAATCCAATTTTTGAAACGAGAGAAATAAATTTTAATATGATTATAGTAACAGGAGCAGCAGGTTTCATTGGTAGTTGTTTAGTAAGTAAACTAAACCAAGCAGGATTTAACAACGTAGTAGTTGTAGATGATTTCACGAAACATGAAAAAGACAAAAACTTAGAGGGTAAAATCTTCGAAGCAAAAGTAGAACGTGGAGTGTTGGCAGATTGGTTAGCGACCAACCAAAAACAAATCGACATCATTTTTCACATTGGTGCGCGTACAGATACTACCGAGTTTGATAAGGCTATTTTTGATGCGTTGAATGTGGAATACACACAAATGGTGTGGAATTTCTGTGCAGATCACTCCATCCCGTTGGTATATGCAAGTTCTGCAGCGACCTATGGCTTGGGTGAATTTGGATACGAGGATAACCACGAAGTGATTGCTAAATTGAAACCATTGAATCCGTATGGAGATTCAAAAAATGACTTTGATATATGGGCATTGCAACAGGAAAAGCAACCTCCATTTTGGGCAGGATTGAAATTTTTCAATGTCTATGGACCAAACGAATACCACAAAGGAAGAATGGCTTCGGTGATTTTCCATGCATTTAATCAAATTAAAGCAAATGGTGGCATGAAATTGTTCCGTTCGCACAACCCGAATTACACGGATGGCGGACAATTACGTGATTTCGTCTATGTGAAAGACGTTGTGGAAGTGTGTATGTATTTGATGAACGAACAACCAACTTCAGGTATTTACAATTTAGGCTCTGGAAAAGCACGTACCTTCTTGGACTTAGCAACAAATACTTTCCATGCATTGAAAGTGGCACCCAACATTGATTTCATCGATACACCGATTGACATACGCGATAAATACCAATATTTCACCGAGGCAAACATGAATAAGTTAGTTTCTTCAGGATACAAAATACCATTTCATACTTTAGAAGAAGGCGTAAAGGATTACGTTGAAAATTACCTAACCGAGCATAAATACTATTAATATGCACCAATTTATTCGAAAACAATTTGTCAAAACGGATTTGCAAACGTGTTGGGATTTTTTCTCTTCACCAGCAAATTTGAAACGTATTACTCCGTCGTACATGGGATTTGATGTGAAAACAGAAGTTCCCACACAAATGTATGAAGGTTTAATTATTGCGTATACGGTAAAACCTTTATTAGGAATTCCGGTAGAATGGGTGACTGAAATTACACACGTGAAAGACAAATCGTTTTTCGTAGATGAACAACGCAAAGGTCCTTATACTATGTGGCACCACGAACATCACTTTAAAGAAGTGGAAGGTGGAGTAGAAATGACGGATATTGTTTCGTACATTATCCCTTTGGGTATCATTGGTAAAATGGTGCATCCCTTCTTAGTGAAACCGAAATTAGAAGAAATTTTCGCCTACCGATTCAAGATCGTAGAGGAAGTTTTTGGATAGAATTTTTGAAGCCTTAAATGGCCATATATGAAGTGTACGTAGAAAATAAGTTAAATGTAACGTAGTCAAACCCTTGTTTGAACCCAGCCTTCTAATTTTTAGTATAAAAATTAGCGAAAGGCGTTTGTGAGTTTGGGTGCAGACAGTGAAATGAAACGTAATTTTCAAGGAACTTCATAAAGGCCTAGACTTTTTTGGCTCCACCTTTTTTTGGTAATGAAAAAAAGGTGGAAATAAAATAAATAGTAATTTTAGTATTGATTGCATCGAGAGTATTATTTAATACTATAGTTAATAAAAATAACGTGAGTAAAACTGTCTATATCATCCGAAAAGAACATTTCAATGCAGCTCATAAATTGTGGCGTAATGACTGGTCTGACGAAAAAAACGAAGAAATTTTTGGGAAATGTGCTAACAAAAATTGGCATGGGCATAATTTTAATTTAATTGTCACAGTAAAAGGAATTCCAAATCCAGAAACGGGGTTTGTAATAAACTTAAAAGACTTGAGTAAAATTATCAAAACAGAAGTGGTAGATATTTTCGACCATAAGAATTTGAACCTCGACGTGGATTGTATGAAAGATATTCTTGCTTCTACCGAAAACATGGTTATTAAAATATGGGAAATTTTAGAACTACCTATATTAAATGCTGGTGGTATCCTTGCAAAAATTCGATTGGAAGAAACAGAAAACAATTTCGTCGAATATTTCGGTGGAAATGAACCTTATTAATTATTTTAGTTCTTTATTATTTAGAATTAATCTAATTTAACATTTATAACATGGAAAAATATTACAAACAAGAAATTACAGACAAAATTTCAACCGCTTATACGGAAATCTTGTCCGATTTAGGAGAGAATGCACAACGTGAAGGATTATTAAAAACGCCAGAGCGTGTAGCAAAAGCATTACAATTTTTAACCCATGGATATGATATCAATCCTGCGGATATATTAAAGTCTGCTTTATTTCACGAAGAATATTCTGAAATGGTATTGGTGAAAGACATTGAAGTATATTCTTTGTGTGAGCACCACATGTTGCCATTTTTCGGTAAAGCACACGTTGCATATATTCCTGATGGCACGATTGTTGGATTAAGTAAAATACCACGTGTAGTAGATGCTTTTGCACGAAGATTACAGGTACAAGAGCGTTTGACCATTGAAATTCGTGACTGTATTCAAGAAACGTTGAAACCTAAAGGCGTAGCTGTCGTAATAGAATGTTGTCATATGTGTATGCAAATGCGAGGTGTACAAAAACAAAATTCAGTAACAACATCTAGTGCTTTTACAGGTTTGTTTTTACAAAACGATTCTACACGTAAGGAGTTTATTAGCTTGGTGCAAGCCAAATTACATTAATTTAAAACGTTAAACTATGTTTGAAAATTTATTAAATCGTCAAGAGTACGATGCAAATGCAAAAACAATGTCGTCTGACTTTTTCAGAAATGTGTACACGTACATGTTTGTGGCACTTGGACTTTCAGGAGGAATTGCATATTACATCGGGGCAGGAGAGTCTATTACTTTAGCGAATGGACATAAACTACCTTTATTGTTTATTAAATTATTCATTTCTGAGTCTGGAGGTTTATCTCCATTGTTTTGGGTGGTTGCACTAGCACCTGTTGGATTAGGTTGGTTGATTCAATCATCTTACAATCGCTTCTCTATGTCAACTTTGACCTTATTGTTTGCGATTTACTCAATTTTAATGGGGTTAAGTTTGAGCGTAATTTTTATTCGTTATGATTTAGGTTCAATCACTTCTACATTCTTCGTTTCTGCAGGAGCTTTCGCAGGGATGGCAATATTAGGTTATACTACAAAAACAGACTTAACCAAATTTGGTAGTTTACTATTTATGGTGTTTATCGGAATCTTCATCGCAGGAATTGTAAATATTTTCTTGAAAAATGATACAATGGGATTCGTGATTGCTGCGCTTGGAGTTTTTGTATTCACAGGCTTAACAGCGTATCAAATGCAACAATTGAAACACATTAGTAATGATCCAAATTTAGAAGGTGTAGAACGTAACAAATTAGCCTTAATTGGCGGATTGATGTTGTACATCTTATTCATCAACTTATTCCTTTCGTTATTACGTTTGTTAGGAAATAGAGATTAAGAGTACTTAGTCAAAAGTTTGAGTCCTGGTAGAAATTCTATCAGGACTTTTTTGTATTAGATATCTTTCAAAAATTGTAATTGCGTTCGTACTTCCGTCAAATGGTCCGCAGATAAAACAACCGTTTTTACTTTTTCTTTGTGTGCTTTAACTTTACCTATAGTTTCCCCATAGGAGTTGATAACCGCTGAATCACCGCTATACGTCAAACCTTTTCCATCTTCTCCCACGCGATTCACCCCAACTACGTAACATTGATTTTCAATTGCGCGGGCAGTTAATAACGCTTTCCAGTGGGTGTTTCGTTTTTCTGGCCAGTTAGCCACGTATAACAAGGCATCAAATTTCGCTGATTTATGGTCTTGTAAACCGTTTCTGGAAATTTCAGGAAAACGTAAATCATAACAAATTTGTAGTTGGATTTTCCAGCCTTTGTAGTTCACGCGTGTTTTTACATGTCCAGCTTTAAATACTTTCTCTTCTCCAGCTAAGGTGAATAATTTGCGCTTATCGTAATGCGTATATTTTCCAGATGGTTCCACAAATACACCGCGATTAAAATAATAATCGTCTTCTTTCGCAATAAACGAAGTGTAAATAGCCGCTTTTTTTTGTGCAGCCATGGATTGTAACCAACTAATTGCAGATGATTTTTTCATCTCTTCTGCAAATTTCTTAGCATTCATGGTAAACCCTGTATGAAACATTTCTGGTAGTACAATAATGTCTGTCTCTGTAACTTCCGCTAATAATTCTTCGAAGTGTTTAATATTCTCTTTTTTATCTTCCCAAATTTGATTGGCTTGTACTATGGTAACTTTTAAATCTTGCATAATTTTTCTGCTGCGGTTATTAAGGTTTGATCGTCTTTGGCAAAGCAAAAACGAATGGTATGTGTATCTGTTTGATCTGCATAAAATACGGAAAGCGGAATTGCTGCAACACCATATTCTTTAACTAAACGTTCACAAAATGCTACATCTCCTTCTTTTGAGATAGCATCGTAGCGAACGGTTTGAAAATAGGAACCTTCCGAAGGTAATAAGGTAAATCTACTTTTCGCTAGTAATTTTCGAAAGAAGTCACGCTTTTCCTGGTAATAAGCGCCAAGCGTTTGTACATCTTTTTCACGTAAATATTTCGCCAAGGTAATTTGAGCGACACTATTCACACAAAATACCAAAAATTGGTGTACTTTTTTAATTTCTACCATAATTGCTTCTGGTGCAATTAAATATCCCATTTTCCAACCTGTAATGTGAAAGGTTTTTCCAAAGGAAGAAACAATCACTGTTCGGTTCAACAAAGGATTGCGTGTATTAGCAGAAATGTGTTTTTGCTCAAACGTAATGTATTCATACACTTCATCGGATAGTAAAACCATATTTGGATATTTTGCTAATATTGCTTCTATCGCTTGGATGTCTGCTTCTTGAAAGATCCGTCCAGATGGATTATGTGGATTATTAACAAATAAAATTTTTGTTCGTTCGTTACAAGCACGTTCAATTTTATCCCAATCTGCTGTAAAATCTGCTTCTAAAGAAACATGTACAGGTTTACCTCCAGCCAATAAAACAGAAGGTGCATAGCAATCATACGCAGGGTCTAAAATCACCACTTCGTCGTTGGTGTGAACCAATGCTTGAAGAATCGTAAAAATCGCTTGGGTTGCTCCAGCAGTTACCAATACTTCGGTAGTTGGATTTACTGTACGACCATAACTTTTGTCAGTCAGTATAGCAATTTCTTGTAATAACAAGGGATGACCAGCCATTGGGGCATATTGGTGTGCGTTTTCAGTGCTTGTTTCTTGCAATAGTTGGATAAGACGTTCATCCACTGGAAAATTTGGAAATCCTTGTGCTAAGTTGATCGCTTGATAATCATTTGCCATTTTCGACATCGTAGTAAAAATGGTCGTTCCGATATGTGGTAATTTTGATTGCATAAATGAAATTCGTGTTAAAATTATATCAATCGTAAATATAATACATTACAATTTTTATTACCAAATAATTAACCTTGCTAAACATTCTGTTAATTTTGGGGAATATTTAAATTCTATTACTATGAAATCTTTTATCCTTGGTGTTAGCACATGTATCTTTATATTAAGTTTGACAGCTTGTTCTTCGAATACAGAAATCTGTTCGTGTCTTGCTGCTGGAAAAAAATTAGAAACTTTCTCTTCTGAATTATTGCAACGCGAAGCAACCGCGAAAGATTTAAAAAAAATGAAAAAACTAAAAGCAGACCAAGAAAAAAAATGTGCTGATTTTCAAACGATGGATGGTGCTAAAATGCTTGAACTGAAAGAAGCGTGTGGGGAATAGAGTTTTATTGCGCAGAGATTATTGAGGTTTTTGACGATAACACGTTTTTGAGAACGCAGAGATATTTTTGACAAAGTCAAAAATGAATACGCTTTAATTTTCTACTAAAAGTAGAAAACTCTGCGTCCTCTAAAATTCCGTCAAATACTTCACTATCTCCAGATTCTCAGCGGAAATCTTTGTGTTTCTTTGCGTCATTGTGACCTCTGTGTTACTAAATCGCAAAGTCTATAAAACGTAACAAATTTAAGTACCTTTGTACCTTCAATTCTTACCGCCATGCGTTTCAACCTTACGAAAGAATTTTTAGAGCAAGTTCATACCGCAATCCAAAACAATGATGTTGAATGGATTGACAAAAATGTCTTGGAACTTCACTTCGTGGATATTGCTGAAATTCTAGACGAACTTCCCAATGAAGATGCGAAAGTGATCTATTTCCGAATGGATGAAGAAACTCAAGCGGATGTTTTGATGGAGTTGGAAGAGGAGGTCCGGGATCGTTTCTTAAAATCGCTTTCTAAGAAGGAAATTGCAGAACAATTAGAAAACTTGGATTCCGATGATGCAGCGGATATCTTATACGAGTACGACGATACTGAGATTCAGGAAGTAATCTCCCACATGGAGGATGATGAAGCGGCTGACGATATCGTTGATCTTTTAAATTACGACGAAGATACTGCAGGGGGACTCATGCAAAAAGAGTTTCTGCATGCCGAGATAGATTGGACGGTTGAACAGTGTTTAACGGAAATAAGGGAACAAGCAAAAGAGGTAGATAAAGTGTATACAATCTACGTAGTAGACACACTTAATAAATTAGTTGGAGTTTTGTCTTTAAAGGCTTTATTCTTCTCAGAACCAGGGTTTAAGATTCGTGATTTATACCAATCTAAAAATATTATTTCGGTAAAGGTAACCGATGATCAAGATGAGGTAATGCGTTTGTTTGATAAATATGGTTTGGTATCCATTCCCGTATTAGATTATCAAAATAAATTAGTTGGTCGTATTACGATTGACGACGTAGTAGATATTATCCGCGAAGAAGCTGATCGTGATTTCCAATTAGCAACTGGTATCACCGAAAAAGTAGAGGACAATGCGAGTATTTTTCGTATTACCAAAGCACGATTACCATGGTTAATCATTGGTATGTTGGGGGGAACACTTGGTGCTAAAGTAATTTCTTCGTTTGAAGGAAGTATTAGTCACGTACCAGCATTGGCTTTCTTTATTCCTATGATAACCGCTATGGGTGGAAATGTCGGAGTACAATCTTCTGCGATCGTTGTTCAATCCTTAGCAAAAGGAAATCAATTTAAAAGTTTGTTTTCGAAACTTGGAAAAGAAGTATTAGTAGGTTTATTTAATGGTCTTATTTGTTCTTCGTTAATCTTTGGTATCGCGAGTGTTTTTGGAACTATAGATTTAGGTATAGTAGTAAGTGCTTCGTTATTTGTAGTGATTGTTTTTGCTGCAGTTATGGGAACTTTAATACCATTGATTCTTGATAAATATGACATAGATCCAGCGCTTGCTACAGGTCCATTTATCACCACATTGAACGATGTCCTTGGCTTGTTTATCTATTTTAGTATTGGAATGTTAATGTATGCATAAATGAAACGAATTTATCACCTTTCTACGTGTTCTACATGTAAACGCATTTTAAAAGAAATTAATCCAGATTCAACGATAGAATTAGTGGATATAAAAGTCACTAATATTGATGCTTCTACGCTAGATTGGATCCAATCAAAAGTTGGTTCGTATGAAGCCTTATTTTCTAAGAAAGCGCAAAAATTTCGTTTGCAAGGTCTGCATGAAAAACAATTGTCTGAAGATGATTATCGTTCGTTGTTATTAGAGGAATATACGTTTTTGAAACGTCCATTTTGTATCAACGGTGAAAATGTGACTATTGGTAATACCAAAGACCAGGTCGCAAAGGCTGTTGAGATGTTTAACTAAGCGTTTTTTTTAATTTACTTTTTCATTTACGAGGAATTTATAGTATCTTTAAGTATGTAAACTAAATATTTATGGCACTTTCTTTTCATATAAATGATTTTTCAAATCCTGAAGTAAATGCTTTTATTGAGTATATTAAATCATTATCTTTTATTACAGTAGAAGATGACTTTGTTTTGTCAGATGAGCAAGTTGTTGCTGTCAAAGAAGCAGAAGTTTCTTTAAATTTGGAAGGTGGTGTTCCACATCAAGAAGTCATGGCTTCTATGAGAAAGAAATATCCTTGGGCTTTTAGTGAATGAGAATAATTTGGTCAAAAAAAGCAATTCAAGATTTTGAAAATAATATTGAATTTTTAAATACTGAATGGAATCAATCTGTTGTTCAAAGTTTTACATTAGAAATTCAAAGAGTATTTAAAACAATTGAATTAAATCCAAAATTATTTAAATTTGATAAGAATAACAATTGTTATGTCGTAACAATTACCAAACATATATCACTATTTTATCGTATAAAAAGAGATCAAATAATTTTGTTTATATTTTGGAATAATTATCAAAACCCGAATCAAATGAATATTTCCTAATTCTTCTATAGCCTTATATGGTTTTCCCATTTAATTATTTCTAAATTAGCATCGTTAATATTTTAACCGATGAAAACAATACTTCTTTTGGGTGCAGGACTTTCCAGTTCTTCTTTAATTCGCTATTTTTTAGAACATTCTGAAAAATTTGATTGGCAACTACGTGTGTGTGACCAAGATTTAGCATTGGTTCAACATAAGTTAAATGGGCATAGACGTGGAGTAGCATTATCGTTCAATGCATTAGATCCAATAGAAAGACAACCTGAAATTGAAAAAGCAGATTTGGTGATTAGTATGTTACCAGCACGTTTTCACTTAGATGTAGCGAAAGATTGTATTGCACTTAAAACGAATCTGATTACTCCATCGTATGTTTCGGAGGAAATGAAAGCATTGGATGCAGATGCAAAAGCGGCTGGTATCATCATTATGAATGAAATTGGGGTGGATCCAGGAATTGACCATATGTCTGCTTCTAAAATCTTAGACGAAATAAGAACACAAACTGCCGAAATACATAGTTTTAAGTCATTTTGTGGTGGTTTAATCGCACCAAGCAACGATACCAATCCGTGGAATTATAAGTTTACATGGAACCCGCGCAATGTGGTAATCGCTGGACAAGGACCGGCAGCTGCATTTATCGAAGAGAAAGAATATAAATATATTCCATACAATCGTTTATTTCAACGTCTAGAAACTATTGAAATTGAAGGGTATGGAAAATTTGAAGGGTATGCGAATCGTAATTCACTTTCGTATAGACCTATCTATCAATTAGATAATATCCCAACTATTTATAGAGGTACTTTACGTAGACCTGGATTTTCCTATGCGTGGAATATTTTTGTGGAGTTAGGAATGACGGAGGATAGTTACAAATTAGAAAATTCAGAACACTTAACACCACGTAATTTTATCAATGCTTTTCTGCCTTTTCAAGTAGGGGAGTCGGTAGAAGACAAATTTAAGCGTTTGTTCACGAAAGGGGATGATGAATTATTCCATAAATTTAAGTGGCTTGGTATTTTTGAGAATGAAACACCGATTGGTTTGAAAAATGCTTCTCCAGCGCAACTATTGGAGAAAATTTTGGTGGAAAAATGGGTTCTGGAAGAAAACGATAAGGATATGTTGGTAATGTACCATGATTTTGAATACTCGATCAGTGGTACACGACATAAAATTATTTCTTCGATGGTAAATATTGGCGAAAATCAAGTGTTTACCGCCATGAGTAATACGGTAGGCTTACCAGTTGCTATTTGTGGAAAAATGATTCTAAACGGAACTTTAACTTTAAAAGGGGTGCAAATACCAGTGATGAAAGAGGTATATGATCCTATTTTATCGGAATTAGAAAATTATGGAATCACATTCACAGAAAAACATTCCATTATTTAATAATATCAATCCATTTTCCCGAACGGTCGCGACGCATCGCGACCCCATTTTTTTGGAATTAAATTGCAAAAAAATATTTATTTATATCATTTTCATCCCCAAAATCACACCCCCAATTCCCAGCACCACACTTCCAGCCACGTTCGCAAACAATAACCCATAATTTCCATTTTCCAACAACTGTAAATTCTCTGCAGCAAATGTTGAGAATGTCGTAAATCCACCACAAAACCCAGTAATCAACAATAATTTTAATTGTGGATTCCATCCTTCATTTTTCCCGAAGTAACCAATTAATAATCCGATAATTAAACAGCCTAAAAAATTAGTTATGAATGTTGATAATGGAAATATTCCCTTAAAATAGTGTTTTCCTACATTTGCCAAAAGATACCGCATCACACTACCAACACCTCCTCCAATTCCAACAAATACAATCGATTTTAGCATATTTCGAAAATTTTTTTCATCATGTATTAGTACGGATAGGGCATGCCCTATCCCTAAACAGCTTCTCTTATCGTCACTTCGTCACTCGTCTCTACTTCACTTTACTCATAATCTCATCGGCTTTCTGATTCGCTTCTTGTTCGATACGTTGCGCTTTATCTTCAGCTGTTTTACGCAATTTAGTTGCTGCAACTTCTGCTAATTTCTTTTTGATAGGATTTCCTCCTGCTTCTGCAACTAATGCATCTGCTTGTTTATTTCCTTCAGCACGAACTACATCTGCCGCACGTTTTGCCTCTGCTTTTACATTGTCCGCTTGTTTTTGAGCGTCTGCAATTAATTGTTGTTTCTTTTTTGTTAAGTCTTCTTTTACTTCGTTGACTTTCTCTGTTACTTTTTGTTTTACAATCGTTTTAACAGAATCTTTTGCTTGTTTAACAGCATCTTTTAACGAATTTTTTAGGTTCCCTGTTAACTTGCCAATAGACTCTTTCAAATCAACGGAAACTATAGGTTTAGTTATTTTACCTGTAATTGTCGCATTTACAGGTATAATAGATGGTAATTCTTGAACTTTTAATTTAATAGGTAAACCATTTAATTTTGCAAGTCCATTTTCTATTGTTTTTAGTGCTCCTGCAGGAATTTCCTCCCTAGGAATATTTAATACTAATTTGTAATCTAGTTCTTGTTCAAAAGAGGTTGATCCAGAAACATCGGTATTAATTTTCCCTAGTTTTACGGTAAATGGTGTTAATGTAATTTTTCCATTGGCAAATTTGAATTTTGCTTTAAAATCACGCATTGTTTGAGAGGCTAATTTGGGCATATTTAATTCACTAGACAATTTTGTTAGTGGTTCATATCCAGACACATTGATTTCGTTGGATGAGATATCTCCATTTCCAGTCAATGTGCTGTAAACTGGTTCCATCGATGCTTGGAGAATCGTTTTCATCGTAAATGTAGTTGAAATTTTACCTTTCACATATTTTGCGATTGGTGCTAGTTTTTCAATTGTTACAAAATTCTTCGCTAAATCAGCTACACCAATCTGTTGGATATCATAGCTAAAATTAACACTTGGCTTATGATGATTTTGCGTATTATAGGTTCCATCTAAACCAACTTTACCACCAAGTACTTGCATGGTTAACTGATTCAACGAAGCAATTTCCTCTTTCATCCCAACTGAACCTTTTGTATTTTGAATGGTAATCCCATTGTATTTTATGGTTTTTACATCCATGTTTAAGTTGACATCTAAATTGTCAGGAATTAAAAAGGCTTCCGTTGCTTTTGTTTCCGCTGTATTTGTTGTTTGTTCCGTTGGTGTTGGAGCTGCAGGAGTAGCACTTGTTCCCATTAATGCGTCTAAATCTAAGGTATTACTCGAAAAATTGAAATTTCCTTTTAATAGTTCATTTTTAAATACATAGGCTAAATAATTGTCAATTGTACCTTGCATAGCAAAATCACTCGCGCCCATTTTTGCTTGTAAATTTTCCAAACGTAAATTTTGTGGTGTAAAATGCAGTTTCATGTCTGCTACTTCAACGGCTGCAGGTAAATCTTTCGATTTGTAAAGAATATCAATTAATTCAATAATTCCATCTGCATCAAACGCTTCATATCGTTCTTGTTCGATGGTACTCATGTTTCCTTTCAATGCAATATCTGCAAGTAGTTTCCCTTGGTAGGATTCACCTTCAGTCATTGGCATAACTTTTCCTAATGTTGCTAAGTTAATTTTAGCCTTAATTTTAGCTGCAATTGCCGGATCACTCATCGGATTGCGTAGTTGCATAGACATGTCTATTAGATTACCTGCAAAGTCTGCATGAAATTTTGAAACATCTAATTTCATTTGGTCTAAATTGGAACCTCCAGCAAAACTTGAATTAGCATCTATTGCTATGTTTTTAATGGATTGTGGTAAACCGGCATATTGAATGGAAGCATTTTTCACTTGAATACCCGCATCCCAACCTGGCATATTTTTATCATCCAGCACTCCTTTTACTTTTGCATGCATGGCTAAGGTTCCTTGCGTTAACATGCCTTCGTAACCGGATTGATAGAAGGATGGAATTAAGGATAAAAAGTCTTTAAATGTAGCTTCTTTTGCATCCAATGTTAAATCCATATTGTCTTTATGTTCCAACATTTCATAGAATCCATCCAACGAAAAATTTAGTGCATTTAATTCAAACGTATTTTCTTTAAGCGTGAATTTTGAAGTCTTTTCGGTGAATTCCATTATTAAATTAACTACGAAATTCGTTTTTACTTTTTTCAAGTAACTCATACCGTCCATTTCATAAGTTAATGCATCCATGGAGGTCGTAGTCTCGAAATCGATCACATCGGCAGTTAAATCTCCTTTACCTACATGGGTTAAATTTTGTATGTCTGCGAATAAATCCATGCTTTGATCATCGTAACGAATATTCGCTTCATTGATCTCGTACTTTTGCATGCTCAATTTAAAGCTGGAAGGTTCAGATTTTTCTTCCGGTGTTTTGATGGAGTCTGGTTTAACGATGTTGTAATTTGCAGTTCCATCCTTCAAAACACGCACATCAAATTTTGGTTTGTTAAGTACGATTCCTACAATTTCCATTTTGTCACCACCAACGACGCTCCAGAAATTTAGATTTGCCTCAAAACTTTCCATCTCTGCCAATACAACTCCTTTGAAGTTTTTGTCTGTTCCGGTAACTTTTAGTCCCTCTAACTTCGCTGAAATATGTGGAAACGAACTTAAAAATGTTAGGTCAAAACCTTTTAGTTCAATATCCGCGAGCAACTGATTTTTCATTTCTTTTTCAACCATACCTTTAAGCTCATCTTTATAGATATAAGGGACAATGATTGCTAATAATAACAGAACTCCAAGCGAAATTCCTGTCCATTTAAAGATTCTTTTTGCGACACTTTTCTTCACTTTTTCTTCCATGAGGTGGTTTTTTATTTATGGTAAAGGTAGTTTATTTCAATAATTTTTTATTCTCAACATTTTGTAAAATATTCATTTGTTGAATTGCAATTTTATTCAACTTAATTAATCTGTCATGTTGAGTTATATTTTCTCCTATCAATATTGCATTAATATTTTCTAAATTGCTTAAGCAAATTAATTGATTTATAGTAGCATAATCGCGAATATTACCAGTTATTTTTATGTTTTGCTCCCTCCATGTTTTTGCAGTAATGCCAAAAAGAGCCATATTTAATACATCGGCTTCATTTGCATAAATTTTCGATATTTGATGACTTTTAAGTTCTAAAGGAATTAGATTTTGTTTTATAGCATCAGTGTGAATATTGTAATTAATTTTTGCTAATTCTCTTTTAACAGACCATCCTATTTGCTTTTGTTCCTCTTCTTTAAGTCTTTGAAATTCTTTTATTAGATATAATTCAAATTCAACGGATACCCATGAAGCAAATTTAAATGCTATATCTTTTTGTGCGTAAGTACCTCCTCCGGCTCCATTCTTTGTAATTATTCCAATAGCATTGGTTAATTCGACCCATCGAGATGGACTTAATGTGAATGCATTACTTCCTGCTTCATTATAAAGGGGGTCGAATTCGACCCCTTTAAATTTAGAATTATTTAATTTCTCCCATAAACCCAAATATTCTAACGTATTTTTTAATCTCATCCAGTTTTTAACAACATCTTTTGGTTCAAGTGGATTTTTTTGTTTCGCAATATCTGTAATACTGATGTAATCTAAATTATTAATTGTGAAAGTTTTAATTTCAGTAGTGTTAACTTTTAATGTTTTATTTTTTATCATTTATTATCTCGTTTATGTCTTATTTCACAAGTTAATTTACATTTTATTATTCAGTTGAAAAAGTTATTTTTAAGATTTTGGTCTTTTTATCTACTCTTTGCTTATTTAATCTATTTTTAGTTAATATAAATTAACACATTCTTAATTGTTGCAGAATTGCAAATCAAATCCTAAATTTGTTCTACTTCTTTGTTTTATTTATTAAATTCATAGAAAGAAGTTGTTTATTAATTATTTAAAAAGACAAAAGTTTTATGCCTTTTTACGCGAAACTTGGTAAGTTCCCTTCCAAACGTCACATTACGTTTGAAAAACCGGAAGGTGGATATTACTATGAACAGTTGTTTGGTACGGAAGGTTTTCATGGATTCGCATCCTTGTTATACCACGTACACAGACCAACACAAGTAAGATCGGTTTCCTCACCGATTGACTTAACACCGATTGCTGCAATCGACAAAAATATCTCTTCCCAAATGTTAAGAGGTTTTGAAGTTGCTCCAAAAGAGGATTTTCTAGATAGCCGTACGATAGTATTGTTTAATAATGACTTAAACATTGCTCTAGCAGCGCCAAAAAAATCGCTTCGTACGTATTTCTATAAAAATGCAGATGCAGATGAAGTAATTTTTATTCATAAAGGTTCCGGAAAACTGCGTACTTTTTTAGGAAATATCGACTTTGAATATGGAGATTATTTGGTTATTCCAAGAGGAATTATTTATCAAATAGATTTTGATACAGAAGATAACCGTTTATTTATTGTAGAATCTTTTAGTCCAGTAGTCACTCCAAAAAGATACCGTAATAATTTTGGTCAATTATTAGAGCATTCTCCTTTTTGTGAGCGTGATTTTAAATTGCCTACAGAATTAGAAACGTATGATGAAAAAGGAAGTTATACCATCAAAATCAAGAAAGAAAATGTACTACACGAAGTAGTATATGCCTCACATCCTTTTGATGTTGTAGGTTGGGATGGTTTCAATTTCCCATATGCTTTTTCGATTCATAATTTTGAACCGATAACTGGGCGTGTGCATCAACCACCCCCAGTACACCAAACGTTTGAAGCGCATAACTATGTGATTTGTTCGTTTGTTCCGCGTTTGTATGATTATCATCCACAATCTATTCCTGCGCCTTATAACCACAGTAATATCGATTCAGATGAAGTTCTATACTACGTGGATGGAGACTTTATGTCTAGAAATCATGTAGAAAAAGGATATATCTCGCTTCACCCAGGTGGAATTCCTCATGGACCTCACCCAGGTGCGATGGAACGTAGTATTGGCCAAAAAGAAACTGCAGAATTAGCAGTGATGGTAGATACATTCAAACCATTAAAAATTACACAAGCTGCAGTAGATATTGCAGATAAAGATTACCTAACTAGTTGGTTAGAAGACTAAATGACTTAAACAAATTGCTTTTTCTTCGTTTAACTGTAAAATTAAACTCCTCATATACTCATGTATACTCCGGATTTAATTTTTTGTTTGCCTCGAAAAATCTAATTTTTTAAAGTCACTTATATTAACAATTTAACTAAAAAACAATGAGTAAAGAAATCAAAAACGTAGAATACGGTTTAGAAAAAATCTTCGAAGGTGCACAAGATTTCCTTCCATTATTAGGAACAGATTACGTAGAGTTTTATGTTGGGAATGCAAAACAAGCGGCACACTTCTATAAAACTGCTTTCGGTTTTCAATCCTATGCATATGCTGGTTTAGAAACTGGTCTTACGGACCGTGTTTCCTACGTATTGAAACAAGATAAAATTCGTTTAGTTTTAACTACAGCGTTAACTAGTGATTCTCCAATTGGGGAACACGTAAAAAAACATGGTGACGGGGTGAAAGTTGTTGCTTTGTGGGTGGAAGATGCTCGTAAAGCATACGAAGAAACAATCAAACGTGGTGCTAGATCGTACCAAGAACCAACAGTTGAAAAAGACGAAAACGGAGAAACAGTTCGCGCAGGTATTTATACTTACGGAGAAACGGTACACATGTTCGTAGAACGTAAAAATTATACTGGTTCTTTCTTACCTGGTTTCGTAGAATGGAAATCGGATTATAACCCAGCACCAGTAGGTTTAAAATTCATTGACCACATGGTTGGAAATGTTGGTTGGGGTGAAATGAATACTTGGGTAAAATGGTACGAAGATGTAATGGGATTCGTAAACTTCCTTTCATTTGACGATAAACAAATTCACACAGAATATTCTGCGTTAATGAGTAAAGTAATGTCGAACGGTAATGGACGTATTAAATTCCCGATTAACGAACCAGCAAAAGGAAACAAACGTTCTCAAATTGAAGAATATTTGGATTTCTATGAAGGTCCAGGGGTACAACACATCGCTGTAGCAACGGATGATATTATCAAAACAGTTGGTGAATTAAGAGCACGTGGAATTGAATTTTTACCACCACCACCACAAGCATATTACGATGAGATTCCTGGACGTTTAGGGGTACACATGGATATGATGAAAGAAGATATCAAAGAACTTCAAAAATTATCCATCCTTGTAGATGCGGATGAAGAAGGATATTTGTTACAAATCTTTACAAAACCAGTAGAAGATAGACCAACGTTATTCTTTGAAATTATCCAACGTATGGGTGCTAAAGGTTTTGGAGCAGGTAACTTTAAAGCGTTGTTTGAGTCTATCGAAAGAGAACAAGCAAAAAGAGGAACTCTTTAGGCGAATCTAAAAAATTATTTTCATCGTTCGACTTCAAAATTAATCTCCTCATTTACTGATGTAAACTGCGGAATTAATTTTTTGTCTGCCTCGAAAATTTAATTTTTATTCTTCACCTATTAAATCATATTAAAGGCGATTCGTGAGAGTCGCCTTTTTTTGTGCTATAAATATTTAAATTCCTTTTATTAATTGTTCTAAGGATAATCCTAAAGCGTCTGCAAGTATTGCAATAGTTGCTATATTGGGAGTTACTTTACCACTTTCAATTTTATATAAGTACTGTCTGTCTTTACCAACGGCTTCTGCTAATTGTGTTTGAGAAATCTTTCTCTTTGATCTTGCTTGTTTTATTAGGTTACCAATAAAAATGGGTGTTTCTTCTTTAAGTTGATTAATACGTTCATCAGACAAGTTTTTCATAAATGAAAATTGCCACTATAGAGACAAATATTTGTAACCTTAAAATACTGCATTTAAAAATAATTTTTATATTTGTTTGTAATCATATAGTACTACATAAATTACAGTTATTTTTTAATTATTTTTTCAAATAAAAGTATGATGGTAAAAACAGTGGCATTCATTGCAATCGTGTGTTCAGGTACTTCTTATGCGCAAAACTCACTCAATGCAGCAGCAGGAGAAATGAAAGAGAATAATGGAGCAATAAGTTATTCATTAGGTCAATTAACTACTAATGTTGTGGTTGGTGCAGGTAAAGAAATTTCATTATCCACAGGAATACAACAAGTCTTTACTATTAGTAATTCAACAAATAACCTTAATGAATTAGAAGTTAAGTATCAAATAGTTGTTTTTCCAAATCCAACAAACGAATTATTGATTTTATCGATTGCAAATTTAGAAAATGAAAATTTTGAATATCAGTTAATGGATATGAATGGAAAGTTAAATGCTAGTTCTAGAATAACTTCAGAACAGACAAAAATTGATATGCTAAAACTTCCATCTGCAAATTATTGTTTAGACATATATGTGGCAGATAGAAAAGTGAAGTCTTTTAAAATTCTTAAAAACAAATAAAAATGAAGAAAATAATTACTTTAATTACACTAACATTCGTAAGTGTCTCTTTGTGGGCGCAAGTGCCTCAAAAAATGAGTTATCAAGCAGTTGTTCGAAATCAAAACAATCAGGTTATTGTTAATGGATCTATTGGTTTAAAAATTAGCATTTTACAGTCGAGCGAAAATGGAACTCCTGTTTATATGGAAGAACATAAAACTACATCAAATCAAAATGGAGTAGTTGACATAATTATTGGTAATGGGAAAATTGTACAAGGAAATTTCGCAACTATTAATTGGGGAACAGGTGTTTATTATTTAAAAACAGAAGTGGATCTCTATGGAAATGGATTCTATTTATTTTCTGGAGTTACACAATTATTAAGTGTACCATATGCTTTGTATGCTGCTAATTCTGCTAATGCACAACAAGGGCCAAAAGGAGATAAGGGTGAGATTGGACCACAAGGTATAACAGGTCCGAAAGGAGATACAGGACCGCAAGGTATTCAAGGACCACAAGGTGATAAAGGTATTCAAGGCCCACAAGGAGGCAAAGGCGACCAAGGCCCACAAGGAGAAAAAGGTGCACCAGGAACGGCACCTATTGGAAATGTTAAGGGTCAATTAATTTATTGGGATGGGACAAATTGGGTAGTACTACAACCTGGATATCAAGGACAATCTTTAACAATTTGTGATGGTGTTCCAACTTGGTGTTTACAAGGTTGTCCATGATTTACGTTTACTATTCACTACTTAAATTTTTAAAATGAAATATATATTTTTTCTTTTTCTGTTACTCGGAGTTTCTTTAGAATTATTTGCCCAGCAACCTTCAAAGTTTAGTTATCAATTTAGGGTAATCAACAATGCCAATTTAATTGTTTCTCAACAAAAAGTCTCCGTTAGAGTCAATATATTACAAGGAAATATTAATGGTAATTCAGTTTATGAAGAAATTCATCAAGTAACAACTAACTTAGATGGATTGGGAAGTATTCAGATCGGTGGCGGTGCAAGCAATTTTGGAGATTTTTCTAAAATTAATTGGTCGTTAGGTAATTACTTTATCAAAACAGAGACAGATCCTAATGGTGGTTCAAATTATACTTTACTAAATTCAAACCAATTATTATCCGTTCCTTTTGCATTATTCGCAGAAAACGTGTTAGGAAGCAAAGGAGAAAAAGGAGATATTGGTAACGCAGGACCACAAGGTTTACCCGGTGATACTGGATTACCAGGAGTAGTAGGGCCAAAAGGGATTATTGGAAATTCTGGTGACGCAGGTATAAAAGGTGTTCAAGGAGATGTTGGAATAAAAGGGGAACAAGGAACTTCAGTTTTTTCAACAGGAGTCAATAAAGGCGATATGTTTTATTGGAATGGAACTAATTGGCAGTTGATTCCAATAGGTAGTAACGGAATGAAATTAATGTATTGTGATACTACTCTAACTTGGTCAAATGGCTTTTGTAAAGGTAAAATATCTTCTATTGATTGTGGTTCATTTAAGCAAATTGGTAATTTTTATTCTGAAATTTCGTCTTCAGGAATAATTAAAATTCCATATTTTGGAGGTAATGGGGGTTTTATCGAAAATCAATCAATTAATTCTATTGATGTATTGGGATTAACCGCTACACTTGATGCGACTTTTTTAAAAAATGGAAGTGATACTTTAGTATTTAAAATAAATGGTATTCCTTTAAACTTTGGTACAGCATCATTTAATTTTACTATTTTAAATCATACTTGTGCTTTTAAATTAAATGTTAGGCCTTCAAAAGGTTATGGGGAAGACATTAAGGATGTAGATGTTTGGCCTAATACATATAAAACAGTTTACATTGGGACACAGCAATGGATGCAAAGTAATTTAAAAGCTTATAAGTATAATGATGGCTCAGAGATTATGAATTGGAAGTATAAAGATTCTTGTGATTATGCTATATTATCAACAGCATTTAGTAATGGTCAATTTCTCTACAATTGGTATGCAGTAAGTCCAAAATTTAATGGTAATAGAAATGTTTGTCCCGTTGGATGGCATGTTCCAAGTTCGAATGAATGGACAGTTTTGCTTGATTATTTAGGGAAAAACCCCACGGCTAAAACTTTATTTAATGCTATTAAATATGGGTGTAAAGATCCTGCAGGCGTACAAAAATGGGAAAAAACTACTGCAATATGGTGGTGTTCAGATGAAGAAACACAAACTACAGCTAAATTTATGAATGATTTAGCTGGTTTCGGTGGTTTTGATAAACATTATTTCCTTTCCATTCGATGTATAAAAGATTAACCTTATAAATTTAAAAATACATAATTATGTCTAATATACAGTCAAATATAATAAAGTTTGTTTCCAACAATATTCTAACGCTCTCTACTGAAGAAGTGGAAGAAATTTACGCTGAGTTTTTAAATATGGAAGAAAGTTCGGATAAATTAGTTCGTATTGATCCTACTAAAATACAATTAGGTTTTTCTAAATATCTAGATTTTAAAGAAATAAATAAAGTACAATTCGATTTACCTTTTTATATCGATAATAAGAAAGAACAAACAATAATGATAGTTGGTATCGATGCGAAAGCATCCCACAATACCGATGAAATTATTTTAAGTACTCCTTATTATTTGCAATCTATTAAAGGAAGAGAAACGAATAAAAATTACTATTGGAAAATTATCAAATTATTAGGTGAACATTATAATATTTACCTAACAGATGTTTTTAAAATGTATTTTGAAAAGGAGGTAATTGTTAGTAATGAAATTTCAGAATATATATCCGACCCTTTACATTTATCGCTTTTAAATAAAGAAATTATAGAAATTGTTAATCCGATAGCAATTGTTTCATGGGGGGATAAATCTAGAAATTTAATCGCTAATTTATATGATTTAAAACTTCGGAATAGTATTTCGAAAGATAATTTGTCCTTACCTTATTATATTAATGATAACATCAAATTTATAGCAACTCCTCATCCTTCTAGAAGAACATTGTCGGAGCATTGGGAAGATTTCTTCTTGTCAAATGATATTAAAAATGAAACTAATTCTCTCGATAAAAAATCAGTAACATTAATTGTTAATTCTTTGAAGTAAAATTAATTCATAATACATAACTATAAAAAGCGATTCGCGAGAGTCGCCTTTTTTTGTTGTCAAATTTTATTTTTGAAGCAGAATATTATCAGATATTTCTTTCATTTTTTGGGATAATTGGTCCGTTGGTAAATCATTATCATCATCACCAAATGGATCTTCAATTTCTTCTGCCAGTACTTCCATACTTACCAATACATAAAAAACAAATGTTGCTATTAATGCGGATAAATATCCAAATACAGAGACAAAAGCAAGTGGTAAAGTCAATACATAGATGAATATAAATTTCTTAATAAATAAAGAGTAAGAAAATGGGATAGGGGTATTTTTTATTCGTTCACATGCACCACATGCTTCTAAAAATCCATTTAAATTTTTATCTAAAACAATTAAATCTTCTTTATACAATTCTCCTTTTTTTACGTGTTCATGAACTTTAGTATACATCCATCCAACAATGCTTGTTGGTATGTGTTTGGAAGAGTTTAACAAATATTTTTCTTCTAGTGTAAAAGGTAGTTCTTCCATAGGAACTCCTTTTCGTAAATGTTCTTTCATCGAAAAGACAAATAAATGAATTAACCTCGCAAATTCTGCTTTATCTTCTGCTTTTGCTAGCATCGCATTTAATTTAACAGAAAAATTTCGAGTATCATTTACTAATTCTCCCCACTTTCTTCTTCCTTCCCACCAACGGTCATAGGCTGTATTTGTTCTGAACACTAAAAGCAATGAAATCACAAATCCTATAAGGGAGTAAACGGCAATTAATTTATCTAAATAATCTACTTTTGGGAAAAAATGAATTTTTAAAAAAGCGATAAGCAAGGTAAATATACCCATGTATATTAACTCTTTCCACAACATGCGTAAGGTGTCACTTTTATGTAAAGCAAATATTAAGGTCAGCCAATTACGCGGGTTATAATCAATCATAGATGTAATTAAATTAGTTACTTTTGAATCTGTTAATTTATATAGTTTATTTTGAATTATTTGATTAGATTTTCAAATTTCTTGTTTTTTTTAATTTTTGTTTGGGGTTCAATATCCTTTACTTCTCAAAATTTGTTTGCTCAAAAATCCTATCACAAACAACACTTAACACTCGATTCCATCTATAAAAACTTTGGTGTAACTGGTGCGTGTGTGGTTTTTAATCAAATTAAAAATATCTATTATTATAGTGATACCATAAAAATACAAACCTTACAATCCCCAAATAATTCGTTTCATTTATATGCAGGATTAATCGGTTTAGAAAGTGGTGTTATCAAAAATTATGAGACTCCAAATGGGGATGACACGCTAACCCAAGAGCATTTAATTAAAGCATTGAAGTCTCCTAATCCAGTTTTTTTCTCGGTGAATGCACGTAGAATTAAACAAGAAAAATTACAAAATTGGTTAAATCTACTAAATTATGGAAACCGCGATATTTCTGGAGGTGTACAAACATGTTGGGAGAATAGTAGTCTGAAAATCTCTACCAAACAACAATTCGATTTACTGAAAAAGTTGTACTACTATAACTTACCATTCTCCTTTGAGAATATTCGATTGGTAAAGTCAACCTTTCATGTAACCAAATTGGTAAATAAAAATGTGTATACCTATAAAGTAACGGGGTTTCAAAATGGAAAACAACACGCTTGGTATATTGGTTATGTAGAATTTCTAAATAATACCTACATGTTTGTGCAGTCTCTCGAAAGCAATCAACTTGCTTCAACTACATTTGAAGCGCTTAATGGGGAAGTCATGTACCAAATTCTTCATTCACTTGGGGTGTTGGGTGAAGAAGCGTGTGGGCATTTATAAAACTGTCTGTTGACGTTTCATTTTAACTACCCAAATGAATATAGTCAGGGTAATACAATAAACTAAAGCTAATTTCATTGAAGCTGTACCTCCGATATATAAAAAGGTGAGATAAACACAAATATTTGCTACAAACATCGATATACTTCTTACAAGTAAATTTGATATTTTTCTACGCTTTAAAAAGTGGTAGTTAATTAGAAATACTCCAAGAGTTGGTAAAGAGTAAAGTCCACCTAGTATGTAAAATACAGGTAGTACTTTGAACATTTCTAAAATATCAACTGTTTTGTTTCCATTTATTATTAGATTGATTAACATAATAATAAGTGGAGTAATCAAAATAGTAAATATCCAAGTAAATAAAGGATAGTTATAAGTTTCTTGATTAGTATTATCCATATTCTTAAATACAACTATACCATAGTTAATTCTTCCAATAAGGCTTTACGTTGTGGGTATTGTTTTCTGAAAATTTCGATTAATTCATTTACTTGTTGATTGCCACCTAATTTTTTCATTCTTCGTAAGTACCTACATGCTGATTGATAATAATTTCTACCAACATATTTTTTTACATAATTCGTTATTCTTTCACTGTATAGCTCAATTAATTCGGTTGAATAATCATTTGCTAAATAAATTTCATTTTCTTCAATATTTTCTAAAGATAGATTTTCTTTCAGCATCAATAATAATCTATCCCACCATGCTTCATGAATGTAAATTTGACGAACAAGTGGCACATACGTCCATCTATTTTTTGGAGTAACATCGCTGATTATTTCTTCTAAAAAGGGATGCCAATTAGAAGGTTCTACATTGTCTTTAAGTATTTGATAGTAGTCTTCTGTACCTCTAAAATTGTTAATTAATCTATATCGTGCAAATTTAATTATGTTGGACTTATTATTTTCAAGTAAAGCAATTTTTAAGAGCCAGTCATACCACTCTTTAACTAGACCAGGTTTTTTTTCTTCATCTAGAAGTATACCATCTATAGCCAATGTTTTAATTTTTTCAAAATGATGATTTTCAAATGCATATTCAATTTCCAGTTTTCGGATTTTCGGATTTGAAATATTTTCATGAATAAATTCGTCAACTATTTTTTGGTTTTTATATTTTCTCAAAAGTTCCAATTTATACAATTGAGCGTTTTCTTTTTCATATTCTCCACGTACAGTATCCAATAAAGTTAGAATAACGTCTGCATCGTTTTCATTTTCTACAATATCTCCACCAAGATGAATAATACCTAAGTGCCAATCCCATCCTTCAAAAATTCGTGTTTTAAATGCTGATATACAATAATCAAATAGTCCTTTCTTTAGTGATTCAGGAGTATTTTCTTTAGCTGTTTTTGAGAGAAATTCCATCGAAGAATGAATAAAATATCCAATCTCTCCATTGCTATCATCTGCAAATTGAAGAGCTTTTGTCATTTCTTCCAAAATGGAAGTACTTATATAAAAGACATTCTCAAATTTTTTCTTTTGAAAATATTGTTCAGCATTTTCCAAAAATGGTTGAGTAGCATTCATGACATATTTCATATCTGACCAACCAATCCAACCATTTTTTCCTGCTGCTGATTTAAGTATCGATTGAATTTGCTTTTGATAAAATGCTTTTGATTGGATAGAACTTAAGTGTCCAAATGATGCTAAAAAATAGTTGCTAAATTTTTTATCTTTCTTACAATTTTCTTCAACAAATCGAATTAATTCATCATGGTTGATAGTCTTTAATAATTCCTTTATTTGTTGACTTACAGATATTGTTTTTTCTTTTTTCTTTGGAGGAGTGTGTAATGTTTCGTTTAAATCAAGTTTATCTTGCTGGATATAAAAAATAGCGGCAACTATATGTTTACAGATAGGTCCTAAATCATAAGGACAATCACAATTATGTTCTACGATTAAATTGTTTTTTATTTCTAAGTGAACGGTGTAATCTTCAGTTCCTGAAACAATTGCTTCGTATTCTCCAAAAGAAATTTCCACAAAATCTTGAATTGCTCCTTTTTTATAATAGGTTAAGCCTTTTTTTAGGATGTTTTCATGAATGTGTTGCTCAAATTCATTTAGTGGGATAATCATAAATATACTTTTAATCTCTTTTTGAAACCGGGGTCTTTTCTAAATCATAAATAATCGTTGAAGTTTCTACATGAAACCATTCGTTAAACATTTTGAAAGTGCGATTTTGTGGCCAATCTTTTTTGTTTAAGTGCACCGCTTCTAATTCAATTTCAAAAATTTTGTCGAATTTCTTATTTAACCATGTTTCCAAATTATGATTTTCATCAATTAAATAGGTGTTAATTTCATTTTCATCTAATGGATCACCAGGATATAACGTGTTTGCCCAATCAATAAATGGTTTTTTAGTTTTTATAATAATTGCAGTTCGATCAATGTAATTTTCCTCAAAATCATCTTGTGTTGTAGTACGATTCATTTCTTCCATGTGATCCATATGCTCAAACATGGTTCCAAAATAATCATCTTGTTCTTGAGTAACGACAGTTAATACAGGTTCTTCGTTTGTTTTTTCACATTCAAAGTCGACAATAAAATTAGTGTATTCACTAAAATTACTGACTTTGTGATCAATCATTCTTTTTAATAAATCAACATCTATTTCGTCGTCTTCTATGGAATTTAGTAAACTTTCATTTTTATTTTCTGGTAAAATAATCTGTAAATTTCCAAAATTCCATGCTTGAATAGCAAATTCAAAAATGTCTTCCATATATTCTACATTTTTGAATTCGTTTGCAAATGGTTCTAAGAAATTTTCTAATAATGAAGAATATTTTACTCCGTTATTCTGGACCATTTTTTGTTTATTAAATAGTGGAATTACTTTGTTTTTCATTTTCGATTGAATTTAAGAATTATATAAGCGATTAACCTCCGCTACAATCCTACCAACATCTTGCAAATTCATGCACGAAAAATGCTTTTTGGGGCACGATTGAAATCCAATTTTAGAACACGGTCTACATCCTAATCTTTCCACTTGATGTATGCTGTAATTTTTGCTGTTTTGTGGCATATACGGATACATTCCCAACGATGGAGTAGTATTCCCCCAAATGCTAACGATACGTTTGTTAAACGCAGAAGCAATATGCATTAATCCGGTGTCGTGGGTGACTAATAACTGTGCTTGGTGAACCACACTTGCAGATTGACCTAAACGTAACGTACCACACTGTGATTGGATGTTTCCCGTAGATTGTGAAATAATTGCTTTTGCAGTTTCAGCATCCTCTGGTCCTCCAAGCAAAACGACTGGTTTTTCGATAGCATTACAAACTTCAATAAGTTTAGAGGTAGGCATGCGTTTGGTCGCGAATTGTGCACCTATAGCAAACGCAACATATGAATTTGGTTCCAAACCTAAACTAGTTACATCCACCTGATCTTCGGAAGCAATGAAATAATCACAAGGTTGCTGATCATTCGTTACGCCTAGACTTTTAACGGTTTCAAAATAACGTTCTACGATGTGTATGTCGGGTAACTTGTTGATTTTAAATCGGACATACAACCACTTTTTGAAATTCAATTTTGGAAAACTTGCGGAAGGAACACGTAATTTCCAAATCAGACTTTTTGTACGTAAATTGGTATGTAAGTCAACCACAAAGTCAAATTTCTCCGATTTTAAGGTAGGTAGGACTTCGTTAATGGAACGATTAATGGTATGAAGTTTGTCGATGTGTGGATTCGAAGAAAGAATTCCCGCAAACTTTTTTTTGGTTAAAAAATGGATTTCAACCCCAGGTAGTTGCTGCTTTAGACAACGAACAACAGGTGTAGTCAACACAATGTCACCGATAGAACTAAAACGTACAACCAAAATCTTCATGGCGTAAAAATACGAAGGATTTTAGAGAGACGGTTTATTTAGAAAAAAACGGCACGTGAAATCGAAAAGATTCCGGTTATTAATAACAAAACCAATACCATGTTTTTGAAGGTTTGTTGGGAGACTTTTGCTAAAATCAATTTTCCGATATAGGTGCCTACAATACTTGCGATGATTAAAAACGGGAGTAAATAGAAATCGTGATAATGAACAAATCCGTTTATATAATATATCACTGCGCGACTAGAATCAACTCCTAAATCGATGATAGCGGAGGTCGCAATAAATACCTCTGTTTTTAAGTTAAATGCTGCTAAGGTAATTCCACGGATAGAACCTCCAGTTCCTATGAGTCCAGCCATTAATCCGGAAAAAGTACCTCCAAGCAAGGAATTTACGGTGGTTGGTTTGAGCGATAAATTTTTAATCAGTAAAAATGCCAAACTTGTTACAATTAAAAAGATGGCTAGTCCTATTTCTAATTTTTTGACATCGATATATTTGCTGAAATAAGCGCCTATCACAACAAATACCAAGGCAGGTATCCCAACTTTTAATATTAAACCTTTATCAAAACCATGTTTAAAAAAAACAATTTTGGTAATATTACTTGAAACGTGAAATAGTGCTGTAATACCAAGTACGGATTGAAAATCTAAAAATAAACTTGCAATGGGAACAAAAAACACAGAAGAACCAAAACCTCCAATGGTTCCTAAAATTTCTGCTAGTAAGGCTAGAACAATAAATAAGATGACATTGTCCATGGAAGAGTTCTTTTTTTTCGAAGGTAATGTATAATTACTTTACTTTCATTTTTCGTGAATCGAATTCATATTTTTTTGTAACTTAAATAAAAATTAACTAAAAAACACGCTCCTCTGGAATTGTATTCCTGCGGCATTTCAACAAAAACAAATAATTAACTCATGTCAAAAATCTGGAAATTAAAACATCAACCTACAAACAAAGAGATTGAATCCTTACAAACAGAACTAAACATTCCAAACACATTTGCAAAAATTCTAGTCCAACGCGACATCCAAAATTTTGATCAAGCACGTGCTTTTTTTCGTCCAGATTGGTCCTTAATCAACGACCCGTTTTTGATGCTGAATATGGATCGTGCAGTCAAACGAATCAATCAAGCTTTCATCAACAAAGAACGAATCATGTTGTTCGGAGATTACGATGTGGACGGTACAACCGCAGTTGCAGTGATGTGGAATGTACTTCATTTCTACTACAAAAATTTGGAATGTTATATTCCGGATCGTTATGCAGAAGGCTATGGGATCAGCACGCAAGGAATTGATACCGCTAAAGCAAACGGTGTTTCATTGATCATTTCGTTAGACTGTGGTATTCGTGCGGTGGATAAAATCGCTTACGCGAATTCCTTAGGAATTGATTTCATTGTTTGCGATCACCACCATCCTGGAGAAGAGTTACCGGAAGCTATTATTTTGGATCCAATGCAAAAGGAGTGTAGCTATCCATACAAAGGATTGTCGGGTTGTGGGGTAGGATACAAATTACTCCAAGCACTGCAACAAACCAATAACTGGGATACACAATTATTACTGGATCAACTCGATCTCGTAGCAATTAGTATCGGTGCGGATATTGTTCCAATTACGGATGAAAACCGCATTTTATGTTACCACGGGTTACAAAAACTAAATACTTCGCCGCGCAAAGGAGTTGTGGCTTTATTACAGATTGCAAACAAACAATTGCCCCTCAAATTAGAAGATGTGGTTTTTGTCCTTGCGCCACGTATCAATGCTGCTGGACGTATACAATCCGGTAGAAAAGCGGTGGAATTAATGATTTCTACGAATACTACCATAATTCAAGAAATCGCAACCAGTATTGAGTTAGATAATCAAGAACGTCGCGAATTAGACGCCCAAATTACCTTTGAAGCATTGCAACAAATTGAGGAGGACACTACTTTTAGTCAGCGTAAAACAACCGTAGTTTTTAGCAAGCAATGGCACAAAGGGGTGATTGGTATTGTTGCATCTAGATTGATTGAAACGCATTATAAACCAACGATCGTACTGACCGAATCTAATGGTAAATTGACAGGTTCTGCGCGAAGTATCAAAGGCCTTGATATTCACGAAGCGTTAACACACTGCGAAGATGTACTCGAACAATTTGGTGGACATACTTTTGCAGCTGGGATGACCCTCCATCCAGATAATTACGAGTTATTCAGAGAAAAATTTGAAACAGTAGTCGATCAGCTCCTTTTACAAGAAGAAAAAACAGAGGAGGTCGTAATTGATTCCGACCTTTCATTTGATGAACTTTTTGAACTTAACGAAGCAAATTTTCAACTGCCGAAATTCTCGCGTTTACTCAACCAAATGGAGCCATACGGACCAGGAAATAGGAAACCAATCTTTCGTACTAGTAGGGTAGAAGTATGCGAAGCTACGCTTTTAAAAGGCGAACACATCAAAGCTGTTTTCACAGAAGGCACCCAACAACGAAAAATTCCTGCAATCGGTTTCCGTATGGTGGAATTGTTTGACCTCCTACAAACCGGTAAACCTTGCGATATTCTTTACACCATCGAATCCAACACCTGGAAAGAAAAAACAACGATACAATTGAATATCAAGGATATTCGATTGAGTGAAAAGGAATGAAAATTTTTAATTTTGTAAAACATTATTGTTCGAAGTGAGACATTGTCGCATTATTTTTTGATGGAAAGGAACGAATTGAAATGCTGGTACCGTGAAGTAGCTCAAAGCGGAGCGGAGAGATCACTGATACGGTAGCAATTTCAAGAGTGAAATGAACAGAAAAAAATTAAGCGACGAGTTTTCTTTTGCTTCTTCTCTTTTGCGGAAAAAGAAAAGAAGATATAGGTAATTAATATGATTATGACAGAATCAAAATACGAGAAAGTACAACTTCAAATAGAAGCTCTACTTCAAAAAAGTATAAATAACGGAGGATTTAAAGTATTGTCTTCCGACGAAGTTGCTTTGCTTAACAAGTTATCATTGGCTGCCGAACAATACGAAGATAATCTTCAAATGATGCCTATTAAAACGCCAACAACATTAGTAGAAATGATTCGCTATAAAATGTTTGAAATGAATTTAAAGCAAAAACAACTAGCTAACCTACTTGAAATTAGTGAAACCAGAATTTCTGAACTGTTGTGTGGTAAACGAAAATTGAATTTAGAGCTGGCAAAAAAATTACACCAAAAATTAAATATTGATGCTGCTTTTTTGTTGAGTGGGAATTGAAATAGTAGGTTAAATGGTTAACTATTTTTCAATCTTTTAGATATATCAAGATTCAACTTTGTAAATCATTATATCTAATTGTTTTTGTCCTTGCAGTTGAGTCAATTTTTATCACTTTCCATTCTTCTGAATCCCATCTTTTTATATCATTAAACTTATCGTTAATTCCTAATTCAAAAAGAATTTCAACAGAATAATCGCCTAAAAAGTCATCTTCTGAATATGAAATATTTATAGCTTTTGATTGCAGTGGTAACTCAGGAAAGTTGTTACTATTAGCTATAAATTGATATTCTTTGATACTTAAATTTTTTGAATTACAAGCTCTAATATTGCTTGTGCTTTTCTCACAAATACTTAGTTTAAGTGAGTCATTTAAAAAATTTTGTATAATTATCGAAATTGGATAAAGCAACGATAGAAATGAAATAAATACAAATGAGTAGATTTTAAAGCGTTGTGAATATTTAATCTCGACTTTATTTTTTATGATTCTATATAAAAATCGACCAATTGATAAAATCATTAGTGAAACAATTGGTGATGTTATAATAACTATAAAATCATAAAGTGAAAAAACATTATATATTTCTAAAGCAGCACAGTTTTTACTAAACCAAATTGCAAGTAGATTGAATATCAACCAAATTAATAAATATATTATTCGATATAGCTTTTTTTTTAACATGTTTTTTCTAAATCTTTATTCAAACTTAAAAATCTTATATGCCTTATATGGTTCCCCATGAGCAAAGCGAATCCCCCATCTCATCGTCACTTCGTCGCTTCCGTCACTCCGAGCCTAGTTTACCTTGAGCTTAGTTTACCTTGAGCCTGTCGAAAGGTCACTACAAAATTCCTTTCTTAATCAACAATTGAGCTATTTGTACCGCATTCGTCGCTGCTCCTTTACGCAAGTTATCTGCCACAATCCACATATTTAAAGTATTTGCTTGCGATTCATCTCTACGAATTCTTCCCACAAACACATCGTCTTTCCCTTCCGCATATTTCGGCATCGGGTAACTATTTGTTGTTGGATCATCTTTCAAAGTAATTCCAGATGTTTCGTGTAAGAGTTTACGCACGTCTGCTAATTCGAAATCATTTTCAAATTCAACGTTCACCGCTTCGGAATGTCCACCAACTACTGGTACACGTACCGCAGTCGCAGTCACTTGAATGCTTGGATCTAAAATTTTCTTAGGCTCATTCATCAACTTCAACTCTTCTTTTGTGTAACCGTTTTCGGTAAATGAATCACAATGAGGGATACAGTTTTTGTCGATTGGATATGCATACGCCATTTCGCCTGAAATTCCTGCACGCTCATTTTCCATTTGGGTAACCGCTTTTACTCCTGTTCCTGTAATGGATTGATAGGTAGAAACAATCACACGTTTTATATTGTATTTTCGGTGTAATGGAGCCAATGCTAATACCATTTGTATGGTACTACAATTTGGATTCGCAATGATTTTATCTTCGGAAGTTAGTATATCTCCATTAATTTCTGGAACGATCAAACATTTCGTAGGATCCATACGCCAAGCAGAACTATTGTCAATCACAAACGTTCCAACTTCTGCAAATTTTGGAGCCCATTCCAACGAGGTATCTCCTCCAGCTGAAAAAATAGCCAAATCTGGTTTCATCGATACTGCGGTAGCCAAACCAACAACGGTACATTCCATACCCCCAAAATCAATTTTTTGACCCACTGATTTTTCAGAGGCTACTGGAATTAATTCGGTGATTGGAAAACTTTGTTCACGTAATACTTGAAGCATTACATTACCTACCATACCTGTTGCGCCGACTACTGCTACTCTCATTTTTCTTAACTTTAATAGATGTGATTCAAAATTACAATTTTTTAATACCATTGATTTAGTTTATGCGTTACTTTCTATTAATTTTCTGTTCTTTTTTGTATTTTATTGATTATGCACAAATTACAGAGACATTTACAGACGGAAATTTTACCTTGAATCCGAATTGGGTAGGTTCTGACACTAAATTTGAGGTCAATAATTCCTTTCAATTACACTCAAAAAGCACTACTTCGGATTCTATTTTTTTGGTTCTTGAAAACAAGCTCGATTTTCAAAATTCGGTCGAATGGCACTTCTGGATGAAGCATTCTTTCTCTCCATCGAGTAATAATTTTTCTCGTTTTTATTTGATTACCAATATATTAGATTTAAAATCGAATCCGGATGGGTTTTACCTTCAGTTCGGAGAAACGGGTACCAACGACGCAATTCGACTTTTTAAGCGAAAAAACAGTATTTCTACGCAAATTTGCGCTGGTACAATTGGAGCTATTTCGACCAATTTTATCACTTCGATCAAAGTTGTTAGAGAGCCATCTGGGGAATGGAAAATCTACTCGGATTTTAATGGTGGTGAAAATTATACACTCGAAGCTTCGGCAATCGATAATGCGCAAGTGTCTGGTAAATATTCGGGCGTGTATTGTCAATTTACGAAGACCTATGCGACCAAGTTTTATTACGATAATTTTTACTTCGGACCCAAAGTTGTCGATAAAACACCACCTACATGCCAACAAATTCAAGTACTCGACAACAAATACCTGAAGTTAACCTTTTCGGAAACGATCGATTCTATCAGCGCGAATATCCCTGAAAATTATGCATTTATAAATTCGAATTATTCAATTTTCAGTGCTAATCGCATGATAAATACAACATCATGTGTCATTCTCGAACTTGATGCACCACTTCAAAACGCGACGAATTATACATTGAGTATTAGTCAAATTTCCGATTTGTCTGGAAATGTGATGCTTCCAGAAACCAAAAACGTGTTTTACATTATCGCAGAAAAACCAGAAAAAGGAGATGTGATTATCAATGAAATCATGAGCAATCCTAGTCCTGTAGTCGGATTACCAGAAATCGAATACATCGAAATCTACAACAAAAGCAACAAGTATTTTAACCTCGAAAATTGGATTATAACGGATGGAACGAGCAATGGAAAAATGGCATCCGCTTGGTTAGGACCACATGAATACAAAGTGTTATGCGGTACAAGTGGACTCCCATTTTTGAATCCAGCGGTAGGGGTAACTTCCTTTCCAAGTCTAAATAATTCGGGAGATAAAATCACTTTGTTGGATTCACTTGGAAATCGGTTGGATGAGGTGAATTATGCACTTTCTTGGTATAAAATGGACGGAAAATCAACGGGTGGAATTAGCCTCGAACGGATAAATCCTTTTCATCCATGTTCGGATGCGTCAAACTGGATGGGTTCAACTCATCCAGATGGTGGTACGCCCAATGAAAAAAATTCGGTGTATGATACCTTACCTAATTTTTCACCGATAGCAATTTCGGAACTTAGTGTAATTTCAGATACTTTGCTCGAAATGCATTTTTCAAAACAAGTGGATTCAAGTATGGTGTTTGAAAATGAGGTAATGTTTACTCCTGAAATAGATTGGAAATCAATAAGTTTTAATAATAATATATTGCAAATTGCTTTTCCAACGTCACTTGAAAAATCGAAAGAATATACAATTCAACTTTCTAATTTAAAAGATTGTTGGTTGCACACGTATTCCTTGGCTACAACTTTTGCAAATACCGAAATGATGGATGCCAAAGATATCGTAATTAATGAGTTACTATTTAATCCTTATCCCGATGGTGCTGATTTTATTGAGTTATACAATAATTCAGAAAAATGGATTAACCTAAAAGGCCTTACATTATTTTCACTTGAAAAAGGCTTACTATCAAGTCCTAAAGTAATCGAGCAAAATAGAATTCTAAAACCCCATGAGTATGTTTTTCTCACACCTTCCATTGCTTCTCAAGAAAAAATGTATCCAAACACGAATAAATTACATGGAATACAAATGTCCATTCCAACCATGAATAATGATTCTGGGACGGTTATTCTAATGTATAACAAGCAGGCGATAGATAAAGCGACGTATGCGGAATCTTGGCACTTTTCGTTAGTGTATGATAAAGAAGGTAAGTCCTTAGAACGTTTAAGTGCATTATTACCCACCATGGATTATGACAATTGGTTCACTGCGGCAGAATCTGTTGGTTTTGCTACACCAGGAGAAGCAAATTCCCATGGGATATCCCCAGAAATTCCTGTGAAAATCAGTATTTCTTCCCCAACAATTTCTCCAGACAATGATGGATTCGAAGATTTTGTGGAAATTAAATTGGCGAACGTAGATCCAAATCTAAGTGCGACAATTAGTGTTTTTTCAATGAATGGAGTAGAAGTTCGTACACTCGTAAAAAATACATTAATTGCGCAAAATTCTCTTTTTATTTGGGATGGCTTAGATGCGAATAAACAAAAATTACCAGTGGGTATCTACATGTTTTGGGTGCAAATTTTTGATTTTACCAAAGCCAAAACATCCCATTTTAAGCTTCCGATAGTAGTAGCGAGTAAGTTGTAATTTATATTGAGTATAAATTATTGTTTTTCAGTGTAGAATGAAAAAATTAAAAAAATTAGTCGATATTTTTTGTACATTCGTCGCGTATAAACTTATAATTAAATTTTTTATGAAGAAACAAATTACCCGTTTTCTTCTTGTGTTCATTAATGTTCTTTTGCTTTCATTCGTGAATGCACAAAGTATCGTTACCACAAGTGAGGAAAGTTCAAAAGGAAAATGTGATGGTACTGCTATCATTTCATCCCTTGCACTTCCAAATCTTACATCCTGGGTTTGGAAAAAAGACACAACCATTATTCAAAAAGATGGTAAAGATTTAGTAAATCTTTGTGGTGGTAAATACATAATTCAATATGTAGACAAACAGAACAAAACGCATATCGATTCGTTTTTTGTTAACACAAAATCATCTGGAGGTGGAACAAATGTGTGTGATGGCTTCAAAGTTTTCCCAAGTTTTGTTCGACCAAATGTAAAAGATTCATCAGGAAAATGTACTGGACGAATAGAACTTTCCATTTCAGGTGGACACAAACCATTTGTTTATACTTGGGCAACAATCGCATCAAATAAAACCAATGTTGCAGAAGCATTATGTGGAGGAAACTATGCTGGTTATGTTAAAGATTCGATGGGTTGTACAGCACAATTCAATGTTGTAATAAAAGATACATCGTTAACTAACGGTGGAGGAACAAACGCATGTGATGGCTTTAAAGTTTTCCCAAGTTTTGTTCGACCAAATGTAAAAGATTCATCAGGAAAATGTACTGGACGTATTGAACTTTCCATTTCAGGTGGACACAAACCATTTGTTTATACTTGGGCAACAATCGCATCAAATAAAACCAATGTTGCAGAAGCATTATGTGGCGGAAATTATGGTGGATATGTAAAAGATTCGATGGGTTGTACAGCACAATTCAATGTTGTAATAAAAGATACATCGTTAAATAATGGTGGTGGAAATAACGGTGGTGGATCAAATGTGTGTGATGGCTTCAAAGTTTTCCCAAGTTTTGTTCGACCAAATGTAAAAGATTCATCAGGAAAATGTACTGGACGTATTGAACTTTCCGTAGCAGGTGGTCATAAACCATTTAGGTTCACATGGAAAACAAATAGTGCGGATACCAATAAAACAAATAGTGCAGAAGCATTATGTGGGGGAAATTATGGTGGATATGTAAAAGATTCGATGGGTTGTACAGCACAATTCAATGTTGTAATAAAAGATACATCGTTAACTAACGGTGGTGGATCTAATGGAAAACCATGTCAGGTTGAATTAAAAGGCAAATCCACTGATTCAACAGGTTTAAATTTCTATTTAACATTACAAACAAGAGTAGATAATAATGGATCGGTAAAATCCTATGAATTAAAAATCGATGGAAAAGTAGTTTCTAAAGATTCGGTATTTATTGCTAAAATGACTCCTGGAAAACATACTATTGAATATGCAATTACTACTTCCATTGGCTGTGAAGATAGACATATAGATACCATGTCATTTCCATATTTTGATGGTCCAAAAGTGGATTGTAAAAACAGCAATTTAAAAGTGGAATTAGTTAAATTGGAGAATAACAAGCAAGGAAGTACAAATTGCATTGGTTTAATTCAAGTAAAAGCAAACGGCGGTAAAGCTCCGTACAACTTCCATTGGAATAACAATTCAAATGGTGAATATACGAAAGGACTATGTCCAGGAAAATACGATGTTCAACTAAAAGATTCCAACAATTGTGTCGCAGAGGCTGCTTTCGAAATTAAAAATGATACTATTTCAGGAAGTAATCCATGTAAAGAATTTAAATTAGAATTGACAAAAGCAATCAATGATAAATCTGGTGATACAATTTGTACAGGGTTAATTGATGTACACTCAGTAGGAGGAGTTGCACCATTTTATTATAAATGGAATAACAACGTGAATACTCCCTATAATGATAAATTATGCGCTGGTAATTATACCTTGAATGTGAAGGACGCAAATAATTGTTACGCTTCTTTTTTACATACAATCTACCAAGATTCTGTCATTGTTTCTAATCCATGTCAAGGATTTAAAGTAGAAATTGCTAAAGTGCAAAATACACGTAAAGGCGAAGCAATATGTACTGGATTAATAGAAACTCGCACATATGGAGGAACTGCACCATATATATATACATGGAGTAATGGCATTTCGACGAACGTACTAGATAAATTATGTGAAGGGAAGTATACGTTACTAGTAAAAGATAAAAATAATTGTGCTTCAGAACTCGTTGCTTATGTTAAAGCAGATTCCATTGCAAATCCTACTTCGGTTTCAAATTGTGCAGGTTTTATCATCAATGTAAATGGAGTGAAAAACACGGTAAAAGGGGCGGCAAATTGTAGTGGTGCAATTATGACAAATGTTTCTGGTGGTAAACAACCATATAACTTCTATTGGAGTAATGGTGTGAAAGATTTGTTTTTATCCAATGTTTGTGCTGGAACTTATACTTTAAAAGCTGTAGATGCAAATGGCTGTCTTGTTAGTATTACAAGAGAAGTTAAAACTGATTCTTCCAATATAACCAATGATTGTACAACTTTAACTGCAAACGTTCTTGTTAAAAACACAGATGCTTCTGCAAATGCGTGTAATGGTGCGTTAGAGGTATCTGTAAATGGGGGTACAACTCCTTATACATTTGCGTGGAATACAACTGCTAATAGCAAAGAAATCAAAGGATTATGCGAAGGTAACTATTCGGTTACAATAACAGATGCTAAAAAATGCGCAATTAAAGTAGACAGATATGTGGGCCGTGATTCAATCGTTCAAAATCCGTGTGCAGGTTTCTTTGCGAATGTGAATGTGAAAAATGACCAAGGTGGCGATAATCTATGTACAGGCGTTTTATTAGTAAATGCAGGTGGCGGAAAATTACCATATAACTACAAATGGTCAGATGGTTCTACACAAGCATATTTGAAAGATGTTTGTAAAGGTTCTTATGCTGTTTCTATTTTTGATGCAAATAATTGTGCTTTAACCATTGAAAAATATGTAGGAGTAGATTCCGTAAATAATCCATGTAAAAATTTCTATGCTAAAATTGCTGCGGTAGAAAATTGTGGTTTAAACGCTACTAAATGTAATGGTGTACTGAAGGTTGCTGTTGTTGGAGGAAAAACGCCATACGACTTCACTTGGTCTAACGGTGTTAAGGCACCTTCTATCACAGATTTATGTCCAAATGAATATTCAGTGGAAGTAAAAGATGCGAATAAATGTGCTATTGTATTAACGGGTAAAGTATTTATAGACTCTACTAAAAATGTATGTGATGGTTTCTATACGAAAATTGGAGAGGTAAAAAATGATAAAGCAGGAGACAACAAATGTTCTGGTGCTATTTTTACAACAACAATAGGAGGTAAAACACCTTATGCCTATTATTGGTCAAATGGTGCTAAAACAGCAAATATCGAAAATGTTTGTTCGGATAAATATTTCTTGTACGTAAAGGATGCAAATAATTGTATCAATCAAGTAGATAAATTTGTAGGTTCCGATTCAATAGTTGATGTATGTAAAGGATTGAATGGATATATTTCTGGTGTAAAAGATTACACAGCAGATGATTCTACCTGTCTAGGAAGATTGGAGGCTACCGTAAAAGGAGGCAAAGCACCTTTCGTTTTTGCATGGTCTAATGGAGAAAATGGTTTAGCAGCGTCTAATTTGTGTGAAGGAGCCTATACGCTAAATATTACGGATGCTAATAATTGCTCCATAACTTTAAATGGAAAAGTACGTAAATTACCTTCCAAAACACAAAAACTAAAAGCATATGTTACAACTACGGATGTAACTGCAGCAGGAATCTGCGATGGTACAGTGAATGTAACTGTTGTTAGTGGTAATGCTCCGTATTATTTTTACCACTCGAATGGAGAAGTTTCTTCTAATAGATCTGGTGTCTGTGCGGGAGTTTATAGTGTAATTGTAAAAGATGCTAAAAACGAAGTGGTGGAATTAACTTATCTAATTTCTTCTCCGCTTAATACGCTTAAAAAGGATAAAGTAGAAGTTCCAACAGGTGGAGATTCTTCAGTGGTAGATACAATTGCAACTTCGGTGACGAAAGATTGTTCCGTAGATTACAGTGCAGTTGATTCGGTTAAAATTGTTGAATATAAATTAATCGCTAAAGATTCTTTATTGGTAACATGGGCTATTTTTAGCGCTTCGAAAAGTACTTTTGTAACAGACGTATATGTATTTGCTGCTGGTAAAGGTGTCTATAAGTTAAATTTAGAATTGTATTGTGATGATAAAAAAGCAATTGGAAACTTCTTGAAAGTGTCTGAATCTTTCTATTATGCTGCGGAAGGAACAACAACTATAGTAGAAAAAGTACAAGAAAAAGTTAATGTGTACCCTAATCCTTTTAGTGATAAATTCACGGTAAGATTGGATAAAATACAAGATTATCAAATTCATGTAATAGATATGTCTGGTAAAGTTTTATACACCAATTCTTTTGCGAATACAAATGCAATTAACTTAGATTTAGGTCATTTGACAAATGGTCAGTATATTTTAAAAATTAAGAGTGAAACTTCTAGTAGCACACGCATGATTTCAAAATAATTGTCCAGTAAGAATACAACGAAAACGCCCCGCTGAAAAGCGGGGCGTTTTTGATTTATGAAAGTTTTATAATTGTATTTTAGTTGATTTTACGATCAATTTCGCTTATCCATACCCCAAGACATCTTATTACGAATAGTATCCAAGAAACTCGTATCGTCAAAACGAACTACATTAATCATGAATTCTGCTTTATGAACCAAAACTTCCGATCCTTGTGGGATACTTTTCGTATTAGCATCTAAACTGATTAAATATTTTCGTTCTCTTCCCTCTACACTTAATTTTATCGGTAAATGATCAGGTACTACCATTGGACGCACATTTAAATTGTGTGGTGCAATAGGAGTTAAAATGTGTATCTGACAACCGGGAGTCACAATCGGTCCGCCACAACTTAAATTATAAGCAGTAGAACCAGTTGGTGTTCCTACAATTAAACCATCTGCCCAATAAGAATTAAGGTAATTACCATCTAAACTTGCATGAACCGTAATCATCGATGCAGTGTCTTTTTTGTGCAGCGTTAATTCATTTAAGGCTAAATTATCTTCACCAAATAAATCGTCTTCGGTTTGTACGCGTATTAAAGAACGTTTTTGAAATGTATAGCGCTTATCGCGAACCATTCCCATGGTCTCCTCAATTTTTTCTGGGGTAATATTGGCTAAGAAACCTAATCTACCTGTGTTTATACCTACGATAGGAACGCCACTATCTCGAATGTATCCAACAGTTTTGATAAATGTACCATCTCCTCCGACACTAAAAGCCATTTCTATACCAGATTTCAAGTCGTGATAACTGGAAAAACTATCCAAAGTGTGACCGATATTGAACTTTTTTATTAATTGTTCTTTCAAATCTCGCTCGAGAACAGGTGTCCATCCCAACGCTTCAATACTGCGTAATGTCTGTTCAAATACAACACTGTTTTGACGGGTAAGTTTTCTTCCGTAAATCGCAATTTTCATTTCGGTAAAATTTACGTAAAACGTATTACATTTTTAAGAAATTCAATAAGGAATCATAACGATCTTGAATATCATCGTTGAAATCGCTTTTTTGATAGGAAGCACTGATGACATAATCATACCTTTCAAAGGTACGTATGATGCTGTCCAATTCTGTTTTATTGATTTTTAAAGTAACTTCCAATTTGGTAGAATCGGGCGTTGACATGATGTAAGAACTTAAAATGCGCGCATTATTACTTTCAACGATTTGTGCAATTTGTGCTAACGAATAATCAATTTGGTTTACTTCCAACACGAGTATTGCGCCATGTTCTTTGATACTTCCTGTGCTTGCGACCATCGTTAATATGTCGTGTACAGAAGTACATCCAACATACTTTTCATTTTTATCCAATATTGGAACTACAGAAATTTTATGCTCCGAAACTTTATATAATACTTCGTAAATATGTGCAGTTTCTAATACGTATGGTCGTGGTAAATGATCAAATAAAACATCTAATGTTTCTTCTAAGTCCATTTTGTCAAGTATGTCAGACTCTGAAATTAAACCGACAAAATTCCCGTTTTTTAAAACAGGTAAATGAGATACTTTAAATTCATCCATCCATCGTAAGGCAACTTCACCTGTATCTGTGTGAGTTAAAGTAGGAATCTCGTCTGTAATTAAATCTTTTGCTATCATGATAGTGCCAAATTACAAATAATGTGCCGATTTCAAAAAAAATATCTTTACTAAACATGTATCCGACTATTTTTTTATACCTCAAAAGCGTAAATTTGTTCCATGGATTACGACATTGAATTACGATTTCAAGCACTCACAAAAAAATTAGAAAACGATTTTGGAGAAGGATTAGATACACAGGCAATTCTTTTTTTAATCGGTGTTCAAGAATTAGGTCTCGGATACAGAGAATTTACAAAACAAGAAAAAACAGATTTATTACATATTGCAGTATGTACTTTACTAGAGCCGCATGGTTATTATAAATTTGAAGCACGTGATGTCGAAAATTGGCCCCATTTTACCTTGTTAAAACCGCTACCTGTTTTAAATGACAAAGAGCAACAACATCTAATGAAAGAGGCTATTCTAGATTATTTTGAACAAAATGACATTTATTAGTCTATTTGTGAAGAATAGTTAAAAGTCAGAAGAATACATACAGCATACGATAAGATTCTTAATGCTAAATAATATATATTTGTATACAAAAAAATAAAACATGGATATTTGGATTAAAGCCGCGCAATTTATTTTATCACTTTCCTTATTAGTAATTCTACACGAATTTGGTCATTTTATCCCTGCTAAGCTTTTTAAAACACGCGTAGAAAAATTTTATCTTTTCTTTAATCCTTGGTTTTCTCTATTTAAAAAGAAAATAGGGGATACGGAATGGGGAATCGGTTGGTTACCATTAGGAGGTTTTGTAAAAATTTCTGGAATGGTAGATGAATCGATGGATAAAGAACAATTAGCACAACCTGCTCAATCTTGGGAGTTTAGATCTAAACCAGCATGGCAACGTTTAATTATCATGTTAGGTGGTGTGTTTGTGAACGTGGTGGTAGGCTTTGTTATTTACATTGGTGTAGTTTTTTATTTTGGGGTAGAACGTTTAGAGCCTTCTTCCTTAAAACAAGGGGTAGCAATACATCCATATGTAGAAAAATACGGTTTAAAATCTGGAGATTATATTCTTGCTGTGGATGGTAAACCAACTAAAAATGTCTTGGAAGTTACAAGTCAGGTAATGTTCCGTGGAGCAAGAGATATTCAAGTGAAACATGTAGATGGAAAAATTTCTACGATACACCTTCCTGAAAATATTGGAAACGAATTATTTGAAAATTCTGCCTTTCCTTTGATTAGTTTGCGTTCTAGTTCTACCACTGTAGATTCAATCGTTCCTAAATCCAATGCGCAAAAAGCAAAACTGCAAAAAGGAGATAAATTTTTAGCAATCAACGGAAATTCAATCGCTTATTTTGATGAACTTCAGAAGCAATTATTCCTAAACAAATCAAAAACGACAACTGCACAAATTCTAAGAGGGAAGGATACGTTAGAGGTAAAAATTAATGTAACCAAAGAGGGAACTTTAGGGTTTATGACAACACAAAGTTTGATTGACCTGAATTCGATTAAACAATACAAACCTGGATTAGGTGAAAGTGTTGGTTTAGGTATGGATTTAGCCGTTAACACCTTAGGGGATTACATAGGGCAATTTAAATATGTCTTTACGAAAAAAGGAGCATCTTCTTTAGGTGGTTTTGCTTCGATGGGAAATATGTTCCCAAGCACGTGGGATTGGGAGATTTTCTGGATGCGAACTGCTTGGATTTCATTAGCGTTAGCAATTATGAATTTATTGCCGATTCCAGCATTGGATGGCGGGCATGTTGTGTTTTTATTATATGAAATGATTACGGGTAAAGAAGCACCTCAAAAAGTGTTGGAAATTGCTCAGTATGTTGGAATTGTCTTATTATTAAGTTTAATGTTATACGCAAATGGAAACGATGTTTATCGCATCTTTTTCAAATAATATTTGTTTTAAACCCCTTGTATTATGGAAATTACACAAGAAATTAAAGATAAATTAGAAAAAATCCAAGCAAAATATTCTGCTATTGGGGAGGATTTTAATGCTTACTTAGAAGGTTTATTGTACGCAGACTCTGTAACGTATTGGGACTACATTGAAGTAGACACCCTTTTAAGTTTACAAAAACCACGTACAAAATTTCCAGATGAGGTAGTTTTTATCATGTATCACCAAATTACCGAATTGTATTTCAAACTTTCTTTACGAGAATTTGATCAAATTAGTGAACGTGAAAATTTAACGGCGGAATTCTTTTTAGATCGTGTTACACGTATCAATCGTTATTTTGGTGCTTTGACGCATAGTTTTGAAATCATGATCGATGGGATGGAACGCGAACAATTCTTGAAATTTAGAATGTCTTTGCTTCCTGCATCTGGTTTTCAATCAGCACAATATAGAAAAATTGAAATATCTTCTACAGACTTTATTCGTCTAGTCCATAAAGATGTACGCGATAATTATACGGGAGATGAGTCTATTGCAGAATTATTCGAGCACATCTATTGGAAAGAAGGTGCTACCGAAATAGCATCTGGTAAAAAAACATTGACCCTCATTGAATTCGAAGAAAGATATCGTGAGCAATTCATTGCCTTGGGCGAGAAAAAACGTTCGGCTAATTTATGGCAATGTTACCTTCGCTTATCGAAAGATGAGCAACAAAACCCAGAAATTATTGCTGCATTAAAACAAAATGACATTAATGTCAATGTCAATTGGCCATTAGCACACTATAAATCTGCTGTTCGTTACTTACATACTGGTAAAACAGATGTTGCTGCAACAGGAGGTACAAACTGGCAAAAATATTTACCTCCAAGATTCCAAAAACGTATTTTCTATCCAGCACTTTGGTCGGATCAAGAAATCGAAGAATGGGGTAAATCTTGGGTAGATGAAATTACAAAAGGATTATAGTTTTTTATTTTTTATCCATTTTGTATGAATCTTTCGGACGTAAAATTTGATTGCAGGCACTTTAGAACAGGTATTCCTTGTCTTCCTAATAAGAAAGAAAATGCGGTGTGTTCAAACTGTAATGCCTATGATAAAATCCAAACACGTATTTTAATTGTAAAATTAGGTGCTTTGGGCGATGTGATTCGTACAACTCCTTTGTTAGAGAGATTTAAACAGGAATACCCAGGTGTTCATGTGACTTGGTTAACACTTAGTCCTGCAATTTTACCGAAGGAGCAAATCGATGTGATTCATACATGGAATTTTACTTCAATATTTACGATTGAAAATACGACATTTGATATTGCCATTAATTTAGATAAAGATCCAGAAGCGTGTATGTTACTTGCCAAAGTAGATGCGCCAATTAAATATGGATATACCTGGGAAAATAACCATATTGCTCCTGCAACAGAGAAAGCAAACCATAAGTTATTGACTGGATTTTTTGATGAATTATCCAAAAATAATACGAAAAGCTACCTCGAAGAAATTTTTGAAATCTGTCATTTTGATTTTAGAAAAGAAGAATATCAAATTAATTTGAATCCTACTTTAGCCGCTACTTGGAAAGATAAACTTGCATCCCTTGCTGCTGGAAAAACGATTGTAGGTTTGAATACAGGTTGTGGTCCACGTTGGAATACGCGCCTTTGGTCAGAAGAATCTTGGGAAGCGCTAGCCAGACAACTCCGTGAAAATGGCTTTTATCCTATTTTTTTAGGAGGCGAACTAGAACACACCAAAAATCTTAAAATGGCCGATACATCGGGTGCACATTACCCAGGTCATTTTTCATTAGAAGAATTTATTGCGTTAACAAATGCGTGCGATATCATTGTGACGCAAGTTTCTATGATGATGCATATTGCTACGGCACTTCGTAAAAAGATGGTTCTTTGCAATACGATTTTCAACAAATTTGAATTTGAGTTATACAATCGAGGTATTCTTGTAGGACCTCCAAATGCATGTGTATGTTTTTATGGTAATACCTGTATAAAAGGCACTTCTTGTATGCACGAAATTACACCGAATGATTTTTTGAAAGCGATTACTGAACTCGATAGAAAGTAACTATGAAAATTGCATTTTTATCCACTTTTTATCCTTTTAGAGGAGGAATTGCTCAATTTAACGCCTTGATGTATCGTGCCTTCGAAAAAGAGCATACAGTCAAAGCATTTACTTTTAAACGTCAATACCCAGATTTTTTATTTCCTGGGGAAACCCAATACGTGACAAAAGAAGATATCGCAGATGAAATTCCATCCGTAGAAGTTTTGGATTCCATTAATCCAGTTACTTTTATTACTACTTCTCAAAAAGTAAAACAATTTGCACCAGATATTTTTATTACAAAATATTGGATGACCTTTTTTGGACCTTCCTTGGGTTATGTTGCAAAAAAATTGAATAAAAAAGCGAAACGCATTTCTGTTTTGGATAATGTCATTCCACACGAAAAACGTTTTTTTGACGGATTTTGTAATCGATTTTTTTTAAAACATAATGACGGCTTTGTTGTTATGTCCGATGCGGTTTTAAAAGATTTATTATCCATTAAACCAGACGCAAAATATATTCGTGTTAATCATCCGGTATACAATCATTTTCCTACGCAGATACCACAAGAAAATGCACAGCAGAGCCTGAACTTGGATCCAACCAAAAAAACGATCTTGTTTTTTGGGTTCATTCGAGAGTATAAGGGATTAGATTTATTAATTCAAGCAATGGATGTGTTAGATGATTCTTATCAGTTGATTATCGCTGGTGAAGTCTATGGTTCGTTTGATAAATACCAAGAATTGATCGATAATTCAACAGCCAATTCTCGTATTGCTTTGTATAATCAATACATTGCAGACAACGAAGTTTCGGATTATTTTTCGGCTGCAGACGTTTGTGTACTTCCATATAAATCCGCTACGCAGTCTGGTATCACTTCGATTGCAAATCATTATAATTTACCAATTATTGCTACGAATGTGGGAGGTTTAAAAGAAACGATTCACCACCAAAAAACAGGATTGATCGTTGATAAACCAGAAGTTAGTCATATAGCGGATTCTATAAAAACCTATTTCGATGGTAATTTTAAAGCCGACTTTGCGGCTGAGATTGAAAAAGAAAAACTAGAAAATTCTTGGGAAAATTTTGTTGCAAAAATTATTGCTTTTAGTAAAGAATTATAACCATACCTTACTTCCTTCAGAGCAATTTTGACAAATATCTATCTGATTACGTTTTGTAAGTACACTACTTCTAAATTCTTGGTATTTTTTTGATTTCCATAGTCTTTCAAATGGTTGGTCGATAGCAGAACCTAAGGTATAGGTTGCATCTTTATCAAAACAACAAGGAACAACTTTTGCATCCCAAGTCAGTACACAAGAAGACCACATGCGCCAACAATGATTGCCAGTTTTATATTTTAATCGAAACGTTCCGTCTTTTTGTTTTTTATAACGTGCATATTGTTCTTGGGTAGGAATCAGTGGATTTCCATGGGTGTAATCGTAAATTTGTGCTGATTTTAAACGTACTTCATTCACACCAAGTTTTTTCGCCAATTGATATATAGAAGGTATTTCATGTTCATTTGGCTTAACAACAAGAAACTGAAAAATGAGGTGTGGTGTAGAAGAATTTTTTCGTTTCTTCGCTGCAACAATGGATTTAGTTCCTTCAATTACTTTGGTTAAATCACCATTTACCCGATAACTTTCATAACTTTCTTGGGTTGTACCATCAATGGAAATAATCAGTCGATCTAAACCAGAGTCTACTATTTTTTCTGCTAGTTCTGGTGTAATAAAATGTGCATTAGTAGAAGTCGCAGTATACACTTTATGTTTTTTTGCATCTTTAATGAGTTCTAAAAAATCTGGATGTAAAAATGGTTCGCCCTGAAAATAATAATTAATATAAAATAGTTGTTTACCTATACTACGTAATAAATTACGATTTACTTCAAGGTTTAATTTTCCAGTTGCTCTAGTGAATTGTTTTAAACCACTAGGGCATTCAGGACAACCTAAATTGCAAGCAGTGGTAGGTTCTATACTAACGGTAAAAGGATTTCCGTAAAGAATTGATTTTCGTAGTATTCTGGAAAGTAGAAATGAAAAATACAAACGAATCAAATTATAAACACGATAAAATGTAAGGTGTTTGATAATATTGATCGAATCTTTTTTTATTAGCATATTGGTTGTATATACCCCAATTTTTTCATCACCTTCCATAATTCTGCTGTCGGTAATCCCATGACATTGTAATAAGAACCATGCATTTTTTCAATGCCGATATATCCAATCCATTCCTGAATACCGTAGGAACCTGCTTTATCAAAAGGGTTGAATTTTTCTACATAATAATCAATTTCCCAGGATTCTAATGGTAGAAAAGTTACTTCCGTAGTAACGTCAAAGGTAAATGATTCCTGAATTGTTGCTAAATGGACACCTGTTATCACTTGGTGAGTTTTACCTGCTAATAATGCAATCATTTGCTTCGCTGCATCTTTATTTTCTGGTTTTCCTAAAACCTTTGATTCCGTTATGACTATTGTATCTGAAGTTAGTAATAATTCAGTTGGATTTAATGTGTCTAATAATGCTTTCGCTTTAATTTCAGCTAAAAAAGAAGCGATTTGCTGCGGTTTTAGACTTTCAGGATAACTTTCATCCGTATCTAAGGTGCGGACTTCGTACGGTAAGCCTAAACCTTGTATTAATTCCTGTCTACGTGGTGACTTTGAACCTAAAATTAATTGATGGGTGAGTTTGAACATACTTAATGAATGACTATGTGGTTGGATTTTACTTCTTGGTTTAAGAATGTAGATGCTTTTTTGTCAAAATCGACAGCAGTCTCAGTGGTAAAATAACGAGTTTCGCCATTTTTCGTACACATAGTCGCTAATTCTTGATGACGTTGTAAATAATCTACTAAGCTGTTTGCTATAATGTCTCCTTGGGTTATTACTTGTATATTTTCACCAACAATATTTTTTACAATTTCTGCAACAATCGGATAATGAGTACAACCTAAAAGTAAAGTATCAATTGCAGTATCTTTCGCAAGTAATTTCATTACATCTTGTTCTATAAACCATTTACCTCCTAATTGATCATATACCTGATTTTCAATTATTGGAACCCACATCGGACAGGATTTTTGAGAGATTTCAATTTCTGGAAAAAACTTTTCTATTTCCAGTCGGTAAGAATCTGATTTTATGGTTCCTTCCGTTGCTAATATACCTATGTGTTTCGTTTGAGAAATACTTCCAATGATTTCAGAAGTTGGCCGTATTACACCAAGTACACGTTTGTGTGCTTCTACCGTTGGTAAATATTTTTGTTGTATAGTACGTAATGCTTTTGCAGAAGCGGTATTACATGCCAAAATTATTAATTCACATCCTTGACTAAAGAGATATTCAACGGCTTGTAAGGTGAATTCGTAAACAACGTCAAAGGAACGTGAACCATATGGCGCACGCGCATTATCTCCTAAATATAAAAAATCATATTCTGGTAATTTTTTTTGTAAATCAGCCAGTATGGTTAATCCACCATAACCAGAGTCAAAAACACCAATTGGTTTTTTCATAGATATAGTACTTCGTTTCCCAAAAATAAAAAAAGGCAACCGATATGATTGCCTTTAAAGTATGTTTATGAATTAATTATTTTTTAACAGGTGCTTCAATAGCATCCAAACGTAATAATTCTATTCTAACTTCCCCTGTAATATCTATTCCACCTGCAAAATATAAAGTGGAAGTTTCATCTACTACATAACTTAATTTTTTACGTCCTGCAACAATTTCAATTGCTTTTTTTACGCGTTTTAAGATAGGTTCGTTTAATTCTGTACCTAATTGTTGCATTTTTTGTTGTAATTCTTGCTCACGTAATTGCATCGCTTGTTGTTTCTTTTGCAATTGTTCTTCCTCATTTTGTTTGATGATTGGAGACAAGGTTGCTTGTTCAGACATATATTTAGAATATCTTTTTTGCAAATCCGCTTCCATTTCTTTTAACTCTTCCATACCTCTTTTCTCAAAATCTTCAATTTGAGACATGGCTACTTTACGGGATGGAAGTGTATCCAACAATTTTTGTGTGTTTACGTGTCCAATTTTGGATTGTGCAATGGATGTTAATGAAACAAAAATTGCAAATACAACTACTAACTTTTTCATTTTTACTCTTTTTTTATTTGTTATATATTATGTCACTTGTTACTCTTAACGCGTCACTTAATTCCTAATTCTTTAATTACTTCGTCGCTTAAATCTGATTTTTTATCCGCATAGACCAAATTACTTTGATTTGCTTTATCGAATATAAACGAATAATTTTTTTTTGAAGCAACTTTTTGCATCGCATCGAAAACTTTATCTTGTATCGGTTTTACTAACTCTTGACGTTTTTGAAAGTATTCACCGCCAACACCAAATCGCGTTTTTTGTAATCCTACAATTTCGTTTTCTAATTTTTGTAATTCTCCTTTACGTTTTTCTTTTTCTTCAGAAGGCAACAATACTTCTTCGCGCAAAAATAAGTCTTTCTTTTGATTTAAAACAACATATCTTTCATCAATCTCTTTCGTCCAACGGTCTGCCAATTTATCTAAGCGATCCTTTGCTTCCTTGTATTCTGGCATTTTGGATAAAATAAATTCCGAATTTATATACCCGATTTTTTGTGCATTCACAGAAATGATCGTGACGAAAACTAGTATAATGGACAGAAATAATTTTTTCATTTTTATAATTCTCCTAAATTCATACCAATGGTAAAGTTTAATTTACCAAAATAACCTTTTTGTTGGACGGACTCATCCGACCCTCCAGCAACACGATATCCTTGTGCATGTGGATCGAGGTAATCAAATCCCCATCCATAATCTACTCCTAACATACCAAACATTGGTAAGAACACACGAATTCCTGCCCCAGCAGAACGTTTTACGTTAAATGGATTAAACGATTTAATTGTTGGAAATGTGTTCCCAGCCTCTGCAAAAGCTAATACGTAGAAGGTCGCTTGTGGATTTAAAGAAACTGGGTAACGAAGTTCTAACGTGTATTTTGCAATTACAGGATCACTCGCTTTACTAGATAAACTGTTGTCATTATAACCACGTAAAGCGATTATTTCTCGTCCACCTAATTGGTTCATTCCGGATAATCCATTACCACCTAATGTAAATCTTTCAAATGGTGTAAGTCCTTTCGAAGCACTGTATCCTCCCATAAAACCAAATCCGATTCTAGGGCGTAATACTAATTTTTTATCCCTTGTTAATGGTAAGAACCATTCACCTGTAAATTTAATTTTAAAATATTCTAGGTATTTATATTTATCTTGTTGACTAGCATTGGTATAATCTTTATTCCCATTCATTAAAAAATAGGGTAATGAACTTTTAGCTGTAAATGTCAAGTGTGAACCTTCTTTTGGATAGATAGGACTATCTATGGAATTACGTTGCAGAACATATTTTAAACTTATATCGTTTGCATATCCTTGACTAAAACTTGGGAAATAACTTGGGTAATTAATTACCTCATAATATTGATAACCGATTTCATAATAAGCGTTAAAGAAATCATCTGGAACTTTTTTGCGTCTTCCAAGTCCAACTCCAGCTCCAGTGATAGATATTCCTTGATAATTTGCGCTTGAGCGTAATAATCCTGTACCAAATTGGGAATAGGTTAACCAAGAAGAAAATGAATTTGGTTTCTTTCCACCTAACCAAGGTTCTGTAAAGGAAAGATTAAATGATTTATAATAGGTACCATTCGTTTGGAATCGAAGAGATACGCGTTGTCCATCTCCTGTTGGCAAAGGTGACCATGCATTCTTTTTTAGTGAATTACGTAGCGAGAAGTTACTAATGGTCAAACCTGCAGTACCAATTAATCTACCTGCACCATAACCTCCGGATAACTCAATTTGATCAGAGGGTTTTTCTTCTACTGTATACTCAATGTCAACAGTTCCTTCTTGTGGATTTGGTAATGGGTTAATTTGAAACGCTTCATTATTAAAATAGCCTAATTGCGATAATTCACGTTGGGTACGTATAATATCATTTCGGTTAAATAAATCCCCTGGTTTCGTTCTAATTTCTCTACGAATAACATGATCATTCGTTTTTGTATTTCCTTTGATGATAATTTTTCGTACACGCGCTTCTTTCCCTTCAATAATACGCATTTGATAGGAAATCTTATGCTCTTTAACTCCTGTTTCTATAGGTATAACTTGAAAAAACAGATATCCTCGGTCCATGTATAAAGAAGATATATCTCTTCCGTCCTGACTCATAGACATTCTTCCATCTAAGATGGATTTATTGTAGATATCCCCATTTTTAATTCCTAAAATGGTATCTAAAAAACCACTACTAAATTTTGTATTTCCAACCCATTCTATTTCTCCGAAACGATAGATATTTCCTTCTTCCAGTTGTATTTTAATTCCTAAATGTTTATCATCTATTAAGTAAACAGAGTCTTTAACAATATGTGCATCTCTTAATCCAGTACTTTGGAATTTAGTTAATAGTGCCGCCTTGTCTTTTTCAAAAGAGGAAACTGAAAATTTGGAACGTTTATAAAATCTCCAAATTGCTTGTTCTTTTGTTTCTTTCATCGCTCTTTTAACTTTGCGCGATGAAATACTTGTATTTCCTGTTATTTCAATAGAACCAATTTTAACTTTCTTTCCTTTAGTTACTTGGATGACAAACATTTCTGAATTATTCATTAATTTGTCCGCCTCCCGAGTGATCACTACTTTTACATTATAGTATCCTTTTTCTCTAAAAAATCCGTGAATTTTATGTTTAGTTGTAAGTATTAAATTTTCTGTGATTGTTTTGCCCGAAAATAAGTGTATTGATTCTCTTAACTTGTCTGCTTCCTTTTTACTTACACCTTCTAATTTAAAACGAGATAGTTTTGGTCTCGGTGTCAATTTGATTACTAAGAATGCAACATCGCCAATTTCTTTATCTAACCCAATTTCAATTGTGGAAAATAGTCCTTCTTTCCAAAGATTTTTAACTGCTTCCGTAATTTCCAACCCAGGAATTTTTATTCTACTTCCTGGTCGTATACCTGCGATTACTTTTATCGCTTGATGATCAAAATAATCTGCTCCTTCAACACGTATGTTGCCAATTTCATATTCTTTAGGATTAGAATAGTTTAGAGTCACGTTTCCACCCAGTATTTGATTGTTGGATCTCGTGCTGTCTGAAAGTTGAGCATACGCACCTACATGTGTTAATATAAGTAATGCTAAAGAAAATAGATACTTCATATACTTATATAATTTGTTCTGATGTTTGACCGAATCTACGTTCTCGTGATTGGTAATTGCTTACTGCTAAATACAAATCCTCTTCTTTAAAATCTGGCCAAAGTACTTCTGTAAAGTATAATTCACTATACGCTAATTGCCATAATAAAAAATTACTTATGCGATGTTCTCCACTTGTTCGGATTATCAATTCTGGATCTGGTATATTTTTAGTGCATAATTCATTTGCCACTACTTCGTCTGTAATTGCATTGGAATCTAATTGTCCTTGTTTTACTTTTTCGCTTATATGTTTTATTGCATTCTTTATCTCCCAACGAGCACTGTAATTTAAGGCAAGTACTAAATATAATTTAGTGTTTTTGGAGAGGAATTCTTTTGCTTCATTTAGTTCGTCGCGACAAGAGTCTGGCAATCCTTCTTCATCTCCGATCACGATTAAGCCAGTTTCGTGACTATTTAGTAATTCTAACTCATTGGAAATGGTTTGAACTAACAAATTCATGATGCCATCTACTTCGTCTTTTGGTCTATTCCAATTCTCGGTGGAAAATGTGTACAGGGTCAAATATTTTACCCCCATAGATAAGCAAGCATTTATAGATTCACGAACAGCTTCTACTCCAATAGAATGTCCGTACAAACGTTCTTGACCTTGTTTTTTTGCCCATCGACCATTTCCATCCATGATAATGGCGATATGCTGTGGGATATTGTTCTTATCTATTTTTTCTAATGATTTCATTGGATTAAAAAAGATACTAAGGTAATAAATTTAAGGTGGAAATCAACAATTTGTCTGTTGAACTTAACAATGCTTAACAAAAAGAGGGATTTGGTTGCCCAAATCCCTCTCCTGAAAATTTATATTTTGCTTATTCAGCTAGAATAATCAATTTATTATTTAGCATTTCAATTACGCCACCTTTTACATCTACACGAATAATTTTGTTAGATCCATCAACTTGAATTAATTTATTCAGTTTGGATACTTTTTTCGCTTCGATAGCCTCAGCCAAATCTATTTTTACTGTTCCTTCAGTAAGTGTAGAAATAATCGGTGAGTGATTATTTAATACTTGAAAAAGTCCGTCTTGACCAGGTAGTTGTACCGCAGTAACTTCTCCTTCAAATACTTTTGTTTCTGGTGTAATAATTTCTAATCGCATAACGTGCTACTATTATTAATGTGTATCCGCTAACATTTTCTTACCTGCTTCGATAACTTCATCGATGTTACCTTTCAAGTTGAATGCTGCTTCTGGATATTCATCCACTTCACCATTCAAGATCATGTTGAATCCTTTAATAGTTTCTTGAATATCTACTAATACTCCTTTTAATCCTGTAAATTGCTCAGCAACGTGGAAAGGTTGAGATAAGAAACGTTGTACACGACGTGCTCTGTGAACTACTAATTTATCTTCTTCAGAAAGCTCATCCATCCCTAAGATAGCGATGATATCTTGAAGTTCTTTATAACGTTGTAAGATTTGTTTTACATTTTGAGCGCAGTCGTAGTGTGCTTCACCCAGTACTTTTGGAGATAGGATACGAGATGTAGAATCCAATGGATCCACCGCTGGGTAAATACCTAACTCAGCAATTTTACGAGACAATACAGTTGTTGCATCTAAGTGAGCAAACGTATTTGCTGGTGCTGGATCCGTTAAGTCATCCGCAGGTACGTAAACCGCTTGAACAGATGTAATAGATCCATTTTTTGTAGAAGAAATACGCTCTTGCATTGCACCCATCTCTGTTGCTAATGTTGGTTGGTAACCTACCGCAGAAGGCATACGACCTAATAATGCAGATACCTCAGAACCAGCTTGTGTAAAACGGAAGATGTTATCCACGAAGAAAAGAATATCTTTTCCTTGTCCGTCACCTTCACCATCACGGTAATATTCCGCTAATGTTAATCCAGATAAAGCAACACGAGCACGCGCTCCTGGAGGCTCATTCATTTGACCGAATACGAAAGTAGCTTTAGACTCTTTCATTTCTTCTAAGTCAATTTTAGAAAGATCCCATCCTCCTTCTTCCATAGAATGCATGAATTCAGCACCATACTTGATGATACCTGATTCTAACATCTCACGAAGTAAGTCATTTCCTTCACGTGTACGCTCACCTACACCTGCAAACACAGATAAACCACCGTGTCCTTTAGCGATATTGTTAATTAATTCTTGAATCAATACTGTTTTACCTACTCCAGCACCTCCGAAAAGACCAATTTTACCTCCTTTTGCATAAGGCTCAATTAAGTCAATTACTTTGATACCTGTAAATAACACTTCTGTAGCAGTAGAAAGTTGATCAAATTTTGGTGCATCACGGTGGATAGATAAACCTCCTTCGTTGCTCACTTCATTGATTCCGTCAATTGCTTCACCAACTACGTTGAATAAACGTCCTTTGATTTTTTCACCAGTAGGCATTTTAATTGCACTACCTGTAGCAGTAACAACCATTCCACGTGTGAAACCATCTGTTGAGTCCATCGAAATAGCACGTACAGAGTTTTCTCCAACGTGTGATTGAACTTCTAAAACAACGCGAGTTCCGTTGTCTCTTCTTACTTCCAATGCATCATAAATGTTAGGAAGTTCAACTCCTTTATCGAAGTTTACGTCTACTACAGGACCAATTACCTGGGATATTTTACCTTGAACTGACATAGTTGTTGCCTTTTAAGTGTAATTCTGAATTTGGGTGCAAAGATATATCTTTTATTTTTTTATTTGCTATCATTCAGCGGAAAAATCATTTTTTTCCTTATTTAAATAATCTGACTTCGAGTATTAAATCGATTTTAGTGTATCAATCGCTCTATATGATTTTCTCCAAATGCATATGGTATGTATGCTAAGGATGGAATTTCATTTGTTATCAGCACATTTCCGCTTTTCCCAAGACTGATACTTCCATGAGTTGTATGAATTCCCATGGCATATGCTGCGTTTAAGGTTAATGCGTTTATCGCTTCTTCTGGTGTTAACTTCATTTTGATACATGCCAATGAAAGAACAACTTGTAAATTACCCGTTGGTGTTGTGCCAGGATTGTAATCACTTGCTAATGCAATTGGTAAGCCTGATTCAATTAATTTTCTAGCATTTCCAAATGGGATGGAAATAAAATGGGAACAACTTGGTAATAATGTAGGCATGCATTCCGAATGTTTTATTGCATCGATATCTTCGTCCGATATTTCTTCTAAGTGATCCACCGATAATGCCCCTAGTTCAATTGCTTTCGCAATTCCTCCCATTACGGAAAATTGGTTCACATGTACTTTTGGAATTAATCCATATTTTTTTCCAGCAAGCAATATTTCTTCCATTTCTTCCAAAGAAAAATAGTTGCGTTCACAGAAAACGTCGATGTAATCTGCTAATTTTTCTTCGGCGATTTTAGGTAACATTTCGTTAATAATTAGATCGATATACCCACGATGATTTTCTTTATATTCTGTAGGAAAAGCATGCGCGCCTAAGAAAGTTGCTTTCACCGTAATTGGAAGATGTTCTTTTAGTCGTTTAATTACACGCAACATTTTCAATTCTGCTTCTACACTTAAACCGTATCCTGATTTAATTTCAATAGCTCCTGTTCCAGTTGCCATAACTTTCTTAACGCGAACTAACGCTTCTTCAAACAATGCATCTTCCGATTTTTCTGCTAATCGCCGTGCTGAATTTAAAATACCGCCTCCTTTAAGTGCTATTTCTTCGTAAGACAAACCTTTAATACGGTCTACAAATTCTTCTTCACGACTTTTAGCAAATACGATATGTGTGTGTGAGTCACAAAATCCTGGAAGTACATATTTTCCATCTGCATCGATCACTTCTACATTACGCCAATCAGTAATTCCTTCCCACTCTTGCATAGATCCATATGCCACAATAATATTGTCTTCTATTGCAAGGTAAGCGTTTTCTAAGATTGGTAGTTCTTGCATTTCTTTACCTATCCGTGCGATAGGAAGGTTTTCCCCATATTGTACTAACCCTTTGATGTTTTTAATAAGAATTTTTGACATGATTCTTTTTTTTGTTCGATTATCTTTCTCCTATTTGCTGTCTCCACATAGCATAATACAAGCCTTTTTCTTCTAATAACTCTTGGTGTTTACCTGCCTCTGTAATTTGTCCTTTTTCGAGAACAAAAATGCGGTCTGCATGCATAATCGTACTTAATCGATGGGCAATTAATATGGTTATGTGTGATTTTTTCGCGGATAAATCTCGAACTGTTTTGCTTATTTCTTCTTCCGTTAAAGAGTCTAATGCAGAGGTTGCTTCATCAAACACTAGTAGGGATGGATTTCTCAATAAGGAGCGCGCAATGGAAAGTCTTTGTTTTTCCCCTCCGGAAACTTTTACACCACCTTCTCCAATCATGGTATCAAGTCCTTTGTCTGCTCTTGCTAAAAGTGTTTGACATGCAGCTTGTTCCAATGCTTTCATACATGCTTCATCGCTTGCATTTGGTGCTACAAATAATAAGTTTTCTTTTATCGTTCCAGAAAATAATTGAGTATCTTGGGTTACAAATCCTATTTGACCACGCAATTGATCTAAGTCAATTTCCTGACTTTTATAATTATTGTAATAAATTTCACCCTCTTGTGGTTGGTACAAGCCTACTAATAATTTTACCAGAGATGTTTTCCCGGAACCTGAAGGACCTACAAAAGCAATGGTTTCCCCTTTTTTGGTAGAAAAACTTATGTTTTCCAGTGCTTTAGTTGTAGCACTTTGATGTTGAAAAGATACGGCATTAAATGCTAATGTTTCTATGCCATTGATTTGGGTTGGATTATCTGGTTTCTTTTCTACTGGTGTATCTAAAATCGCTTTAAAATTATCTAAAGAAACTTCGGCTTCTCGGTATATGTTGATGATATTACCTAATTCTTGTAAAGGTCCAAAAATGAAGAAGGAATAAATTTGCAGGGAGAATAATTCACCTAAGGTCATGTTGTCCGCGAAAATTAAATACATCAATAAAAACAATATACTGCTTCGTAATAAGTTGACAAAGGTTCCCTGTATAAAACTGATGCTTCGAATGTAGCGCACTTTTTTTAATTCAAGACCTAAAATTTTTAAGGTAGTCTCGTTCAATCGGTTTATTTCCTGTTCGGCTAATCCTAAACTTTTAACTAATTCTATATTACGCAATGATTCCGTTGTGGAGCCTGCTAATGCTGTTGTTTCACCAACAATTTTTTTTTGAATAACTTTAATTTTTTTACTCAATACGGAACTTATAAATCCCAATAGAGGTACCGCAGCAAAATAGACAGGAGCAATCAACCAATGTATCTTAATCGCATAAACCATCACAAAGATGACTCCGATTAAGGAAGTAAATAATATACCAATGAACGCATTAATTAATTTTTCTACGTCTGTTCTAACTTTTTGTAATTTCCCCAAAGTTTCTCCACTTCGCTGGTCTTCAAATACTTGGTAAGGTAATTCTAACGAATGTTTTAGTCCATCGGAGTAGATTTTAGCACCTAATTTTTGTGTGATAACGTTTACAAAATAATCTTGAAAGTTTTTAGCAATACGAGAAACCATTGCTGCACCCATGGATAATAAGATTAATCCACCTACACCCTTGATGTAATATGCTTTATCGTGTTCATGTGGATTCGTCGCGTATTCATCTACGATACGTTTGAAAAATAATGGGTCAATGAGTGAAAATACTTGATTGATAGCAGCTAATAAAAGTGCTAATATTACCAACCATTTGTAATTTTTTAAATAGGTAAGAAGTAACTTCATGAAGTTTTAGGGTTTTGAGGAACGAAATTAAGTATTTTATAATTGCTATCTTAGATTAAAAGTCAAAATGGAACAAGTCTATCTATCTTCGTATGATTAATAAAGCAGTCTTGTATCTTTTAGTCTTTTGTCTCAATATTTCTTCTCGAAAATGTTAAAAAAAACTAAAAGTTATATAATTTAGCAGTTTGTTTCTTAAGGTAAATAGATGCTTTTAAACCTTAGTGTTTTCAACTATTTGACTGTCAGAAACATATATAAAATTAATTGAAATTTACACGTTTATGGAAACACCAATTAGTTACGTTCCTATTTTAATTCAACTTGCAGTTGCGCTTGGATTTGTGGTTACGACTATTTTTGCAACACATATTTTAGGACCAAAGAGAAAATCAAAGAAAAAATTAGATCCATTTGAGTGTGGTATTGAATCTACTGGAAATGCACGTGTTCCTTTCTCAGTGCGTTATTTCTTGGTAGCGATTTTATTTGTACTTTTTGATGTGGAGGTAATATTCATGTATCCTTGGGCAGTTAATTTCAAGGCATTAGGATTAACAGGGTTATTAGAAATGTTTTTATTTATAGGACTTCTTTTATTAGGCTTTTTCTATGTGATTAAGAAAGGTGCTTTAAAATGGGAAGATAACAACTAGACTATGAGTACAGAAAATAAAGAGATTGTTGAATCAAGTGTGAAAATTACCAAAGCTCCAGAAGGTATTGAAGGTGCTGGTTTTTTTGCAACGTCTCTAGACCAAGTGGTTGGTTTAGCACGTAAAAATTCCTTATGGCCTCTACCATTTGCAACTTCATGTTGTGGAATTGAGTTCATGGCTACGATGGCTTCACACTACGATTTAGGTCGTTTTGGATCCGAGCGTTTGAGCTTTTCTCCTCGTCAAGCGGATTTGTTGATGGTAATGGGAACAATATCTAAAAAATTAGCGCCAGTTGTGAAACAAGTATACCTTCAAATGGCAGAGCCTCGTTGGGTTATTGCTATGGGTGCTTGTGCATCTAGTGGTGGTATTTTTGATACATATAGTGTACTTCAAGGAATTGACCGTATCATCCCTGTGGATGTTTATGTACCTGGATGTCCTCCAAGACCAGAACAAGTAATAGATGGTATTTTGAAGGTACAAGAATTGGTTGGTAAAGAATCCCTTCGTAGAAGAAGTAGCCCGGAATATAAAGAATTATTAGCATCCTACGGAATCGAATAATATGGAAAACGTAACGGAAACTATAGGTAAAGCATTACAGGATAAGTTCGGTGATGTATTGGTGAAACAAGAATTAATTGTTGATTTCCCAACGTTTACAATAAAAAAAGACAGCATATTAGAGGTATTAACTTTCTTGTATGACTTCGAACTTTATAAATTTCAATTCATGACTTCCCTTTGTGGGGTACATTATCCAGAGAATGCCAAGGAAGAAGAATTTTGTGTGGTTTATCAATTACACGATATGGTGAAAAACCAACGTATTCGTTTGAAAGTGTATACTTCTGAAGCGCATATCCAGGTACCAAGTGTTACTTCCTTATTTTCTACAGCAAATTGGTTGGAAAGAGAAACCTACGATTTCTATGGAATTGAATTCAAAGGACATCCAAATTTGACTAAAATCTTGAACATGGATGATCAACCATATTTTCCAATGCGTAAACAATACCAATTGGAAGATCAAACACGTGAAGATAAAGACGATAAAATGTTCGGAAGATAATTTTTTGAAATTAGGAGTTAAGAGTGATTGATGATGAATTGATTGAATACGCTTAACAAATTATAGCTTTAAGTATGACAAGTACAGAATTAGAAAAAAAGAGATTAGAGGTGGAGAAACTAGGGTATTCAATCATGAACCTTGGTCCAACGCACCCTGCAACTCACGGAATTTTCCAGAATATACTAACCATGGACGGAGACATCATCATAGATGCAATCCCAACAGTGGGGTATATTCATAGAGCTTTTGAAAAATTGGCTGAACGTCGTGCTTATTACCAAGTAACTACGTTAACAGACCGGTTGAACTATTGTTCTTCGCCAATCAATAATTTCGGTTGGCATATGACAATGGAAAAATTATTAGGTATCGAAGTTCCAAAACGTGCACAATATTTACGTGTAATCGTGATGGAATTAGCGCGTATTGCGGATCACTTGATTTGTAATAGTGTGATCGGGGTGGATACGGGAGCTTTAAGTGGTTTCTTGTATGTATTTCAACAAAGAGAAAATATCTACGAGATTTACGAAGAATTATGTGGTGCGCGTTTGACTACCAACATTGGTCGTATCGGTGGATTAGAAAGAGATTTTACCCCAAAAGCATGGGATAAAATCAATAAATTATTAGTGACACTTCCAAAAGCTTTGCAAGAGTTTGAAAACCTATTGACGCGTAACCGTATTTTTATGGATCGTACGATAGGGGCAGGACCAATTTCTGCGGAACGTGCATTGAATTATGGTTTTACAGGACCAAATTTACGTGCTACAGGTGTAGATTATGATGTACGTGTTGCTTCACCATATTCGTCGTATGAGGATTTCGAATTTGACATCCCAGTAGGTAAAAATGGTGATACATACGATCGTTTCATGGTTCGTCAAGAAGAAATGCATCAATCCATTCGTATTATCCAACAAGCGATTGCAAAATTGCCGGAAGGACCAATTCATGCAGATGTGCCAGATTTTTACCTTCCTCCAAAAGAAGAGGTATACCACAACATGGAAGCATTGATTTACCAATTCAAAATTGTAATGGGTGAAACAAATGTACCTGTTGGTGAAGTATATCATTCCGTTGAAGGTGGAAATGGAGAATTAGGTTTTTACTTAATTAGTGATGGTGGTAGATCTCCTTTCCGTTTGAGTTTTAGAAGACCTTGTTTTATTTATTACCAAGCATATACAGAAATGATTAAAGGGGCTATGTTGTCCGACGCTGTATTAACGTTGAGTAGTTTGAACGTGATTGCAGGTGAATTAGACGCATAGTATTTATTCAATTATAAGTAGTAGAATATGTCCAAAGAAATAGTTTTTTCAGCCGAAACATTAGAGGTTGTAAACAAGTTAATCAAACGTTACCCAGAAGGGAGACAAAAGTCTGCTTTACTACCTGTGTTACATGTAGCGCAAGCGGAATTTGAAGGTTGGTTAAGCTCCGATGTAATGGATTACGTTGCATCGATTTTAGATATTAAACCGATTGAAGTATATGAAGTTGCTTCTTTCTATTCCATGTTTAACTTAAAACCTGTTGGTAAATGCTTGTTAGAGGTATGTCAAACAGGACCTTGTATGTTAAATGGTGCAGATGATTTAGTAATTCATTTCGAGAAAAAATTGAACATCAAAGTAGGTGAAACTACAGAAGATGGTATGTTTACTCTGAAAACGGTTGAATGTTTAGGTTCTTGCGGAACGGCACCAATGTTACAATGTGGCGCTGATTACCATGAAAACCTGGATGAGACAAAAGCGGATGCTTTGATAGAGAAATTACGCGCAGAAAACAAGCGCTCAAGATATTGTTAATAGGGTTATAAGTACTACTATGGGACGCAAATTATTATTAGAACACGTTAACGTACCTGGCATTGAAACCTTAGAGGTTTACAAGAAAATGGGCGGATATACGGCTGCTGAAAAAGCGATCAAAACAATGCAACCAGATGATATTACGGAAGAAGTAAAAAAATCTGGATTGAGAGGTAGAGGTGGAGCTGGTTTCCCTGCGGGAATGAAATGGAGTTTTATCGACAAAAAATCGGAAAAACCAAGGTATTTGGTATGCAATGCAGACGAAAGTGAGCCTGGTACTTTCAAAGACCGTTATTTGATGGAAAAAATCCCACACGCATTAGTGGAGGGTATGTTGGTTTCTAGTTATGCATTAGGTGCTAAAACTGCATACATCTACATTCGTGGAGAGTATTTCTATGTATTACGTATTCTTGAAAAAGCAATCGCAGAAGCTTATGCTGCTGGATTGTTAGGAAAAAATATTTTCGGAACTGATTATTCCCTTGACCTGCATGTACAAATTGGAGGTGGAGCTTATATATGTGGGGAAGAAACTGCATTATTAGAATCCTTGGAAGGGAAGCGTGGAAACCCACGTATGAAACCACCTTTCCCAGCGATATCTGGTTTATATGCGTCACCAACGGTTGTAAATAACGTAGAGACGATTGCTGCTGTTCCGCATATCATTAACATTTCTGGAGATGAGTATGCTAAAATTGGTGTCGGTAGAAGTACAGGTACAAAATTAATTTCTGCATCAGGACACATCAACAAACCAGGAACGTATGAAATCGAACTGGGGTTAACAGTAGAAGAGTTTATATATTCGGATGAATATTGTGGTGGTATTAAAGATGGAAGAAAAATCAAAGCAATGATTGCTGGTGGTTCTTCGGTTCCAATCTTACCAGCACATTTGATTACAAAAACAGCTAACGGTGAAGATCGTTTGATGACCTATGAGTCTTTATCCGATGGTGGATTCGTTTCAGGAACAATGTTGGGTTCTGGTGGATTAGTAATTATGGATGAAACAGCGTGTATCGTTCGTCATACTTGGACGTTAGCACGTTTCTACCACCACGAATCGTGTGGACAATGTTCTCCTTGCCGTGAAGGTACAGGATGGATGGAAAAAGTATTACACCGTATTGAACATGGTCACGGTACAATGAAAGACATTGATTTGTTGGTAGACATCGCGAAAAAAATTGAAGGAAATACCATTTGTCCATTGGGTGATGCTTCTGCATGGCCTATTGCAAGTGCGATTCGTCACTTCCGTGAGGAGTTTGAATACCACATTTTGAATCCTGAAAAAGTAAAAGACCCAAAACATTTTGCACATGAACCTTTTGTAGGTTCTAATGTTCAAAATGCATAAAATAATTTGCACAATTGCTAATAAGATAATAATAAAGAAATGGCAAAAGTAACAATCGACGGAGTAGAGATGGAAGTTCCAGATGGAACAACCATTTTAAATGCTGCAAGAAGTGTAGGGGGCGATATAGTTCCGCCTGCAATGTGCTACTATTCCAAATTAGAAGGAAGTGGTGGTAAATGTCGTACATGCTTGGTAAAAGTTAGCCAAGGTTCTACGAACGACCCACGTCCTATGCCTAAATTAGTTCCTTCCTGCCGTACAACGGTAATGGATGGTATGGTGGTAGAAAACATCACAAGTCCTGAAGTGCTTGAAGCGCGTAAAGGAGTTGTAGAGTTTTTATTAATCAACCACCCTTTGGATTGTCCAGTATGTGACCAAGCGGGAGAATGTGACCTTCAAAATTTAGGATACAAACACGGAGCAGCTGCTACGCGTTACGAAGAAGAAAGAAGAACGTATAAGAAAATCGATATCGGAGACAAAATCAAGTTACACATGGATCGTTGTATCTTGTGTTACCGTTGTACTTATGTTGCGGATCAGATAGCTGATGGCGATCGTTGTCATGGGATTATTAATCGTGGTGATCACGCTGAAATTTCAACGTACATTGAGAAAGCAATTGATAGCGATTTTTCAGGAAATATGATCGATGTTTGTCCTGTGGGAGCATTGACAGATAAAACAGCGCGTTTTGGAAGTCGTGTTTGGTTTACAAAACCAATGGATGCACACAGAGATTGCGAGAACCCAAAATGTTCTGGTAAAGTAGTAGTTTGGGAAAAAGGAGAAGATATTCTTCGTGTGACTGGTCGTAAAGATGCTTACCATGAAGTGGAAGAGTTTATTTGCAATACTTGCCGTTTTGAGAAGAAAAAAGTAAGCGATTGGGTGATCGAAGGACCAAGACATATCAATAATAAGTCTGTAATTTCTGCTAATCATTACGAACACTTGAAAGATATCAAAGAAGATATTGTGAAGTACCAAAAGCAAATTGCAACTAACATTAATAAAGCATAAGCGATGGAAAACTATTATATTTTTAAAATAATCTTAGTTGTTGCCTTGTTTCTAGTTTCGTTGCTAGTTGCAATGTATTCTACCTATGGTGAACGTAAGATTTCTGCTTTGATGCAAGATCGTATAGGCCCTAACCGAGCTGGACCACTTGGGTTATTGCAACCATTAGCAGATGGTATCAAAATGTTCATGAAAGAGGAAATAATTCCAAATGTTTCCAATAAAACCTTGTTTATTTTAGGTCCTTGTTTGGCAATGACAACAGCTTTAATGGCTGGTGTATTAGTTCCTTGGGGAGGTAAGGTAGAATTCATGGGTGAAACATATAACCTTCAAGTTGCAGATTTAAATATTGGTGTATTATATATTTTCGGTGTAACTTCTTTAGGAGTTTATGGTATTATGATTGGTGGTTGGGCATCGAATAACAAGTACTCTTTAATGGGTGCAATTCGTGCTTCAGCGCAAATGATTAGTTATGAAATCGCGATGGGATTAGCAATCATTGCGTTAATCATGACAACTGGAACGATGAGTTTGGGCGAAATCGCAGCACAACAAGACGCTGGACTAGCAAATATCGTATACCAACCAATAGGATTCTTGATCTTCTTGATTTGTGCTTTTGCTGAATTGAATAGAGCACCATTTGATATGCCTGAGTCAGAATCAGAATTGATTGGAGGTTACCATACAGAGTACTCAAGTATGAAATTAGGATTGTTCTTATTTGCGGAATATATCAACATGTTTATTTCCTCAGCAGTAATTGTAACCTTCTATTTTGGCGGATATAATTTTCCTTTTCAAAATGAAATAAATGAGGCATTAGGTTTATCGACAAACATGGCAACAGCATTGGGTACGTTAGTGATGTTTGGAAAAATCTTCTTCTTTATCTTCTTCTTTATGTGGGTAAGATGGACATTGCCACGTTTTAGATACGATCAATTGATGCGTTTAGGATGGAAATCCATGATTCCATTAGCAATTTTAAACATTCTTATCACAGGAGTTGTGATGTGGATGAATGGTAAATTAAATTAATAGACGAAGAGATGCAACCACTAACAAATAGATCAAAAGTTGTTGTTAAGAAAGAAATGACACTTCTGGAGAAAATGTATTTACCTGCAATTTTCAACGGGATGATGATTACTTTCAAACACATGTTTAAGAAATCAGCAACGATTAGATACCCAGAACAAAAAAGAGAATTCAGTGAAATTTACCGTGGACACCATGTACTAAAACGCGACGATAACGGAGCGGAGAGATGTACTGCATGTGGTTTATGTGCTGTTTCTTGTCCTGCTGAAGCAATAACGATGCAGGCAGCTGAACGTAAAGAAGGCGAAGAAAAATTATACCGCGAAGAGAAATATGCTGCTACGTATGAAATCAATATGTTGCGTTGCATTTTCTGTGGTTTATGTGAGGAAGCTTGTCCGAAAGAAGCAATTTTCTTAACCGATCGTTTGGTACCGACTGAATTTGAAAGAAATGATTTCGTTTTTGGAAAAGACAAATTGGTAGAAAAAATGGATGATCGTATTGATGTTACAAAACGTCAAACGCAAGCCGTTTTAGACTTCAAACAGAATAATAAATATAGTCACAACAAATTAAAATAAGGATGACACAGTACGTATTTTATTTCCTTTCCTTTTTAGCAATACTTTCCGCATTGATGGTGGTATTTTCTAAAAATCCAATCCATAGTGTTTTATATTTGGTATTGACATTTTTCGCTATTGCTGGTCACTACTTATTATTAAATGCACAGTTTTTAGCAGTAGTTCACATCGTAGTTTATGCCGGAGCAATTATGGTACTTTTCCTATATGTATTAATGTTATTAAACTTAAATGTGGATGCAGAACCTGTAAAGAAAAATTGGGTGAAATTTGCAGGAGTACTTTCAGGTGGTTTATTGATGTTGACTTTAGTTGCAACATTTCATAAAGCGGAGACCATGCCTTTGATTCAAGATAATCCTGAAATTGGTGTTACTGCTAATTTAGGTAAAATCTTATTTGGAGAATTTGCCTTACCATTCGAAATTTCATCGGTTTTGTTGTTAAGCGCGATGATTGGAGCGATTATGTTGAGTAAAAAAGAAGTAAAAAAATAAGTTATGGGGACATTACAAGCGATTCCATTAAATCATTATATCTTTTTGAGTGTTATCCTTTTCTCTATCGGAGTAATGGGTGTATTATTAAGAAGAAATGCAATCATCATCTTTATGTGTATTGAGTTGATGTTAAATGCAGTAAATTTATTGATGGTAGCATTTTCAGCGCATCATGGAGATGGGGCAGGACAAGTATTTGTATTCTTTATTATGGCTGTTGCAGCTGCAGAAGTTGCGGTAGGACTTTCCATTTTAATTATGATGCATAGAAATACAAACACAACAGATGTTGGGTTTCTTAATAAACTTAAATTTTAAGAAAGATGAAGGAATTAATTTGGTTAGTACCACTTTTACCATTAGTAGGATTTTTGCTTATCAGTTTAGGAAAATCATACTTCTCTAAAAGTTTGGCGGGTATCATTGCAAGTGCAATGGTTTTTGGTTCGTTTGTTATTTCATTGTGTGTATTTTTTGATGTATTGAATGGCGATGGTAAACCAGTTACAGTAACTCTTTTTGAATGGATCGCAACTGCTGATTTTCATGTAAATATTGCATTCTTAGTGGATTCTTTGACATCTATCATGTTGTTAATCATTACTGGAGTTGGATTTTTGATTCATTTATACTCTATGGGGTACATGCACGACGATGAAGGATATGCGAAATTTTTCTCGTATTTGAATTTATTCGTTTTCTTCATGTTATTGTTAGTACTTGGAGATAATTATTTGGTAATGTTCGCGGGATGGGAAGGTGTAGGTTTGGCTTCCTATTTATTAATTGGTTTTTGGTTCAAAAATCAACCCTATAACGATGCTGCGAAAAAAGCATTTATCGTAAACCGTATTGGAGATTTAGGGTTTATCTTAGGTATTTTCTTAATCTACACCACTTTTGGTACGATTCAATACAGCGGTGTTTTTGGTGGAGCGTTAAATTTCACAGAAAACGATCCTACAATTGTAGCAATTACCTTGTTGTTATTTGTGGGTGCAATGGGTAAAAGTGCTCAAATTCCATTATATACGTGGTTACCAGATGCAATGGCAGGTCCAACACCTGTTTCAGCATTGATACACGCAGCGACGATGGTAACTGCAGGTGTTTACATGATTGCGCGTTCTAATTTATTATATAGTCTTTCTCCTGACACACTTGGCTTTGTGGCTATTATTGGTGGTGCAACTGCAGTTTTTGCTGCAACGATTGGAATCTTCCAAAATGACATCAAAAAAGTTTTGGCTTATTCTACGGTATCTCAATTAGGATATATGTTCTTAGCATTAGGAGTAGGTGCTTTTACTGGAGGTGTGTTTCATTTAATTACGCATGCATTCTTTAAAGCATTATTGTTTTTAGGTGCTGGTAGTGTAATTCATGCGATGGGAGGAGAGCAAGATATTCGTAAAATGGGAGGTTTGAAAAAATATGTTCCAATTACTTATATGACATTTTTAGTAGGAACAATTGCAATTTCTGGTATTCCTCCTTTCTCCGGTTTTTTCTCTAAAGATGAAATTTTAGCGCATGCATTTCAAGTGAATCCGATATTTTGGGTATTGGGTGTATTAGGTTCTATGATGACTACTTTTTATATGTTCCGTTTGTTTTACTTAACATTCATGGGAACATTTAGAGGTACAGAAGATCAAAAACACCATTTACATGAGTCTCCAAAAACAATGACTATACCGTTGGTTGTTTTAGCGGTATTAGCAATAGTTGCTGGTTTTATTGGAATTCCGCATGTATTAGGTGGTAATCATTGGTTAGAACATTTCTTAGCACCTGTATTTAAACAATCTGAAATATATGCACATGGACATAAATTAACGCATTCAACAGAATATGTGTTAATGGGTGTTACAGTTACCATTACTATTTTGATGATCTTATTCGCGCGTAACAAGTTTGTTAGTAAAGGATTTGTTCCTGCAGGTGATAGTGTAAAACAAGGTTTCATTCCGCGTTTGTTGGCTAACAAATACTATGTAGATGAATTCTATAACGCGATTATCGTTAAACCATTGAATGGATTAGCAAGTTTCTCTTACAAATTCTTAGAATTAAAAGGAGTAGATGCCATCGTAAATGGAGTTGGAAAATTCGTTGTATTTATCAGTGGTCAAGCACGTAAGTTACAAACAGGAAACACAGGTTTTTACATCTTCGCAATGGTGATTGGAATCTTGGTAATATTAGCACTTAATTTATTTAACAAATAACAAACAGAGAATGATAACTACTACACTTTTATTTTTCCCGTTAGTTATAGGAATTTTATTATTCTTTCTAAAAGGAGAAAACGTTAAAAAAATCGCTTTAGGAGCAAGTTTAATTGAACTTGTTTTAGGGGTAACTGAGTTTGTTCAGTTTGATAAAAAACAAGTGCTTGCACAATATGCTACAAACATTCCTTGGATAAAAGGAATGGGAATCAATTTCCATGTTGGTATGGATGGTATTAGTTTAGTGCTTGTATTATTGACAACACTATTGTTACCATTTATTATTATGGTTGCAAATCGTAATACCTATAAAAACCCTTCTAGTTTATATGGTTTAATCTTGTTGATGCAATTCGGATTAATCGGAGTTTTTACAGCGCAAGATGCTTTCTTATTCTATATTTTCTGGGAAGTTGCATTAATTCCAATTTACTTTATTGCATTGCTTTGGGGTGGAGCAGATCGTATACGCATTACATTTAAATTTTTCATCTACACATTAGCAGGAAGTTTGTTGATGTTAGCAGCGTTGATTTACCTGTATTTACAGACACCATTACCACATAATTTCTCCTTGCAAGCATTATATGATTTACAATTGACAGAAGGAACACAAAACTGGGTTTTCTGGATGTTGTTTTTTGCTTTTGCTATTAAAATGCCAATTTTCCCTTTCCATTCTTGGTTAGCAGATACCTACACAGATGCACCTACACCAGGTACGATGTTACTATCGGGAGTTATGTCTAAAATGGGTGTATATGGGGCTCTTAAAATTTTGTTGCCTATTGTTCCAATGGGTGTAAATAATTATGGTCCTTACGCAATTACTTTAGCAGTTATTGGAGTTATATATGCTTCTTTGTTAGCAATGTTCCAAAAAGATTACAAACGTTTGATAGCTTATTCATCTGCAGCACACGTTGGATTAATTGCAGCAGGTGTATTTAGTATGACACATAACGGTATTGCTGGAGCAGTAGTTCAAATGTTCGCGCATGGTATTTCTGCTGTAGGTTTATTCTATGTTGTGGATATCTTGGTAAATCGTACAAATACAAGACAATTGAATGAGTTAGGTGGAATTAGAACAGTTGCACCTGTTTATGCTACCTCCTTCATGATTATCATGATGGCAAGTATTGCGTTACCATTAACAAGTGGATTTATAGGTGAATTCTTATTATTGGTAGGTATTTATGAATATAATTATTGGTTAGCTGGATTTGCTGGATTGTCTACTATTTTAGGAGCTGTGTATATGTTAAAAAGTTACCAGGTATCTATTTTGGGTGATAAATCCGCTATCTCAGATAAATTCTTTGATTTGGTTTGGCAAGAGAAAATAATCTTATTCCCATTGATCATCTTGATTTTTGTATTGGGTGTTTATCCAAAACCATTGTTAGATGTGATTACTCCTGCAGTGAAGAATTTGTATACCATCATGGAAATAACGATTAAATAAGTCCAAACGGAAATAACATAAGTATGAAAGCATTAATATTATTAAGTGGATTAGGGTTTTTAGGGATATTATCTGAAATCTTAAATTTCAAAAAAATCATTTATAAACTTACGATTGTTGGGTTGATTTTGACACTTGGAATTACCTTTTTAGAATGGGATAATCCTGCGCCATTACAATTTTCAAACATGGTAAATTTCGATAATTTAGCCATTTCATTTATTGCTGTGTTGGTGTTAACAGCAATTTTATGGTTTTTGACTTCTGCGCCTATTTTTGAAGATAACGAACATGTAGCGGATAAAACAACTTTGATTTTATTTGCATTAGTTGGAGCTGTTTGTATGGTTTCCTACCACAATGTAACGATGTTGTTTATCGGAATTGAAATATTGTCGATCTGTATGTATGTGATGGCAGGTAGTAAAAAGGGAGACTTAGGTTCGAATGAATCATCCATGAAATATTTCTTAATGGGTGCATTTGCAACTGGTTTCTTATTGATGGGTATTGCCTTTATTTATGGAGCGACTGCTTCTTTTGATATTGCTGAAATCAAAATGTATATGGAAAACAGTCCAGAGCATTTAGAATTGGTGTATACTGGAATTTTACTTTTAGTAATTGGTTTGTCTTTTAAAATATCTGCAGTACCATTTCATTTTTGGGCACCAGATGTGTATGACGGAGCACCAATACAAGTAACAAGTTTAATGTCTACCATTGTGAAGACTGCTGCGATTGCTGCTTTCTATAAATTGTTTACAGTAAGTTTTGGTTCACAAAGCGAAACGTGGGAATGTACTTTATCGTACATTGCAGGAATCACAATTATTTTAGGAAACCTAATTGCGGTATTTCAATCGTCTGCAAAACGTATGTTGGCTTATTCGGGTATTTCTCATGCAGGGTATTTGTTATTAGCGATTTTAGCAAATAATGCTTCTGGAGGAAATGCTTTGGTATATTACACTTTAGCATATTCTGTAGCGACTATTGCTGCTTTTGCAATTATTACCTTGGTATTACAAGCAAAAGGGAATACAAACTTTAGTTCGTTTGAAGGTTTAGGAAAGAAAAATCCTTTATTAGCGTTAGCAACGATTATTTCGATGTTGTCATTGGCTGGTATCCCACCATTCGCAGGATTCTTCGGAAAATACTATTTGTTTACTTCGTATTTAGAAAATCACGGAATTGGTTTAGTGGTAGTAGCGTTAATTGGTTCTGCAATCAGTATTTATTATTATTTCCGTTTAATCGTAACGATGTTTAAAGGAGAAAGCGAAGAGGTGATTCCAATGAGTGGTACAGTTAAATTGGTATTGATTCTTTGTATTTTGTTTACTGTTGCGTTAGGGATTTTTCCGGATGTGATGAGTGGGGGTTGGTAATTGAGTGGCGAGTGACGAGAGAAGACTTACGAAATGACTTGTTAAGTTATTCCTAAAAAATATTGAATGATAATTTCCCGTAGCGATGTATGTTGTTACGGGTTTTTTGTGAAGTTAGAATTTTAGAGAAATGTGCCGCTGGGAAACATTTCTAGCGGAGTATAATTTTCTTACATGTGTGTTTTTCATTCAAAAAAAATTAATTTTAACTTTAAAAAACTTATGTAAATGGATTTTATTAGAAGTGGTTTTTGTTTAATTGTCGGTATATTTGTATTATTTCTTGGTGTCAAAGATGAAGAACATAAAAAAGCAACATTTTCATTTGGATATATTTCTCATATAAGAGGTTATGTTGTTTCAATAGGAATGATTATTATAGGATTGATATATCTATTTGATGCTATAAAGGCACTTTTATAGTGCGTAATTGAGCTACCTGATTTTCTTATTATTCGTTCCTATGTATTCGAGCTGGAAAACAGCTATGCTGTTATTTTTTGAGAGAAATTTACTTTTTTCAATTTATCGTTTTCCCCAATGAGTTTCGGGATCCTGACTCATTCCAATTACAGCATTGATAAAAACTACTTTTTCATTTTCATTGATAGTGTAATGAATGAGATAGGGGAAACGGTCAATACTGACACATCTTACCTTTTGATATTTGATTTCGTAGAGTAAAAAATCATTCTTTAAACGCTTCATTTGTTTCAGCGCACAAGAATAAAATTCATTTCCTAATTTGTATTTTTTTTCGTTATAATAATCAATAATTGTTTGTAAATCGTTATTGACTTCTTCATGTTTGACAACAGAAAAGTTACGTTTTTTCATTTCTGCAGTCTTATTTCTTGATCCAAATTGTCAATCGAAGAATAATTTTCAGGCTTTGCATTTTTTATTCGATTCAATACTAAATCTTGTTGCCATTGAGGGATAACAAATTCTTGGGATTTAGTTTTATCTTTTTTTACAAGCACATTTTCTTGATGTTCATTCGTTTCACTGGAAGAAATAATGTCCCATACTTTTTGAAGCAACCACTTATCTTCACTCATTCCAATTTTGTTAATGATGTTGAGTTTTACAGTTTGTATGTTTGTTGCTTTCATGTATAGAAAATATTAAAGACATTGTTCTCTAACAAATATACAATGAAATAGTAATTTTTCAAAGTCTATTAGTGGTTGATTTTGGGAGCTGCCGTTAATCAATTTTAAAAATTTATGGTTGAATTGTTGGTGGCTTAAATTAAGATGGATTACTTTTGGGTTTCCGCAGGAAAACATTTATAGCAGAGTGGTAACAGTTAAGTTATCTTTTAATTTTAGTCTCGTTTTTATCTTTTCGGTTATTCCAAATATTGACAACTTGTACTGTTTTTTCGTCAAGAATGGTATAAAAAATAGTTATTGGTTTCATAACAACTACATAGCGGATATCTTTATATTCAGATTTGGGAAATGTGTTTGGATTTTTGCAGATTAAATCAAAAGTATTTTCAACTTCAAGTACAAACTGTATTGCTTTTTTTTCTGAAAATTTCTTTTCTACATACCTGATACATTCTTCGAATTCTTGAATGGCTGTTCGAGTAATATCAAAATCCATCATTATTTAAAGTATGTTGGCATACGTTTTTTGAGTTCCTCACGTGCTTGTTTGTAAGGGATAATGTTTCCGTCTTCAATATCTTTTAATCCTTTATCAATAGCAGTCTTTTGAGTAGCACTAAGTTTTAAAGTTGTTTCGTTTTTCTTTTTTGTAGTGTTGTCTGAAGGATTAATAAGATTTAAAAGTTTATCAATCATTGAATCATCTTCAACAGAAGCAATGTAACTAAAAAGTGCCATTTTTTTTGTGTAAATATTTTGTGCTTCCATATTCGTTTTGTTAATGAGTAATTGCTACTAGTATACTTCTCTAACAAATATACAATGAAAATGTAATTTTTCAAAGTCTAAAAGTTGATGAATTCGGATAGGTGTATTTGATCAATTTTAAAAATTGTGGTTGAATTGTTGGTGGCTTAAATTAAGATGGATTACTTTTGGGTTTCCGCAGGAAAACATTTCTTGCGCATGAATTTGCCGCAGGAAAATATTTCCAGCGGATCGATGACGTTTATAATAAATACTATGACTAAGAAAAAAGGGATTGCAATTTTAGGTTCGACGGGTTCGATAGGAACGCAGGCATTAGAAGTGATTGAATCGTATCCAGATGTTTTTGATTTGCAAGTGTTGACAGCAAATGGCAACGCGGATTTGTTGATAGCACAAGCCAAAAAATTCAAACCGAATAGTGTAGTCATCGTAGATGAATCTTTGCATGAAAAGGTTAAAACTGCTTTGTGGGATGAGGATATCAAAGTTTTTTGTGGGAAGGATTCATTGAATCAAATTGTTACAGGTTCTGAAATAGATGTGGTATTGACTGCCTTGGTTGGTTATGCTGGATTAAAACCTACGATAGAAGCTATTAAAGCAAAGAAAACGATTGCCTTAGCGAACAAAGAAACCTTGGTCGTTGCTGGTTCATTGATTACTAAATTAGCACTTGAACATAACGTTACTATTTATCCGGTCGATTCTGAGCACTCAGCAATCTTTCAATGTTTGACTGGGGAAAATATCAATCCAATAGAGAAAATCTATTTAACGGCTTCTGGAGGTCCTTTTAGAGGGTGGAAACGGGAGCAATTAGAAACAGTTACTCCTGCACAAGCATTGAAACATCCAAATTGGACGATGGGAGCAAAAATCACCATTGATTCTGCGACACTCATGAACAAAGGATTGGAAGTCATCGAAGCAAAGTGGTTGTTTGATTTGCGTCCAGACCAAATCGATGTAATTGTGCATCCACAGTCGATCGTACATTCTTTAGTACAATTTGAAGATGGTAGCATGAAAGCACAAATGGGATTACCAGACATGAAGTTACCGATACAATATGCGTTTACTTATCCAGCGCGATTTAAAACGGATTTCCCACGTTTTAATTTCATGGATTATCCTCAGTTGACTTTTGAGCAACCCGATCGTGAAACATTTCAAAATTTGAATTTAGCCTTTGTTGCGATGGATCGAGAAGGAACTGCAGCTTGTGCATTGAATGCAGCGAATGAAGTTACGGTGCAAGCGTTCTTAAAAGGTCAAATCGGATTTTTAGATATCGCTCGAATAAATGGAACTGTGATGGATCAGGCTACGTTTGTGAAAGAACCAGAATATGCCGATTTTGTGAAGGTTGATGAAGAGGCGAGGAGATTGGCGGAGGTTGAATGTAAATTAAAAAATAAATAGAATTTTGTGTAGGAATAGGGCATGCCCTATTCCTATACAAAATTTATGCTATCACCTTCACCAACTCTTTTACCTTTCTTCCATTCGTTTTTGCTTCTTCTAAGGTAGGTGCAACGATGGTGATATGTCCCATTTTGCGGAACGATTTTGTTTCAGCTTTTCCGTAGATGTGTGGTTTCACTCCTGGTATAGCAATAGCGTTTTCTAATCCTTGGTAGAATACACTTCCTTGGTATCCCTTTTCCCCTAATAGATTTATCATTACTCCTGGTTGGATGATGCGTGTATCTCCAAGAGGAAGATTCAGCACGCTACGCATGTGTTGTTCAAATTGAGAGGTCACGTTACATTCAATCGTATGGTGACCACTATTATGTGGGCGTGGTGCGATTTCGTTGACTAATAGTTGACCATCTTTTGTAAGAAATAATTCAACTGCTAAAATTCCAACCATCCCAAGTTTATCGATGATGCTAATTGCTAATTCTTCGGCTGCTTTTTCAATTGCAGGAGTTACATCTGCAGGGGAGAATAAAAATTCCACTAAGTTTGCTTCCGGACTGAATTCACATTCTACCGTCGGATAGACCTTCGTTTCACCATTTTCATTACGCGCAACTATGACGGATAGTTCTTTTTCAAAGTCCACAAATTTTTCCAAAACACTAGGTACTTCAAAAGCATTTTCTAGGTCTTTTTCGTTACGTAATGGAGTTACCCCTTTTCCATCATATCCACCCGTACGCATTTTTTGCATAAATGGAAATTCAGAAATGTACTTTGTGATTTCTTCTTTGTTGTTTACCAAATAGAAAGCAGGAGTAGGTATATTGTTATCTGCGTAAAATTGTTTTTGTAGTCCTTTGTCGCGAATGATTTTTAAAACAGCAGGTTGTGGGAATACTTTTTTTCCTTCTGCTTCTAATTTTTCTAATGCTTCTATGGAAACATTTTCAATTTCAACAGTGATTATATCTTTGTTTTGACCGAAGTGGTATACAGTATCGAAATCATTTAATGAACCAACGGTTAAACTATGCGCAATGTCTCTACAAGGAGCTTCCGCATCCGGATCCAAGCAATGTACTTGTACATCGTAGTTGATTGTTTCTTGAATCAACATTCTTCCAAGTTGACCACCTCCTAATACTCCCAATTGAAAGTGTTTTCCGTACCAGATTTTTTCCATTAGTTGAAATATTCAGTATAAAAAGTTTTATATTCTTCGAGTTTGTGCGTTTCAAAAAGCACTTTTAAATTTTCCTGTGAAATTAAGTAAATTGGCAAGTTTGTATACTCGTCAAGATTTGTTTTGTCTATTTTAAAGTGATCCACATAGTCTTCTGCTTCTGTTTGTGTAAATGATTTTAACACTATAATACTTTGATTTTCATTGAATAATTTAGAAGATACTGTAATTTCTTTACCAGTATATTCCGAATCGTTAAACAATGCAATTTTATTCTTAGCTGCATTGGAATCTCCATTTGGATCCAAAAACAAGATAATCCAAACAGGTTGGCCTTCCACAAATTTGTAAATAGATTCTTTGTTGAATTCTACTTTTTTATCTTGAGAGATACCTTTTTGTAGAATTTCAATTAGTTCGCTTGCTTTTTTTGCCTCTAAGGTACCTGGAAATTTTTGGACAATTTCCTGTAATAATGGTTCGATGCTTTTTTTGTTAGTTGTTTCGGAAGCTTGTGCCATGGCATTAAGCAACATATACTTTGCTAGAAATACATTCTTAGGTTCATTGGTAATCACTGAATTGCAAGCACTGATTACTTCTGTAAAATCGTTTGTTCGATATTTTTCTAACACTTTTACATATATTTCTTCAGCTTTATGTTCTTCTTCTTTTTTCTTGGAGAAAAAATCTGGGTCTTTTAAGTAATTGGCAAAGTCTGAATATGGAAAGTTTTGGAGTATATAATTCTTTTGCGTTTGCATTTTTGCATTGTCTTTCCCTTCGTATATTTTGTATAATTGATATGCTGACAACAATTTATAATCGCTTACATAGTTCCGGTTAATTACATCACCAAAACGTTCACTTGCCATTTTATATTCTCCTAGTAATTCTTTGTAAATTAGACCTGCTTCATATTGTGCAGCCATTAATCGTTCCATCGAAGAATCTTGTAAAGTTTGAGTCAATGGTAAGTTTAAGAGTAAATTTTCAACGGTTAATGTATCTTTTTCAACTAGAACAGTACCTATTCCGTTTGTTTGGGCATTATCTATTTTATTTTCTGCTAACATGAGTTTGTCACTACGTCTCCAATCGTCTTCATTTTCTCTCTCCCCCCAATTTTTCTTAAATTCACTTACTCCATCCGCTTTTGATTTTACGTTGTTCCAATACCATTTATTACCAGATGGATCATTTTCTTGAGCAGCGAGTTGTTTTGCTTGAATATTTCTAAGGCGTGCAGCTTCTTCTCGTTGTTTTTTCTCGGCATTAAACTTTATGTTTTTAATTGCTTTCTCGAGGTAATTTTTTCGTGTTTTATCGTCCATTTTCGCTAAACGAAGAAGGCTATCTTCACGTGCTACAATATCCACAGCAAGCACTAAGTTTTTTAGTTTCGAAGCTTTTTTGCGAATATCTTCATTATTTGGGTAATTTTCAGGCATCACTTTTGCACAACTATCATAATATTTTTGTGCTTTGATGTAATCTTTTATTTGGTAACTTAAGTTTCCAAGTTCTTCGTAACTTACTGCTTGTTGACGTTTGTTTACTGTGGAGAAATAGGTTGATTTATGGAGAAGTATAATTGCTTCTGCTCGATTATTTTCTTGTAAATACAACTTTGCTAAAGCATAATATAATTGATCCCGGAATTCTGTGTTTTTATCATCCCGTAACATTTTTTGTAATTCTTTCTTAATTTTTTCGTCTTTCCCAAGGTACGCACGGTTTATACGTGCATTAAATTGCATTTCAAATGGTGCTTGTGCGGAAGAAACTACTTTTGAAAAATGATTTTTAGCTAATTCATTGTTTTTTGTATTGCTATATAATTGACCAAGAATAAAATGCAATCTTGTTTTTTCCGCTTTCTTTTTATTTTTCTTAATTGCTTTTTCTAAATTTTCTATTGCTAACGGATACTCTCCAGTTTGTGTGTACAAAGTTCCTTTAAGTAATGCTAATTCTACTTCTAATCTGCTTGTGAATTCTGGGAGTAATTTTATACTTTTTTTATCTTTTGTAGCAAAAACTTTTGAAATTTTCCCGATTATATTGGTTTTATTAGCTTCTTTTTCCTTTTTCTGTTTTTCTACTAATAAGTCTAATTCTAATAATTTTTCTTTCGCTTCGTTTATTTTATTGGTTGCAATTAGCGATTTGATATTCCACATAGATGCGATATAGTTGGATTTATCGTTTGCAAATAATCGTTGCACATATTCAAAATTTCTTTGGGAAAGTTCATATTCGTGTTTTAAGAAAAATGCACGGCCTATTGTAATCCAATTTTCATCGATCCAAGGGTTATACTCTACTTTTTTTCCTCCTCCAAATTCCATACTTGGCATGCAATGGTTTCGAATTACTTTGGAACATTTCGCAATAGCAGTATCAATCGCAGGAAGAAATGCTTGAAATTCTTTTTCGTTGGGAACTTGTTCTACTGGTAGAATTTCGTAATAATTTTCTTTGGAGTTTGTTCGGTAAGATTCTAATGCTGTCTTAAGAAGTTCATTAGCATTAAAATACCCATTGTATTTTGCTGTTATTCCATGATATTTACGGTTGATAAAAGCATTGTTTTCTGTGGAACATGAAACTGCCAAAATTACGCAAGTCAGAATGACTAGTAAGGTACTGGCAAGAGACGTTGTTTTTTTCATGTAATGTTAATATCAAACGTAAAAATACAATTTTTCTTGTGTTCTAATTTCGCTTTTTTTATCAAACCGTGGTAAAAGCATCAATGATGTGTTCGATTTCAGTTCGGAATTGGTTATGAACAATAGAAACGATATCGAAACGCGTATCTATGTTTAAATTTTTCCATTTTACGTATGCATCTGCTACTTTTATAATTTGTCGTTGTTTTGCTCTAGTAACAGCTCTCCATGGTTCACCAATTTCTGCTGTTTGTCTAGTTTTCACTTCCGTAACTACAAGTTGATTGTTTTCGATGGAAATAATATCGACTTCTAATTTTCCGAAACGGTAGTTACAATCTAAATGGAGGAAACCTTTATTACTTAAGTATTCTTGTGCTAATTTTTCTCCTAGGATTCCTAATTCTTGGTTGGTCATTTTGTTTTTTTTAGTATTAAGATAGTGAAAAAGGGGAGGTGTTGCAAGGATAGGAAAAAGAAAAACCTCAACTATCTTGCGATAATTGAGGTTTAAACAATGATTATTTATTTCTGCAAAAATTGGTTTCTTCTTTAATTTTTTTATCGATTATATTTAAATACCAATTGTTATTTTCTTCATTTCCTTTAAATGCGACTAATTTTGTTTTTATAGAATTGTAAAATTCGATAGTCTGATTACCCAAAGGAATATTTTCAATTAAATAAATATTATTTATAAAAGATTCTTCCATTTCAATATCATTAATCTGTAAGAATATTTTAAAATAAATCAAATAACAATCTATATAGACATTATCAGTTTCAATAATTGGGTTTGCTAAATTAAATAGTTTTTCAGTTCCCCAATTCCACATTTCAACGTTTAGTTTGTCGCTATCTTCTTTAGAAAAATTGTTTAGGTGAGCAATAATAGTTGGCTCATGTCCGTAAGTCCATGATTCTGTACTATCTGATTGATTTTTTATCAAATACTTAAACAACTGATGAGTTTTATCACCTTCAAATTTAGTTATATCGTATCTAAATAATTCTTTTTTCCGATTTCTTACATGAATAGCTTGCAGTAATAGCTCTTTGAAATGTACGACGTACAAATAAATAATGGATGAAATGAAAAATATGTTACTCCAAATAAATAAACCGTCCAATTTGTTGTATATTATCCCATATAGAATGACTATTAAAGACATTATTGCTAAAAAAGCAAAAGTTCTTTTTAACAGAATATTTGGTTCGACTTCTGAAAAAGAATATTTTGTTAACGAATATTTTATTAAAAAATATTTTATAATTAATAAGATTGCAACAGGATAACCTAATATACAAATCATCACAACAACTCCTTCAAAATTGGAATATTGCCCTAAACGTAATTGATAAATTTCTAGGATTGTCATAATTTCAATGAAATGATATTATCAGTTGAACATGTTTTTAAAAGAATAATTAGGTTACATTTCAAATACAGCGGAATTCACAAAAAGAAAAACCTCAACTATCTTGCGATAACTGAGGTTTAAGCTTACTCGTAAACTGGAAGCGTCTACTTGTGTACCCGAGGCCGGAATCGAACCGGCACTCCCGAAAGAACAGGATTTTGAATCCAGCGCGTCTACCAGTTCCGCCACTCGGGCATTTACGTATAAACGCTGTTATACTTCGAAACGGATTGCAAATATACAAAAAGAATTAATTTACTACTCTTTTAAGCCAAACAAATTTCCAAAGTAGGTAAGAAATTGTTGTTCCAACGATTGCTCCGCCTAGAATGTCGCTTAAATAATGCACACCTAAGTAGATGCGAGAAACTCCAACGAGTATGGCAATTATGTATAAAGTATAGATTAATTGTGGTGCTTTTTCTCTAAAGATGAGTCCAACAAATAATGCAATGGCAAAAAAGTTTGCAGCATGGGAGGAAACAAAACCGTATTCACCACCTTGGTAGAATTCCCCATTTTTTTGTTTGTAAAAATGAAGTTGTGATTCCAATTCTAAATTGTGTGAAGGACGATAACGTTCTACCGACTCCTTAATGATTTTTGAAGATACAAGATCAGAAAGTGCAATTGCTGTTATTACTAACACTACAAAATAGATTGTATTTTTCTTTCCAAAGTGTTGGTAGGCTAAATAAATCAGAAAAAGATACATTGGAATCCAGATAATTTTACCGGAAATCAACCACATAATTTCATCAAGTAATGGAGTATGTATCGAATTTATTGCAAGTACAATCGCATGATCGATTGCTTCAAAATAATCAAGCATTATTCAATTTTTTCCAAAGAAGGTCTTTTAATTCCACTAAACCTTGTTGTGCTAACGAGGAAATAAACAAATATGGAATCGCTGGAATATCTACTTTCATTTGTTCTTTCATTTCATCGTCCAACATATCTGATTTAGTTATTGCTAGAACACGCTCTTTGTTTAACAATTCAGGATTATATTGACGTAATTCGTTGAGTAAAACATCATATTCTTTTTGAATGTTATCTGAATCAGCCGGAATCATGAATAACAAAATTGAATTTCGTTCAATATGACGTAAGAAACGAAGTCCTAATCCTTTTCCCGTATGAGCTCCTTCGATAATACCTGGGATATCCGCCATAATAAAGGAATGATGCGTACGGTAAGGTACAATTCCTAAATTTGGTCGTAGGGTTGTAAAGGCATAATCGCCAATTTCTGGTTTCGCAGAACTTAAAACAGACAGTAGTGTACTTTTTCCAGCATTTGGAAATCCTACTAAACCTACATCCGCTAAAATTTTTAGTTCCAATATCATCCAATTTTCACGCCCTGGTTCACCGGGTTGAGCGAATTGTGGAGCGCGATTGATACTGGATTTGAAATAGCTATTTCCACGTCCACCACGTCCACCTGGAACTAATATTTTTTCTTCTTTGTCCGCAGTGATTTCAAAAAGTACTTCCCCTGTTTCAGAATCTTTGGCAATGGTGCCAATTGGAACTTCAATGTATTGATCGTCTCCTTCTGCACCAGTTTTCAAGTTACCTGTACCATGAACTCCGTGACCAGCTTTGATATGTTTTTTGAATTTTAGGTGAAGCAATGTCCATAATTGTACATTTCCACGCACAATGATGTGTCCACCACGACCACCATCACCACCATCAGGACCACCTAATGGAATATATTTCTCTCTACGATAATGCGTAGATCCGCCACCTCCGTTTCCAGAAGTACAATGTATGTTTACGTAATCTACGAAATTATCTGAAGCCATATTTTTATTTTAATGCGTCAATCGCTGTATATAATCGGTTAGAAATTTCATCAATTTCTCCAATACCATCTATTGAAACGAATTTATTTTGTCCTTGGTAAAAGTCTTTTACCGGTTTAGTCTCGTTGTTATACACATCGATACGTTTTTGAATTACCTCAGGATTAACATCATCAGGTCGTCCACTACTTTGTCCACGTAAAAGTAAACGCGTTCTAAGTTCCGCTTCTTCTACTTCTAAAGCCAACATTATCGAAATTGTTGTATTTAAAGTCGCTAAAAAAGCATCTAGCGCTTGTGCTTGTGCATTTGTACGAGGAAAGCCATCAAAGATAAATCCATTTGCATCCGGGTGTTTTAACACCTCTGAACGCAACATATTGATTGTTACTTCATCAGGGACAAGTGCTCCTTGATCCATAAAACTTTTAGCTAATTTACCAAGTTCTGTTTCGCCCTTGATATTAGCTCTAAAAATATCTCCTGTTGAAAGGTGGATTAATCCATATTTTTGAATTAATCTTTCTGACTGAGTTCCTTTCCCAGCACCTGGAGGTCCGAATAAAACAATATTTAACATAGTGGTATTTTTGGGTCACTACCCTTTATTTGGTAAATAGATTCTAAATTCCGTCCATAACCATCAAAATCCATTCCATAACCAACAATAAATTCGTTGGAGATGTTAAATCCGATGTATCTAGGAGAATATTTTCCTTTAAATGCTGCTGGCTTAAATAGTAATGTTGCGATCGATATCGAAGCAGGTTGCTGTTTCTCAAGTGTCTCTACAACATATTCCATCGTAGCGCCAGTGTCTATGATGTCTTCTATAATCACAATGTGTTTTCCAGTAATTTTGGATTGTAGTCCAATTAATTCATGGATCGTCCCAGAACTCTCCATTGCTTCGTAGGATTTAATTTTCAAAAAAGAAATGATAGTTTGAAGGTTTATTTTTTTAAATAAATCACTCGCAAACATGAATGAACCATCTAAAATAGCGATAAATTCAACTTCTTTTCCTGTAAAATCCGCATTGATTTCTTTGGACAACAAAGCAATACGCTCTTGAATTTCTTCAACAGAAATGTATTTTTCGAATGATTTGTTTAGAATTTCAATCACTTGGTGCTTTGTTTTGACTGCAAAGGTACAATTTTTCTGTGAAAAGTATATTTTTGATACTAAGTCATTTACATTTATTCTATAAAATATAGCGCAAATGGAAAGTGATGGGGGATTTTTGGCTTGGGTTTATAACAACTAAGAATTGTTTAAAATTTGGTTTTGTAAATCCTTCATGATAATAATTTGAAAAACCGAACCCTTCCTTAGGCATTCCAATCATATTATACTGCATTTTATAGTCACTGTTTTCGTCATCTAGTATAGAAAGACCATAAATTCCAGATTCAATTTCAATGGATGATTTTAGAGTTCCATTTACGAGCTCTTTTTTTGGTATTAAGATTATTTTAAATGGTTTTTCTTGTTCGAATGAACTTGCATCTTTGAATACACCAATGGATAATCGACCTTTTGCATTTTTGATGTTTTTGACAATTATGGGAATAGTATTTATTGTTGAATTAGTAAAACTCGAAGTTATTAGAAAAGTCGTCAGGATTAAAAATAGTAGTGGATATTTCATAGCATTAAAAATACAAAATTTCTTTTTACAAATTTTTAAGTTCAAAATTGTTTTTATTGTGTTTCTTTTTCATCACGTTCTTTGGATATTTATTCCTAATTTCAAGTAAAATTAACAAACAATGCTCGAAACAACATCCACCTCTGAATTAGCAATTCGCTTTATTAATCAAACCAATCGATCTATTTTTTTAACAGGAAAAGCAGGAACAGGTAAAACCACTTTACTGAAACGTATCATTACTACAACACATAAGAAAGCAGTCATTGTAGCACCAACTGGAATTGCTGCTTTGAATGCTGGTGGGGTAACTATCCATTCTTTTTTTCAATTGCCTTTTTCTGGTTTTATTCCAGAGTTTGGGGTAACACCAAAATTTAATGACCGTGTAAAATGGGAAACCAAAGACACCTTGGTCAAACATTTTCGAATACCAGCCAAACGTAAAGCACTATTCCAATCCATGGAACTACTCGTAATTGATGAAGTGAGTATGTTGCGTGCGGATTTATTGGATGCGATTGATTGGACACTTAGGTCAATTAGAAAACGAAATGAACCTTTTGGTGGTGTACAAGTACTTTTTATAGGTGACTTATTACAACTTCCACCGGTTGTCAAAAATGAAGAATGGGCGGAACTGAAAAATTATTACAATGGTATTTTCTTTTTTCATGCAAAAGTTGTTCAAGAAAACCCACCTTTATTTATTGAACTTACCAAGATTTATCGTCAGGATGATGAACGATTTATACATTTATTAAATCATCTACGTAATAATCAAATTGATGAAACGGATATTAAAGTTTTAAATGATTATGTACATCCTAATTTTGATGTAAAAAATAATCCAGGGTATATCACACTAACTACCCATAATGCGAAGGCGGACGCCATTAATTTACAATCATTACATGAGTTAAAAGGGAATTCACGAAAATATTCGGCGGATATAACAGGAGAATTCCCGATTCATATGTACCCATTGGATGAAGTTTTAGAATTGAAAATAGGGGCACAAGTCATGTTTGTGAAAAACGATTTATCGTTTGAAAAAAATTATTACAATGGTAAAATGGGTGTAGTGAAAGAAATTTCCTCCCAAGAAATTTTAGTGCATTTTCCGGAAGAGAAGAAAACGATAGAAGTCGAAAAATACGAGTGGCAAAACATCCGATATACGCTTGATGAAGGTACCAAAGAAATAAAAGAAGAGGTATTAGGAACTTTTGTTCATTATCCTTTGAAATTAGCCTGGGCGATAACGGTACATAAAAGTCAGGGCTTGACCTTTGAAAAAGCTATTTTGGATGTTTCACAGGTTTTTGCACCAGGACAAGCATATGTTGCACTTTCTCGTTTGCGAAGTTTAAATGGACTTGTATTATTGTCCCCGATGCAGATGAATGGTTTGAGTAATGACCAACAAGTGATGAGTTATACGGCTAGTAAACCGGAAGACCAGGTTCTCGAAAAATTCTTGGAAGATGACACCATTCATTTTGTATATACTTTTTTGGCTAAATCTTTTGAGTGGCGTGATGTCGATGCCATGTGGCGCATTCATGATTCAAGTTATACATTATTAGGCTCAAAAAGTGAGAAAGGTAAACACAAGACTTGGGCTGCACATCAAGCAAGTGTTTTTCATTCTATGGTCGAACCGGCTCAGAAATTTATAAGTCAACTCCATAAATTATTCTCTTCCAAGCCTATATCATTGGAATTTATAGCGGAAAGAGTTACCGCTGCAAATGCTTATTTCTTTAAAACGTTGGAAAACTGTGCGATTAGTACGTTGAAAAAAATGGAAGAAGTAAAACGCATCAAAAAAATCAAGGCGTATTACGAAGAGTTAGAAGAATTAGAAACTGCACAGTTTGAAATTTTAACATCCTTACTTCGTGCAGGTAATATGCTCGAAATGCTGTTAAAAGGAGAAGAAATTACTAAAGATAAAATCTGGAAACCTGAAATATTAAATTACAGAAAGAATATTTTAGATCAACTAAAACTGGAACAATTGCAAACGCCAACTTCATTCCTTGACGATATTTTCGAAGAAGAAGAGGAGAAACTTTCCGTAAAAAAAGGGACAAAATCTAAAACTTCAAAAGAACCTAAAAAGTCTACCTATGAAGTGACTTTAGAGTTGATTCGTGAAAATAAGTCACTTTCAGAAATTGCTGCTTCTCGTGTTATGTCGGAAGGAACAATTGTATCCCATTTTGTGAAATTGATTAAAATGGGTGATTTACAATTGGCGGAGGTAATGTCTTCCGATCGTATTTCAGAATTAGCAGATATTTTTGATGGATACTCCGAACTTTCCCTCACTCCTTTAAAAGAAAAAGTAGGAGAAGCGTTTACTTGGGATGAATTGAAATTGTATCGTGCAAGTTTGGAAGTAGGGGAATAGTCTACTTTCCACATTTAGCAAGTAGTGAACCACTTACTTTTATTCCTAATTCTAGCGCTTTGTCAATTGCCTTACACGCTCCCTTTGGATCTTCTAAAGCAAATTTAGTTTCAGCAATCTTGACGTAGGTATTACCACCGTCTAAATCTGGGTCGTTTCCTTTTTGGTAATCCTCTAATGCACCTTTGAAATCATTCATCGCAAATTTTATTTCTCCTCGCACAATATAGGAAGATGGAAATTGCTCAAATTGAATAAATTCTGTAGCAAATTTTAGTGCTTCTGAATAATTTCCTATTCCGGCATACCCTTTTGCTAGTGTTCCAAATACCGAAGAAGGTGTCATGGGATCTAATTTTAATGCTTTTTTTGCATCGTTAATTCCACCCATAAAATCTTTTAAGTAAACTTTTACATCTGAACGATTAAAAAAATAATTGAAGTTGCTACTATCAATGTTGATTGCCGTGTTTAAGTCGATTAATGCATTTGGATAATCTCCTTTAAATATTTGGCAATTTGCGCGCGCATTGTACGCTTCATCGTAATCTGATTTTAAAGTAATTGCTTTGGAAAATTCTGCTATTCCTTCCCCTAAATTTTTACTGTTTTTGATCAATCCTAGATAATAATAAGCTTCGGCTTCATTTGGGTTATGATGTAATTCCTTTTCAAAATGTTTCAAAGCAACGTCAAATTCTTGTTTGTTAAATGCTTCTATTCCTTTATGGAGATGTCTATCTATATGTTCTTGTGCACCTAGAGACGCACAAAAAAGAAATGAAAAAAGAACAATTATAATTGTTTTCATGGGTACATTTTTAAACAAAGATACAAAACAATGCAAAAAACATTATTTTTACTTTATCCTATGAAAAGTATAATCATTCTCCTCATTTCAGTAGTTATAAGTATTACTTCTTGTACTACAAAAACAGAACACAAATTAAAGTCTTCTCCAAAAAACGAATTATACAAGCCTAAATTCAATGGTTTGTCAAAACAATTTATTTCTAATAAAAGGAAACATATTTATCCGTTTTACACGAAAATACTTGGAAACGATCGATTTAACGGAATGTTTTTGGTGGCTAAAAACGGTAAAATAATTTTCGAAAAAGTAAATGGTTATTTAGATTACTCCAAGGAGAAAAAATTGGAAATCACTACGCCAATCCATCTTGCCTCCATTAGTAAGTCTGTTACTGCTTTAGCAATTATGCGTTTAGTAGACAAAAAAGAAATTGCTTTAGAAGACGATGTGCGAAAATATTTGCCGATTTTTCCATATAAAGGAGTGACTATTCGTATGTTATTAACGCATCGTAGTGGCGTTCCGTATTATGGATATTTTGCGGATCCAATATGGGACCACTCTAAAAAAATGACGAATCAGGATGTGTTAAAACTATTGAATAAACATGTATTTCCACTCAATTTCCCTTCCGGGACCCATTTTGCATATTGCAATACGAATTACGCTTTATTAGCTCTTGTTGTAGAAAAAGTTACAGGTGTAAATTTTCCAAAAGCAATGAAAAAGTTGGTGTTTGATCCTTTAAAAATGTACCATAGTTTTATTTTAGATACCCCAGAGAAGATTAATGAAATTTCCCCTTCTTATAATTCTCGTTTTCAAATACAAGCGGTTGATTTTTTAGATGGAATTTATGGGGACAAAAACATGTATAGTACTGCACGTGATTTACTTAAAATGGATATTGCTACCTATTCAACAGACTTTCTATCTAAACAATCTCGCGAGGAAATATATAAAGGATATAGTTACGAAAATCCAGGAACTAGAAATTATGGATTAGGCATGCGTATGGTGGAAGTCCCAGATAAAAAACCGTATTTCTTTCATACAGGATGGTGGCATGGAAACACTGGTTGCTATGCGACATTGCGTGGAGATACGGTTTGTATTATTGCTTTATCTAACTCATATACACGAAGTGTATACCAAGTACATCGTTTAACAGAAATGTTTGAAGGGTATCCATTTGAATACAAGGACGAAGAATAATTCAGAATTTGACTAGTCCTAAATAAGCGATACAGATTATTAAAGACTAAAATACATAATTATATCCCAGTAAACACGTGTTTACTGGGATATTTGTTTTTTATAAGTTTTTATTTTGATTCTATTTTGTAAATGCATTTGAATAGGTGTCAA
>CANFHU010000002.1 GCA_947446925.1 Flavobacteriia bacterium
AGTAATTGTTATACCACTCGGATCTACTAATGTTTGCGTTTCATCGTTGGAAGTACAACCCGCATTTGTCACATTGATTTTGGTATACGCACCATTTCCAAGATTTGAAATATCGTATGTTGTCCCAGAGGCAGTAAAAGTGGAAGTGATTGGAGTAGCAGCAGCATCCTTCACGTAACTTAGTGCGTAAATTTTACCATTGGTTAATCCTGAAATAGTAATTTTTCCATCTGTACCGTTACAGGTTGTTGGATTTGATTTAATAGTTGTAATAGATGGAGTGATACAACTACAAGATTTATTTAAATTGATTGCGGTTAAATCTGCTGCAATACATCCATCCTTATCTTTAACTTTAATATTATACGTACCATTACCTAATGTTGAAATTGGAGAACTACTGTATGGATATGAAGTTCCATTATCTAAACTAAAAGTATAAGGTGTAACTCCACCTGTTGCTGTAAGGGTAATTACACCATCTGAATTTACTGTGTTTGCAAGTGTACAAGTTGGATCCGAGGTTTTGGCCGCTGTAATTTTTAATTCGTCTTTTATGGTAATTGTAGTTGCAGTACCTGCAGTATTACATGCACCTGATAAATTGATGATGATTGTTTCACCATCATCACTTGTATTATCTTTTGTAGGAGTAATTTTAATTGAAGTGGAAGTTTGATTTGCTAAAATAACTGCACTAGAAGGGATTGTGTAATCAGTGTTTTTTGTAGCACTACCAGTCAAGGTATAATTGACGATATAATCACTTGTTGGAGCAGGTGTAGCATTGAATGTAATAACAGCCTCCGAACAACCTTCTGTAATGTAATTATTTGTTAATACATTCCCATTTAAATCTTTGATAGTTGAAGTATTTTTTACACCTGGACTAACAAAACTTTTTGCTTCTAAAAAAACATAACTATCGTACCCATTATCACTATATCCTACATCTGCAATTGCTAGTTTTATATGATACGTTTCTCCACATACTACTTTTGCTCCAGCTGTAAAAACAGAGGTATAACCATCTGCTTTAATTTTTATAGTACTTGAATTTTTTGGATTATCATGATAATAATTTGAGTAATTTCTCCAATTTACATCAAATACATCACAATTAGCAGCATTACCTTGACTGCCAAAAACACCTGCATTTACGGTGTTTACACTAACAGGTGTGTTTGTATTAGGTATTAATGCAATGTTTTTTTTATTATAAGCTACTCCTGAAGGACTAGGTCCAGTTAAAAAGAATGCAAATACATCATTAAAACCTCCACAAGCAAACTCTGGGTATTCTTCGGAAGCAAATACATATCTAAAACCAATTGTATCTGAAGTCGCAACGAAATCAAACTCAATCGCTCCAACATCTGTTGTTTTATTACTTTGATCTTGAATTATAGCTTGTAAATCAGCATCTGAAACACCTCCTGCTGCTGTAGAAGTGGCACCTGAAGTATTGTTTCCTGGTAAATCAGTGATAGAACCACTTGTTAGAATGATACCTTGGTCTAAAAGAAATGGAATTCCGGGAGATAGCGAAAAACCGCCAGAAAACGAACCTATCTGATTGGCACCTCCTTTAGAAGTAATATTTGTTGCAGTCAATCCATTTCCTAGTAATACATTGTTTATTAGGTTAGTAGCGTTTTGGGGAGTAACTACTAGATTTTGACTTAATATTTTAAAACTTAAGAATAGAAAGCAAATAACGATAAACTTATTTTTCATATGCAATTTTTAATTCGTGCAGATTAGGTATAAATTATTTACAAATAATCATTTTTGTGTTATTTTTTTGGAAAAATAAATTGTAGTATTTCCAGTATAAATATCATTTCTTGTAGTTGATTCCGCTCAGATAACGATTAACTATAAGACTTTCATGAACAAAAAAAGTTGCCTAGATTTCTAAACAACTTTTTAATTTATCACAGCAAATATAATAATTTAACAGCGGAAATTTAGGATTTACTTCACCAAATTCACATGACCTGTTTTGTAGTATTCTTTTTCTGTTTGTTTTGATTTAAATTGTAATTTCCAGATATAGGTATTATTTTCCGCTATTTTATTTACATAAGTTCCATCCCATCCAATATTTGCATTGTGTGTTTCGAAAATTAATTCTCCTAAACGATTGTAAATCCAAAAAGAGAAGTTTTGCGGATCGTAACCACTCGTGAAAATTGGTTGAAAAGTATTATTTAATTCATCCTCATTGGGTGTAAATGTATTTGGAATAAAAAAGATTGGTGGGTCAATAGACACAATTTCTTGTGTTACGCTTACAGGACAAACCCCAGTAGCAGAATTACTACCTTTTAAAGTTACTTTGTAATACTCTCCTGGTGTATTTGGGAAAGTATGACTTGGGCTTGTGTTGTTAATTATTGGACTATAATCCCCAAAGTTCCAGGTGTAAAACTTAGCATTTGAATAGTTTATGAATTGTATTTCAGGATTGTATATATCTATTGAATCTGGAGTGAAACTGAATTTGATTGTTGGAACTTCAATAGGTGTTATGTATTTTTCTTTTGTCAACTTTCCAACACAGCCACTTGGCGAAATTGAAGTCAAAGTTACTGTAAACGAATCAACCGCATGATACGTGTAGGAAGGTTCAATTTCATTACTTTGCATCCCATCCCCAAAATCCCAAATGATATTTGTGTTTTTATTGATGGATTTATCGGTGAATTTAACATCATTTCCTATACAAACACTTGTTGAATCAACCGTAAATGCAACTACCGGTAAATTTTCTATAAGGATTAATTGATTATCAACACACCCATTAATATCTGTATATTTAACCGTTGCTGTACCTCCTAATTCACCAATTGCAATTCCTGTTATCGGATCAATAGTAAGGTTAGTAGGATTTAAACTCGACCATGAGGTTGTATTTCCTGTAGTATTTGCTACTAAATTTATTGTTTTATCAACACATACAAAAGTATCTCCTGCTATTATTGGATTTGGATACATCGTAACGTGTATAGACTTAGAGTTTACACAGTTAAAGGCATCCGTTATTTGTAAATTGTATTGACCTGTATCCGATGCAGTAATTTTTGTTAATAGGACATTTTGTGTAGATTTAGAAAGTGCTTTTGGTCCAGTCCATGCGTATTGAGCATTAGGAATTGTATTTGCATTTAATTGTACATCTAATCCTTCACAAGGTTTGTTACAGGAAGGTTGAACAATAGGATTGCTTTTTACGGTTATTGTATAAATATCTGAAGCAGGTATTCCTCCACACCCTGCTGGAGGATTTACGGTTAAAGTCAGTTTTACAGGTGTAAGTGTATCATTTGCTTTTGAAATATAAGTTGGTGTAAGTGTAGTTTCATTTGTAAGCATACCGTTACCTGAAGTTACAGTCCATTTTACAGTACCATTACTTGAAGAAGCACCTGAAATTGTTACTTGTTTTTCCATACAAATAGTGGAACTACCATTATTAGTAGATGCAGTAGGTACTACTGCTCCAATTACATTTAACATGTAATTAGCTGTTGCTTTTGTTGTATTACCACAACTATTATTACTTGTAACAGTTAACGTTAATGTTACCGTTTTACCTTCATCATTTACGGTTGGTGTGTAGGTTGGAGATAACGTTGATCCATTCGTTATTGTTCCAGTTCCATCTGAAGTCCATGCAATATCTCCATATGCAGATTTTGCGGTAGTAATTGTTGCTGAATTACTCGAACATATTGTTTTACTACCAGTAATTTTTGCTAATGGTAAGGAGTCAACGGTCACTTTGAATGTTACAACAGTTGGATCCGGACAAGTGTTTGTACTTGTTACGTGCATACTTAAAGTAACAGTTTTACCTGCATCTGATGCGTTTGGTGTATAGGTAGGGCTATCAGTTGTTTGGTTGGTAATTGTTCCATTTCCAGTACCACTGATTGACCATAGCACATTTCCATAACTATGACTAGCACCAGATACCGTTGCAGTAGCGTTAGAACAAATGGTAGTAGTCCCAGTAGAAACAGCAGTTGGTAATGGGTCAACATTTATTGTGAATGTAACATCTGCTGGATTAGGACATGTATTTCCACTTACAGTTGCCATGGTTAAAGTTACGGGATTACCAATGTCTGCATTTGAAGGTGTGTAGGTAGGTGTTAATGTATTTGCACCAACTGTAATGGTTCCATTTCCATTCTCTGTCCAACTATAGGTAGTTCCAGAAGATGCTGTTGCTCCACTAACTGTTGCTGTAGAAGTAGAACAAATTGTTTTTGAACCTCCAGCGCTTGATACAGGCGTTGGATCTACTGTTAAAGTTACATCTTGAGAATTTATAGGACACTTCCCTGTGGTTTCTAAAATAGTACAATGATATTGATTGTTATTCATAGAATTAGTTACATTATTCAAACTTAATGTAGCAGTTGTTTGACCATTAATATTTACCCAAGCAGTACCATTTTTTACTTGCCATTGATATCCAGTTGCAGTAGCATTTGCAACCACTGTAAAAGTAGCATTTGTGTTTTCACATACTTTAGACGCTACAGGTTGATTAGTTATAATTGGAGACACACAAGGGTCTGCAGGACAAGTTACAGATAGTGTTATAACAGGACTTACTGTAGCGATACATCCATTTGCATCTTTTGCTTTAACTGTATAGGAATTTGAAGCAAGTCCAGAAGCAGAATTTGAATTTGTAAAATTAGCACCATTATCCGTGCTATATGTATAAGGTGCTAAACCGTTTGATGATGTAATTGTGATTGTACCATCTGAATTAGGTATAGAACCATTACAAGTTGGATTTGTACTAGTTGCTGTTGCAGAAATATTGTCTACAGTTAAAGTAACAACGTTAGTTGTTACAGGACAATTACCCGTAGTTTCTTTAACAATACATTGATACTGATATGCATTCATACTTGCAGTTACAGTTGTTAAAGTAAGTGTTGCTGATGTTTGATTAACAAGATTATTCCAACCGCTTCCAGTATTAACTTGCCATTGATAACTGGTTGCAGTTGCATTTGCAGTAACAGAGAAATTTGCATTCGAATTAACACAAACAGTAGTTGAACTAGGTTGAGTAGTTATTATTGGTGCTGTACAATTACATACTACAGCTAATGTTATGTTCGGACTCACTGAAGCAATACAACCATTATTATCCTTTGCTTTCAGGGTATATGTATTGGAAGCCAAACCAGTGAATGTAGCAGAAGATCCGTAGGATGTTCCTCCATCTTTACTGTATGAATAAGGAGAAGTACCTCCAGTTGCAGTTATCGTTATTGTTCCATCTGAATTAGCTGTAACACCAGTACATGTCGGGTCTGTTTTTGAAGCCGTTGCTGTAGGATTTACAATTGTTACATTGGTTGAGTCGTAGCCTGGACAAGCCAAACCTGCCAAAGTATATTTAATTTTATAGGTACCAGGTGTACTTGATGATGGAGTTATGTTTCCATTTGTTGCATCTATCGTTAATCCAGTAGTAGATGAATATTTTCCACCGCTAGTTCCAACTAATGTTGGGGACTGTATCGCTGAAGATTTACAGATAGGGGAGGAGTATGTAATTTTAGCGGTAATAGGTTTATTACTTTTACCATACGAAAAAGTTTCTGTTGAAGTTGTAGTAGAAAAAGTTCCTCCGTCTGGAATTCTTACTATCGTTTGTCCTTTATCAATTGAAGAAGAAGTTATTGTGAAAGTAGTTCCACTACCATACCCAGTAAAAGATTGAAGCGATGTAACCGATGAGCCACTGGGAACACATGGACTACCATCTAGACTGAAAGAATTTGGAGTAACTCCAAATGTTGGGTCGTTGGAAGACCATTGAATCATATCAATTACATTTCCATTTTTATCATATAATCCTACCCAAGAACCTGAATTTTGAAACCACATTCTATTATTTTTGGTATTATCTTCTAAGCAAAAATTAGATGAAGAAACATTATCGGCAATAATATCTATGGTGGTACTCGGAGGTGCTGTTGCATTTTTACCTCTTATTACAGCAAATCCCATGGCAGGTATGATTTTACCAGAAGGAACCATGAAACTTGCACCAAGTCCATCTATATCGTTATAGGTACCAAGAAAATATCCAGATATATCAACTGGAACACAACTTTTATTATATAATTCTATCCATTCACCACATCCAGGTTGTGGTGGTTGTCCAGGACTAATTGCTGGACCATAACCAACAAATGAACCATCCCCATTGGCTGGTGCAACATTTAATTCATTAATAACAACTTGAGAATGAGAAAAATTTAAAATTGTTGTCAGAAGAATAAAAACAAGTGAGAAATTGAAATTTGACTTCATAATTTAATTAATAATATACACTTTTTTGTAAAGGTATTAATAAAACGTAAAAAAGTTTAAAACGTTGCTAAGTAATAGCAAGTTGTTTGTTTTAATTATCCGATGAAAAACGGTGTGTTTTAAATACGTATTTTACCTTATCACATTCACATGACCTGTCTGGCTATGTTGTTTGTCCACTAATTTTTCTTTGAACTCTAATTTCCAAATGTATGTTGCAGATTCTACGATTTGATTTCCATAGGTACCATCCCAGCCAATTTCGGAATTATTAGATTCGAAAATAAGTTCCCCCCAACGATTATAGATACTTAAATGATAATTATAAAAATCTAAACCACTGTAAAATATCGGTTTAAAAGTATTATTTAATTCATCCCCATTTGGCGTAAATGTATTTGGAATGTAGTAAATCAGTGGTTCTTTGGATACAATTTCTTGTTTATAAGTTGTTGAACAACCATTATCTGTGTTGTAACCAGTTAATGTCACCATATAATGCTGCCCAGTTGTAGCGGGGAAAATGTGCGTTGGGTTGGTTGACACAGAAATTGGTTTTTCATCCCCAAACATCCATTTGTAATGTTTTGCATTGGAGTGGTTTGTGAAAGAAATTTCAGGATTAAAAATATCGATGGAGTCAGGTGTAAATGTAAAACTAACAGAAGGTTTAGGTACAACTTCTACATAGTTAATTTTAGTAATTGAATCTTGACAACCATTAGTAGTAATAGAGAGTAAAGAAATAGAAAAGAGTCCGCTTTTTTGATATTTATGACGCATTAATTTAGTTCTAATCCCATCTCCGTAATTCCAAATTGCAGTTGCACTTGTAGGAGAACTCAAATCCTTCATATAGATACTATCATCAATACAAATTAACTTTTCCGCTTTAAAATCTACAACAGGTAGTGGATATACAGTCAGATTTTTTACCGTTTGACACCCTTTATTATCCGTAAATGTAATCGCAGAATTACCAGCGTTTATACCAGTTATGTCTCCTGTTAACGAATTTAGAAGTATGTTGTTATTGGAAGAATTCCAAGGATTAATTGCTGTAGGAATATGATTTGATTTCATCGAAATTTTACTTTTAACACAAAGTGAAAGAGGATCATTCAAAATCGTAGGAGTAGGGTTTACGGTCACCGTTTTAGAATCTTTACATCCATAATTGTCGGTAAAAGTAATAATGCTTTGACCACTTTTTATACCACTCACTTTTCCATCCGAAGTTATCGTTGCAATAGTGGTTTCGGATGAAGCCCAAGGAGAGGAAGTTGCAGGAGTATGATTTACAGTTAGATTTACTTCACGTGTTTCACACACTTCTTTCATGTTTATTATTGGTAATGCGTTAACAGTAATATACATAGAATCCTTATTAATACAACCATGAATATCTGTACCGATAACCATATACTGTTCTGAAATTGAAGGTATGAATGATTGACTATTGACTACGGAGTGGTTCCATTGATAACTAACACCGCCTTTTCCTATAAGTTGAATGGAAGAACCACTACAAATTGCAGTATCATTCCCCGCTAGAATTGTTGGTAATAAATTAATATTTACAAATAAAGAGTCTTTGTTGCTACAACCATTCTCATCTACTCCAACTACTAGATATTGTTTTGTTGTTAACGGGATAAATGGTGTTTTATCATACACACCATTATCCCATGTGTATGTTTTAGCACCAGTTGCTTTTAAAACAGCGGACTTGCCAAAACAAATAGAAGTATCGTTTCCTGCTTTTACAATCGGTAAATTGTTAACAATTATTATTACAGTATCGGTTGCGGTACAGTGAATAGCGTCCTCACCGGTTAATATATATTTTTTTGTCGTTGTTGGAGAAAACCCAACTCCATCCGAAACGCTTTGATTCCAAGAATAAGAGAATGCATTCCCTTTTGCAAGCAGTGTTATCGGTTGCCCATAACAGATGGCGGTATCTTTTCCCGCCTGCACATTTGGTGCTTTATTAACTTGAAGTAAAAGGGAATCTTTGTTTACACATCCATGTAAATCCGTTCCGATAACAATGTATTTATTTGCAGTCAAAGCTTTGAAGTTAGTTCTGTCAAAGATGCCATTATCCCACTTGTAACTAATTGCGCCTAGACCTTTCAGTTGCACGTTACTTCCTTCACAAACTAATGTATCATTACCAGCAATTACATTTGGTAGTTGATTAATAGTTACCATCAAGGAATCTTTATTCACACAACCAAAATTGTCCGTACCTACGACACGATACACATTACTTAGTGCTGGCGTAAATTTGGTTAAATTAATTACGCCATTATCCCAAGAATAAGTTTGTCCTCCGCTTGCAGATAGTGAAAGTGATTGACCAATACAAATCGAAGTGTCATTCCCCGCATTTATTTTTGGTAGATCATGAATAGTTACTAAAATAGTATCTGTATTGGTACAATTAATTGCATCTTTTCCAGTTAGAACATATTTAGTCGTTACATTAGGTTGAAAAGAGGTATTATCCTGTATACCTTGATCCCAAGAAAAACTTACCGCATTTCCTTTTGCATGTAGAGTGATTGATTTTCCAAAACAGATTGTAGTATCATTCCCTGCCAAAACGGTTGGAGCATTATTCACAGAAACAAGCATCGAATCTTTATTAACGCAACCATTACTATCTGTACCGACAACTAGATATTGTTGATTTGCGTTAGCTTTAAAATTCACTCTGTCTGAAATTCCATTATTCCAAGAATACCTTAGTGCACCTTGACCTTTCACTTGAATTTCATACCCTTGACAAACCGTAGTGTCGTTTCCAGCCAAAACTTTGGGTAAATTATTTACAGTGACTAAAACTGTATCTGTGTTTTTGCATCCAAATACATCTATCCCTGTAACTACATAACTTTGTTTTATGCTTGGAGTGAAATTTACACCGTCTACGACACCATTGTTCCAACTAAAGGTTAATGCGCCACTTGCTTTTAATAAAGTACTTTTTCCAATACAAATGGATTGATCATCACCACCATTTACATTTGGAAGAGAATAAATGGAAACATCTACTGCATCCGTGTTTGCACATCCTTTTGCGTCTGTACCAATAACAGTATAGGTCAATTTTTTAGTTGGTGAGAATGCAACATTGTCTGTTATTCCATTATCCCAAACATACGTATTTGCTCCAGTTGCTTTTAAATTAATTTTTTCACCGCTACAAATAGAAGTATCTTTACCAGCATTTACTTTAGGTAATTCGTTAATGGTTATGATTAAACTATCTTTATTCATACATCCATTAGCATCCGTTCCAATCACTAAGTATTTTGATGTTTCGGTTGGTGTGAAAACTTGATTGTCTGTAATTCCATGATCCCATTGATAAGTTACACCACCAGTTGCTTTGATTTTGAGTGTTTTTTGTTTACAAATAGAGGTGTCATTACCAGCCTGGATATTTGGTAATGGATTAACGGTAATTGTGAAAGATTTGGAAGGTCCATCACAGGTAATACCTGCATTCGTAAAATGTGGTGTTACTTCAATCGTTGCAATGATTGGAGAACTAGTCGTGTTTGAAGTTTTAAAACCTATAATATCTCCATTTCCGGTAGTCGGTAAGCCAATTGTTGATTTATCATTTTTCCAAGTGTATGTAGTTGTTCCTCCTGTGTTATTTGTAGAGAAATGAATGTCATTTGTTTTATCACCTGAACATATACTTACATCGGTTGGTGCTATAACATGTGCATCTGGATTGATGGTAATGTAATGTTCTGTTGCTGGACCAGTACACGAAATATCTGTAGCCGTAATGTAAATGGTATCTAGTATTGGAGCATATGACTTATTTATTGCAGTAAAAGAAGGGAAAATGCCAGTCGCACTATCTTTTTGTCCAATTTTTGTAGTTGGAATTAAACCATTTGTCCATTTTATTTTTCCACCTATTGGAGTTGAAGTATATGTAATTGCGTTGATTGTCGTGTTGTTGCATTGGATGATAGGTGTTTTACTATCAACTATTGGTGAATTACAATTTAAAGAAGTACAACTACCTGTAAAAACTTTTCCACAAGGATCACCAACGGGAGTGATTTGTATATCTACTTTTTCGTTTAAAGTTAATCCAGTTATAATAGTTTGTAATGCGCCAGTTGTTAAATTTCCAGAACCAGATTGTCCTTTGCTAGTGATATACGTATAGGTATAACTTGCTGCTGCAGGATTATCATTCCATTTAAATTGAACAGAATTTGTTGTTTTTGTACCGCAGGTGATGGTCTGGGTTATTATATCATTTATTTTAGCAGTAGATGTCCCAGATTGATCTTGTGAACAACCATTTGCATCTTTTACTTTCAATAGATTATATTTAAAAATTCCTGCGGTGAGTGTAGGAACTGAAAGTTTGATTGAATTTCCGCTGGTGGTTTGTATTGTTTTATTGCTTGTACCATCTACATCGTAGGTGAATGTATATGGCGCTTTTCCTTTTGAACCAGTAAAAGTTAATTCCGGGGATGTCGCATTTTTACATACCTCCGTAATATTAGAAATTACTGCCTCAGGTAACGGTTTAAATGTGACTTTTATTTCCTTTTTATCTAAACAACTTACACTTTTTTCACCTATAATATAATAGGTTCCTGGCATGGAAATTTTTGTAGGGTCATTGATTTTATTTAAATATTTATCGTCTGAATAAAACGTGTATTTTAAGTTTGCAGTGGAACCTGCTACTATTTTTACATTGGTTAAATCGATTGTACTATCTGGGCAAACTGCAATAGGATCCGTAATTATTAGAGTAGGAGTACTTGCAATTTCCAATTGGATTGGAATACTTGCAGGACATAAAGAAGTACCAAACATGGTAACATCGCAATTGAATTTTGGATTTCCTCCAACAATCGTTTTGTATACTAAACTATCCGTATTTGAAACTTCTACATTTGCTTCGTTTTTCCAGGAATAGGAAAGTGCCCCTTTAGGTGCATATAATCGAACAGTATCCCCTACACAATATCGAGAGGGTTTTATCTGAATATCTCTATCAGCACTTATTTCAAATGGTTTGCATTCACAATCCAGATATACATAACCATAATGTTGTAAATGTGAACATCCACCAACAGTATATCTGACATGGATGTTTTTACCTATGTATGGGGTTAAATTAATATTGATAGTCGACCAAGGTTTGTAAATAACGAGAGGGTCTTTAGGAGACTTTAAAAAACCGATATTATCCCCAACACCCGTTTTTGGTGCTGCCACTAGATAATCTCCACATCCAATTTGCTGCCCATCGTCATCAAAAAGTTCTACTTTAAAAAATGGTTGTTCTTGTGTTGGATGTCCACCACTTTGAAGTACAGCAGCGTAATTATAGGTATAACTTGCATTATCTTTCGTAACCGGGAAATATTGCTCTATCGTATAACCTGTCCCTCCTTTTGCATTACTACCTAATCGAATAGATTTTGCACCTTTATATACTGTTTTAAATCCTCCAACTGGATCAATCCCTCCTGTCATAATTTGAAAACAACTCGTTGGTGCAGTTGTATTGAATAAAGTGGGTGAATATAGTGGGGCAGGTGCACCAGTAGCTCCAGCTAATAAAACACCTGTTGTACCAAACCAACTGTTTAAATCGCTTTCAAAATCTTGATTAGAACAACTAGAAACTAAAGGAGCTTCTGCAGGTTTTGTGATGCATAAACCAAAAGTTCCGTTGTTATCATTGCCATATTCCCAAATTCGTACCCAAATATATGTACCAGGAACTAAACCTTTTTGATTTATACTTGGCATTGCCGCATTTCCACCTGCACACGTGATTAATTTGAAATTTGCGCACGAACCCGAATACAATGCCATTCCAGCACCTTTAATCACTAGTTCTTTCGTAGAAAAAGTTAACTCACCACTAAACGGAACTTTTACTTTAAACCATACATCTGATCCAAGGAAAGAAGCACATCCTGGTGCTGGAATACCAGTTCCACTAGTGGTTGTTGCTGCTTCTGTAGTATACGTTGAATAAGTACAGGTGTTTGACGGTTTAACTTCGATTGCATTACATGGTTCATCGTTTATAGGTGGTGTTGGAGGACTAGTTACACAGGTGGTAAACGTCATTGGTGATGGGGTAGTGCTATTGAAATCATAAACACGATAATAGTAGATTTGAGAAGTATTTAACCCAGATATGCTATAGGATCCTAATCCACCTTTAGGGAAACGTACATCATTACAATTTCCTGCAACCTCTATTGGAGTAGATGGAGTAGTACCACAACCTGAAAAAAGTTGAATTACAGGGTCAAAATCTTTAGATCCTTCAATATATATTACTTGAGTACTTGCGGAAGGTGTAAATTTAAACCATACATCATCGTTTGCATTTCCTTTACATCCAGGTAAAGATTCCGATGCATAGGTACCATCTCCCGTAATCGAATTACAGGTGGTACCAGCGGTAATTTGTTTTGCATTTTTACATTCATCATTTATCACTGGATCTACAACTCCTGTGGCAAAAGTCATTTTACCTGAATTTGTGGTTCCTACATCAAAAACGCGGTAATAATAATAGACATCTTTTGTTAAACCGGTAATAAGACTAGTTCCAAAACTACCTTTGGGATAGGTGGAGATACAATTCCCAGGTGTCAATGGTGTAGGGAGTGTAGGAGTAGTTGGACAATCTTTAAAAACTTGAACTATAGGAGTATAATTAGGATTACTTGGAATTACCGTAATAAATTCATTTGTACCATTTGCTTTAAATCGAAACCAAACATCATCATTCGCCGCAGTTTTTGTACTTCCACATGCATCCATACTTAAGGTTGCATAGGTACCGTCGCCATTCGTTGGGGTAAAAGTGCTAGCAGCAATAACATCCATGGCACCTTTACATTCATCATTCGCAACATTTTCAACGATACAGGTAGTAAAACTCATGGTATCTTTGTTGGTTGCGTCAAAATCATAGACGCAATAATAATAGGTTGTACCTACTTGGAGATTAGTTAATTTCATTGAGCCAAACCCTCCTTTAGGAAAACTCGCGTCTTCTGTTTTTATTGCAGTACTATATGCGGTAGGACAATTAGTAGCGAATACTTGAACTACTGGATTATATTTTTTTCCATTTGGTTCAATAGAAAGCGAAAGATCGGTTTTTGTTGCAACAAATGAAAACCAAACTTCATCGTTTGGGGTACCATTTGTTGTATTGTTTGGTAAAGTAAATGCGGGAGTAGCGTAAGTCCCATCTCCACTTACAGAGGTACACGTTTTGTTAACAGAAACAGGAAATGCACCAGTACAGTCGTCATTAGCCACTGGGTTTACAACGCATGTTTCAAAGCGCATTGTATCTGGATTGATAGCTGTATGATCATACACCCGATACATATATTCGGTATTCTTTTGTAAACCAGTAAAAGCGACAATATTATCGGACGATTTGGTTATGTATGATTTATCATTACAAAAATTATTCCCTAAGGAGACACAGTTTTTTGAAAACAATTGTACTACAGGATCGTATTGATAATCATAGGCTTTAACGTTGATGAATTGGGTAGGTCCCTGAGCGGTAAATGTAAACCAGAGATCATCTCCAGCATCTCCACTTGCTTCACATGCAGTAAAACTAGAAGCGGTAGCATAAGTTGCATCCCCAACAATAGAATTACATTTGTCATCAGGATATACAACTTTAGCATTCGTTCCACAATTATCATTGATAGGTGCTAGCGTAACGCACGTGGAAAAAGTAAAGGTTGCGGGTTTGGTTATATCTGTGTTTTTGTTGTCGTAAATATTGTAAATACGATAATAATACGTTGTATTTGGTGTTAATCCATTCAACTTGATGATGCCTGCATTGTCTTGACAACCTTGTGTTAATGTATTAATGGTTTTAATTGGAGTTGCATTGTTACAATTTGCAAATATTTCCACAATTGGCGTGTAATTCAAAGAAGCGTTTATCGAAATCGCACAATTGGAACTCAATGCATCAAATTTGTACCAAACATCATCATTGGCATATGCAGTTGCAGCAAAAGTACTTGGCGAAGCATATGTACCGTCTCCATCTACCATTTTACATGTATAGGAAGACCCCATTTTGATAGCTTTACTACAATCATCATTTACCACCGGATTTACAACACAGGTTGAAAAAGAATAATCTGCGTTTGTACTTCCTTTGTCGTATACTCGATAATAATAAGTTGCTCCTTTTATTAGTCCACTAATTACTGCATTCCCAAATTGATTTACAATGTAATTAGCATCGTTGACAAAAATGGAATTTGTAGGTTTTGCTACAGCAGTAGCAGTTGCTGCATCACATCCTTTGAATACTTCTACAACTGCGTCGTATGTTGCTGAACCACTTACTGAAATAAATGCTAATGTCGTGTCGGCTTTAAACTTAAACCATACATCATCGTTGGGATCTCCAAATAAATTGGTATTTGGAATCAACGATTTAGATGCATATGTACCATCAGAAAATGTACCGTCACAGGTCAATCCAGGTTTAAGTTCAATTGCTCCATCACATTCATCGTTACTTGGCGGTGTTGTTACACAAATATTAAAGTAGGGTGTAGTAGTGGTAGTTGGACTGTAAACTCGAACATAATACCATTTGTCTTTTACTAAGTTAGCAGGTGAAATCATTTCGGATGTACCCTTGGAATTATTCTTGTTTTCACAGGCTAAAGGAGTACTGCTACAATCACCTGGATAAAATTGTATAATTGGATTGAAGTCAGTAGACCCAGTAACAGTAATGAAATGTTTGGATTCGGTAGCTTTAAATTTAAACCAAACATCGTTAGTGTAAGAGGATACGCAAGCGGAAGTTGAAAGCGTTGCTCCCTGTATTCTACCTTCGATGGAAGAACATGTTTCACCAGGCTTGCCGACATCAAGGGTATCCGCATTTTGACATTCATTATTTGTAATATAGTTTTCCACACAAGTTGAAAATGTCATCGTATCAATGGCTGTCGAACCATTATGAAATACTCGGTAATAATAAGTTTGAGATGGAGTTAAACCATAAACAGTTGCACTCATGCTATTGGTGGTACTTGTAAAACTACTAGAAATTACAGGTGTCACACCGGAGCCGAGAAGTGTAAAGGTGCCCGTACCACAATTACCTTTATAAACTTCAATTCCTGCTTGAAAACTTATATCATCCCCTATAATATTTAAATAATGAATAGGCGTATTCGCAACAAAGGAATACCAAACATCATTTTTATTAAAATTAGCAGGAGTTGGTTTCGTTAAAGTTGCCCCTGTCAAATCTCCAAGATTTGAAACACAATATTTTGTAGGAATGAGTGATTTTGCTCCAGTACATTCATCATTAATAGGTTGAGCAAATGATGAAAAACGTATACAAAGAAAGAATAACAGATTTATTAAAAAATAGAATATAGATTTTTTAGAATTGTTAGTAGGCATAATCACGTAATGTTTAATTTCTTTCCTAAGTAGAAAGTAATTCAAATCAAATTTAAATAATTAACGTGATTTTTCTATTTCGGTTGCTTGTATCTTATTAACAAAACAAGTGATTTAAACAAAAAAAAGCGGCTTTATCTGATTGATAAAGCCGCTTTTGTATTCATTAAAACATCATTTAATTAAATTTAAATGTCCAGTTTTGACATGTTCTATCTCCGTTTGTTTTTCTTTAAATTGAACCTTCCAAACATAGGTGCCAGTTGCAACTATTTTATTATTATATGTTCCATCCCAACCATAGGCAGAATTAAAGGACTCAAATACAATTTCTCCCCAACGATTATAAATCACAAAATAATAATTTTGAGGATCAAATCCGCTATAAAAAATTGGTTGGAATGTATTGTTTAATTCATCTCCATTTGGAGTAAATGTATTTGGTATGTAATAAATGACATCGTCAAGTATCGTTATTTTTTGTTTGTACGTATCCACACAAGTAGTATCTGAAAAACTATTTATTGAAGAGGCATATAGCGTAATAATATACTCTCCTGGTACTGCATCAAATTCATGATTTGGATTTTTTGACGTAATAACGGATGAATTATCATCAAAGGTCCATTTGTATATTACAGAGTTTGCAGAAGATAAATTCGTAAGTTGAACCTTAGAATCTAGTAATGGTAAAGTTGTTTTATCTGAAACAAATTTAGCAACTGCTGGAGATACTACATTTACTTTTTGGGTTATAGTATCCAAACAACCATTTCTATTTACGATTAATGAAATATTAAAACTATCTGCTAATTGAAACGTGTGCGTTTCGGTTAAATCAGTGTCAACTTTTTTGGTTAAACTTGTTCCATCTCCAAAATCCCATGTAATAGTTGCGTCATTATAGCCAGAATTATCCGTAAATGTTACATTTAAAGGTGCACAACCTGTTGTTTTATCCATCATGAAATGTGCAGTTGGTATCGGATAAACTGTTAGTTCCACGATATCGGTATAAATTTCACATGCATTTAATGTTCCAAGTATACTTGCTCTATATTTATAACCATTTAGTCCGTTTAGATTACTAATGCTGAGTGTTGAAGTGGTACTTCCTGAGTAAGGCGCAGAATTAGCAATGTTACTCCAATTTACTCCGTCTTTACTTCCTTGCCATTGAATACCTGAAATACTTTCATTTCCTTTTGCAACGAATGAAAAAGATGCTGTACCTGTAATACAATTACCAGTAGATACAGGTTGGGTGGTTATTGTTGCTTTTCGACATGTATCAGTCATCGCTGTTAAAGAAGCGGGGAGAAAACAAGTCCCTACAGCACCTTTTGGTACGATATTCAAAGTAACTTTATCTCGCATGTTTAGTCCATTTTTGGTATAGGTGGTTGCTAGCGCAGAAGCTAAAACAACTGGTGAAAATGGATTGTTAGTTGCTCCAGAGTTAACCGCTTCCGTTACATCAAAACTTGTCGCGCTGGAAACTGGATCCCATTTAAAACTAATGGATGACATGGTGGAGTCTGTTGCAGTAATTTTTGTAGTGTTAATCGGGTTAATCGTTAAACGAAATGTTATTGGTGAACCAATGCAATTTGCTAATGTTGGCGTAGCGGTAATTGTACTTGTTATTGGTGTAGATGTTGTGTTGTGCACTTCAAATGCGGCTATATTTCCATTGCCAGTATTTGCTAAATTTATTGAATTATCTATGTTTTTCCAATTGAAAGTAGCGCCAGAAGGTGTACTTTCAAATAAAATAGCTGCTTTTTTTGCTTTGTGACATAATGTAGAATCCGAAATTGCAGTCGCAACTGGAATAGGATTAACGGTTATAATTGCGTTTCCACTGAATGTTCCTGTACAATTTGCATCTGTTACAGATACTAATGTATACGTTGTAAGGAGTGTTGGTGAAATTGTAATGGTATAAGGACTAGATGAAATATTGGTTAAAGGAGTAGAATTTGTACCGTCTGAATACGAATAATTCCAAGGGCCAGTTCCTGTCAACACAACATTTAAGTCGGTAGATTTACCTGCGCAAATAGCGGTCGTACCAGAAATAGTTGCGGTAGGTAAAACGTTGACAGTTAATGTTGCAGGATTGGAGATAACAAAGCATGTTCCTCCTGCTTCGGTAACTTTCGCTTTGTATACATTACCAGTAAGACCTGAAACATCTGAAATGGTTAAAGCAATTGTTTTTTCACCACTATAAATACTAGAGGCAACCACATCACTGAAAGTACTTCCTCCATTAGTACTGACTTGCCATTGAATTGTTGCTCCACCTGTTTGTGCTATGGTAAATGTCGTGTTTTCTTTTGCACATTTTGTAACAGAGGTTGGTTGTGAATCTATGGTTGGCGAAGGACAGTTTTTTGCGATACATGTTAAGGTGTCTGCTGTATAGCAACCTGTTCCATTTGGAGTAACCGTAATTTTAGCACTTGATCCTGAAGTAACTCCAGTTAAAGTGAAACTTAATCCCGTTTGATTAGCCGCAGGTTTTACACCTGTACCATCATTGGTAGAGATGCTATAGTCAGTTACACCAGTACATGCAGTCCAATTGTATGTAATACTCGAAGTTGTTGAATTTCCGCATGTTATAGTAGGTTTTTCAATTGCTTTAATCGTTACTTTGTTAGATTGACCTGTAATATTTTTAGTACAACCATTATTGTCTGTAATTTTTGTTATTTCGTAAGTATTCGAAGAAGCAGGTGTTGCTGGTATGGATATATTTGCCGTATTTCCAGAGGTTGTTACAAGTGTAATACCTCCTGTTCCATTTTTTGAATAAGTAAATGTGTATGGTGCTGAACCATTACTACCTGTAAATGTCACAGTTGGACTGGAAACTTTATCACATTGCGAAACGTCACTAGATAGAGTAGCAGTAGGTAGGGTATTTACGGTAAGCAATGCAGGTGTAGAAGTTAGAGAACAAGTTCCTGTAGCAGGGTAAATAATAACTTGGTATTTGTATCCTGTCAAACCAGTCACATTTGAAATGGATAATGTCGTTGTTGTTTCTCCTGAATAAATAGAACTTGCGACCACGTCAGTGTAGGTGCTACCACCATTAGTGCTAACTTGCCATTTGAAAGTACTACCTAGTGCTTGAACTACCGAAAAGGAAGTGGATAAACCCTCACAAATTGTCACATTGCCAGGTTGGGTAGTTATTGTAGGTGAAATACAATTATTTGCAGTACAGGAAAATGTTGCAGGTGAATAACAACTACTACCTACAGGTGTTACTGTAAGCGCTATTGTTTGTCCCATGCTCAAACCTTGTACTTTTTTTGTAGTGCTTGTTTCACTGCTTGTTATGATTCCACTACCACCACCAGGATTGTAAGATACAGTGTAACTTGTAGCACCTGTTGCTGCCCCCCAATTAAATTCAACAGAACTAGTTGTAGAGGAACCACAAGTTATACTTGGAGTTTCATTTGTTTTAAGTGTAATATCTACTTTTGTTCGTGGACTTTCACAGCCACCAATTGTTTGAGTTACCCAATAAGAAGTAGCAGTATTAATAGCAGGTGTTGTAAATGAAGCTGTAGAAACTAAAACCGTTCCGTTGGTTGCAACATCATACCACTTAAAAGTTGCCCCAGGATTTCCTGTTGCTGTAACTGTTGCTGTAGCTCCTTTACATACGGAAGTACCTGTACAAGTAGGTGCGGTTGGGCCAGTGACATTTAGAGTAGCTGTTGCTACAGTAGTACATCCAGTTTGATCAGTTATAGATAGTTTTACAGTTCCGGTTTCAGAAGATGCTGTTGTAGTTGTTGTTCCTGTTTGACCAAATGGAGTTGATGGTAATACCGTATTAGTTAGGGTTATATTTGGACCTGTAGAAGGTATCCATGTAATCGTTTTAATTGTATTTGGTGATTCAACTCCTGCAGTTGCATTAGTACCATAGGTTGTTATTGATCCTGTAAGGTTAACTGTAGTGTTTGGACAAAGATTTGAAGTTGTAGGAGTGAGGTCTACTTTAGGTAACTTATTGACATATATTTTTTGAGTAATAGAGTCTTTACATCCAATATTATTTGTTCCCACTAATTTTTCGGTGAAAATCCCTGACGTATTATAGGTTTGGGAAGCAGTTGTACCCGATACTATTTGAGGTGATCCAGTATTTGTAAATGTCCAATTTAAAGAATTAAATCCTTTAGTAGTTGATCCAGAAAAATCTATTTTATCTCCAACACAAATATTTGTTTTGTTTGGATTTAATGTTATTACAGGAGCAGGACTAAATGTAGCATCTCCACCCCAAGTTAAATCGAATCCATTTTTACCATCTGCATTATCAATTACTAATACATAAGTTTGGTTTTCAATAAGATCAACATATTTACAAAAAGCATCTTTAGTGCTGCTACAACCACTAGATTCAAATAAGTCTGTACTAGTAAGGTTTAAACCGGTGGAACCATCACCTTTAATACAGGATGTGGTATTAATACGTATTGCTGTCAATGCTCCACATGGATTAGAACTTGGTACTGTATATAGACCATAATCAATATCATTTGAGATATCTTTAGGTTTTATATTAAAGGTTAATTTACCAGGTGTTCCACAAGTGAAATAATACCAAATTGTAGCATGTTCTTTCATAACGTTGCCACTTAAAGCTGCATTATTTGTTTCACTCGTTTTAACTCCATTAGATGTAATAGATCCGGCAGATATCACGTCATTTCTATTACAAACTTTTATTGCACCATCACAATCCGCTGACCCAACTGGTGCTGGGTCATAATTGTTTAAGCAAAGTCTAAAAGAACCCTTATCACCACTTGCAGAGGAAACTCTAATAAAATATTGGTTACCTTTAGTTAGATTATTGACAACGGTATTTATTGTTGAACCGTAAGGTGAACCTTCCTTGCAACCTACTACAGATGTGAAATTTGAAGTATATCCTGTTCCTGTGCTAGAACAAGTACCTTCATACAGAACTACACCTGGACCATATATATATGGGAAACTTGTAGCCTTCATTCCATCGATTGTAATGTCTGCTGTAGTACCAGTTGCAATAAAAACAAACCACACATCATAGTCATTATCAGCAGACCAACAAGAAGCGGGTGCCATTGTACCAGAAGAACTTGGCATTTGCGTAGCATTTTTATTCGTAAAATCTACAGTATTACAAAAACTAGAAGGGTTTGTGATTTGATAAGCATCATAACAATTATCTCCCTGAGAATAACTATAAAGTGATATTAATAATAATCCTATTACTAAATAAAGTGTTTTTTTCATTTTAATGTTGTTTTATAGTCTAGACTCTTAATACTGGTTTACGTTGCCTACAAATTCTCGGTCAACTTAAACTCAGAAGTAGTATGGAAAGTTAAATCTGGATAATCTTTCTCCGCCATTTGAAGTAAGAAAGGTGTTTCAGCTAAAAACACGTAATTAGCATCTTTGTCTTTTGCAATATTCCCAGATTTCGTGTTTATAAAACGTTTTAATTCAACTTCATTATCTGTTGTAATCCAACATGCTTTTACATAGTTTCTCGGAGTAAATCGACAAGAAGCGCCATATTCATGTAATAATCGATGTGCAATTACCTCGAATTGAAGTTGTCCAACGGTACCAATTATTTTTCTATTACCTGGTTGTTGAATGAATAACTGAGCGACACCTTCGTCTGTCAACTGGCTAATTCCTTTTTCGAGTTGTTTCGATTTTAAAGGATCTAAATTTTCTAACTCTTGGAATAACTCTGGAGAAAAACTTGGGATTCCTTTAAACATGAATTTTTCGCCTTCGTTTAAAGTGTCACCAATCTTGAAATTACCAGTATCGTATAAACCGATTACGTCTCCAGGATATGCTTCATCAATCACACTTTTGTCTTGTGCCATGAAGGAGGTAGGGTTAGGGAATTTAAATTTCTTTCCTAAACGAACATGATTATAAAAAGTATTACGTTCAAATTTACCAGAAACAATACGTAAAAAGGCAATTCGATCTCGGTGTTTTGGATCTAAATTGGCATGTATTTTAAAAACAAAACCGGAGAATTTTTCGTCATATGGATTAATCGTTTTTAAATCTGTTTCTCTAGATCTCGGAGTAGGGGATATCTCAATAAAAGCATCTAATAATTCTTGTACGCCAAAATTATTTACTGCAGAACCGAAAAATACGGGTGCGTATTCACCAGACAAGTATGTTTCTTGATCAAAAGGGTTATATACACCTGCAATCATTTCTAAATCATCTCTTAATTCTTTCGCAAAAGCTTCTCCAACTAATATATCTATTTCTTCACTATTTACATCGGAAATAGAAACCACTTCTTTTGCAATTTTAGTCTTACTAGCTTGGAATAAATTAACGTTTTTCTCGTAAATATTGTAAACTCCCTTGAATCGGTCTCCCATACCAATCGGCCATGCTAAAGGACAAACTTTGATATTTAATTTGGATTCAATTTCGTCTAATAAAGTGAACGGGTCTTGTCCTTCACGATCCATTTTATTGATAAAAACAATCACAGGCGTATTACGCATTCTACAAACTTCCATTAATTTTTCGGTTTGTTGCTCCACACCATTCGCACAGTCAATTACCAATATAACACTATCCACAGCAGTAAGTGTTCGGTAAGTATCCTCCGCGAAATCTTTATGTCCAGGGGTATCTAATATGTTTACTTGTTTTCCTTTATACTCAAAAGCCATTACCGAAGTTGCAACCGATATCCCACGTTGTTTTTCGATTTCCATGAAATCCGAAGTAGCTGTTTTTTTTATTTTGTTATTTTTTACAGCACCCGCTGTTTGAATGGCTCCACCGAATAATAATAATTTTTCCGTTAGTGTTGTCTTTCCAGCATCTGGGTGGGAAATAATTCCAAACGTTCTACGTTTATCGATTGCTTCTTTGTTTTTCATAGTAGTAGTAACAAAAAAAGTCGCCTAAAATAAGACGACTTTAAATTAAGGGAGGAAGATGGGTCTCGAACCCACGACCTTCGGAACCACAAACCGACGCTCTAACCTACTGAGCTACATCCTCCGTGTTTTGGTGTGCAAATATAAACAAAAAAAATATAGTTTATATATTCTTTTGAAAAAATTATTTTATTTGAAGTTTATACATTTCTTCTTCACCAATAAAACCTTGTAATGTATCCCCAATTTGAACAGGACCAACACCTGCTGGCGTACCAGTAAAAATCAAATCACCAATTTTTAAAGTCATATATTGAGAAACATATGAAATGATCGTATCAATGGAAAAAATAAAGTCTTTGGTGTTACCTTGCTGAACAATTTCATCATTTTTAAGTAGATGAAAATCTAATTTTTCTAGATTTAATTCTTGTTTAGAAATAAATCGTTCACTGATAACTGCAGAGCCATCAAATGCTTTAGCGCGTTCCCAAGGTAAACCTTTTGCTTTACATTCCTCTTGTAAATCACGTGCAGTAAAATCGATTCCTAGACCAATTTCAGTGTAATAAGTGGAAGCAAATTTTGGTGAAATATTTTTCCCAAGTTTGTTAATACGAACAACTATTTCACATTCGTAATGAAGATTTTGTGTAAACTCAGGGTAGTAAAAAGGTGTTTTTTTTGGCAATAATGATGAATCAGGTTTTAAGAAAAACAAAGGGCTTTTTGGTAATGGTGCATGCATCTCTTTTGCATGATCTGCATAATTTCGACCGATACAAATGATTTTCATTTATCTGTTGAATTTTGATTTTAATGCTTCTAATTGACTATTTAAGTCATTAGAACTAACTTTTTCTTCCTTATTTTGATTTTTGATTTTATCCATTTCTTGACGTAATTTTTGTTTTGTATATAATGGAAAATCGGTATTCGGGGATATGAACCAACTATAATAGCCAGGTTCGATGATATGCACTTCTTGAATAGTTTTACCCTTATGTTTTCCGAAATTATACACACCATCACCATTCTCATTTACAACTAATCTTCCAGCAAAATCTAAGGTTTTATGGTTTCCTGCTAATGAAAATTGCGCTAAAAATGGAATGTTCTGTTCTAAATTTTCGTATTTTTCGAGTTGAGACTTTAGTACTTCCCACGTTGCATTTGTGTCATTCATTGCATCATGTGCATCAATTAACTCTTTTTGACAGTAAAATTGATAAGCAGCACTTAAAGTACGCTGTTCCATTTTGTGAAATATGTTTTGTACATCTACAAAATGTCTGTTTGCTAAATCAAAATCACTTCCTACGCGAATCAATTCCTCTGCTAATAAAGGGATGTCAAATTTATTGGAATTGTAACCCGCTAAATCTGCATCCCCAATAAATTCGATAACACGTGAAGCTAAATCTTTAAAAGTCGGAGCATCTTTCACTGTTTCATTAGAGATACCATGAATTTTAACAACTTCTTCCGAAATATTCATTTCAGGATTAACCAAGGATTTGAAGCGTTCCTCACTTCCGTCTGGATTAATTTTAAGAATTGCAATTTCAACGATGCGTTCTTTGGATATATTCAAACCAGTAGCCTCTAAATCAAAGATTGCTAATGGTCTAGTAAGTTTTAATTTCATGTTGTTTTTTTGAATCCCTGCTTATTTTTTAATATTCAATGCAGGTTCATTGATGGTTAGTTCTCTTTCGATTTTTTCGACATTTAAATCACACGAAGTGCTAATGTTTTCTGTATATAAGACTTCTCTGTTAGGTCCAAGTACTTCTACTAAATAATCCCTACAAGGTTCGAGAGCAGTGATGAAATAACCATCACGCAAACGAGGTCTTAGAATTTTTTTCTTGTTCGAATCGCAGTTTTGGCAAGATACCTCAACGTCTGTTAATTTATTTAATTGTTTTTTGTCTGTACGCTGAATGTGACCAGTAAGTAAAAAGTTAGTTTTGATGTCTAATGGTACATAATTAATTTCATAGATATCTACTTGTCCAATACCATTTAATCTATTGGACGAAAAGTATCCTTTTAAACCGTCCGCTGTAGTAGAATAGTAAATGTCATCTCGTTCTGAATTTATTGGGTAACCTAGATTTACAGGAGTACTCCATAAATTATCGTCGATTTTTACGCAGGTGTATATATCAAAACCTCCCATACTTTTTTCACAATTACTGGAAAAATATAGGTTTTTGTTGTCAATGGATAAGAATGGTGCGTCCTCATCGAATTGTGTGTTAATGGAAGGTCCCATGTTTTGTGGTTTACTCCAATTTCCATCCGGTAATTTTACGATTCGATACAAATCTCGACCTCCGTAACCACCTGGTCTATCCGAAGAAAATATAGCAAAATTATTATCTTCATTAAAGTAAATATGACTTTCCCAAGCCTTTGTATTAACTTCCGGAATCGTAATTAATGTTAATGAATCTGTATTTCTAGAAGTTGCTAATAAGTCAATTTGAAATAAGTCTCCATTTTGTTTGGTGTCACGATATACATAAAGCATTCGCTCATCAGGAGTTATAGACACTGTAGCTTCATTTAATTCTAGCTTACAAAACTTCATTTTCTTGGGTTTGGTCCAAGTTGTTTCTGTTTTTTTATAACTAACAAATATGTCTTCAGGAGAAAGATTTGTAAAATCTTCTACGTATTCTTTCAATGAATCCTCTAACCAAGTTTGTCGAGATGTGAAATAAATCGTGGTACCATCTGGAGAGATGATCGGTGCATATTCAGGATTTATTGTATTGACAGAATCTCCAATTAATCGAATATCTACTTTTTTTGGTGTAGCCTTATATTTTGCAGCAATAGCTGTGTTTGAAACTTTAAGTCCTGCAATTTTTGTTAATCGAGTTGTTTTACCTACTTGAGTTTCAAGAAATTTTTTGTAGAATTTTTCTGCTTCTGTATAATCACCTGTATTTTCTAAACAAAATGCGTAATAATAATAGGCTTCAAGTGGTGCTTTCGTTTCCATTCCTGACTCTGGATCATGTTTAGGAGATACATTTGTCACAGCCTTTTTCATGTATCCCATGGCAAGTTTAAAATCTTTTTTATAATAAAAAGTAGATAAACCTTTGCGGTATATAAAGTTTTTGTTGTTTGGATTCTTTTTTAATAAAGCGTCACTTATCAAGTCGGCTGCTTGATATTCTGTTTCTTCAATACAGCCATTCCAAGTGTAAACAAGTTCTTCAGCAGTTGCTCCTTTAATCAACGTTTTAATGTCATCGATTGCAAATTGACTGTACGCAATGGAAGTGAATAAAAAGCAGACAATAAATAAAAAAAACTTCATATATAATTTATTGAATTGATTTAAAGTTGATTAAGCACAGTAAGACTACTTTAAATTAAATTAACCTTAATGAGTTCAATTTCAAAATAGTAAATATAATCTATATTTTTTTATTTTTCTTTATTTACATAAAAAAAGCCCGATAAATCGAGCTTTTAATTTTAGGTTAATATTTGAGATTAAATTTCTCTATTGATATCAAAACTTTCTAAGTAATCGGCAACTCTACGAACAAATTGACCACCTAAAGATCCGTCTACTACTCGGTGGTCATACGAATGTGATAAAAACATTTTATGACGAATACCGATAAAATCTCCCTCAGGTGTTTCAATTACAGCGGGCATTTTACGTACTGCACCAAGCGCTAAGATTGCTACTTGTGGTTGGTTGATGATAGGTGTTCCCATCACATTTCCGAATGAGCCTACATTTGTTACAGTGTAAGTACCACCTTGAATATCTTCTGGTTTTAATTTGTTATCACGAGCATTACGCGCTAACTGATTTACAGCCTTTGTTAATCCAGTTAAGTTTAAACGGTCCGCATTTTTAATAACCGGAACAATTAAATTCCCACTTGGTAATGCTGTAGCCATTCCTAAGTTAATATCTTTCTTTTTAATGATTTGAGTTCCATTTACAGAAACATTAATCATAGGGAAATCTTTTATTGCTTTTGCAATCGCTTCCATGAAAATAGGTGTGAAAGTAATGTTTTCACCTTCTCTTCGTTTGAAGGAATCTTTGATTTTTTCTCTCCACTTAACAATGTTTGTTACATCTGCTTCTACAAAAGAGGTAACGTGTGGTGAAGTGTGTTTGGACATAACCATGTGGTCTGCGATTAATTTTCGCATTCTGTCCATTTCTATAATTTCATCATTGCCACTTGGTATTGCAACCACTTCTTTTATAGTTGTTGTTGGTGCTTGGGCTTGAACTTGTACAACAGGAACTGAAGGTGTAACTGGAGTGGAAGGGGTAGAAACTTGTGATTGATTACCACGATTAGCAACAAAATCTAAGATATCTTTTTTCGTTACTCTGCCTTCTTGTCCTGTCCCAGAAATAGCATCCAATTCGTTGTTTGAAATCCCCTCTTTTTCAGCAATGCTTCTTACTAATGGGGAGTAAAATTTAGTGCTATTTGAATCCGATACCGCCTGAATTACAGATGGTGTTGTATTATTTACAACAGGAGCTATCTCTTTAATTATTTCTTCTACTTTAGGTGAACTTGTTTCTGCTTCTAAAGCTCCGTCTGTAGAGATTATTGCGATAACGTCACCAACTTGAGCCACTTGGTCTTTTTCGAAAAATATTTTAACCAAAATTCCTTCCGCTTCAGATGGAAGTTCGTTGTCCACTTTGTCTGTAGCTACTTCAACCAAAGGTTCATCCATTGCAACAGCGTCACCAATGTTTTTTAACCAATTTGTAATTGTAGCTTCTGTTACACTTTCTCCCATTTTAGGAAGTCTAATTTCCATTTGTGCCATGTTATAGTGGATTTTAAATGTTAATTCCAAGGCAAAAATAAGTCATTTTTCCAAACGAACAACGAATCAATGTCCTAAGTTGTCAAATTTACTAGAACTTTTTTGGAATCTAAATTTTCAATTTAAATTATAATAAACAGTTTGTATATGAAAAAGTTATTCAAGGAGAATGAATTTCAGATTTTTAGACTGTTTTATCTATGTTTTTCCAATTACTTTTCAAAATTTCCCAATCCTTGAAAAATGAATAATCTCTCGCATAGATAAGATTTAGTTTTTCCATGCGTAATTCATCATCGGAATGTATTTTATAGGTAGGGCTAAATATACCGTTAGAAATTTTAGGAAGGTTATGTAGTTGCTGTTTTTGATGTAGCGATAAACCTACCCAAGTTTTTTTACCAATCAAACATGCAAGTAGATTTTTGAAAAGTTGTTTTTTGTTTTGGTATGACCAAATTATGCATGGTGTTAAAGTAAGTATTCCTAAAGCGGTCAAAAAATCAAAAGTTCTTTTATTTCGTTTGTTTTTTGGTGTATTAATGTTGTATAAATCTAAAGTATATAATTCACCATTCGTGTTTGTGGAGTTACTACCAATTAAGAAAAGGGAATCTGGATGAGCAATTTTAAAATCGATAGGGTATTTGTTTAATTCTACCATCCAACTTATTATTTGATTAGATGTTATATCCTTTGCGCAAAATATAATTTCATCTATCGGGTTTAGGTGGACGATTTGATCTAGTTGTGAAATTGTACCAACTTGATTATCATTTTTTTTATCTGTTGCAGAAATTGCAACTATTTTAGAAGTGACGGTAGCACTTTGTTTTAATAATTGTTCTACTCGGTTTATTTCTAAAGGAGAGCCAATGATAGCAAAAGTCTTTTGGGATGATTTAGTTAAAGCGTACTTTCCTCCAATGCTTAGCGCTAATAATATCCTAGAAAGTATAAAATAACTACCGGTGATGACAGCTCCAACTAGGATAAATAGGCGTGAAAATTGATACGATTTTGGTAATAATGCATAGATAGATAAAATTACTACTGTTCCTATAAATGTACCTAGGTAAGAAGATTTTAGTTTGAAAGGTTTATCATATCCACCTTGGTAATAAATATTTAGTAACCAAATTAGTGCATAGGTTGGTAATGCAATTCGTAATATGGAAGTTTCAAAAATGATGTTTTTGTATATTTTCCAGTAGTTTGTAATGCTAAAAAGTCCAAAGATAATAAAAATGAAATCAATAAAAGGTAAAAATGCTTTTTTAGTGAATCTGACTAGTAGTGCGCTAGCAGCTCTTAGATAGATTGCTACATTTATTAGGAAAGAAAATAGGTTTGCGTTATTCTCTGAGAAATGTTTTTTTGCAAATATGATCATTGCATTGTAGAACACAAACACATAGTTTACAGAACTTTTTTTAGTACTTTCTCCTTTGTAGTGAATTATTTTTGTCTCTGGAAAATAATAATTATCGTATCCTCCGAGTTGAATACGGTAGGATAAATCAATATCTTCACCATACATAAAAAAAGCTTCGTCTAATAATCCAACTTTATCTAAAGCTTCTTTTCGCATGAGCATAAATGCGCCACTTAAAATATCTACTTTGTGAATTTCATTTTCAGGTAAAAATCCTAGGTGATATCGACCTGCTTTTTTGGATTTTGGAAAAAGTGTGGATAGTCCGAAAATTTTATAAAATGCAACGGTTGGGGTGGGTAAACCTCTTTTCGATTCAGGAAGAAAATTTCCTTTTCCATCTATCATGCGTACCCCTAAACCACCTGCATTCGGGTGTTCATTTAAAAAAGTAATCGTTTTAGAAAATGTATCTTCGCTAACAACGGTATCCGGGTTTAATAATAATACATATTTACCTTTGGATAGTTTTATCGCTTGATTGTTAGCTGTAGAAAAACCAACATTTTGTTTATTGGCAATTAAATGAACATTTGGGAATTTTTGTTCCACCATTTCTACGGATCCATCGATGGAATTGTTATCCACGACAAATATTTCTCCAGATATATTTTCCAAAGCACGATACACAGAAACTAAACATTGCTCCAAAAAATAGGAGACATTGTAGTTAACAATGATTACAGATATGTCAATTTCTTGATTCAGTGTTTTGTTTTTAGGGATTTGTAGATAATAGACATGTCTTATTTAATGTCTCATGTCTTTTATCTAATAGCAATACATGATATTTCAATTGGAACATCTAAAGGCAGTCGACTAACTTGGACAGTTTCTCTTGCTGGAGGCATTGCTGTAAAATAAGAACCATATACACCATTAACTTTTGCAAAATCATTTAAGTCCGTCACAAAAATGGTGCATTTTACAATGTTTGTATAATCCATATCTGCTTCCTTTAGTAATAAACCTATGTTATCCATGATTTGTTTTGTAGAAGCTTCAATATTTTCTAGGGTTAAATTACCTGTGTTTGGATTTGTTGGGATTTGACCACTAATATATAAGGTGTCGTTTTTTAAAACTGCTGGACTATATGGTCCAATTGGAGCTGGTGCACCAGGAATACTAAAAGTTTGTTTCATGACTGTGTTTTTTTAACAGGCTAAAGATAAACTTTTCTGAATTATGGAACTTTGTTCGTTAAATATTAATTTTGTCTTTATGCGTATTTTACTGATTGACAATTACGATTCGTTCACATATAATCTTCTACATTATTTAGAAGAATTGGAATGTGATGTAGAAGTAGTTCGGAATGACAAGGTGAATAAGCAGGATGTGGATGCTTATGACGCGGTGGTTTTGTCTCCAGGCCCAGGTCTTCCTAAAGATGCAGGTCTTTTAATGGACGTTATTGCATATGCTTTTGAAAAAAAACCAATGCTTGGAGTTTGTTTAGGGATGCAAGCCTTAGCAGCGTATAAAGGGGCATTTTTATATAATCAAAAAGAGGTGAAGCATGGTGTCTCAGAGTATTGTACTCAAGTAAATAGGAATAAATTATTTGAGGAAATACCAAATACATTCAAAGTTGGTTTATATCATAGTTGGGGAATTGAGTTACAAAACGAACTTGAATTTCGAAAAACCGCAGTTTCCGAAAATGAGGTGCTAATGGCGTTTGAACATATTGTTTTTCCTGTTGTTGGAGTTCAATTTCATCCGGAATCTATTTTAACAGAATATGGCAAAAAAATGATATTGAATTTTATCACAAAATTTTGTTAATAATCCGTTTATTTTTTTCAAAATGTTTTAATAAGCGTATATTAAAATTATATACATTTGCCTCGTAAATAATTTAAATTAGTTGTAATGTCAAGTAAATACCAAGCTCAGATTGACGCGTTCATGGATAAGGTGAAAGCTACACATGGTCACGAGAAAGAATTTATTCAAGCGGTTCACGAAGTTGCTGAAGCAGTAATTCCTGTAATCGAAGAAACACCAAAATACAAAGCTGCTAAAGTTTTAGACAGAATTGTTGAGCCAGAAAGAACAATCATCTTCAGAGTTCCTTGGTTAGATGATAAAGGTGAAATTCAAGTAAATAGAGGATACCGTGTTGAGTTTAACTCTGCAATCGGACCATACAAAGGTGGTTTACGTTTTCATCCATCTGTAAATTTGTCTATCTTGAAATTCTTAGGTTTCGAGCAGATTTTCAAAAATTCTTTAACAACATTACCAATGGGTGGTGGTAAAGGAGGTTCTGACTTTGATCCAAAAGGAAAATCAGACAATGAAGTAATGAAATTTTGTCAATCTTTCATGACTGAATTATCTCGTCATATTGGTGCTGATACGGATGTTCCTGCTGGAGACATCGGTGTTGGTGGTCGTGAGATTGGTTACATGTTTGGTCAATACAAAAGAATTCGTAATGAATTTACAGGTGTTTTAACTGGAAAAGCGCGTAACTGGGGTGGTTCATTAATCCGTCCAGAAGCTACAGGTTATGGAACTGTATATTTCGCTAAAGAAATGTTAGCTACTAAAGGGGATTCTTTTAACGGTAAAGTTGTAGCAGTTTCTGGTTCAGGAAACGTAGCGCAATACGCTTGTGAAAAAGCAACACATTTAGGAGCTAAAGTTGTTACACTTTCAGATTCTGAAGGGTATATCTTTGATGAGGCAGGTATCGATGCAGAGAAATTGGCATTCGTAATGGAATTGAAAAACGAAAGAAGAGGTCGTATCTCTGAGTACGTTGCTAAATATCCATCTGCTAAGTTTGTTGCTGGTAAACGTCCTTGGGAGGTTAAAGCGGATATCGCTCTTCCTTGTGCAACACAAAATGAATTAAACGGTGAAGAGGCTAAAACGCTTATTGCAAATGGAGTAATCGCTGTTGCAGAAGGTGCTAATATGCCATCTACACCAGAAGCAATTGAAGCATTTGATGCTGCAAGAGTATTATTCTCTCCAGGGAAAGCTTCTAACGCTGGTGGTGTTGCAACTTCTGGTTTAGAAATGTCACAAAACTCTTTACGTTTGTCTTGGACAGCAGAAGAAGTAGATTCTAAATTACACGGTATTATGGTTTCTATCCACGAAGCATGTGTTAAATATGGTAAACGTGAGGATGGAACAGTTGACTATGTGAAAGGTGCAAATATTGCAGGTTTCGTAAAAGTTGCTGATTCTATGATTGACCAAGGTTTGGTTTAATCGAATCCAAAATATAAAAGTTAGAAACCGGTTCCGTAAAGGGGCCGGTTTTTTTTATTAAATTTACCTACCAAAATTTTTTACATGGAAACACTGGAAAAACGTACAATTACTTTTGATCGTTCAGGCTTTGAAGACGCTGAATTAAAATCGATTTATAAAGCACTAGTTAAACCAAGAATGATCGAGGAAAAAATGTTGATTTTACTTCGTCAGGGAAAAATATCTAAATGGTTTTCTGGTTGGGGACAAGAAGCAATATCTGTAGGTACAACCTTAGGAATGGATAAAAATGAATTCATGTTTCCAATGCATCGTAATCTTGGTGTATTTACGTCTCGTGATATTCCATTAAATCGATTGTTTGCGCAATTTCAGGGTAAAATGTCTGGTTTTACAAAAGGTAGAGATCGTTCATTTCATTTTGGTTCTAAAGAACATAAAGTGGTTGGGATGATTTCACATTTGGGACCACAACTTGCTTTGGCAGATGGGGTAGCACTTGCGTCTAACTTGAGAAATGAAAATAAAGCAACGATAGTATATACAGGAGATGGAGGAGCGAGCGAGGGAGATTTTCATGAAGCTTTGAATGTTGCTTCTGTTTGGGGTTTACCAGTGATTTTTGTGGTAGAAAATAATGCTTGGGGTTTATCTACTCCAAGTGCAGAACAATTTAAATGTAAACAATTTATTGATAAGGGTATTGGTTATGGCATGGATGCGTTCCAAGTAGATGGAAATAATATTTTGGAAGTCGTATCGACTGTAAGAAAAATTGCTGCATCTATTCGTAAAAAACCAAGACCATTTTTGTTGGAATGTATGACCTTCCGTATGCGTGGGCATGAAGAATCTTCCGGTACCAAATATTACCCAGAAGGTATACAGGATAAATGGGCCAAAAAATGTCCAGTAGCAAATTATGAGTTGTTCTTACGAGAAGAAGGAATATTATCTGAGTCCGATATAGCTACTGTACGTGAAGAAATCAAACAAGAAATTCAATCTGGTTTAGATTTAGCTTTTGCAGAAGAAAAAATCTTACCAAACACGCAAGCGGAATATGATGATTTATTTGCCCCTTTTGAAACCAAAAATACACTTTCTCCGAATGCAGTAAAATCAGAAAAGCGTTTTATCGATGCTATTTCAGATGGTTTACGTCAATCGTTACATAAATATCCAGAATTGGTTATTATGGGACAAGATATTGCAGAATACGGAGGTGCTTTTAAAATTACAGAAGGATTTGTGGATGAATTTGGTAAAGATCGAATTAGAAACACACCGATTTGCGAGTCTGCAATTGTAGGAGCAGGATTGGGCATGTCTATTGCAGGGATGAAGTCCATTGTAGAGATGCAATTTGCGGATTTTGTTACCTGTGGATTTAATCAAATCGTGAATAATTTAGCAAAATCTCATTGGAGATGGGGCCAAAATGCGGATGTGGTTGTACGAATGCCTACAGGAGCAGGTTCTGCTGCAGGGCCATTTCATAGCCAATCCAATGAAGCTTGGTTTTTTCATACCCCAGGATTAAAAATTGTTTATCCTGCTTTCCCAGAAGATGCAAAAGGTTTATTAACTGCTGCTATTGAAGATCCTAATCCAGTTTTATATTTCGAACATAAAAACTTGTACCGAAGTATTAAAGGGGATGTAGCAGACGAATACTTTACATTTGAGATAGGTAAAGCTAGAACTGTTCGTTCAGGAGAAAATATTTCTGTAATTACTTATGGTATGGGGGTTCACTGGGCATTAGAAGTAGCAGAAGCACATCCAGAATTAGATTTTGATATTATTGATTTACGCTCGTTAGCACCTTTGGATACAGAAGCTATTTACGCATCGGTATGTAAAACTGGAAAAGTGATTGTTTTACATGAAGATTGTATGACAGGAGGAATTGGAGGTGAACTGGTAGCTCTAATTAATGAAAATTGTTTCCGTAATTTAGATGCTCCTGTGAAGCGAATTGCATCTTTAGATACACCAATACCGTTTGCTGCAGATTTAGAGCATAATTTCTTACCTAAAAAACGTTTCTTAGAAGCGGCATTAGAATTAGATAAGTTTTAATTTATATCAAAATAAAACTAAAAAGGCTGAATCAATCGATTCAGCCTTTTTAGTTTTATACATATTACATCAACAAGGATGCTATGTATTGTTTTATTTTTAATCTTTAACCACTTTGTATCCTGGGTATTTCTTTAAGTCTATCACGAATTTCCCATCGTCTACAGATGCATTTTCAACAAAATTGGTCAGTGTGTAAGTCATCACTGTTCCATCTTTTGTCTTCATAATTGCTTTTTTTAAGTCTAATCCAACTTTGCTAATGTATAAAATCACCGTGTGATAATCGACTTTTTTAGGGTCTTTTGGATATAAATAAATAACATGAACTTTATCGCCTTCGATTAAATCTTCTTTTTCGTATTTATTCTTAAAACCAGTTTCCCAAATGGTCATTAGTTTTTTTGGATTTATTCCATCCGAATCCCCGCCGTTTGCATCCGATTGATAAATAGCTTTATCTTCCTTAACAATCGTCCATGTTTTAATACCATTACAAATGATCGTATTATCGCCATAAGATGCACAGAATTTTTCTCCTTTCACCCAACCTTTTCCAATTTCACTTTGGTTACTTCCAGTTGTTGCATTTTTAATCGATGCATTGAATTCAATTTGAAATGATTTTAAAGCCTTCATTTTAGTAGAAAGTTTATCTAAAATCCCTTGCGCTTTTGGATCAGATTCTTTTGTTTGAGCGATAGCTTGAATGCTAAATAATAAACAAAGTATAAAAAAGTATTTCATAATGTTGAATTTAGGTGCAAATATCACAAATTGTGCCAAATATTTAGTAAAAGCAGTAGATTTTTTTAGTAGTATCTAAAATCGAGGGGTTATAAATGTTTGTGGATATAAAAAAGAGTCTAATTAGGGTAGAAATTATGTTTTTTTTACAAGTGATTTATAGCATGTTTTAAGTTACAAAAAGATGTGTTATTTGTATTTATTAGTTAACTGATCTTTGGGTGAATACAGTTTTTTTTTAAATACTAATAGTTAGTATAAATACGTTAATATATTAATATTCAGTTTGTAGTATTTATACGCGATTTCATTATCAATAGAAAATCCAATAGGATTACAATCTAATTTTGTACGTGTTAGAATGATCAATCCTATGCAAAAAGCAAATTTTAAAAAGTACAAATATACATTTGTAATTTCCTGTTTATTCATTTTTATTTTTCACTCGCCAATATTTGGAACAACCTGGTATTCAGATGCTCTCGGTGGAAATCCAAATGATTTGACAAAATGGTGGTCAAAATCGAATGGATCAGGTATACATCCTTCTAATTTTAATGACTCGAAAGATCTATTTTATCTTAAGTCTGGTCACTCATTTGTCACGATAAATCCTTGGAATATCGCTGGTACTCTTCAAGTATATGGGGAATTAACCATTCAGACTTCAAATTCGATAAAAGCCTTAGTAATTTATAACGAAGGGTTAGTAATTGGTAATGCCCAGACGACCATTTTAACTGAAAATGAAGGAGGTATGTTAATTATCTACGATGGTGGAAAATATGTATTTAACCATTCAATTCCTAATAATGCTATTGCTCTTTTTGCTGGTAAAGAAACATTTGGTGTTTCGAGTGTAATTGAATTTCAGGATTTCGAAAAAACAATAGGTGCTTTTTCGATGTGTCTCGCTAATTCTTCGTGTAAATTCGGAACAGTATATTGGAATATACAAGCAGGTAATACCGCTTATACTTTAAATTTTAATTCTACTACAAACAGAGTTATTGCAGGGGATTTTAAAGTTGTTAAAACAGGTGCCTTTGGTAGTTTAACTTGGTGTAATAATAAAGAAACAGCAATATTTACAATAGAAGGTAATTATATACAATCGGGAGGAAGATTTTTCATTCAAAGACATGCTATAGGTAGTGATAGTTGTGCTTTAGTAGTTAAAAAAGATTTTATTTTAAATGCAGGCATTTTTGATGTAGGCTCTTCTGTAAATTATAGTGCAAGTCTATACTTGTCTGGAAACCTCACGATGAACAATGGTAAATTCTATCAAAGTAATTTGAATCCAAAAAAGAAAGGAGCGGTAAATTTTATAGGGGTAAAAGAACAAATATACAACTATGTTTCTGGTGAATTAGATACTAAAAACCTGGTGTTTAACATTGTTAAAGGTGCAAGTGTAGTTTTGAATAGTGATTTAAATGTAGAAAATTCTTTAATGGTGCATACTGGAGGAACATTAAATATTTCAAATCCTTTTGAAGTGTTTGGAACTGGAACCTGTGAAATTTTAAGTGGAGGGATTTTAATCATAGGTCATTTAGAAGGCGTCAATTCAATTGAATATAAGGGTGCTATACAAACTGCAAAAAGAGTATTTCATTCGGCAATAACCCTCGAATATAATGGTGTATCTTTTCAAAAAACAGGAGATGCTTGTAAGTTTGTTTCACATTTGATCTTGAATAATAGTTTAGGACTTGAGTTTACACAAGACATGACCATTCTTAATGATGGCACGTTGACTTTACAGAAGGGGTTTCATGATTTAAATGGAAAAATCTTAACGCTTGGTACCTCTCCAACAGCCAATAATTTAAACTATGTACAAGGAGGATTATATTCAAAAAATAATCTTGGTGTTTTTAGGAGATGGTTACCAACCGGTATTTTAAGTGAAAATACTAGTAATAATTATGGATTTTTTCCATTTGCGAAATCTGCTGGGCAACTAGGGTTTATAAAATTTACTTCTACAGATACGATAACTGGTGGTATTTTATCTATTTCACCAATTTTTGAAAAGGATTCTGAAATTAGTTGTAAAGTAAAGGATAGTTTAAAAAATATTTATAAAATTCAAAAAGCATTTTCATATAAGATAATTGAAAACACACTAACTTCTGGAAACCGAATTACAATGGAGTTTCAATGTGGAAATTTAAAGTCTTCTCAATCAAATATTTCATCTTTTTGTTTGGCTTCATACAATCTCTCAGGAGTTTTGAGTATTGGACAATATAATTTGACGGTTGGGGATCCACAACAACCAAAAATTAGTAGATCTTTCAATACATGTAAAGAAATTATTCCGGAGTATATATTTGTATTAGGTTGCTACGATTCACTTGTTTCCTTAAAAATGCAATGTAATTTGAGTGGTATAAAATCAGTAGGACCTACAGGGGATTTCGTAAGATTAACAGATGCTTTAAGTGCCATTTCTGAAAACGGATTGAATGCTAACTTAATACTTGAATTACAAAGTACGTATACTTCGAATTATGAAGTGTACCCTTTAAAAATCAATTCGTTTTCCTGTTTAGGACCTTCCAATTCCATATTGATTAGGCCAGCGAAGGATGCTGAAAATCTAGTAATTGGAAAGTCGATAGAAAATACAATTATACATTTTAATCAAGCGGATTTTGTTACAATTGATGGTCGGTCTGTTAGTTCTGGAGAAAACTCTCAATTAACCATTCAAAATTCAAATCCACTAGGGAGTACTTTTCTTTTTTCTTCGGGTGCAACATATAATTCCCTAAAATATTTGACTATTGAGGGGGCTCAAACAAATATCTCTCGAGGAGTAGTTGAATTTACTTCATTTTTAGGGACGTCTAATGGTTATGACTCGATCTCAAATTGTACGATTCAAAATTATTTTGGAAAAACGATCACGAATGCTATATATTCCAAGGGGGATGGATTGCTAAAAAAAAATGAAATCAATTATATTTCCAAAAATAAAATGGTGAATTGTAATTCAGCAGGTATTTTTTTAGATGTGTATAATCATGCATGGGTTATAAGGGAGAATCATTTTTATCAAACAAGTTCTTTTAAGCCTACTTCGACGGTGTATGGGATTCACATCGTTAATGAAGGAAGTGGTTATTTAATTGATGGTAATTTTATAGGTGGTCAATCATCCAATTGTAGCGGGTCCGCCTTTAGTTTAATTGCAAGTCCGAATCATTTTATTCCAATCTACTTATCAGTGACGGGAATCACTAAAGCAAACATCATTCAGAATAATAAAATAGGTAACATTCTTTTAAACAATACCGATGGAAGTTCTATAAATCCGGGTGTTTTCACAGGAATATATGTATCTGGTATTCCAATATCGAATGCGAGTATTATTCGAGGCAATCGAATAGGTGACACAACATCACTTACTTTAAATGCGATTAAAATAATATCCACAACTACTGGAGCACTAATCCAGGGTGTTTTAGTGAATAGTAATGGTTCAATACTTATAGATCAGAATTTAATTGGTAACATTTCAACTATAAATAGTATAACTAAAGGCTCTGTTTTTTATGGAATCCGTACCCTCGGAAATGGAGATTGTTTTATCAAAAACAATAAAATTGGTAGTTGGATCTATTCAAGTTCGATTCAAATTGGAGGTGCTGAAACCGGAAATGCTAGTTGTGTTTTTTATGGTATAAACAATGCAAATTTAGGAGAACAAATCATTATCGATAACGAAATATTAAATTGTACTGTTTATGGTTTCGGAACTTCTCAAATATATGGAATTTATAATATATCCAAAACTTCTAATCTTTCCATATCACGGAATGCGATAGCATTTTTAGGAAACATGGCTCAAAATGGTGAGAATTTGGGTGCTCTAAGCGTAGGTATCTATCAAGATGCTGGTAGTAATAACTGTATTGATTCTAATAGGATACTTGCATTCCAGATTAATAATGGTTATTTTAAAGGTATTTACTTAAATAATACTACTGGAAAATCAGTAATATCTTCAAATTTAATCGGATGTCAGAATACAAACTCGATTCTTATTTTATCAAGGTCTAAATGTAATTCGTTCAATGCGAATGTGATAAATAATCATGGTGGAATTGTAATTAGTTCTAGTTGTTCCAATTGTCATCTTGAAAATAATAATATATCAACTATAAATTGCAAAGAAGGTATTGACTATGTAGTTAGCGGAATAGTTATTGGCGGTGGTTTAAAATCTACTATTAATTTAACAGAAAACTTAATAGATAAAATAGGTTGTTCAAATTCGGGATTTTTTTCGAGTGAAATTTTCGGGATTTTTTTTGCTAATCATTCTTTGTCTACTAGTGTAATCAAGAAAAATAAGATTCGAAATCTATTTAATTTAAATTCGGATGCTTCTACAATTTATGGATTATATGTGTTTGCAGCCTTTCAAAGAATTATAAATAATTTTATTTCCATTAATAACTCAGATGGGGATAGTACTTTTTATAATCCCATTACGTTATATGGTTTACATTTTACCAATAGTAATAATACAAATACTGTTAGTGTTTTTTATAACTCAGTAACAATTGGAGGCACTCTCCGTCTAGGTAACCAAAATTCAATTGTCTTAAATCAAAACATATCTATTCCAACCGCAAATTTTGTGTTTCTTAATAATATTTTTCAAAATGCACGTATTGGCGGTAGTGGAGGTCATTATGCTTATTTTACTAATTCAAACAGTTTACCCAAGCAAATTTTTAGAAATAATTATTTTATAGCGCCATCTTCTGAAAAGTTTATATTTATGCATACAGATATAACTTTAAGCAATTGTTTTTCGATTATGAATTCGAATGATAATCAATACTGTAAGGTGTCTTTATTGCCTTTTTTATTTACTTCGGATGGAGCTTCAAAAGATGTTTTAAAATTTATTCCTGCTGTAGATTTACGACAAGAATCAGATTGTATGGAAGATATAAATGGTGTCAAAAGAGGAACTTTAGGCAATTCTATGGGCTGTTACGAAGGTCCAATAAATGTGTTTTATTCTATAAGTGAAGTGGATAATCTTGTTGCTGATGATTTGAAAAATTGGAATACGAAAAAAGATGCTTCAGGTATTTTTCCTTTAGATTTTAAGCAAGAAGAAAGTACATATATTATACAAACAGGACATAGGTACCAACTTTATTCAAACTGGATAGGTAATAAAAAAAGTTCGGTTAGCATCGATTCAGGTGGGGTGTTAGATTTAAATGGACAAACTATATTGGATTGGAAAAATATTCAAGTAAAAGGAGATGGAATTGCTAATTCTGGTGTGATACTCAATACTTCGGAAAAAACGACAAATTGTGCTATCCCGATAGTTTTAAATGCGGATGCAACGTTAAATACTTCTGGAAATGGAAACATAGTTTTTTTTGGAGGTTTTTCAATTGGAGAATTTCATCTTACGTTGGATGGGGACACTTCCATATATATTCAAGAGGTTCCGATTGTCGGTTCAGGAGGTATATGTAAAAAAGGAAAGGGCACCCTTTTTCTTAAAAATAAAAATTTATTTTCTGGTAAAACAATTATTAATGAAGGAGTTATAAATGTGCAACATTCAGGTGGATTTGGTTTAAAAGAGGGTGGAGTTGAAATTAAATCAGGAGCAACAATAGTATTGCAGGATGGAGTTTTTATTCAAGATTCATTGTGGATTCAAGAAAATTTAAATTCAGAAATAGATGTAATACTAAACCTAGGAGGAGAAAACTCTTGGAATGGTAGTATAATTTTGAATTCTAAAAATGCTCGAATTAAAGTTTCAGAAGGGAGTGTAAATCTTTCAAATTGTGTATTACAAAATGCGTCTAACTTAATTTTAGATGTACATGGAACTGTAAAATGTGGTTTAATCTCTGGGGCTGGGAATGTCATAAAAGATGGTGTTGGGGATTTAATTTTAACGAAAACAAACACATATGTTGGTTGGATGAAATTATTAAAAGGTAAAATTCAATTAGCGGCACCGCTTGAAGTCTTAAATGGTGATATAGAATTAATTGGAGGTGTATTGGATGCAAAGGGTTATACTATTAAAACGAATGGTAATTGGAAAAATAGTGGAGCGGAATTTATTGCTAGTCAAAATACTGTGATAATGACTGGTGAAAACACTTCCATGTTTTGTTCAACGAAGAATGATTTTTACAATTTAACGATTGATGCAATTGTGCATTTAGCGGGTAATATCAACGTGAAGAATAAGTTGGTGTTAGATGCATATTTGATCTTAGAAAAGTTTGATTTAGAAATCGATACAACTGCTACCATCGAAGGGTATAAGAATACTAGTTTTGTAGTTACGAATGATGTAGGAAAATTAACTCGAAAACAGATTGGAGTAGATTCCGATTTGGAAGTTCAAACATTTCCAGTAGGCTTTTCTCCGAACAAATTTGATTTTACTCCCTGTAGAATTGTCAATAAAGGTCTCACGAATGATTTTAGTGTGCGTATGGGGAAAGAAAGATTAGCTTATGGGTATAGTGGAAATCCAAAATTAGATCACGGTGTGGATAGAACTTGGTTTCTTTCTGCAAGTAGGGAAGGTTATTTAGCAGATATAACGTTACAGTGGACAAGTGCACGTGAACAAACGAATTTTTCGCGTTTAAATTGTAATATTGGTCATTTCAATGGTGTTTCTTGGGATTACAATGCGGAAGAAATTACCGCAAAAACGCAAGATGAAAATACTTTTAGTCAATCTAGATTAAACCTTACATCCTTTTCTCCTTTTGTTGTGGAGGATGTTAATGCATTACCCATTCGCTTAGTGTATTTTAACGCTATTCCTGAATTACATAGAGTTAGATTGGAATGGCAAACTGCTTCGGAATACAATAATGATTTTTTTACAGTGGAACGCTCAAAGGATGGACAAATATTTGAACTACTTTGCACAAAAAAAGGAAGTAAGGAAAGTAAATCTAATACAAGGTATACTGTTTTTGATTACAATCCAATCGATGGTATCAGTTACTATCGATTAAAACAAACCGATTTCGATGGTAACTATGCTTATTCAGATATGGTTTCTGTTAAGTATATTCAGGAAGAATATAATAAACTTCAAGTTTCACCAAATCCAATTTCTTACAATTTTCTTCAGTTCAATTATGTATCGGAAATAAATGATTTGGTTCAATTAACCATTTTCAATCCTGCTGGTGAAGTAATTTATAAAGATAATATTCAAGTCGAAAAAGGAGAAAATTCCATTAAAAATGAATTTTCGTTGATGCCTTCTGGAATTTATATTCTAAAGATTGGAAATGAGTATATTGGGTATGAAACACGTATGTTCTCGAAGTGTTAAAATATTAATTATATACTTTAAATAAAGTAACTCAACATTTTCATTAAAAAATGATTAAACCTACTTAGAATAACCCTTTAACTTTCAAGAACTCTTCAAGTGATTCTATATCAGAAAATAAAACTTCTCTTGCTTTACTTCCTTGAAATGCTCCAATTATATTGAATGCTTCCAATTGATCTACAATTCTACCAGCACGATTATAACCTAATTTTAATTTACGCTGCAATAAACTTGCTGAACCTTGCTGATGCATCACTACAATTCGAGCTGCATCCGCAAACATTGGGTCTATATCTCCTAAATCAAATTCTTTAGATTCTGCACCCTCACCAACATATTCCGGTAACAATAATGCGTCTGGATAAGCGCGTTGATTTCCGATGAACGCACAGATTTCTTCTACTTCAGGTGTATCTACGAATCCACATTGCAAACGAATCATGTCTTGACCTGTAGAAATTAACATATCTCCACGACCGATTAATTGATCGGCACCAGAAGAATCTAAAATAGTACGAGAATCTATTTTTGAAAGTACACGGAAAGCAATACGAGCAGGGAAATTCGCTTTAATCATACCTGTAATAACGTTTACAGATGGTCTTTGCGTAGCAACAATTAAATGTATACCAATTGCTCTTGCTAACTGAGCGATACGTGCAATTGGATGTTCGACTTCTTTACCTGCGGTCATAATTAAATCTGCAAACTCATCAATTAGTACCACAATATATGGTAAGTATCTATGCCCTTTTTCAGGGTTTAATCTTCGTGCAATAAATTTAGTGTTGTATTCTTTTATCGTACGAACTCCTGCATCTTTCAATAATTCGTAACGTTCATCCATTTCAATACATAAGGAGTTTAACGTTGCAACTACTTTGGAAGTATCTGTAATTATCGCATCTTCTTCTCCTGGTAATTTTGCTAAAAAGTGACGCTCTATTTTATTGTAAAGTGTTAATTCCACTTTCTTTGGATCTATCAATACAAATTTAACTTGTGCAGGATGCTTTTTATATAATATCGAAATTAGTATCGCATTTAATCCTACCGATTTACCTTGACCTGTAGAACCTGCAACTAATAAGTGAGGCATTTTTGTTAAATCAAACGTATACGTTTCATTGGTAATAGTTTTTCCTAATACAACGGGTAATTCAAAGTCTGAATTTTGAAATTTCTCCGACGCAATTAATGAACGCATCGAAACCATTTGAGGATTACTATTTGGTACTTCGATACCAATCGTTCCTTTTCCAGGAATTGGTGCAATAATACGAATTCCTAATGCAGATAAACTTAATGCAATATCGTCTTCTAGATTTTTAATTTTAGATATACGTACACCTGGCGCAGGAATAATCTCGTAAAGCGTTACAGTTGGACCAACAGTTGCTTTAATTTTAGCAATATCTATTTTATAATGAGATAATGTTTCTACAATACGGTTTTTGTTATCTTCTAATTCTTGTTTATTGATACTTACTTCTGTATTTCCCCAATCACGCAACAAATCGATGGATGGAAGCATGTATCCGGACAGTTCGAGTGTAGGATCGTAATCACCATATTCTTTTCGTAAATCATCTGTTTCTTCTTCCGACAATACTTCCTCACTTTGAGGAATATCTACTTGAAAATCATCTGCAATTTCAAGCGTGGATGGATGTTCAGTTGTTACAGGTGTAAAAGTGTTTTCAGGTATTTCTATGATGAAATCATCGTTCTCAATGGCTGAAATTGGTGCGATTGGTTGCGAAAGTGTCTCAAAATCATCTTCAATTTCCTGGATGATATTGTTCGGAATATCTTGTTTTACATTAATTGGAGTAACCGTTTCGAATGCTTCATCCTCATCAAAAAGTACCGGTTTACTAATAAATTCATTTTGAATATCTTCATCTTTAATGGGGTTAATTATGTGAAGATCATCTGGTGTTACTGTATGTTTGATACGTAATTTATTCTCGTATTCTTCTTCTTCCTGTGTTTCTTCTTCATCAGTATCCTCTTTGGTGAAATGTGTAATTAAATTAGCAAACATTTCTTGAAAATTTGGATTGTGTAGGATGACTAAAACAATATATAAAAGCACTAAAATAAATACAAACGTACCTATTTCTCCAATCGTGTAACGTAACCAATGATTGATGTAATAACCAAATGAACCACCTACAAAATTGATGTAATTCGCAAAATAACCTAAAAAAATGGAGGACCAAACCATCCAAACGATCGATTTAGAAGTGGTTTTTTTAATTGGTAAAAACTGAATGTTTGCTAATAATTTTAAGCCATAAAGGAAAATTAAAAAAGGAATTACAAATGATGCAATACCGAATCCGTTAAAAATGAGTGTGTGAGAGATCCATGCTCCTAATTTACCATTCCAGTTAGCAACTTGTTGTACGTTAGATTCAAAAATAAAAGAGATAAAACCTTTGCCTATAATTCTGTTCTGATCCACTTGCCAAGTGAATAGGTAAGAAACACAAGCAAGAAGACAATAAAATGAAAGACAAATTAATAATGCACCAGTAATGGTAGAAGCACGTTTTTTATCCCAACGTTGTGAAAATTTTTCAATAACGGAAGTCTTTTCGGAAGTAGTTTGATTTTCTACTTTGGAACTGTTTTTCTTTGTTTTTTTTGGTGTTTCAGGAATTGTTTCTTCCTGACCTCTTTGTATATATTGATTTTCTAATGACATATCTTCGTGTAAACTATCCTACGAAGATACTATCTGGATATGCTTAAAATAGGAGATTCTATAAGAAGTATAAACACCGAAATGTTAGTTTGTAACATGCTTATTTACTAATACGTTCGAGAAAGTCTGGAAAGGAAATTTTTTCATACGCTTTACTTACGTTAAAAAGTCCATTAGGAATTGCTTTTTCTTTAAATGACCTAAGGGTATAACAAAGCAAGCCGTCTTCTGTTTGTATGTAATATTTTAAAGGTAATCCCTCGATTCCAGGAAGTACACCAAGATATTTTGGGCTAATTGTTTTTGCATAATACATCGCTATCGGAACTTTAAAATTAGGATGGTTTACCATGATTTTTTTTGCCTTAATTCCGCAAAATCGCTTATATCCTCGACATGTTGTAAATACGTATTTAGATGTTGATGTGTCTTTTGTTATCGTTTGTTGAATAGCGTATTTTTTATCTTGATACTCTAGTAATACATATTGTTTGGAAAGGATTAAATGACGAATTAATGTTTGTTTACCTAATGCTAAGTTCTCACTTTCGGTTCTGACTAATGTGTCATTCGTGAAGATGGTAGTGAATGAAATAAGTTTAGGTTTTTTGGATTCAGGGTGAATTAATTCGACGCTGTATGTCATTTCTCCTACAAACGGTTTAAATGTTTGAGCGTTTGTCGGTAGGAAGCAGAGTAGGGCTGAAAATAATAAGATGAATTTCATAAAGTGTGAGGTATTCAGGGATATGTATTATTTTTGTGAATATAGTATTCTTGAATTTATGTATAAAGATATAACTTTTCTCCTAAATCCATCCGAAATTACAGCAGGTACACGTGGTGCTTCTTTGGGTCCATTTGCTTTAATTACTGCTGCTCGTAAAAATAGAAGTACGCTTTTTGGTCAATCTCCTGTTGTTTGCATGGAAGATTGTAACAACTTATTAGATAAAGATGCTACTTTTCAATATGCCAAAAACATCGATGGATTATTAACTGTTTTTAAAGGCTTGGATAAACACCTTTCCGAGATATACAGAAGTAATAATTTCCCTTTTTTATTGTCTGGTGATCACGGTTCTGCGGGTGGCACAATCGCTGCAATTCGTCATGCTTTTCCAGATAAAAAACTAGGGGTGGTTTGGATCGACGCACATGGGGATATTCATTCTCCGTATACAACACCATCCGGAAATATGCATGGTATGCCACTTTCCACTTCGCTAAATGAAGATAATTTACCTTGCAAAGTAAATGACATCTCAGAGGAAGAAAAAACATTGTGGGAGGAACTAAAGAATTTACATGGAATTGTTCCAAAAATTGCTCCGGAAGATTTGGTGTTTGTTTCGGTGCGCGATACAGAAGCACAGGAAGATGCAATCATTGAACGATTAGGAATTAAAAATTATTCTGTTGCTGAAGTTAGAACAAAAACTTCCAAAGTAATTGCCGATGAAATCTTAAAAAGACTAGCGCATTGTGATTTAATTTATATTTCATTCGATGTAGATTCAATGGATCCTATAGTAACTTCACATGGTACCGGTACGCCAGTAAAAGATGGCTTATTCCCAGAAGAAGCAGATGCCATTATGCAAGGCTTATTACAAAGTAAAAAAGTATGTTGTGTCGAATTTGTGGAAATTAATCCATGTTTAGACGACAAGAAAAACGAAATGGCGGAGGTCGCTTTTGGGTTGGTTGAAAAATTGGTAGCTACCATTACAAAATAATTATGGAAAACAAAATAAAACAATTGTTACTTGAAAAATCTGAATTTTTATTCGGGACACACATCGAAGAGAAATCTGTACAGTTTCAATTGACTCGAAAAGAGTTTGAAGGGGATTTAACCTTGGTGGTTTTTCCTTTTGCAAAGCTTTTAAAATCGTCACCTATTGATGCTGCAACTAAAATTGGTGAGTTTATACAATCAAATATTTCAGAAATACAAAGTTATAATGTAGTTCAAGGGTTCTTAAATTTAAGTTTGGATGCGGAGTATTGGAAAAATAAATTGCACTCAATGGATGCTGAAGAAACTTTTGGTCGCGCTACAGTTGATTCTAAAGGAACTATTTTAGTCGAATATTCTTCTCCTAACACCAACAAACCACTGCATTTAGGGCATTTACGAAATAATTTTTTAGGATATTCTGTTGCTGAAATCTTAAAAGCAAACGGACATAAAGTAATCAAAACACAAATTATAAACGATCGCGGAATTCATATTTGTAAAAGTATGTTGGCTTGGGAGCGTTTTTCTCCGATAAATGCGAATGGAGATCGAGAAACTCCTGAAAACACAGGGTTAAAAGGGGATAAGTTAGTTGGGAAATACTATGTAGTTTTTGATCAAGAATTTAATAAAGAAGCAAAAGAAATCATTGCAAAATGGGAATCTCAAAATTTTGATGGATTTTCATCACATACTATAGATCAATACCAAAAATTTGTAGAAGCGAAAGTTGGAAAAGAGGAAAAAGCTCAATTGGATATAGATGCTAAAATAAAGGATTTAGCAAAAAATGAAACTTCTTTATTACGTGATGCGAAAGAGATGCTTGTGAAATGGGAAGCACGTGATCCACAAACCTATTTACTTTGGTCAACGATGAATGGTTGGGTGTACGATGGTTTTAAATCAACCTACGAAGCAATGGGGGTTAATTTTGATCGTTTGTACTATGAATCCGAAACCTATTTACTCGGGAAAGATTTAGTAAGTGAAGGATTATCCAAAGGTGTATTTTATAAAAAAGACGATGGTTCTGTTTGGGTAGATTTGACAGCTGAAGGGATGGATGAAAAGTTACTTCTTAGAGGGGATGGTACAGCAGTATATATGACACAAGATCTAGGTACAGCTTTAGATCGTAAAAAAGATTATCCAGATTTGGAAGGGGTAGTGTATACGGTTGGAAATGAGCAGGATTATCACTTTAAGGTGCTGTTTTTAGTGTTGAAAAAATTAGGGTATAATTGGGCAGATAAGTGTTTTCACCTTTCCTATGGGATGGTGGATTTACCATCTGGTAAAATGAAGTCTAGAGAAGGTACCGTAGTAGATGCAGATGAATTAATGGCAGAAGTTGTTCAAAGCGCCAAAGAAATGACTTCGGAACGTGGTCACCTAGAAGGAATGTCTACTGAGCAAAAGGAAATACTTTTTAAACAAATTGGAATGGGAGGCTTAAAGTATTATTTACTTAAAGTGGATCCAAAAAAACGCATGATGTTTAATCCAGAGGAATCAATTGAGTTAACTGGAAATACTGGACCTTTTATTCAATATGCGCATGCGCGAATTAATTCCTTATTAACTAAAGCAGGAGAAATAGAAAAATACGATACTGCGTTGTTAGGAAATGAAGAGAAAGAATTAATCAAAGTTTTAGCTCAATATCCATCTGTTGTTCAAGAAGCAGGGAATTCGTACTCACCTGCTTTAATTGCTAACTATTGCTATGAATTAGTAAAATCGTTTAATCATTTTTACCAATCCGTACCTATGTTGATTGAAGAAGATAAAAGTGTGCGCGACTTACGATTAGTAATAAGTAGAAACGTATCTAAAGTAATTGTGGATTCACTATCCCTTTTAGGAATTGAATCTCCACAAAAAATGTAATCAGTATTTATACTATTGTACCAAACAAAAAAAGACGCTTTATAGCGTCTTTTTTTGTTTGGTACAATAGTTATTATTCAGCACTTTTAGTGGAAGGGGCAACCTTATTTTCTTCGGCAGCTTTAACAGTTCCTTTGATAGTTAAAATAATTGGTTCAGTTACGTTTGTAGTTACAGTAATTGTTTTTGTAAATGGACCAACACGTTTAGTGTCATATTTTACTGCAATTTCAGCTGATTTTTTAGGCGCAACAGGTGCCTCAGGAGATTTTGCTTTAGTACAACCACAACTTGTTTGTACGTTACTAACAATAATTGGCTCTTTACCCGTGTTTTTAAATTCAAAAGAAAAAGTTTCATCCGATCCATAAGGAATATCATTTCTTTCGATAGTTAATGTTTTGAAAGAAATAGGGTCTTTTTTCTTTTTCGCTTTTTTATCTTTCGTTGCTTCCGTGTGTTTATGGTTTGGATCATTGTGATCATGATCTTGAGCACCTACGAAAGAAACACTTCCGATAAATAATAGTAAAGAGGAGAATAAAATTTTCATAGTTTTAATTTTTTTACAAGTTTACAATTTTTATTAATTCAAACAATCGTTAAATAGACAAAAAAAGTTAATAATGGTTGCTAATCAAAATACGAGTAAATCACATCAGCAATTGATGCATACGTGTTTTCTAATATTTTATTTAAATCTTCTTTCTTTTTCCATGCAATTTTAGTTATTCCTTCTTCGGTTTGCGGTATTCCTTTTTTTGGACCATCGTATTCAAATCCATACCAATAGGTTTTTTTTAGTGTTGGAATTCCTTTATACGCATAGGTGTGGTAGGTAGTTATTATATGCTCTGTTAATTGAAAGTTTGTAATTCCACATTCTTCTTCAATTTCACGTAATGCTCCTATCTCAGGAGTCTCATCTGATTCCAGTTTACCTTTTGGGATATCCCAAAGTCCATTGCGTTTGATAAATAGGTATTTCTCTTTTCGCTTAACAATACCACCAGCTGCTTCAATTTTTTGGTAATTTTCAAAGAAAAGAGATAGTGTTACCTCTGGATTTTCACAGATAATATGTAAAAAAAGATGCGTAGGTAAATTTGTTAATAATTCTGTAAGTTCCACTTTATCAGTGATTGCGAACTTCTCTTTTACGAAAATTCCGTCATATTTTTCAATTTCCTTAGCAGAAATAAAAAAGATTGGTCGATTTTGAATAAAAACTTTATACATTTGCGGTTATGATTTTAAATAACGACAGGGCACTAAAAGTTGCCGAATTTTTACTGCAAATTAAAGCAATTAAATTACAGCCTGCAAATCCATTCACTTGGGCTTCTGGTTGGAAGTCGCCTATTTATTGTGATAATAGAAAAACATTATCCTATCCTACAATTCGTACATTCATACGTCAATCGTATGCGGAAGTTATTTTGGATAAGTTTGGTAAACCAGATGCAATCGCAGGTGTAGCAACAGGTGGGATTGCGCAAGGTGCATTAGTAGCACAAGAATTAGGTGTACCATTTATTTATGTTCGTACTTCTCCAAAAGCACATGGTTTAGGAAACCAAATTGAAGGAGATTTTGAAGCAGGCCAAAAAATTGTAGTGATAGAGGATTTGATTTCTACTGGCGGAAGTAGTTTGCAAGCAGTAGAAGCTTTACGTGCTGGAGGCTGTGAAGTCAAAGGATTAGTTGCGATTTTTAGTTATGGTTTTGATGTAGCAATTCAAAATTTTAAAAATGCGAAATGTCCTTTTGAAACTTTGACAAATTATGATTTCTTGATGGAAGAGGCTTTGAAACATGATTTTATTACGAAAGATGATCTTGAATCACTGAAAAATTGGAGAGAAGATCCAAGTAATTGGTCTAATTAATGATTATAGAAAGTATACCTGCGTCTGTTCATCAACCAATCTCTGTGGTTTTCGACTTTTTGAAAAACATCGAAAATCTGAATTATTTATTGCCACAAGATAAAATTTCTGCTTGGACAGCGACATCTACAGACTGTTCCTTTAAAATTCAAGGTGGAATAATTATTCCATTAGTGTTGGATAATACGGTCGAAAATAAAGAAATAAATCTTGTTTCTGGACCAAAGTCACCATTTCCTTTTACCTTGTCTGTAAGGTTGTCAGAAACCTCTGAAGGGACTAAGGGACAATTGTTTTTTGATGGGAAAATGAGTAAAACAATTCAGTTTTTAGCAGAAAAACCATTAAAGAATTTATTTAACACAATGACAGAAAATATTAAAGTTCATTTCGAAGGGTAAATTTTATCTCCTTGAGGTCGTATGTTTCAATTTCACCTGCTACTTCGACTTCTAATCTTCCAAATGCATCTGTTCCACGAATAATTCCTTGTAGTAATGTGTTGTCACGTTCAAAAGTAGTTTCTACACCAAGCAACCAAAGGTTTTTTAGATAATTTTCTTTTAGTTGTGCAAATTCTTTATTCACCAATTGGTTATAAGTATTGTTTAGTTCGATTAGAAGTAATTTCAATACTGTTTCTTTGTTTATTGGTGCATTTAAAATAGAAAAAACACTTGTACTTCCAGAGAATTCAAATTCAGTTTGTAATACATTCAATCCAATACCAATAATGGAACTAGTTATTTTGCTCCCACGTAATTGATTTTCAATCAAGATTCCAGCAATTTTTTTAGAGGAAACCAAGAGGTCGTTTGGCCATTTTATGTCACTGTTAATACCAAGTTTCAATAAACAGGTTTGTATCGCTAGACTTGTAAAATGCGTTAATGCTTCTTGTTGGTGAATTTGTAAGTCGGCATGTTCCAGGTAAAAGGATAATATTAAATTTTTGGAGGATTCTGACTGCCAAACCGCACCGCGTTGACCTCTGCCATTCGTTTGGTTTTCTGCCAAAATTACCATTCCATGTCGTGCTTTACCTTCAGAAATGAGTGTGGCAACATAATTGCTTGTAGAATCCACACGATTTAAGTGGATTATTTGATTTCCGATCATTGGTAATTATAATTTAATAGTGTCGTAAAATTAAAATTTAATTAGTTTTGTAAGTTCATAAAAAGAAAGAATGTATAAAGTAGCAAAAGATATAGATACAAAGGTGTTGTGTGACACAATTGTGGAGGGAATGCAAGAAAATAAAGCAAAAGATATTACAGTACTTGATTTAAGAGGTATTGTAAGTAGAGTTGCTGATTTCTTTGTGATTTGTTCAGGGGATTCAACAGTTCATGTAGATGGTATTCAAAGTACAACTATGCGCCACGTTCGTAAAGAATTGGAGGAAAGACCATGGGGTACAGAAGGTAAAGGAGGTTCTGAATGGGTATTACTGGATTATGTCAGTGTGGTTGCACATATTTTCTACAAAGACGCTCGTTCTTTTTACGATTTAGAAGATTTATGGGCGGATGCCGTTCGTACAGATATTCCTAATATAGACTAATTACGCATATTTATTATGACAACACCAAATAACGATTCTAAAAAGAAGCCGGGCTTTAATATTTATTGGATATACTCTATTATTGCTGTGTCTTTAATCGCACTTCAGATGTGGATGAGCGGAAAAAAAGATGTTTCGTACGATGTACGTGCAGCTTTTAATCAATTAGCAGATTCAGGATATGTAGCGAATGTTCACATTGTAAATAGAGACCATATTGATTTTTCAATTACCTCTAAAGGAAAAGAGTTTTTGGCTACTGCGCCAAATGCTAATTTAAAAAAAATGCAAGAGACAACTGCTCGTCCGAGTAATTCAATCGTTGCAGAAAAGAAACAAATTTTTTCATTTTCTATTTCGGACGCAGGTGTTTTTGAACAACAATTAATTAACAAAAACAAAGATTTACAGACAAGGCATAAATCTCCAATCAACTATCAGTCTGTTACCGAGACGGATTATTTTGGAAGTATTGTAGGGTTCTTGTTGCCAATTATTGTTTTAATCGCAATATGGATGTTTGTAATGCGTCGTATGGGCGGTGGCGCTGGAGGCGGTGGTCAAATTTTCAATATCGGAAAATCACGTGCACAATTGTATGATAAAGGAAAATCTACGAATACTACTTTTGAAGATGTTGCTGGACTTACCGGTGCGAAAGAAGAAATTCAAGAAATTGTAGAATTCTTAAAAAACCCTAAAAGATATACCGATTTAGGTGCTAAAATTCCAAAAGGTGCTTTATTAGTAGGACCTCCAGGAACAGGTAAAACTTTGTTAGCAAAAGCGGTAGCGGGAGAAGCGAAAGTTCCTTTCTTTTCTTTGTCTGGTTCTGATTTCGTGGAAATGTTTGTTGGAGTAGGAGCTTCACGTGTTCGTGATTTATTTAAACAAGCAAAAGAAAAAGCGCCAGCAATTATATTTATTGATGAAATTGATGCAATTGGTCGCGCGCGAGGAAAAAGTAATGGTTTTAGTTCGAATGACGAACGAGAAAATACGTTAAACCAACTCTTGACAGAAATGGATGGTTTTGGAACAAATTCAGGCGTTATTATTCTTGCTGCAACCAACCGTGCAGATGTATTAGATAGTGCATTGATGCGTGCTGGTCGCTTTGATCGTCAGATTTATGTGGACATGCCAGATATCAACGAACGTAAAGCGATTTTCAATGTGCATTTAAAACCATTGAAATTACACGAAGCATTGGATATCGAATTTTTAGCGAAACAAACACCAGGTTTCTCTGGTGCAGATATCGCAAACTTGTGTAATGAAGCAGCATTGATTGCCGCAAGAAATGGAAAAACAAGCGTAGAGAAACAAGATTTCTTGGATGCTGTGGATCGTATTGTTGGTGGTTTAGAAAAGAAAAATAAAATCATTACAAAAACAGAAAAACGTTCTATTGCATTCCATGAAGCTGGACATGCTACTACCTCTTGGTTGTTAGAATATGCTTCGCCTTTGGTTAAAGTGACAATTGTACCACGTGGAAGATCTTTAGGTGCGGCATGGTATTTACCAGAAGAACGCAGTATAACTACTACCGAACAAATTACAGACGAAATCTGTACTGCGTTAGGAGGTAGAGCTGCAGAAGAGTTAATCTTCGGAAAAATATCTACTGGTGCGTTAAGTGATCTAGAGAAAGTTACAAAACAAGCATATGCAATGGTAACCATTTATGGCTTGAATAAAAAAGTTGGAAATATTTCCTATTACGATTCGCAAGGGCGTGACTCATTCACAAAACCATATTCGGAAGATACCGCAAAAACGATTGATGAAGAGGTGAGTATCATTATTGAAACACAATACCAACGTGCTTTACAAATTTTACGTGAAAATCAAGATAAACTAACTGCTTTAGCGGATAAATTATTAGAACACGAAGTGATTTTCAAAGAAGATTTAGAGGAAATTTTCGGAAAACGTCAATGGGAAAAAGAAGAAGAGGTAGAGATAAAAACGGAACAAGTTGTTATTGAGCCTGCGAAAGAAGAGGCACAAGCTCAAACAGAAGAAAGTTCAAATACATTAGAAGAAGAAGTAATTGTTTCTGAATCTGAGGAAAACAATACAACTGAAACTGCAAGCGCAGAATAATTAGTAATTTTTGACATCCAACCATACTTGTAAATCAAGTATGGTTTTTTATTTTTTATACATGAGTAATATTTTACAAAGAGCAATCACAGGAGCATTATTTGTCGCTTTAATAATTGCTTCGATTATATTTGGAAGTTATACAACGGTAGGTGTTTTTTCTGCTTTTTTGATGCTCGGCCTTATTGAATATTTCAAACTATTCAAAGAAAATAAAATTGTTCAACTAAAATGGGGGGTACCGGTTCTCGTTTCCATTGTAATATATGGCTTATTACTTTCTAGTTTGTTTTTTAAAATAGATACTAAATTAGTTGGTGCTTTAATTATCCCAATTTTATTATTGTTAATGATGACCGAATTATGGCGTAAAAAAACGAATCCTTTGGTCAATTTGGGTATTCAATTATTTGGTTTTTTCTATTTGGTGATTCCTTTTTTCTTAACAGTATATATTCGTTCAAAGGATAATGAATTTGGTGGTTACACACTTGTAGGGATGTATGTGTTGATTTGGTCAAACGATACTTTCGCATATTTATCCGGTAGATTTTTTGGAAAAACAAAATTGTTTGAACGAATTTCCCCTAAAAAAACCTGGGAGGGTACCATTGGTGGAGTGATACTTACATTAGCTATTGGATTGTTAATTGGTTATTATGATGTTGAAAGAGGAGCGTACTTTTGGTTGCCTGCAGCAATGATTGTGGTACCAGGTGCTATTTTTGGTGATTTGTTAGAATCGTTGTTCAAACGAAGTTTAAATATCAAAGATTCGGGCAATATACTTCCTGGGCATGGAGGTATTCTAGATAGATTTGATGCAGCATTATTTACGATTCCTTTTTTCTTCTGCTGGTGGACAATTTGGAGTTTATATTTCTAACAAATACAGGAAGTTCGCTTATTCCTTAATTCTTATTATTTTTGCACAAAATTTATACAATGAAATTACACAGAGAAGGTTATTTAATTATGGCAATTGCATTTTTGTTATTGTCAGGTGTTCACGTAGGAAATTATTTTTTATACCAATCTTTAGGTTGGTCATGGTTGTATGCTTTGTTAACCATTGCGGAACTTGTGATGATGTATTTAGTGGTACAATTTTTTAGAGTGCCTAACATTACACCTGTTTTTGGAGAAAATGATATTCTTTGTCCTGCAGATGGCAAAGTAGTTGTAATTGAAGAAACAGAAGAAAATGAATATTTTAAAGATCGACGTATTCAAGTTTCTATTTTTATGTCGCCTTTGAACGTTCACGCAAACTTTAATCCTATTTCAGGGATTATTAAATATGTAAAGTACCATAAAGGTTTGTTTTTAGTAGCATGGCATCCGAAAAGTTCTACCGACAATGAACGTTCTACGGTTGTAACGCAACATGCCTCAGGTAAAGAAGTACTTTTCCGTCAAATTGCGGGTGCTGTAGCTCGTCGTATTTGTTATTATGTAGAAGAAGGACAACAAGTAACTACGGGGTCAGAGTATGGCTTTATTAAATTTGGTTCCCGTATCGATTTATTTTTACCTTTAGGAACTCCAATTAATGTTAAAATTGGGGATGTTGTCAAAGGACGAATAACTAAAATTGGAGAATTAACAAAAGATTAATTACCTTTAATATAACCAAAAACCATTCGTATGAAAAAATTAATTTTAAGTTTATCTGTAGTAGCAATGATGGGCGTAGTGTCTTTGCCTGTATTTGCTTCCACTTCGGTTGATCAACAAGAAACAAGAAAAGAAGACGATAAGAAATGCGAAAAAGATTGCAAAAAGAAATGTTGCGCTTCTGACGAAAAGAAGTGTGATAAAGATTCTAAAAAATGCGATAAAGACGCAAAAAAATGTGACAAGAAAGATAAAAAATCTTCATGTTGTTCAAAAGGAAAAAAAGCAGAATAATTTAAAGCCACCTTCAGGTGGCTTTTTTGTTTAACATACTCAATGAATTTTAATCTATACGCTACGAAAGAATTGCCTTAATGTCTATAGGATGAATCACATCTCACTATACGTTGGCAATCCTTCTAGTTCTACTAATTTGTGCTGGGATCTATCTAGAAAATAAAATTTATGGTGTATCCCATTGCTCAACCATAAATAATCTGCCTGTATTTTAGAATTATATTGCGCAATTTGATGTAATACTTTCTCGTTAATTGCAATTTCAGGTGCCTTACATTCCACTAATACTTTTATTTTTTTGTCGTTGCCATACACCAAGATATCACAACGTCGATCTAATGTGTTCACCTTAATCCCTGCTTCGGAAGAGATAAGTCCTACTGGTGTCGCTAATTGATGAATGAGGTAATGGATGATGTGTTGACGTACCCATTCCTCAGGGGTCAGTACTAAATTCTTTTTACGAACCACACAAAATACCGAAATCACTTCGTTTTTACGCGAAAGTCGTAAAGGAGCACGAGGAAGGTTTAAGGCGGTGAGGTTCATGGTGCTAAAATTAGTGAATTTTTGGGTTTGCTAATTCTTTGATTTGTTGAAGCTGAAAAATATAATTGATACTTCGGATACTCATTTTATAGATCATTGTTTTAGCAAAACCTTTTCAAATACGAGTATATCTGAATTGAAAGTTTGAAAAAGCTCCATCACTTTCCTCTTTTCATTTTCTTCTCAACTAACATACTAAATCTTATTTATTTACGTATTTTTAGTAAAATAGAATTTTTATTGAGAATAATGCGCTTTAAATTATATTCATATCGTCCATTTTTTGTAGTTATCAGTTGTTTGATATTAAATAAGATGTGTATCGGTCAAAGCGATACCGTTCATTTTGATAGTTTAAATTTCAAAACATCTTGTGATAAGGTATTATTCTTAAGTAACTCTAAAGTTTATCTTCATAATCCTTATTTTTTAAGCCGTTTGGTAAATTATCATCGAAGATGTGTTTTAACTGTTTCCGAATATTATTATCACAGTAAAGATATTTTTGATTATTCAATAGATTTAAAATGTGAATTTCCTGAAAGTGAAGTGTTAAAATATGATAAATACAAAAATTTAATTGATACTACTTTTGGAGAAATTACTTACTACAAGCAAAAAGATACCTATAAACAAATTAAAAATATTGAAAACTTATTCTTATCTGAAAAATTTGGATACGGTTGTCAGTCAAATAGTACACTAAAAATAAATTCATTTAAAAAACTGAATATTAATGATTTTAAAATTAATGAATTAATTTTTAATGATGCTTCCAAAATTTACAGTAAAGTCTATGAAGAATTACTAAAAAATCAATCATTAAACGTAGAAAGAGTTTATATAAGAGACCCTTTCGATAGTCTTCCTAATTACCTTTCATCGTTTAAAAACTTAAAAAGTTTGGAGTTGGAAATATTTCAAGGCGATGGGTTGGGTGTTTTAAGTTTATGGAATAATTATTCTACGATTTATTTAACTACAGTACTTTCAAATTTATCAGATGAATTAAGATTTTTTAAAGTTGATTTTGTAGGAGGGAATTTATTCATACCAGAAAGTAGTATTCAGCGATTTAAAAATTTAGAAGCTTTACATCTTAATCTTCAATCTAATAGTGCTTCTCCATTTGCAAGTATCCCTGTTTCGTTTCTTTTAAGTCAAAAATTTAAATTTTTTAATGCTTCGATAGAATATTTTAAAAGTATAGATTATAAATATCCAACACCTATTTACGACAAAGATTATTGTAACCTCTGTTATGAACGAACTTGTCAGCGTTTAGACTATGCAAACAAGTTAGACACGATCATTTTTAGAGATTTAGAGCAAAAAATCTATGCAACAGGTAAAGTAAATGACGATAATCTCGCAGAAGGAAAATGGTTGTTTTACCATAAAAATGGAACCATTGCAGAAGAACGTCACTACAAACAAGGAGTAGAAGTTGGAGAATGGTTGATGTATGATGAGCAAGACAATCGAGTAGGTCATTACGAATTTAAAAAAGATACTACCATTTGCACTTATTATAAATCAACCGGAGGGTTGGGGTATCAATATATTTTATTTAACAATTATACCGATGGAATCTATAAGCGTTGGAATGATGTGGGAGTCTTGGTCACAGAAAAAAGGTATAAAAGCTCAAGGTATGAATAGTAGATTATGAAAATTAACAAGTTTGAACCTTCTCAATTAATTGGAGTATAAGTTAAGCTATATGATAGGATTAAAACTTAGAAGTATGGTAACAGAAAGAAAAAAGTATGACAAGTCTTTTAAAACAAAGGCTGTAGAATTAAGTTTCGCTAGAAACAATGTGAATGAGGTAGCAGAAGAGTTGGGAATCAAATTTCAATCAATTTTTAATTAAGTAATCATGAATAGATTTTTTTCACTATTTTTTTTATTATCCCTTGTTCTATCATGTACAAATTATAGAATAAGACGTTTATGTAATTTAGATAAAAATATGATAATTAAGTCTGTTAAAACAAAAACATCTCATTCATTAATGATTAATTTTCAACTTAATGACAGTTCAATTGTTAATTTTCTTGATTATTATCAACTTAAATATTATTTTATTACAATAAATAAAATTAACAGTCAAATTAGATCGGTTAAAGAAATTGACAAAAACACTAATAAATGCACTTTTCAAAGAAGATACATTTACAATACTCCTATTGACACTACTTTTATATTTAATAGTAATGGTAAAATTACTGAAGTTATATACGAAGATAAAGACTATACATTTTCAATTCAAAATGTAATAAATCTCTGTGATAGCATTCTACATAAAGATCTCTCTGCTACAGGTTGGTGTAGTTATCTAAGAAGAGAAAATGGTTTCTATATTCTAAGCTATTCCACTAACCAAGATGGGACGATAAAAAAAGATCGATGTTCTGAAGACGGTCCAATTAGTTATCAAATTAAAATAAGTGGTAAATCTGGTGATTTTGTAATAGAAAGAGCTTATTATATTTTTTCAGATTAAGACATTTTTAAAAAAACTGTAAATATCACTCAATATTTTATTAAAAAATCATTATGCCTACAACAGAAAAATACTATCCAGCACTTTCAGACCTCATTAGTATCAACGAAGTGCCTCCCCGCTGAGCTGGATTTTTAATCCTGCTCCAAAAAATAAGTAAATACGCTTTACTGGATTTTATATCTTACAGCAGTAATGAAGATATTTCTTCTTTAAATCAATCAAAATATATTCATACATAAATACTAAACCAACGAAAATTGCGTTTACAATTAGCAAGTTAGGTGTAGATTGATTAATTTTAGTTTGATGGAAATTAATCGCAGGATTTACAAATCCAGCGAAACTGGGATAAAAATCGTTTTGAACATACAAATTAATACATGGTTTTAAATAAGTTTACATATCATCTATTTTTAGTTTTATTCATATGTTTGATGAATACCATAGGTCATTCTCAAGAAAATATTGAAGATAAGGATACCACATTTATACTTACTCCATGTGAAAAATTGAAATCATCTTCGCTTTATTACATCAATCTTGTATATTACCCTTTTGTATCAATTCCTAAAGAGAGTTGTAATCTGTATTTTAGAGGTAGTTTTGAAAACTGGCATGAATACTTTTCATTTTTTGAAGAATTCAGATTTAATTTTTCTGAAAGCGAAGCTCCTTATTACGATAAGTACAAAAATAAATTCGATACAGCGTTTTTTGAACAAGAAGAAATTACCAATAAAAAAGTTGGAAAAATTAAACATCTAGCTATAGATGAAGATACTTATTCTGGTTATCTAAAAACAAAATCATTTGATGATATTAAAATAAACATATTTAAAAAAATCAATATTAATGATTTTAAAATAAAAGAAATCAGTCTTTCTGATGCATTCTATTTTTATTCCAAATTGTACGATGAAATACTAAAAAAAACAATCATTAAACGTAGAAAGAGTTTATATAAGAGACCCTTTCGATAGTCTTCCTAATTACCTTTCAGCGTTTAATAACTTAAAAAGTTTGGAGTTGGAAATCATGCAACAAGATGGAGTTGGAGTAAGCAGTTTAGTTTATAGTTATGCAACTATTTATCTTTCTAATTTATTAAATAATTTATCAGACCAATTAAGGTTTCTTAAAATCGAAAAAATTGGAGGTAATTTATTTATTCCTGAAATTAGTATTCAACGATTCAAAAATTTAGAAGCTTTACATTTAACTCTTGATGCCAAAACTAACACTCCAGTTGCTAATATCCCTGTTTCGTTGTTGTTAAGCCAAAAATTTAAATTTTTTGACGCATCTATTGAATACTTTAAAATTAAAAAAGATTATTGGCGTGGTTATGATGAATTTAATTATGACAAAGACTACTGCAACATTTGCTATGAACGAGCTTGCCAACGCGTAGATTATGAAAACAAGTTAGACACGATCGTTTTTAGAGATTTAGAGCAAAAAATCTATGCAACAGGCAAGGTAAATGACGATAACCTAGCAGAAGGTAAATGGATATTTTACCATAAAAATGGATCCATTGCAGAAGAACGGTACTACAAGCAAGGAGTTGAAGTTGGAGAATGGATGATGTATGACGAGGAAGGCAACCGAGTTGGGCATTACGAATTCAAAAAAGACACCACCATTTGTACCTATTATAAATCAAACGGAGGGTTAGGGTATCAATACATTTTATTTAACAATTATACCGATGGAATCTATAAACGTTGGAATGATGTTGGAGTGCTGGTGACCGAAAAAAGGTATAAAAGTTCAAGGTATGAATAATAGATTATGATAATAAACAACTTTACATATCTTACTTATTTAGTTTTCCTTTTTAGTTTAACCGCATTAGGACAACCGATTAAGAATGATCATTCTTTAGATACTTTAAATTTTAAGCGTTGTTGTCATAATTGTAACGAAATAGATTACTGTGTTTTAGATTCTGTTTTTAAAAATCGAGATTTGCATTTTTCATATAGTCAGGAGCAAGATGAAGACAATTATATAAAAACTCGAAAATTCAGTTGGGTTTTACGAAAAGGATGGAAAAAGAAATTTTCACTTTATGATTATGTCAACACTCATTATTATCATCGAGTAATGAATCAAAAAATTCAAGAACTTCATACTAAAAAAGCATCTTTAGATACTTTAATCGTTTGGAATGGCATTTCTGACGAATATTGTTTTTTGGATTCAACCAAACATCATTGTTTAATTGATTATCAACTAAATTATCTTCATTCAAACAAAATGAGTTATAAATCTCAAATGAATGCGTACCACAAAAAAATGTTTGAGAAAAAATTTCAAGAAGTAAAAGTTCTCATCTTTAATAATCCTGTTGGATGTTGTAGTGATACAATCTATGATACCACAAACCTTTTTTTATACCATTTTCCTTTTAATAAATTTACCGCTTTAGAAACTATTGTCCTTACGGGGAATGATGCTGATATTATTATCGATTTACCTTACACAAATTATCCATCTTCACTAAAATCAATAAAAGGATATAGTCTTCACAATAAAATACTTTTTGAAAAAAACGTAAATAAACATTTACCTAATCTAAAATTATTTTTTGGTTACCTGAACGATTTTAGTGAAAACGAAATGTATTATTATCCTGATGGAGAAAATCTAAATTATTTTATTTACAAATTTAAATTGCATAAATGAGACATATTTTATTCATTTTATTGACCTTATCATCAGGGATATCAATCTCCCAAACCCATTTGATTTTCCATAAAAGTCATAGTGGGAGTTTGAAATCGTTTGATTATTTGATGCATTCAGGTTTGTTAGATAACAATTCATGCGGAGAGGGACTTGTATACGACGAAGAAGCTCGTATTGTCAAATTTGATACGGTGAAAGTGATTGGGAAAAATCAAGTGGTTGTTTTGGGATTCGATGAATTCAAGCAACGAATTATTGATACCAATTATATCGAAAATATTCAAATGCATGCGTCTGAAAATAAGCTTAAAAAAATAATAAAAAACAATTATGGTGCATCTGTAAACGATAAAACTAAATTTATAAAAGGGGAGAATAATCCAATTCCTTCTATAAATGAAAAATACATTCCTACCTATTTGGGAGGTAGACCTTTGTCTCAACTGCAAACCTTACTTTCAGAGGATAATACTCGATTTTTATCATTCACGAATACGACTGATATTCCGATTGAATTTCATCTGTATTTGAATAGTAAAATTATTGATTATCATATTCGTTTAGTTCCTTCTGAGACTAAAAACATCAAAATAAACTTGTTTAAAGGGATAGAAAACAGATTGAGTTTTTATTTATTAAGTGATGATCAAACCTATTCAAAAATGATTTATGCTTCGTTAAATGTAACAGATACTAAAACAACAAAATCGGTGGGTGTAGATTTTAGTTTAGGATCATTTTCGTCTGTACAATTGTCAACATCTAAAACTAAAAATGGCTCGGCTGTACCTACGAACATACCTACAGCAAATCCACCAAACAACAAAGGATGGTGGTTTTTGGGGCTTGCATTGATTTCGTTGATTCTTTCCGGTGTTTCAGTTTTGCGTACTCGATATAAATTGGCTTTCAAATCAGTAGGTTGATATGCAGTTGAGTACCTCTATCAAAGACATTTTACTCTGGTTTGCATTTTTGGGAATCCTATTTATTCCGGTAGATTATACTTTGATTCCGTTCCAAAATAAAATAGGATTATTTTTTGGCGCTTCCTCGGATACGCCTGAAATGTTTTATTTCATTGCTGCCTTGCTATTGTTTTCTTGTGTGTTTGCAGTTTTCATACCTAAAATTAGCAAAGTGCAATTTAAATCCATGGTTTTTAGTCTTTTATATTGGTATTTATCTTTGCAGTTAATGCGTTACGGAGCGAATAAACTGTTTAAACATCAGTTTTATTTGCCAGAACCGAATACCTTATTTACGCGGGTTGGTAATTTAGATCGAGACATTTTGTATTGGACTTCCATGGGAACTTCCTACGAATACAATGTGTTTATGGGGATTATTGAAATTCTGCCTGCAGTATTATTACTAATTCCACGTTTTCGCTTTGTTGGATTGTTAGTGTCGGTTGGGGTATTTACTAATGTGTTAGCCGTAAATATTGGTTTTGATATCACCGTAAAATGTTTCTCTGGATTTTTATTGTTTTTGAGTGTGTTCGGGTTGTTGCCTTATAAAGATAAAATCATGTTTCTTTTTGGATTTCAAGCGAAAGAAATGGAGCTCCAGCAACTTAAAACTACAAAACACACCGCTTCCTTTCTAAAACGTTTCATCTCTATTTTTGCTGTGTTTTTCATTTTTGCAGAAACACTTTATCCTTATATTCAGACAAGTAATTTCAACGATGATAAAGCCCCACGACCATTTTTACACGGTGCTTATAAATCAATAGAACCAATTACGCATCCAAAGCAACTAGCATACGTTTTTATACACCGAAGAGGGTATCTCATTTTTCAAAACGCCTCTGAAAAACAAAGCGACTATCTCTTGCAAGTGGTTCCTAAACAGCATCTTTTTATCCTCACTGATTACAAACAACAAAAGAAAATAGTATCTTTTAGGTATGATTTAAAAAGGAAACGTTTGGTGTTGAAGGTAGGGAAGGGAAAAGTGATGGAGTTTGAGAGGGTGGAGATTAACACTCGCTGAGTTAAATTTATATTTCTGCATCAAACCAATGATCCACAATAAACTAAACCAAACTAAGACTAATCAACGAATACAAAATACCTACCCTATGAAAAAAAGAATAAACGCTTTTTCAAACTACTTGTTTTATTGCCTTTTAGTAATTTTTATTATTAATCCAAATTCTTTATTTAGTCAAGATGGAATGATTTCGTTTGAAGAACTTCTAAAAGAAAAACAATATCGTACCAACGTATATGAAAATAATGAATATTTCATTGATATTAATTCGTATCACCCAGATGTATATAGAATTGAGATTTCGGCAGATACAGATATCGATGAATTTGCTTCTAAAAGTGCCAATTTTCCAAACCTACAAGAATTAATAATTGTTGGTAATTTTATGTCTTTTCCTACTGGCGTTTTTAAATTTAACAAACTTCAGATTTTAGATATCTCTTTTTGCGTCGCTGATTTTTGTGAAGGAAAAAATGTAATTACGCTTTCCGAGGAAGATTTCAAAGAATTGCTACTTGAATGGAATGATTTTATAAGTATAGAGCCAAGTCAAACTTCAATTGATTTAATTGTTTAACACTAATTATACAGTAATTGATATGCTGACAAAACGAGAACAATACGGATTAACATTCAGTAAATGGGTGGAACCTACAAATCAAAAGATATATAATCTTTGTAGAAGGGATGAGGTAGGTATATATAGTCATTTAACTTTTATAGATTATTTAAATGTTGGTGAATTAAATGCTATAATTGAAGAAATAACTAATGCACAAAATGGTCAGTTATATGATAGTCTACCGTCTTCTGATAGTTATGAGAATATTTCGTTGGAATTAATTTTTCCAAATGTAATTATTGAAGAAGTTTTAACGGTTTCGATGGAAGATTTCAAAGAGTTACTACTTGAATGGATTGATTTTATAAATATACAACCAAGTCAAACTTCAAGTAATTTAATTGTCTAAAATATGAGTGCAATTGAAGATCAAAAAATCACATTTTACAATAGTATAGAAGATGGGAAAATATATAAAACTGCTGATTCTGAAGACCCAAAAAATTCAGATATTGGTTTTATTACTCGATATAGAAGTCCTGTTGCAATGCAAAAAATTATTGATAATCTAACCCATGCTATAAATGGTAATTATAATTTAATGAATGATTATGATATTTCAAATCAGATTGATATAGCTTTTATTGAAGATGGGCAAATTAATTATTATGATCAAGATGGGCAAGAAGTGCTTTATTCATCTCAATTAGTTGAATTTAGAGAAGTACTTATTGCATGGCGTGAATTTTTTCTAACACCACCTTTAAATGGTTCTCCTACGTAAAGTTCTGATAGTAATTTGATTGTATAATAGTTATTCGAGAAAGATGGTTGCTACAATGACAAAAAGAGAAGAATTTGGATTAATATTTATCCAAAAATTGAAAAATAATTTCTATTTACCCTAATATAAAGTTTTAAAATTATGAATACAACATTAGAAAAATACGATATCACATTTTCTAATCAAATCACTGCTGGATTTATAAATAAAACTGTAAGTGGTAATAATATTCTTGCTACATTTTTAAGTTCGATGATTGATTTAGACAATATAAATCAAGGAATACAAAATGTCGAGTATTATTTAGATGGAGGAGAATATGATTCAGAAAAAGAATATATTACAACAGAAATATTTTCCGCAATTATAGATAATGAAAATGTTAGTGTTTTTTATGCAATTGGGAGCGACACATTTTCCCCTTTATTTATAATTCCTCTTGTTGATTTTAAAGAGATCTCAATTGCTTGGAGAGAATTTTTACTCACTACACCATTAAATGGTTCAAAAATTTAAATTTTAGATAAAAAAATTCTTCCCTCGCTGAACTATATTTTATTCCGCGAAGCAACTACGAAGTTAATCCAATTCTGAAGTCAGATTTTTTTTGAAATCTTAAAAACTTGAATTCATAAAATTATGGTTGACAACCCATTTCCAAACTGGTAGAACTTTTATTGATTTCCCTTGGTATTCGATGTTTTCCTCTTGATCGTGAGTTAAAATGGTACCGTTAGGAATTGAAAATTCATTCATTGCAGCAATTAAACCATCAAATTCTCTTGGTTTGTTTGATTCATTTAGTTCAAAACAGACTTGAATTGCTAAGTCTAATTGGTTGTTTTTCTCAAAAATAAAATCACATTCTTTTTTGTTTTTATAGTAATATATTTTTCCTTGAGTTCTTAAAACGTTAGCAACGATATTTTCTAATAACCAACCACTGTTTGAAGAATGTTTTGTTGTAATATACTGTATAAATCCTGTGTCCAATACGTATGCTTTTTTCTCTGATACTTGTTGTTTTTTTAAACTATAATCAAATCTTTGGATGGTATAAATGAAATACGTGTTTTCTAAATAATTGACATAGTTTTGAATGCTAACAGGACTAGCGTATTTTGATGATTTAGTAAGTGAATTATAACTAAATAATTGACAATGATTTGTGATTATAAATCGATATAATTCTCTTAAATGTAGTGTGTTTTCGACTTTATATCTTACAGCTATGTCTTTTAAAACTATATCTTCATAGGTTCTAGATAATATTTCTGGTTCTCTGTAAATGGTATATTCTGGCATTCCTCCTTGCTTCGTATATTCGTCAAAATACACTTTAAGTTGAATACGTTGTTGTGTGTCATAAATCGATGTTGGTTCTACTTCAACATTTTTGAATCTTAAAAACTCTTTAAACGTAAAAGGTGGGACAAAAGTATCTATATGTCTTCCTGTTAATTTGGTAGCAATTTCACTGCTTAGAAAATTCGCATTTGAACCCGTAATTACAAATTTATTTCCTTCTTCAGTAAGCCTACGTACAAAACTTTCAAAACCTTTAATATTTTGAACTTCATCTAAAAAAAAAGTAGTTTGATTTCCAAATAATTCTATTAGAGCTTCATGAAAAATATAGAAATTACTTGCCGAAAAATCTATTAATCTCTCATCTTCAAAGTTTATGTAATAGAAATTTCCTTCGCTAAAATGATTATGAATTATTTGCCTCATTAGTGAAGATTTTCCACTTCTTCTTAAACCTGTTAACACTTGTACGTGGGGTAAGTGAAGTTTGTCAATTACTTCGTTATAGCAATCTCTTTCAATGAATGTACGTTTTGATAAAATACTATTTCGCTGATCTATAAGTATTTGTTTTATAAACTCTTTGTTCATTATTATCTATTTATATAGTAAAAATACAAATTATATATTCATAATAAATACTTTTAATAAAAATTGTTTATTAGCGGTGAATGATTTTGATTAAAATTGTTTATTTGTAATAAATACTATTGGTAATAAATGTTTATTTCCCTGCTGAACTGGATTTTTTACCGCGTATCAGCTACGAAGTTAACCCTGCGCTAAATCAACTCTTCCCGCTGAGCTGGATTTGTAATCCTGCTCCTAATAATTAAGTAAATACGCTAAACTATATTTTTATCACGTAACAGTAACGAGATTAATCCAATTTAACTTCCAACCAAATAAATACAAAAAATAACTTCCACACGAACCAACTAATCGAAAATATCATTTAGGATAGTACAATTAATTCTAATTTACCTTTTTCTAATTAATTTAGAGGATAATATAAATAGTATGACAAAGCCACATTTAACGTTTAGTGACCGAAAAATTTCAATTGTTCTGTTAATTCTCATTCATTTTAGTAGTTTTTCTCAAAATGAAATTTTAGTTCCTTTTCGTGTTGGGGATAAATTCGGTTTATCTGATTTAAAAGGGAAATTAGTTTATCCAGCAGAATTTGAATATTTCAAAACTAACGAGTTAGGTTCGTATGAGGCTAGTTTTGAAGGGGTAAAAGAGGGGAGATCCACCTTTTTTTATAAAGGTAAAAAAATTGTGGAACGTACTAAAAAGACAAAATATAAAGTAATAAGAGAAAGTTTTATCACTGTTTCTGAGGAGAATAAAGGTTTTGAGATTTTTAATTTTAATGGTGAACAAATAACGGATAAGTCTTATGTAGAAATGATATTTTGTGATAATCTCTTACAACGAAATTTCTATTATACATGCACTCCAATCATTTTTAAAGATCAAAACGATAAGCTTACCTTACAGGTTTTTAACGCAAAAACTGAAAAATTCATAAATACGTTTGTTGAAAATGTGTCTTCGTTAAAATTGGATCCTTATGATAATTTATATAAAAATCGATTTACCATTTTTGTTCAAGAAAATTTAAATTCAAAAGAAGTCAAATTGGAGTTTGTATTTGATGGTGACTCGTTCGTGATTCTTGATCCTACTAATTATTTCAAAAAAAATACCCAGAATAATCCTAAAAAAGGGAAGCCAATCATTTTGGAAGAAAATGAAAATGGAAATATGGAAAATTATAATGAGTTTGGAGTTCAGGCGCCTGTAGAAGCATATGTAGGGAGGGATGAAGAATACCAAGATTACCATAATAGTGGTAGAATTATAAAAAAAATAGATGGGTTATGTTTAACCATTTTTCAAGAAAACAATAAAACCTCGATAGAAAACGAGTTTGAATTACCACAGGATTTGGATGCGCGTTCCTTTCAAAATGTTAATATGAAATTAGTCATAGATAAGGTGAAATATTATTTGGATGAACTACTACTTTATAAGTCGAATGGAAAATATGGAGTCGTTTTAACGAAGGAATATTACCTTTCACCTAAATATGATTCCATTCGTTTGCTAGTATTAAATAAAAATTCAAGTAACCCTAACTATTATTTTCAAGTTGGAATTAAAGACAGTATTACAAATAAAATGAAATTTGGGTTAGTTGATTTATCTGAAAAAACAATTTTTCCGATCGTTTATGATGTATTTAGAAATGCGATTGACAATCAAACGGGGGGATATAAATTCTCACTTCCCTTGCCGAACAATGCAGAATTTATTGTTGCAAAAGAAGGTAAATATGGTATTGTTACATTGGATGAAGTAAAAGCACCTTTAATCTATGATGACATCTTTTATTTAGATTCTAAAAATTGTGTTTTAGTTAAATCTGGTTTGTATGGTATTTATTTTCAAGATAGAATGCTTGTGAATTTGAAAATGATAGAACCTGTTTTTACAAAGATTCCCTTCAATATCAATGTGAATGCTCAGTTACCAATTATAGAGTTATATGAGGCACAGAACACAACGAATGAATATAGTGACTTCTATAAACCAGATATTCTCAAAAGAACAGGTAATTTCTTCTGTTATGGAAACGTAAATGGAATGATGTATTACAAGGAAAAGTAATGCTTGATTCAGGATCATTTACCGTTCGGATATTAGGTTTATAATGTGTATTTTTAGTTTACTATATTCATAGATATGAAAAATCTTCTTGTTCTACTATCCCTTCTTTGTTTCTTTAATGCAAATAGTGTTGCTCAACCTAAAAGTACTAGTTCAAAAAAACGAAGCATTTCATCAAGTATCAAAGATTCAATAACAACAACAGAAAAGAAGAATAATACAACGAAGAGCATTTTAAATAATTATTACGATGAGAATGGATATTTGTTGTTTGATAAAGAATATCCCAAATTATTAGGTTATAATCCAAATCAACCAATATTAGAAAATGAAGAGAAGGAATTAAGTTTTATTCTTACAAATATTCACTTAATAGGGGAGTATCATCCAGGAAAATGGAGAGATTATCAAATTTTTAATTTTAGTATCCAATATGGAAAAATTACAAGTGTAACTTGTGGGGGTAAAAAATATATAAACGTAAAAGATTCATTATTCTTCCATAAAATTAAAGTGAACCAAAAGAACTTAACGCATTTTTATATACCTGTATTCTACAAATCAAAAAATAAGGATTCTGATACAAGTGCTAAATTTATTACGTTAAAAGGTATTGAAGTGATTGGAATGGATAGGGAAATGGAACGGTTGTACGATTCTATTAGACTAAAAAAAGAAATCAAGAGAAATTTCATTTCAGAAAGATATAAAGCTTTATCTTCTAAAGAGTTGAATTTAATTAATCGATTAAATAGAACATACAAGACTAATATAAATCCAATTCATTGTATTATAGAACATAATGATTACCTCATTGATACAACAAAAATTGATAGACAAATAAAATATGGATGTTATAGTTCTGATGAAGATGGGTATCGTTTTAAAATCATTTATAATTATCAAAATAATAATAAATTGCATTTAAACAATGGAAAACATTTTGAGTATAATGATATTGTTTTTTATAATGATTCCACGTTTCTAACCATTTCAAAAAGAACAGATTTTTTCAGGCAAAATCTTTCTTATTCTCCTATTATTATTCGTTCAAATAATTCAATTATTTTTGATAAACAAGATACCATCCCAGGAAGTTATTTAATTCAAAATCCATTATTTAAGGATAGTTTAATTTTTATTCATAGTGAATTTCAACGGTATGAAAATCCATTTCAACTAATTAAAATTGAGTCGTATAAGAAAGTGAAAACATTTCGATTCGGTTTTTTTAAAAGGTCTTACTTATTGGAACTGAAAATAAAAGGAAGTTTTCCTAAGATGGTAGATTCAAGTATTTATTTATTTGTTTCTAAAAAGGGTAAAAAAAGTATCGTGAAAAATAAAATTCTTGATGTTTTTCAAGTTATGTCAAAGTCTGATTCCCTTAAGGTTAATTATTTTGTAGTAAGATACAATCACAAAATAAATTACCTCTGTGATAGTGTAAATGTACGTTTGTCAGCTATTGGTATTCAATATAATACTTTGATACCAGATAAATACAATCAATCAAAGTTTAAAGAAAACACACCAGGCAAATCTAACTTAATTAGCAGGGAAATAGTTGGTTATATTTATTATAGACCAGTAAATTTATATTATAAATCCATAAATTATCTAAAATACCAATGTAGGGTTGGTTTTAATGCAAAGCAAAATGACCCAACGGGTAAATACAAAGATCCGATTATTTATTATTTAGAAAAACGATTGTAAAATTCAACACTTCTATAATCCATAATTCATAATCCATAATTCTTTTCTTATCTTTGATTCATGGATTTCAAGTCGCTTTTACAAGCCATCAAGAATAAGGATTTTAAGCCGGTGTATTTATTGCATGGGGAAGAACCGTATTACATTGATGTCTTAACCAAAGAAATTCAATTACAGGTGCTCGAAGATCACGAACGTGACTTTAATGAAACGGTGGTGTATGGAAAAGATGCGGATGTATTAGCAATTATTTCGGAGGCTAAAGGCTATCCCATGATGGCGGAACGACGATTGGTGATTGTCCGTGAAGCGCAAGACTTGAAAGACATCGATAAGTTGGAGAGTTACCTCGAAAACCCAAATCCTACGACGGTATTAGTGTTGGCGCACAAGTACAAAAAAGTAGATGCCCGCAAAAAGTTTGTCAAATCTATCCCAAAAGTAGGGGAGGTATTCGTTTCGGAAAAGGTCCGCGACTATCAATTGGTCGATTGGATTACGAAATACTTAGCTACGACCGATTACAAGATTACTTCTAAAGCGAGTATGTTGCTTGCCGACTTTTTAGGAAACGACCTTGCGAGAATTACCAATGAATTAGATAAATTGGCAATTCTGTTAGAGAAAGGAACGACGATCAACGAGGTACACATCGAGGAGAATATTGGGATTTCCAAAGATTACAATGTGTTTGAAATGACCAAGGCGCTTGGCGATAAAGATTTTTATAAAGCAATGCAAATCATTCATTACTTTAAAAACAATCCAAAATCGGGACCATTGGTGGTAGTAATTTCATCGTGTTACACCTTTTTTAGTCAACTGATGCGTGTGCATTTCGCTACCGATAAATCACAGAATGGAATTGCGCAATCTGTGAAAGTTCATCCTTTTGTGGCTGGTGAATTAATAAAAAATGCGCGTATGTATAATCCGAAAAAAGTCGCTGCGAATATTTCCGTGTTGTACGAATACGACTTAAAGTCGAAAGGAATTAATAATTCGAATTTTACAGAAGCACAGTTAATGGAAGAAATGATGTTTAAATTAATTCATTAAGATGCATTTATTCTACGTTCCAGAACTAACATCAACTACAAAATCGATCTATTTATCAGAAGATGAATCCAAACATGCGTGCCGTGTCTTGCGTTTGAAGATGAACGATGAGGTAAGTTTGTTGGATGGAGTAGGCGGTGTATATCATGCACGTATCGAAGAAGATAATCCAAAAAAATGCTTGTTGCAGATTATCGCTGTAACACACGATACAAAACCAACGCACGAAGTACATATTGCGATTGCCCCAACCAAAAACATGGACCGCATAGAATGGTTTGTAGAGAAGGCAACAGAAATAGGAATGACGGAATTGACCTTGCTAATTTGCGACCATTCAGAACGAAAAATAGTGAAAACGGAACGCTTGGAGAAAATTTTGATTTCAGCAATGAAACAATCGAAACGTACGTTTATTCCCAAATTAAATGCCGTTATTACGTTTTCTGAATTTATGAAACAACATACGCAAGGTGCTTTGGCGCATTGTGAAGAGGGAGAGAAAAAGTCCTTGCAAACAGTTTGTCAAGCAAGTAATTATCCGATTCTCATTGGACCCGAAGGAGATTTTTCTTCCAAAGAAATAGCATCTGCGAAAACGAATGGGTTTGATTTTGTTGTTTTGGGGAATACGCGTTTACGTACGGAAACAGCAGGACTATACGCATGTGTACAAGCTAAAATGATAGCCGATGCGTAAATTTCTTATTGCTTTTATGTTGCTATTTACTTCGTTTGTTGGAGCACAGTATACGTATCAATTGGCGGTGTTGAAATACCATGGCGGTGGTGATTATTATGCGAACCCGACTTCGTTACCCAATTTGATTTCTTTTTGTAATACGAATTTGAAAATGAAAATCAATCCCGAAGTGCCGTATGTGGATGTGGGAAGTAAAGAATTATTTCAATATCCATTTATCCACATGACTGGACACGGAAACGTGGTTTTTTCTGCTTCTGAATTAGACAATTTACGAACCTATTTACAAGGGGGAGGATTTCTACATATTGATGATAATTATGGAATGGATTCCTATATTCGTTCGCAGTTAAACAAACTGTTCCCAAATGAAGGTTTAGTAGAATTACAATTTAATCATCCAGTTTTTCATCAGAAATACGATTTTAATGGTTTACCCAAAATCCATGAACACGACGATAAAGCACCCAAAGCTTTTGGAATTATTGTGAAAGGAAAATTAGTGTGTTTATACACGTATGAAACAGATTTGGGAGATGGCTGGGAGAATCAGTCAGTACATAATGATGCACAAGAAAAAAGAACACAAGCATTGCAAATGGGAGCAAATATACTCCAGTATGCATTTTCAAGATAAGAGAAATAAAATATGGCAGTACGAAAAAAAATAACTCCAAAAGGAGCAGCACCAAGCATACAAACTTTTAAGGTAACCAAAGAGCATACGCTTTTCGCTTTCTTGAGTGAAGCAATGCCGCATAAAGCGCGTACAGCATTAAAACTGATTCTTAAAAATCAATTAATATCTGTAAATGGAATCGGTCAAACGCACGTGAATTTTGCTTTGAAAGCGGGTGATACGGTAACGTTTGGAAAGAAAGCAGAAAAAGCAATAGAGATTCCAATTAAACTAGATGTTTTATTTGAAGACGCTTCTATTATTGTAGTGAATAAACCAGAAGGTTTATTGACAATGGGAACAGACAAAGAGAAGCGTAAAACCATGTATGCATACTTGAGTACCTATGTAAAAACCAAGGACCCAAATGCAAAAATATTTATTGTTCACCGTTTAGATCGTGAGACTTCCGGATTATTGGTGTTTGCTAAGTCTATGGATATCAAAAATGTATTACAAAACACTTGGAATGATGATACAAAACACCGTAAGTATTTAGCAATGGTAGAAGGATTGGTGAAAACACCAGTAGGTACAATTACTTCTTATTTACGAGAGAGTAAAGCACTGAAAGTTCACTCTAGTAAAAATGCGACTTACGGAAAAGAATCCATTACACATTATAAAGTGGTAGGAACGAAAAAGAATACCACTTTGTTGGAGGTTGTATTAGAAACTGGGCGTAAAAATCAGATTCGAGTGCACATGGAAGAAATTGGTCATCCTGTAGTAGGAGATAAAAAATATGGTGCTAAAACAAATTCAATTGGTCGTTTGGGATTACATGCATTGGAACTCGGATTTAAGCATCCAGTTACTGGGAAAGTAGTTTCTTTTAAAACGAATGTTCCAGCTAAGTTTGTAATAAAAAATTAAGTATGTAATTATATTCTAACACCAAACAAAAAGGTCCGAAATATTTTTATTTCGGACCTTTTTGTTTGGTGTTTTTATCTATTAATTTACAAGTTCTATACTTGCAGAAGAAGAAGGGAAAGAGCGATCTACTTTTTTGAATAAACCTTGTAAAACTTTCCCTGGTCCAACTTCAACAACTTCTGTTGCACCATCTGCAATCATTTCTTGCATCGTTTGAGTCCAACGAACAGGAGCTGTTAATTGTTCAATTAAATTCTTTTTAATTTCATTTGGGTCAGAAACTGCAGATGCAGTTACATTTTGGTAAACTGGACAAATAGGAGTAGCAAATTCGGTTGCTTCAATTGCTTTTGCTAATTCTTCACGCGCAGATTCCATTAAAGGAGAATGGAAAGCACCACCAACTTGTAATAATACCGCCATTTTAGCTCCTGCTTCTTTGAGTTTCGCACAAGCTTCTTCTACAGCAGTTGTTTCTCCGGAAATAACTAATTGTCCGGGACAGTTATAGTTTGCAGCTACAACAACACCATCAATTCCAGCACAAATATCTTCGATTACATGATCTTCTAATCCAATAATTGCAGCCATAGTAGAAGGAACGGATTCACATGCTTTTTGCATCGCTAATGCGCGTTTATGCACCAAGTTTAAACCATCTTCAAAACGTAAAGTTTTATTCGCAACTAATGCAGAAATCTCCCCTAATGAGTGACCCGCAACCATGTCTGGTTTAAAAGAATCTCCTAAACAAGCTGCCAAAATCGTTGAATGTAAAAAGATAGCAGGTTGTGTAATTTTAGTTTGTTTTAATTCTTCATCAGTTCCGTAAAACATGATTTTATGAATTTCAAATCCGAGAATTTCATCTGCTTTTAAGAATAATTCTTTAGCAATTTCAGATGAATCAAATAGGTCTTTACCCATTCCTGAGAATTGAGCGCCTTGACCTGGGAATACATATGCTTTCATGATCTATATTTTTCTAATTTGACGTGCGCAAATATACTCTTTGTGAAGTTTATATCAAAAAAAAACTCCCCGACAATACTGTCGAGGAGTTTCGTAGTAGATTAAAAACTACTTATTGCATTACACTAAATTTCTTGGTTACAACAGAGTTGTTAGAAACTACATTTAATACATACATTCCATTGTTGAATGCTTTTGTGTCAATGGTAACTTGGTTTACACCAGAAAGACCTTTAACTGCATTCATAGAATAAACTACTTTTCCAGATAAATCTGTTACTGAGATGCTTAATTCGCTAGCATTTTGTAATTCAAACGTTGCGTCTATAGAAGTAGAAGCAGGGTTTGGATATAATTTCATGGAACGATTTAACATATCTAATTCGTTAATAGATGCCTTTTTTTCTGATAAATCAATTGTCATCGCTAATGGGTAATTTGAACCAAAAATTGATGGATATACTTTAGTATCAACAAATCCTAAAGTATATGGAGTTTTATAAAACGAAGATGTTATAAAAACCGAATTAGGAACAGAGTAACCAAAATTTATTTTGTCGCTAGATGGAGTGATACAAAATGCATATTTCTTATTATCTTCTAACGGAATATTATCATCAAATTTTACATGTTGATAAATAGTAGAAAGGGATTCTGTAAAAGTGAAAGATTGATTTTCAATAAGTGCAACATTCTTATCTTTCGTGAAAACAACATTTGTTTTAGGGAAATCAAATACGTCATTCCATTCCCAAACGGTGTAACTAATTTTATCGTCTTTTAGTAACGCATTTGCATTGTTTACATCTGCTGCTTGTACCCAAAATGATATTCCATTAGCTTGCAATCTACTAGCATTTGGATCCTGAAAAACAATACAGTCAGTCCAGTTAGTGAAATCTAACGTTGCTGATTTAGTTAATTTGTCAAAGAAATATAAGTCTGCATTATCTTTATATGCTTTTGTAGTTTTTGTTACAGGGTCAGTAAATGTTGTATTAGCTAATGGTGCAATTCCAAATAAAGAATCTGAAACATAAAAATTAGAAATTAATTTGTTATCCACAGGATAATCTTCTACAATGCTATCTAATTTGGTAGAATTATTATCATAATTTAATATTTCCAATGTCAATGTATATTTCCCAGAAACTAAATCATTTTTTGGATTGAAATTTTTATTGAAGAACAAATAGTTTGTAGTATCTCCAGCATTTATAGTATCAGGAACTAATTTTTTATTACTATCTAACGAAGCAAAGAAAATAGTATCCGAATAGATAACACTATTTTTTTCGTTTTTGATTACAGCGCTATAAAGAACATTTGTTTGTTTCAATTTTCCTTTGTTAAAAATTCTAACAGCTAACGTGTCGTTTACTTCTCCCTCTAATGTTAATTTGGAATTTCTAGTAAAATATCTAGGCTGAATAGTATATTTCCAACTTAAAGCAAGATCATTATCGTATACTAATTTTTTACCTATGTAGGCATTAACAGGTTCTTTTTTTAGTACATTTTTTAATTTTATTCCATCTTTAAGTGTAATAATAATTACTGGTATTTTCACTTGTAATCCACTTAAATCTGGACTAACCGAACCTTGTAAGTTAATAATGTTATTGGAATCTTTTTTAATCACATTTCCTTTATCATCAAAGATGTTTTCATGGTTTATGATCACAACAGCAATTGCACCCGCGTTTTGTGCCATTAATGCTTTTGTAACAAAAGGACCTCCTCCTCTATGAACTACAGCAATTTTACCTGTGTAATTACCAACTAAAGCAACTAATGCTAAAGAGTCTGCGCCTAGTGCTAATTGTAAATCACCAGTAACACTTACATTTTTTATTGTATCATTCCCCCAAGTTTTTCCAGGTTGAATAGTAGGGTCACCATAACCAAAACTATAAAATCCTTTAATGGATGCTGGAGATTTAATTTCAAACACTGCTTGAGCGTTTGCAGCCAGTCCCAAGACTAACATCGTAAATAGTAAAATAATTTTCATAGATTTTATTTTTTAAATGAACACTCAAAAATAGAAATAAATGTTAAGAAATCATAAATATAATAGGCAAATAATTTAACATTGTCCTAGTGATTTATATGAGTTAATTGTTTTTTATCTCTTTCTGTTAAATTATGACGAATGTATTTAAGTATGGTTGCCTTTTTTTTACTAATAAAAAAAGGGACCGAAGTCCCTTAGATAATTTTGTGTTTAAAAGTTTATGATTACTACAACGAAAAAGCACTTTTAACTTTATCTACGAAATCTAATTTTTCCCACGTAAATAATTCTACTTCTTTTTCTATGATTTCACCAGAAGGACCTGTAAATCTTTTTGTTACAATTTCATTTTTTCTTCCCATGTGACCATAAGCAGCGGTTTCACTATAAATAGGATTACGAAGTTTTAAACGTTGTTCAATAAAATATGGACGCATGTCAAAAATCGATGCTGTAATTTTAGCAATTTCACCATCAGTTTTATCAATTTTACTTGTTCCATATGTATTTATGTATAATCCACATGGTTCAGCAACACCAATTGCATAGGATACTTGAACTAATACTTCGTCACAAAGTCCTGCAGCTACTAAGTTTTTTGCGATATGTCTAGTTGCGTATGCCGCTGAACGATCTACTTTACTTGGGTCTTTTCCAGAGAAAGCGCCTCCACCATGGGCTCCTTTTCCACCGTAAGTATCTACGATAATTTTACGTCCAGTCAAGCCTGTATCACCATGAGGTCCTCCAATTACGAATTTACCTGTAGGGTTAATGTGATAAGTAATTTTGTCTGTGAATAATCCTTGTAATTCCGTTTTTAATTTTGATTTAACACGAGGTATAACAATGTTTACAATATCTTCTTTAATTTTAGCTAACATAGTTGGTTCGTCTGCAAAATCATCATGTTGTGTAGAAACTACGATAGAGTCAATTCGCTGTGGGATATTGTCGTCTGAATACTCAATAGTTACCTGAGATTTAGCATCTGGACGTAAATAGCCAATTAAATTAGGTTCGTTGTTACGAATAAAAGAAAGTTCTTGCAAGATTTTATGTGCAAGATCTAATGCCAGTGGCATATAATTCTCAGTTTCCTTAGTTGCGTATCCAAACATCATCCCTTGGTCACCAGCTCCTTGTTCCTCTGGGTTTGAACGGTCTACTCCTTGATTTATATCATCAGATTGATCGTGTATAGCAGAAAGAATACCACAAGAGTTTGCTTCAAACATGTATTCCGATTTGGTATACCCAATTTTCGAAATAACTTCACGTGCAATTTTTTGCACATCTAAGTATGTTTTTGTCTTAACCTCACCAGCTAATACTACTTGACCTGTTGTTACTAATGTTTCACAAGCGACTTTAGATGATGGGTCAAACGCCATGAAATTATCAATTAAGGCGTCTGAAATTTGATCCGCGATTTTATCTGGATGCCCTTCAGATACCGATTCTGATGTAAACAAATAAGACATATGTTTCCTTTTATAAATTAATTTTGGTCACGAAAGTAATAAAAATGTGTGGAATTTATCTATCATCAAATAAATAGATTTAAAATAATTTAAAATTTATTCTGTAGGAATAGTAGAACTATCTTTTTTGTTTTATGTTTAAAACAAGGATTTAACTATTTTTCATTCGCTTTAATATTGTATTTTTGTTTTGTCTTTAAAAATAAATAAATATGCAAGTTCCAGTTAATATATATTCGGAAATGACTCCAAATCCTTCAACAATGAAGTTTGTTGCTAATAAATATTTATTACTTACAGGGGAGTCGGTAGAATTTACCTCTGCGTCAGATGCAAAGGGATTCTCCCCATTAGCGGAAGAATTGTTCAAGTTTCCATTTGTGCATGGTGTCTTTATGGCAAGTAATTTCGTGACGATTACAAAGAGTGATAATATTCCATGGGATTTTATAACGATGGAGTTAAGAGAATTTATAAAATCCTGGATTGCAGATGGGAAAGATATTTTGATTCAAATGCCAGCACCCAAACCAACAGCAGAAGCAACCGATGAAACTCCTAAAAAAATATATGCCGCTTCCGAGTATGATGATGTTATTCGTAATTTGTTAGATGAATATGTAAAACCAGCAGTTGAAACTGATGGTGGAGCTATTGAGTTTAGAGGGTTTGATCAAGGTGTTGTCACTGTATTACTTAAAGGATCTTGTGCAGGTTGTCCATCTTCTACTGCTACGCTTAAAGGTGGTATTGAAAATTTATTAAAACAACATTTACCGGAAGTTACAGAAGTGGTAGCAGAAAATAATTAATATCACTAAGATAATAAGGTTTCATTTTCTCACTTTTAATACCTACAAATTTGTCAATTTCCTTCTAGTGTCTTAATTTATTGAAATGAATTATCCAAAAGTTTTAATAATCACTTATTACTGGCCTCCAAGTGGTGGTTCGGGGGTTCAACGTTGGATGTATTTTGCAAAATACCTTGCTGACTTTGGAATTACACCTACGGTTATTACAGTGGATGAAAAATACGCTTCCTACCCGAGCAAAGATTTTTCATTTAATTCCTTAGTAGAAAATATAAAAGTCCATAAAACAAAAACATTAGAACCTTTAAGTTTTTATTCTTTTCTTAAAAGTGGAAATTCGGATAAAATAGTCCCGCAAGGTAATGTTGGAGGTAAAAAAAAAGGATTGTTTGACAAAGTAGCCACTTATATTCGAGCAAATTTTTTTATTCCAGATGCTAGAGTTGGTTGGAATACATATGCTTATAACAAAGCAAAATCGTTAATACTGCAAGAACATTTTGATTTAATTATTACAACCGGTCCTCCACATTCGACACATTTAGTTGGACAAAGATTAAAAAAAGAGTTTGCTATTAAGTGGATGGTAGATTTTCGAGATCCATGGACAGAAGTATATTACAATAATTTATTTAAACGTACACCTAAAAACGAAGCGTTAGATAAAAAAATGGAACTAGATGTGCTAGTGCAATCGGATGTTGTTTTGACAGTTGGACCTTCTATGTCTGCGTTGTTGTCGGATAAAGTTCCTACTCAAAAAGCAAAATTTCATTTTATTTATAATGGCTTTGACGCTTCGAAATTTCAGGGGCTAAAAAAACAAAAAAATGAAGTTTTCACCATTCGTTATGTTGGAACTTTAACTGAGAATTATCCTTATAAAGAGTTTATAGAAGCAGTTAATTTACTTGAATTTGAGGCGATAAAAATTAACATTGAACTTATAGGTAATATTGAAGCATCTGTTCTTTCCTATTTTCGAAAAAACACGAAATGTAATGTTGAAAACATACCTTCTGTGTCGCACACACGAGCAATTCAATATATGAAAGATGCAGATGTTCTATTGTTACTTCTTCCTTTTATGGAAAATTCTCAAATTATGTTGACGGGTAAATTGTTTGAATACCTTGCTTCTGAAAATCCGATTCTTTGTATTGGAGATCGAAAAGCAGATGCGGTGAAAATTGTGGAACAATTGGGTAATTCGAAATCTTTTCTATCCAATGAAATAACTCAAATTAGAGATTTTCTATACTTAAATTATAAGAATGAAGGGGTAGGGTCTGATCATGCGTTGAATACGATTAAGTTTAGTCGTTATGAAACTACTAGAGAACTAAGTGAATTAATAAAAGGTCTGCTTTAAATGGTAGTTAAACATTGTGTTTTTATAGTGGTAATTCTATTGAATTATACGTTATTTTCTCAAACTAAATTTTCAAAACAAGATACCTTACGAGGTTCAGTTACTCCGGAACGTTCATGGTGGGATGTCAAACGATATGATTTAGAAATAGAGACTTTTTATTCGAAGCAAAAAATAATAGGAAGAAATACCGTTACATTTTTTACCATTAGGCCTGGTCAAAAAATGCAAATTGATTTACAAGAGCCGATGGAATTAGATTCTGTGATTTTTGCAGAAGAAAAAACTACTATTGAAAGAATTCATAATGTGTATTATTTAGTTTTCGAAAATGAACTTTTAGAAGATAAAATTTACGAAATCACGTTGTATTTTTCTGGAAAACCAAGAAAAGCGATTAATGCACCTTGGGATGGTGGATGGATTTGGTCGAAAGATACAAATGGAAATCCATGGATGACAGTGGCTTGCCAAGGATTAGGTGCGAGTTCTTGGTATCCATGTAAAGACCATCAAAGTGATGAGCCAGACTTAGGTGCTAAAATATCGATAAAAGTACCTTCCGATTTTGTTGCTGTTTCGAACGGTAAATTTGTTGGTAAAAAAGAAATTGCGAACAATAAAACGATTTACTATTGGGAAGTTAAAAATCCAATAAATGCATATAATATCGTTCCTTATATCGGGAAATACGTGCATTGGTCGGATTATTACATGGGGGAAAAAGGAAAACTACTATTAGATTATTGGGTGTTAGAGGGAAATTTAGATCGATCTAAAAAGCAATTTGAACAGGTTAAATCTATGCTTTCCTGCTTTGAAAAATGGTTTGGTCCTTATCCGTTTTATGAAGATGGATATAAACTGGTAGAATCACCGCATCTTGGAATGGAACATCAAAGTGCAATTGCGTATGGTAACAAATACAAAAATGGGTATGAAGGTTCTGATCTATCGCAATCTGGTACTGGACACAAGTGGGATTTTATTATTGTGCATGAGAGTGGTCATGAATGGTTTGGAAATAGTATAACCTCCAAAGACATTGCAGATATGTGGATTCACGAAGCATTTACAAGTTATTCAGAAGTTTTATATACAGAATGTTTATTTGGTAAAGAAGCAGCAAATAATTATTTAATCGGTATTCGAAATCGGATAAAAAATGACGTTCCTATTATTGCTACCTACGGAATTAATCAAGAGGGAAGTGGTGATATGTATTTTAAAGGATCCAATTTAATACATATTATTAGGCAGTTATTGAATGATGAAGTACAATTTCAAAACTTATTACGCGCAATAAACAAGAAGTTTTATCATCAAACAATTACTTCTACACAACTAGAGAGATTTATTCTTGAAGAAACTAGTTTACCACTTGAAAAAGTTTTTGATCAATATTTGAGAACAACCCAGATACCAACACTTGAAATTAAGTCAATTGGCGATGGGTTTCAGTACCGTTGGGTTAATTGTGTTTCTGGTTTTGCGATGAAAGTTAGAAATTCAAAAGGACATTGGATTTCACCAACAGAGGAATGGAGTGTAGTAACTAAATGGCCTGTAGATTTTGGAGAGCAACTTTTTGATCACTTATTTTATATTAAACAAACACGTATTCAATAAAAATGGATATAAATGTATGTTGGTTAATAATACGTATATATTTTTACTTTTTTAATAAAAATAGATAGGTAGACTTTAGAATATTCCTATTTTTATATTCATAATTTATTTGGCATGTCAAGCAGTATTGTAATTATCCCTACGTACAATGAAATCGAAAACATTGAAAAAATGATTCGTACCGTGATGCGTTATGAAAAGGGATTTCATATTTTAATTATTGAAGACGGATCTCCAGATGGTACTGCATCTAAAGTAAAAGAATTACAACAAGAATTTCCAGGTCGACTTTTTATGGAAGAGCGTGCTGGTAAATTAGGGTTAGGTACCGCTTATATTCATGGTTTTACATGGAGTTTAGCACATGGGTATACCTATATTTTTGAAATGGATTGTGATTTTTCCCATAATCCAGATGATTTGGTTCGTCTGCTTTTACCATTAGAATTGGGGACACATCAGTTAAGTATTGGCTCGAGGTATACAAAAGGGGGTAAAACAATTAATTGGCCAATGGGTAGAATTTTAATGTCTTATTTTGCTTCTGTTTATGTCCGAATGGTGTTATTTATAACTATCAAAGATACTACTGCTGGTTTTAAATGTTACCATCGAGATGTGTTAGAAAAAGTGAATTTTCAGAACATTCCTTTTAAAGGATATGCTTTTCAAATTTGCATGAAATATGCCGCTATTCGTCATGGATTCAAATTAATTGAAGTACCAATAACGTTTATTGATCGTGAATTTGGGACATCTAAAATGAATGCCAGTATTTTTAAAGAGGCGCTTTATGGTGTTTGGAAAATGCGTGGAATGAAATTATAGTTTCTTTACAAAAAATCTATTATGAAAAAACTACTTAAAGGTGCAACCATCGTAAATGAAGGGATATCGTTTGTGGGTGATATTTTAATCCATAACCATCGTATTGAAAAAATAGCAGAAGATATTACACCAACCTCAGGAATGGAAGTACATGATTTGACTGGTAAAATAGTATTGCCAGGTTGTATTGATGATCAAGTCCATTTTAGAGAGCCAGGTTTGACGCATAAAGGTACTATTCTTTCTGAATCGCGTGCAGCAGTTGCAGGTGGGATTACATCCTTTATGGAGATGCCAAATACTGTTCCAAATGCATTGACACAAGAATTATTGGAAGATAAATATACAATCGCTCAACACAATTCACCAGCAAATTATTCATTCTTTATGGGTGCTTCTAATGATAATTTAGAAGAAGTATTAAAGACCAATGAAAAAAATGTTTGTGGTGTTAAAATATTTATGGGGTCTTCCACTGGAAATATGTTAGTGGATAATGAGTCAACATTAAATAATTTATTTTCTCAAGTACCTTTATTAATCGCTACACATTGTGAAGACGAAGCTACAATCAGACATAATACAGAGTTATATAAAGAAAGATACGGGGAAAACATTCCAATTTCTGCCCATTCACTAATTCGATCTGAAGAGGCGTGTTATTTGTCTTCTTCTATGGCTGTAGCTTTAGCGAAAAAGCATAATACGCGTTTACACATTCTTCATATATCAACGGCAAAAGAAGTGAGTTTGTTTGATCCTAAAACTCCTCTGGCAGATAAAAGAATTACTGCAGAAGCTTGTGTGCATCATTTATGGTTTAGTGATAAAAACTATGAAGAAAAAGGAAACTTTATCAAATGGAATCCCGCAGTAAAAACAGAACAAGATCGGGATGGTATATGGCAAGGATTATTGGATAATCACATTGATATTATTGCTACCGATCACGCTCCACATACTTTAGACGAGAAATCAAAATCGTATTTACAAGCTCCTTCTGGTGGTCCACTCGTGCAGCATGCTTTATTAGCAATGTTAGAAAAAGTGAAAGAAGGTGTTTTGAGTATGGAAAAAGTAGTAGAGAAAATGGCACACGCACCTGCAGTTTGTTTTCAATTAGCGGAAAGAGGTTTTATTCGTGAAGGTTATTATGCGGATATTGTTGTGGTGGATCCAAATCAAACCGTAAAAGTAGATAAATCGAATATTTTATACGCATGTGGTTGGTCTCCTTTTGAAGGGGTTACATTTTCAAATAAAATTGTTGGAACATTTGTAAACGGAAATTTGGTTTGGAATGGTACAGAAATTTGTTCGGAGGAGAAAGGAATGCGCCTTTTATTTAATCGTTAATAAATGAGTTTCTCAAAAAAAATAATCGTTGGTTTAGTTCTTTTATTTATAGTTAGCTGTCAATCAACTAATGAATTCTCAAGAGATGAAGCACCAATAGGGCTGTTAAGTGAAGAAAAATTTATTACTGTTTTTAGCGAAATGATTCTGTTAGAAACTAAAGTTATCCAACAATCACCAAATTTACTGCATGCTCAAAAAACAATGGAGATTTCAAGTCCAACTATTCTTAAAAAGTATCAGATAACAAAAAAAAGATATGAAGATGCTTTTGCATACTATGCAGATGACAAAGAAAAAATGAATGAAATTTATACGAAGATTTTAGAAGATTACAATATTCGATTGAGCAAAATTAAATAGTAAATTTATTAATTATCCTCTGGAAGTTCCGCTTCTTTGTACGCTTTTGCTTTTGGTTTTAATTTATCTACAAAAATTACGTGTATTTTCATTCCGTTTTCTGTAATAATTAAATCCGAAATACCATTTTCAAACCGAGGAACTTCGTTTTTAGTATTTGTAAATTTTTTCGTTAATTCTTCAAAAGTACCATCCTCTAATTCTGTGAATATTTTAGAGATAGCACCATTTTCAACAATTACTTTCCCATTGTAACAAACATTTCCTGCTGGTTTTGAATAGGATACTATAACGTGGTAATGTATTCCATTTTCTATAGGGTTACTTCCGCGTTTACTGAATAAGTATTCCATCTTCTTTAAACAATCATTTGTTTGTGTAAAAGAGAAGAAATTTAAGGTTAAAAGCGCAAGTGCGATAAGGTATTTGTTACGTTTCATATAAATCAAATTTGTATTAATCTTCGCCTCAAATATACTAAGTTTGCAGTAAACGTGAATATTCGATTGGAAATAATTATTTTTGGTAAAATTAATCTCATGAAACCGATTTCGATAGCATCTCATTTTACAGAAGCAGCTAAAATTTTAAATGAATTTTCTATTGAGGAAAATTTTAATAAAATACTAAGTGCTGGAGAGATATTGGTAAGTAGTATTGCCCAAGGAGGTAAAATTATTTCGTGTGGAAATGGAGGTTCTATGTGTGATGCGATGCATTTTGCGGAAGAATTAACTGGACGTTATCGTGGGGATCGAAAAGCTATACCCGCAATGGCAATCTCGGATGTTAGTCATATGTCTTGTGTATCGAATGATTATGGATATGATTATGTTTTTTCACGTTACTTGGAGGCTTTTGGTAATCAAGGGGATGTTTTAGTTGGGATATCCACTTCAGGAAACTCTAAAAATGTTTTGAATGCAATTCAGGTGGCAAAAAACAAAGGAATGAAAGTGATTGGATTAACTGGTAAATCCGGTGGAGAAATGGCTCAACATTGTGATGTTGAAATTCGTGCTCCGTATTCAGAATTTGCAGATAGAGCGCAAGAAATTCATATTAAGGTAATCCATTCCTTGATAGACTTTGTGGAAAACAATCTATAGTTAGTTGTTTTTCTTTCAGACAAAAAATTATTTTTTTCGTTTTCCTTTTTTTCCTTTTTTTTCTTTTTGAATCTGTTTTATTGTAGAATTCGATTTTTCTGATTGTTTAGGAAATACATCCATTTTATCTGTAGGTCTTAGTGTTGGGTTCCAGTTGAAGCCAGTTATAAATTGTTCTTCTTTATTTATTTTTTCCATAGGATAGAATATCCCATCCGCCTGATCTACATAAACTACTTTTGTAAATTCATTGTTTTCAACATAGATTTTAATGTCGCTCGAATATAAACGAGACATCCCTTTTCGCTGAATTTCGATGATACTATCTTTCTTTATACTTTCTTCTGGGAAATAGATTGTTTGCGCATTTCCATTTACATCTACTTTTGTTAATTCGTTTAAACTATTAAAATAAGCAAGCATATTTTTCCCTCCAACTTGATTGTAGAGTTGGAGTTTTTCAACTTCGGTAATTAATGTTGCGTTTTGTTTAATTTCTGCTCGATCTAAAATGCTGTCTTTAAAATAGATTTCTATTTTTTCACCTTTTAACTCTGCTTTATTACTCCATACAATTGGTTTCTTGAACATTTCCAATTTACCAAGATTTCGTTGGTAAATTAAGCTGTCACATACCCCTTGTGTTTTATGACTAAAAAATTTGGCCAAATGATATCCTTTTACGTGGGATAATTGATTCAAACTATCTGTGAATGTAAATAAGGTATCTGCATGTATAAATAAAGTGTCATTTTTCAGTTTGTATTCAATAACTGCTCTGCCTGTCAAGTAACTTTTGTTGTTTTTTTTGGAGGAATAAAATTTATCTCCTCTAAAACCTATCCCTTTCTGATTGTCCGAAAAATAAACGTTTCCTTTACCAATAGAAATACCTTTTAACTCGTTGAAATACAAACTATCTCCAGATATATATTGATGTTCTTTTGATATAGTCGCATGATTTTGTAATACACCTTCTTCCGTATCTAATTTATACCAACCTTTACCTCCAACTATTTTGGTTTTATCGGTACGTAAAATCTTGGTAGGTCCAAAGAAATACGCTTTTTTGGATGCGTAATGATATCGTAAACTATCCGAGTACATTGTAGTGGATTCATTTTTAAAAAGCACATTACCACTGACGGTAATGTTTTTGGATTTAGGAAAAAAATATCCAGCTTTACTATGTAATGTTTCTTTTTTTAACGTGCTCTCAATACGACCACCATTATGATAAACTGCTACATCATTTTTAGAATCAAAATCAAGAGAATCCGTCGTAATTTTATAATCTCTGTCCCGAATTCGGACATTTCCCCATAATTTTGCTTTACGTGTTTTACTATCATAATGTAGAGAATCACAAAACAAATTAAGTGTATCTTTTTTATTTAAGTGAACATTTCCATACATTTTCAGAATGGAAGCTTTTTCAAAATAAGAAGCGGAATCACAGTAGATTACGTTTGATTGAAATGTAATATGAATATTTCCTATTAAACGGTGTTCACCAGTCTCCTTGTTAAAAATTAATTTCTCTGCGCCAGGAGCCAACTCCATTAAATTAGTTTGACTAATTGTCGATTGGGACAACATAAAAAAAGCACTTATAAAAAGCGCTTTTAATAGAATATGGAGTGAAAATTTCACGCTTACTTTTTATTTTGTAAGGTTTGTTTTCTATCAGGACCAACGGATACCACAGTAATTGGAACCTCTAATTCTTTTTCTAAATACAAAACATAGTCTTTTAATGCTTGAGGACTTGATTCGTAATTATTTAAACCTGTTAAATCGCAATTCCACCCTTTTAATTCTTTATAAATCGGAGTAATTTCAACACCATCAATATCAAATGGAAGGTAGTCAACGATTTCACTATTTATTTGGTAATGGGTACAAACTTTGATTGTTTCGAATACACTTAATACATCTGCTTTCATCATAGAAAGTTCAGTAACTCCATTAATCATTATGGCATATTTTAAAGCTGGAAGATCAATCCATCCACAACGTCTTGGTCTACCAGTCGTTGATCCAAATTCATTTCCTTCTTTACGGATAGTTTCTCCATCTTCTTCTAATAATTCAGTAGGGAAGGGGCCACTACCAACACGTGTGCAATATGCTTTAAAGATTCCGATAACCGAACCAATGGTTGTTGGAGCAACACCTAATCCTGTGCACGTTCCTGCTGTTACTGTATTCGAAGAGGTTACAAAAGGATATGTTCCGAAATCGATGTCCAACATCGTACCTTGTGCTCCTTCTGCTAATATTTTTTTACCTGCTTTTAATTCTTTATTTAAAAATTGTTCACTATCAATGCATGTAAACGAACGAAGTAATTCGATACCTTCAAAGAAAGGACCTTCTAATTCTGCAAGATCATATTCAAATCCTTCGTGATGTTTTAATATTCCTACATGTTTTTCAACTAATGCGTCGTATTTTTCTTTGAATTTAGGAGAAAGAATATCACCAACGCGTAATCCATTTCTACCTGTTTTATCCATGTATGTTGGACCGATTCCTTTCAAAGTAGATCCAATTTTATTGATTCCTTTCGCTGCTTCAGATGCTTGATCTAATAAACGGTGTGTTGGTAAAATTAAATGCGCTTTTTTAGAAATCAACAAATTCTTTTTAATGTCCATGTTGAAAGGTGCTAATTTTTCAATTTCTTTTTGAAAAATTACAGGGTCTATTACCACACCATTTCCAATTACATTGATTACATCTTTTCGGAAAATCCCAGAAGGGATGGTATGTAATACATGTTTTATCCCTTCAAATTCAAGCGTGTGTCCTGCATTTGGGCCACCTTGAAAACGTGCGATTATGGAATAATTAGGGGTAAGTACATCAACGATTTTACCTTTTCCTTCGTCTCCCCATTGAAGACCTAATAGTACATCTACTTTCATGCTAGTGTGCATTAACGTTGTTTAGTGCTTCTGTTATAGAAGGACTAAATGTGAATATTTCATTTAATTTAGAAATTGCAAAGAGTTTTTCTACGTTTCCTTGAATTCCACAGAGGGTAACTTCTGCGCCTACATTTCTTGTTCTTGTCAATATTCGAACAAAGAAGTTTAAGCCTGAACTTGTTATATATTCTAGTTTACTCAAGTCAAAATAGAATAGCATTTTATTATCCTCGATATTTTCTTGAATTTCTTTTAATAAATCAGCGGTGTCATTATCGGTTACAATTCTTCCTTCGATAGAAATAATAACAGCTTTCGCTTCGTTGCGTAATATATGTTTTATACTCACAATAAATTATTTATCAGATTTTTTAATCCCGTAAAAATATAACGAATGGTGTTGAATTTCTACATTAAATACTTCCTCGATAGTAGCTTTTATTTGTTGTATACGTGGGTCACAAAACTCAATAACTTCCCCTGTATCGGTAAGCATGACGTGATCATGCTGTTTAGAGCCATGTGATTTCTCAAATTGAGCAATGTTTTTACCAAATTGATGTTTACGTACTAGATTACAAGCAAGTAAAAGTTCGATTGTATTGTATAATGTCGCGCGTGAAACGCGATAATTTTGCATTTTCATTTTGTTGTATAATGTTTCTACATCAAAATGTCCTGGGTATGCATATATTTCTGCAAGTATAGCAAAACGTTCAGGCGTTTTTCTATGGCTGTGTTGTTCTAAATACGCTGAAAAAATATTTTTTACAGTATTTTGTAACTCTTCTACTTGCATTACATCTATTAAAAAGCGAAAATAACTATTATTATATGGAATACGACACGAATAATTAAAGATTTATTAACGAGTTTTTAACTAAAAAAGGCTGTCTATTTAGAGACAGCCTTTTTGGTTTATTTTGCTTGGATGATTTCTTGGTCTTCAAAATCCCAGCGTTCGATTCTTTCTACGCCTTCGATTTGTTCGAATTGTTTGGTTAATGCATCGAGATGTTCGGTGTCATAGACCATTACTTTTATTAATCCTTCAAATATTCCATCGTTTGCTTCAAACGAAATAGATTTCATATCTACATTTAATTGGTTAGATATGATTTCTGTTATTCTATTTACGATTCCTACGTTGTCAATACCTATCAGACGTAAGGATGCTAAATGTTCTATTAATTCGGTGTTTATCCAGTTTGCTTTTACACATCTAAAAGCCATTTTAGAATGTAGGTGTTCTGCATTAGGACAATTGTTTCTGTGAACTTTTATTTCGTCATGTCCACCTAAGTAACCGAAAATAGCATCTCCAGGTATTGGGTTACAACATTTTGCAAGTTTATAACCAAAACCATCATATTCAGTATCAAATTCAATGTTTTTACCTTCTTCTAAATCTTTTTGTCTTCTTGTTTCTGTTTGAATAAAAGACTTGTCGATTACTAAATTTCCTTTATTATCTTCTAATTCACGTAATTTATTTAGGTCAATTTTAGCTTTCGCGATGCGAATAAACAAATCCATTTGATTTTGGATACCAAAATAGCGTTCTATTGCAGTGATGTTTTCTTTATTGTTGTTTAGATTGAATTGTTTTAATTTTCGTTCAAGAATTTCCTTACCATCCTGAACAATAATTTTTCTTTGTTCGTTTAACGTACCGCGAATTTTTTGTTTTGCTCTTGCTGAATACACAAAGTTTAACCATTCTTCTGTTGGTTTTTGTTTTTCAGAGGTGATTATTTCTATTTGATCACCATTGTGTAATTTATAACTTAATGGAACTAACTGGGTGTTTACCTTTGCTCCGATACATTTATTTCCAATACTTGTATGGATATCGTAAGCGAAATCTAGTATGGTTGCACCAGTTGGTAATACACGTAATTGTCCTTTAGGTGTAAATACATAAATTTCATCTGAAAATAAGTTCATTTTGAACTCATTAACAAAGTCCATTGCACTTAAGTTGTGATTTTCCATTAAATCACGAATCTCTGCTATCCAACGATCAAATTTGGAGTCTTCGGAATCATTTTCTTTGTATTTATAGTGTGCTGCAAGTCCTTTTTCAGCAATTTCATCCATGCGTTTAGAACGAATTTGTACCTCAACCCATTTTCCTAAATCGGACATTACGGTTGTATGTAGTGATTCATATCCATTAGCACGCGGTGTGGAAATCCAATCGCGTAAACGTTCAGGACTTGGTTGGTAAAAGTCAGTTACCATGGAATATATTCTCCAACAATCTGGCTTTTCTAATTCCACAGGTGTGTCTACGATTACGCGAATTGCAAATAAATCATATACTTCTTCAAATGGAAGTACTTTTGTTTGCATTTTCCTCCAAATCGAGGAGATAGATTTTGTTCTAGCTTTAACCTCATATACATATCCCTCATGATCCAATGTTTCTTTAATTGGTTTCACAAATGATTTGATAAAACGATCACGCGATTCTTTGGTAGATTTTAATTTGCTTTCGACCAAATGATAATTATCTGGATCTGTATGTAAGAATCCAAGGTCTTCTAATTCACTTTTAATGGAGTGTAAACCCAATCGATGAGCCAATGGCGCATACAAGAATTTTGTCTCAGAAGCAATTTTCAAACGTTTGTCTGCGCGCATACTTCCAAGCGTACGCATGTTGTGTAAGCGATCGGCTAATTTGATTAATACAACGCGAATATCATCTGAAATGGTTAGAATCATTTTACGGAAATTTTCCGCTTGTATCGATGAATTTTCGTCAAAAATTTCCGGAATTTTTGTTAATCCATCAATAATTCGTCTGCATTTATCCCCGAATAATTCTTCAATATCCTCAAGAGTTATATAGGTATCTTCCACAGTGTCATGTAATAATGCGCAAGCAATACTTGTGGCACCTAATCCCATCTCTTCAGAAACAATACGTGCAACTGCAATTGGGTGATAAATATATGGTTCACCGGACTTACGACGCATGTCTTTATGTGCTTCTACAGCAATGTCAAAGGCTTTACGAACCATTTTTAAATCTTCTTTGGAAAGGTTTTTTGCAGTTTTTAGTAAGCCTTTAAACGCTTGTAGAATTTCTTTTCTTTCTTTTTCTAAATCAATTCCTTCTGGTAATGTTGACATTTATTCTAAATTAAATTTCAGTTTAATATACGAATTTTAATGCAGTAATCTGCATTTCTAATTTCTTTCTTTGTGTTGTTGAATGCAAAAGAGTCTTCTAAAATGGTTTAGAAGACTCTTTTTTATCGTAATTTTTTAATTATTTCGCAGGTAAAATTTTCGCGGCAACTTCTCCAAATCCGATGCGTACGCCATTACTTTCACAGTAACCACGCATGATTACAGTGTCATGATCTTGGATGAATTTACGCTCTGTACCATCGTTTAATTGTAATGGTTTAGTTCCTTTCCAAGCTAATTCTAACATAGAACCATAGGAGTTTGGTGTTGGACCAGAAATAGTTCCAGACCCCATTAAATCTCCACAACGCACATTGCAACCATTCACTGTATGGTGTGCTAATTGTTGTGCCATATTCCAATACATGTATTTAAAGTTGGATTCACAGATTAAGTTCTCTGTTCCATTTTCAGGTTGAATCAATACTTCTAAATTAATATCATAACTTTTTTCTCCTTCAAATTCTAAATAAGAAAGTACTTCAGGATGTTGTTCTGGACCAGCAACTTTATATGCTTGTAAAGCGTCCATTGTTACTACCCAAGCAGAGATGCTTGATGCAAAGTTTTTGGATAAGAAAGGTCCTAGTGGAACATATTCCCATGTTTGGATGTCACGAGCAGACCAGTCATTAAACAATACCATTCCAAAGATAAAGTCTTCCGCTTCGTTTGGTGTGATTGAATCTCCTAATGGTTTTCCATCATAGGTAATGAATGCAGTTTCTAATTCGAAATCTAAATTACGACATGGTGCGTAAATCGGATCTTTTTCTGGATCTGGTTTGATTTGTCCTTTTGGTCTGTGGATATTTTGTCCTGAAAGAATCACAGAACTCGCTCTACCATGGTATCCAACAGGAATCCATAACCAGTTTGGTAATAATGCGTTGTTTGGATCACGGAACATAGTACCAACGTTTGTAGCGTGCTCACGGCTAGAGTAGAAATCGGTATAATCTCCAATTTTTACAGGCATTAGCATAATCACACTTTTATTTGGAATTAATACTTGTTCTGCGTGGTGTGTGTTTTTTTGCAATTCATCATTAGCTGTATCCAACAAGTAAGAGATTCTATTTCTCAATTCTCTCGTAGCTTGTTTTCCTTTCCCCATTAAATGGTTTAGTGCATCTGTATCAAAGTCAGTTGCATCGAACGCTAAATTGTCCAAATAACCTAGTACGTGTAATGTTTTTAAGTCCAATACGTGGTTACCGATACGTACCCCAACACGTGCACTTAAAGAGGAGGTTTTAAAAACTCCGAAAGGTAAATTTTGAATAGGGAAGTCAGAACCTGCTGGTACATTTACCCAAGATTTCAATGCTGGATTATTTGCTGCAATTGTTGAATTTGCCATATTTTTTTAAGATTAATTTCTTTGTTCTTTACTTGTTACAAATATAGAAATATTATTTTTTTAGTTTGACTTTTTTATCTTCGAATGAAAACGTAACGATTGTTCATCATTTTTCATTTTTTAATCTTGTTTTTGATTATTTATTTATCTTATATTTGTTTAAATTTTAATCAAAAATGAAGTTGTTGTCAAAAATCACTACAAGAACCTTGGATATTTTTCCAGTTTCAGTAGATACAGTTTTAGAAATCCCAGTTGTTTCAACAGCTATTTCGGCAGGATTTCCTTCTCCTGCGTTGGATTTTATTGATTTATCCATTGATATGAATAAACATTTGATTAAGAGACCTTCATCTACCTTTTACGGTCGTGTTAAAGGTCAGTCTATGAAGGATGTAGGTATTACAGATGGTGACTTATTAGTTATCGATAAAAGTATTACTCCGAAAGACGATCAAATTGCAGTTTGCTATGTCGATGGTGAATTTACGATCAAAAAAATTAAATTCGAACAAGATGTGTGTTGGTTAATCCCGGCGAACGATGCCTATCAACCGATTCGTGTGACGAGTCAAAATGATTTTTTAATTTGGGGAATTGTTACGCATGTAATAAAAGCCTTTTAATGTTTGCTTTAATTGATTGTAATAATTTTTATGCATCGTGTGAGCGTGTATTTCGGCCAGAGTTGGTAGGAAAACCAATTGTTGTTTTGTCGAATAACGACGGAGCAGTTATCGCGCGTAGCAATGAGGCAAAAGCCTTAGGAGTTCCTATGGGAGCGATTGCTTTTGAATACGAATCTTTTTTTCTCAAAAATAATATACATGTTTTTTCAGCCAATTTTGCGTTGTATGGAGACATGAGTAGTAGGGTAATGAATCTCCTTGGTGAATATAGTCCAGAGATCGAAATTTATAGTATCGATGAAGCATTTTTGAAATTAAAAGGCTTTGATTATGTGGATTTAGATGTGTATGGAAAGGATATGCAACGACGTGTCACGAAATGGACGGGGATTCCAATTAGTGTAGGAATTGCACCTACGAAAGCACTTTCGAAAGTCGCAAATCGCATCGCTAAAAAATACCCAGACAGGACAGGAAGTTCGTATGTGATAGATTCGGAAGAAAAACGATTGAAAGCGTTGAAATGGTTACAGGTGGAAGATGTGTGGGGGATAGGTAGACAACATACAACACGGCTCAAGTCCTATGGTGTACGAACAGCATTTGATTTTACACAACTGAATGATGCATGGGTACGTCGTAACATGAGTGTGGTGGAGTTACGTTTAAAACATGATTTGTCCGGTATAGTTACGTTAGATTTAGAAAAAGTGAAGCCGCGAAAAAATATTGCGACAACGCGCTCTTTTGAACGGAACCTAGTTCATTTTAGTGATATTCAAGAACGAGTAACCACTTTTGCAGTTGCATGTGCAGAGAAACTTCGTCGGCAAAACGATTGTTGTAATTCTTTACTAGTGTTTTTGAGAACAAATGCACACAGACAAGAATTAGAGCAGTACTCTAATAGTACCGTTGTAAAGTTTCCTTTTGCAACGAACTCGAGTATTGAATTAGTTAAGTTTGCGACAGAAGGACTTAAACGTATTTTTCGACAAGGATATCAATACAAAAAAGCAGGTGTTGTCATCCTAGATTTTAAACCTGAAAATGAAATCCAATTAAATTTATTTGAAAACAGTAATCCTAAACACATTGAATTAATGAAAACAATGGATGTAATAAATCATTGTTATGGTCAACAAAAAATTAGATTAGCTAGTCAGGATCAAAAACGTGTATGGAAGATGAAGCAAGAGCGACTTTCCCCAAGGTATACAACCCGTTTACAAGATATTATTGTCGTTAAAGCGTGACTTGAAATAAGTTTTACAAGATAAAATTATACTTGTCTTGATTTATACATATAGTTTCTTAATATCTTACCAAGCGTTATTACTAATAATACTAATGCACCTGCACCAAAAGTTCTACCAATTAAATCCCCGTTCGTAGCATAAAATGTTTTTTCTTGGTTACGTTTTAATGTCCCACGTAAACTTGTTTCTTTCCACCAAGATGTTTCGGATAAAATGTCACCACGTTGGTTGATAAAACAGGAAATTCCAGTGTTTGCAGAGCGCGCTACAGATTTCCTGTTTTCAATTGCGCGTAATTGAGAAAAAGCACGATGTTGTTTATAGCCAGGAGTATTACCCCACCAACCATCATTCGTTATGACGAACAATAATTCAGCACCTTTATGGCATTGTTCTGCAACAAAACTTCCATATAGAGATTCGTAACATACAATAGGTGCAATTTTCATTCCTTTTGTATGGAATACTTGCGCGTAGTCTTCAATTCCTAATGTACCAGAAGCACCGCCGTTATCAATGGAAAGTTGTTCTAAAGCAGGAAAAACATTCGAAAAAGGAACTTTTTCAACACCAAGTACAAGCTTTGATTTATGTAAAAAACGAGGTTTATCATGTTGATCAATTAACATGGAAGAATTGTAATATTCTTCATAGCCAGGCCCACCTTCGATTTTTCGTGATGCACGGGAATGTTTGTCTTTAAAAAATTTACTTGTCGATGCGCCAATCAATAAAGAGGAGTTATTCCACTTAGCTTTACGCTCTACCAAATAATGATAATGAATAATACGCTCCACTTCATCTTCATAAAAATTGAAAGGAAGTGCAGTTTCAGGTGCTAATACAAATTCCGTTTTTGGAGTAATTAAGGAGTCTGCTAAATCACAAATTCGATCGAGTTGATTTTCAATACTTCCAGTGAATTTTTCATTGTAAGGATCAACATTAGGTTGAGTAACAATAATTTCAGTGTTTTTTCCGATTTGATCATAACTGTAATATTGGATAAGTGAAAATACAATTGGAAAAATAAGAATCGACGCCAAAAATAAAAGTAAGTTACGTTGAGAATCGAAAGATTTTTTTTGAAAATAAAGATGTTTTACTAAAAAGAACACTAGGAGATTTACAAGTAAAATCCAGAAAGAACCACCTAAAACTCCTGAAATAGAATACCATTGAATAAGTTTAGGAGAAGAAGCAAATACATTACCAAAATTTAACCAAGGCCAAGAAAGTTCCCATTCATAATGAATGTATTCAAAACCAATCCAAAATAATATAAATGCAATATATCCTTCACGTATACCAACTCGTTTTTTTGTGATGTGAAATAACTGAAATACAGCAGCCATAATTAAAGAGTTTAGAACAAATGCTAATATTGCCCCACCAGCGCTTGCATTCCAAATCCACCATGTTGTACCAAGATTATACAGGAAAAAAGTAATGTAACTATGTATAAAAAGTTTGGAGGATTTATATTTATTACTAAAAATAGAATCTTCGATAAGTAATAATGGTGCCAAGCCAAGAAAAGCCAAAAAAGGAATACTTCCTGTGAATGGAAAGGATAAGATTAGAATAATACCTGCAGATATACTTAAGGTAAATCTTTGATTTTTTGTTAATTGTATCATTTATTGTCCAATTTATATTGAATAATTAAATTTTTACCTTTTGTGGTAATGAGAATTCCTTCCGGTGTTTCCGAAAGACAAAATATCTCTTGGCCTTCAAATTCAGTACTAGTAATCTTTTTACCTTGGGTAGTGTATAAATAGATAGTGTTTTCAATGTTATCTAAAAACCCAACAATGGAACTTCCGTCTTCCAATGTCAATACTTGATAATAGGAAATATTCGAAGTAGGTAAGGTTACAGTACGTATTTCTTTCCCTGCACCATTAAAAATATGGAATTTGTTGTCACTTAGAAAAGAGATGAAGTTTCTTGTACTTCCCTTTATTGTTTGTAATAATTGAATAGTTGGATAATTACCTGAAATCGATTTTTTTCCGTTGAAATCATTCCGAATTAACTTTCCTTTTTCGGGATAAAAGAAAGCAGGGGTAGTTTCTGTTGCGCAAAATACAGTGTTTTCATTTAATGTTGGAAATGAATTTTGCGTAGATAGATTATCCAGTTGGAGTAGTTGTCCTCCATTTTTGCCAGAAATAACAGAAAAATTTTGTTTGTCATTTTTAAACACGAATGGAACTGTAGCGTTAGGAGTGATGGATAATTTTGTTGATCTTAAACGTTTTCCTTGACCGTTATATTTAGTAACAATATTATTTGTACTTACATAAATTAAATTTTTCCCTTTTTTTCCATCGAAAAATACCGCTTCTGAACTAGGTTTGTTTTGAAGAAGAATAGGGAAACCCTTGTAGTTATTTCCTTTTAAATCGATTAGATATATTTTGCTACTTGTAGTGAAAAAAAGTTGAGAATCTCCATTTTTCAACAAATCCTCACAAACAGGAGAACCTGTAATAATTCCTTGATATGAGTTATCCCATAGTTTTTTCCCATTTTGTATTCCAAAGACTTTGTTATCGGTGAAACAAATTTGAATAGTGTTAGCATGAATAATGTGTGTGACATTTTCGGAAATAGCGAATGTAAATGTATTTTCTTTTTCGGTATCTATTTCTTTTGTGTTAGTGAGTAATTGTGATTTATTTACGGTAATAAGTTTATTATTTGTAATGCTTTTGGTAAATTTTTTGTCTTCCATAATGTGACGTTCACAAACTTCAGATGGTAAATTTTCATAAATTGATTTTTTTGCTTTTTCAGATAGTGCAAGTGTCCTACCAGTTTCATAATATGCTAATACTTGATTAACAGTTTCTGCATTTTCAGAGATAACAACTTTGTCTTCTAGGTATTTTATAAAAAATGAACCGGTTGCTGTTTGTGGGAATTGACTTGAAATTTTAATCCCCGCATATTCACTTTTACTTCCAGAGACTAATTCTTCTTCTTCCGTTTCTTCATTCAATAATTCAAATGGATCTGCCGTTAACTTAAAATCAGAAATTAAAACTTTTATACCGTCAATTTCAAACGTTACATATCCTTTATCACACCATTGATATAATAAATCTTGTTTTTTAAGATTTTTAGTGGATAAAGCATAATTTTTACTCAGGAAATGGTAATTTGAAATGCCTTTTGGTAATACAGAAGCGAAAAGTTCAAAATCATTGACTTTATCGTGTTTTTTTAAAGATTGATAGTTACTTTGAAAAATGGTAGTCGTACTGCCTTTACAATATAAGTCTTGACTGTATGGATTAGAAGTAAAATGTAAAATATTACAACTTGCCATTTTATCCCGAGGTGGCCAATTGATTTTCTCCCAATAATTGGTAGAAATAATTTCTTTGCCAATTATTAATAAGTTATTAGTAAAGTAAGCAACGAAACCATTTTCAATATGGTAAATTTCAGCATTTGCTTTGTATGAAATGTTTTTATGATTAAAATATCGTTGAATTAATAGAGGGTTCCAATCTGTAGAAAGTTCAATAACTATTCTATTGCGTAACGAGGAGATTAAAACTCTTTCGGAATAATAAGAAGTACTTATAATTTTTCGGATAAGTTTACTTTCGTTAATTGGATAACTAAATGAAATCGCTTCAAGAGTTGTTTCGTTGAGATTATTAATGATTAAAACGTTTCCATCTTTTTTGTTGAAAATAGATTCAGTAGTAATTGTATCTTGATTATGAATAAGTTGGTATCCAAAAAAGAAAATACAACAAAAACTAATGATGCCTGCAAAAATAAAAAATACGCGACTTATCATACTTTGTAAATAAAACTTAAAATTAAAGAAAATATGCCTATTGAAGAAGTAATTTAAGTTACAAATCTAATTTTGTTTGGAAAGAAGCTTTGACATTGAATGTCTTACGATGAAATGGAGTAGAACCATGAATTTCAATGGCTTTACGATGATCATTCGTAGGGTAACCTTTGTTTTTCTTCCAATGATATTCTGGATATTTTACATCTAATTCTTCCATAAAATCATCCCGATATGTTTTTGCTAGTATAGAAGCTGCTGCTATCGATAAATATTTCGCGTCGCCTTTTATAATACAAATATGTGTGATTTCATGTTGTTGGAATCGATTCCCGTCAATAAGTAACAACTCAGGCTTGATTGTAAGTTGATTCACTGCTTGATGCATTGCTAAAAAACTAGCGTTTAAAATATTTATTTCGTCAATTTTTTGATGGTCTACATAGGATACAGCGTAGGATAAAGCCTCTTTTTCAATTATAATACGTAATTCTTTGCGTTTTTTTTCGGAAAGTTGTTTAGAGTCATTAAGCCATTCATGTTTAAAATCTTGCGGTAAAATAACTGCTGCTGCAACAACTGGACCTGCTAAACAACCTCGACCGGCTTCGTCACAGCCAGCTTCTATAGTATTTGCTTGGTGATAGGGTAGTAGCATGGATATTAAATGAAAAAAGCCTTAGATTTCTCTAAGGCTTTCGTTTCTGTGGGAGATGAGGGGCTCGAACCCCCGACCCCCTGCTTGTAAGGCAGGTGCTCTGAACCAACTGAGCTAATCTCCCATTTTTTTAACAGCGTTTCTGTTTTGGTGTGTGCAAATATAAGCAACTTTTTTATTTCTGCAAGCGTTTTAAAGAAAAAAGTTTAATAAAATCACTAATTAAAAAAAAACTCCCGGTGATTAAAAGTGTATCTTCTTTATTTACAATAGTTTTTGTATATCTTGTTGTTTCTTCTAAAGAATCAAAAAAAAGTATATTTAAATTCGTATTTCTACTTTTTTCGATTAATTCTTGTTTCGTACAACTTCGATTACTTGAAAAAACGGTGAAATAATAGGATGCATTTTTTGGAAATAAGACTAATATGTCTTTTAGATTTTTATCCGAACTAGCACCGAAAATGATGTGTAACCTACCTTTTTCAATTTTTTTTAGCAATTCAAACGTTTTTTTTAATCCTGCTTCGTTATGAGATACATCGATAATAGTTTGAGGATTTTGTTGTATTAGTTGAAACCTTCCGACGAAACTTCTGTTTTTTAATAGATTAATAATTCCGTTTGAAATATGATTATCAGAAATGGTAAATCCAAGGAAATTTAATTGTTTTATACAGCATTTAACGGTTCTTTCGTTTATCTTTTTATAATTATTCGTCTCTTCTAATTCAAATTCTTCATATGCCAAATGAAATTTAGAATTTGAACGAATTGCTTTTTCTTTGAAAATCTGAATTGTATCAGAATGGTATTCACCGATTACGACAGGGACATTCGTTTTTATGATGCCTGCTTTTTCAAATGCTATTTTGGATAATGTATCACCTAATAAATCGGTGTGATCTAAACTAATATTTGTAATTAAGGATAAAATCGGAGTGATAATATTAGTTGCGTCTAGCCGACCACCTAAACCTGTTTCGATAACACATAGGTCGCAACTTGTTTCGATGAAATGTTTCAATGCCATGGCAAAGGTAATTTCAAAAAAGGAAGGTTCGAAATTTAGATGTTGTTCTTGTACTAACTTACAAAAAGATATTACGTGATCCTCTGGTATTAATGTATCGTTAATTGCAATCCGCTCTCGAAAGTCAATAAGATGAGGTGATGTAAATGTCCCAACCTTATATCCTGCCTCCATGAGTATGGAAGAAAGCATATTAGAAGTAGAGCCTTTTCCATTAGTTCCTGCAACGTGAATGTACTTTAGATGACTATGATTAATCTGAAGAATTTCACAAAGTTGTTCTATGTTACCTAAATCAGGTTTGTAAGCAGATTTTCCTATGTTTTGATAGGAGGGGAATTGTTGAAATAACCAATCGATTGCTTCTGAATATTGCATTAAGATGCTTTTACACTAATCGTTATTTTTTGTGTTTGTGGTTTTGTACCCGGCATTTTATTGAATCTAACCGATGATTTTACATTTGAAATATATTGATTAATAATACGTGCGTCTGTAATGGTTGATTCCCCGTTAATATTGTTTGCTTTTACCACTGTACCTTCAGCATTTATCGTAACCATTAAAACTACAATTCCAGAATAATTAGATTCTACAGGTGCAGGATCGCTTAAGCGTTGACGTGGTTCTCTACGTGTTTGACCACTACCACTTCCTTTTCCTCCAGTTCCATCTCCATCACCATTATCCTTACCAAACGGTCCATCACCACCTCGGCCAGCACCTTTTTCTCCACCTGATCCACCACTTCCAAATGGATTTGGTGATTTAGCGGTAGAACTAGAAGTATTTGTATTATTGTTGTCTGTATTGTTATTTTCCGATTTACCAGAAAATACTTGGTTATCCGGATTACTTGTTTGTGTAAGTATTTCCTCTGTTTGTTCTTGTGGATCGTCAAGTTTATGATTAGAGGCTGAACCTCCTTCCATACCTGCGCTACCTCCATTATCGGTTACCTCTACGTTGGTGCGTTCTACAATAAACTCTTCAATTACTTCATCCGATTTTAAAGGCGGTAAATCTACAGGAAGCGGAGGAGAGATTGTAAATTTGATTAATATGGTTACGACAATAAATAACATGATTGAACCAATAGAACTAAAAAGCGCTACTTTTCTATCTTTTTTTGATTCGTTATTTTGAATGTCCAGAGTAATCATGTTTCTACAAGTATTTTGTTTATGCTGTAGCTTTTGTAGCAATAATCATTTTCAAATTATTATCCAAACCAATTCTAAGAATGTCTACTAATTCTTGTACTTGAGAATCAAAAGGAATACGTACCACTACTGAATTATCTCCAAGTTTTTTTGTTTCAACAACTAAAACGCCTTCAATTTCACTAAAAGCAACTTCTTTTTTATCTACAAAGTATTTTTTATCCTGCGTGATTGTTAAACTTACATGTTGTTTGTTTGTCTTTTCATTCGCTTTAGATTCTGGAAGCGGAACTTTAATTACATTAGGATTAGCTAACGTTGAAATAATTAAGAAAAACAACAATAAGAAGAACATGATGTCACTTAATGCGGAAGTTGCTACCTCTGCATGGAACCTTCTATTTCGCTTAATTGCCATTGCTTGGACGTTGAATTAAGTTGATAAACTCTAAATTCATTTTTTGAACTTGTAATGTATATTTATCAATCATTCCAAGTAAAATATGGTAAATAGAATAAGCGATAATACCAACAACCAATCCTGACCCAGAACTAATCATTTTTTCATATAAACCACCAGAAATATTACCGATAGATACGTTTTCAGTGATCGAAATTTTGTAGAAAATCTTAATTACCCCAGAAATAGTACCGATAAATCCTAATGTTGGTGCAACCCCAGCAATTAGTCCTAAATGGCCTAACTTACTTTCCATTTTACCAATCTCAATGTTAACAACTTTTTCCATGTTGGACTCCACTTCACTAATTGGCTTTCCAATAGTTAACACTCCTTCTTTTAAAACACTACCATATGCTGTCACATCTCTAGAAACAGTTTCCTCAACAGGTTTTAAGTTACCTGCTTGTAAATTTGTTTTTATATCTGATAACAATTGATTGTTATATTTCGACATTCTAGAAATATATCTGAATTTTTCCACTGCAAAAAAGATAGTGTAACCTAGTAAAATTGCAATTGGAATTAAAAAAACTCCACCTTTCATTACAAAATCAAACGCAGAGACTTCTTCTGTTAGTTTAACAGCGTTTTCAGGTACAGCTCCCGCTGCTGTAACATCTCCTTGAGAAAAAAGTAAAGTGGTAGTTAAGACGCTACCAAGAATAAGAAAAGTTTTTTGTGAGATTTTCATAATGAATCATATTTATGCGTAAAATTAAACATAGAGTAGCCAAATGATTTTAAAGCTATCTATTAATATCCACAACAAAATGTTAATTGGGGGGACTTTTATTATTTTTACAGATTCAGAAGGAAAAAGATAGCGCCTGAAATATATCCTATCAATGCTAGTAAGGTGATGTTTTTAAGATACCAGCCAAAACTTATTTTTTCCATTCCCATTGCAACAACTCCCGCTGCAGAACCAATTATTAAAATACTTCCTCCTGTTCCTGCGCAATAGGCAATATAATGCCATACAGGTGCGTCGATTGGATTTGAAAACATGCCAATACTTGCAGCTACCAATGGTACATTGTCTATGATTGCAGAACCTATACCTAATAACGTAACAAATGTATATTCTGGTATAATGGCACGAATGTTTTCTCCAAATTTAAAAATTAATCCAAGTGATTCCATGGCTGCTACAGTCATTAAAATCCCAAGGAAGAATAGGATGGAGGGTATTTCAATTTTAGAAAGTGCTTTTAAAGTAGGTCCTTGACTAATAGGTGCATTGTCGCTACCTCCATAGGTGAATTTTATTTGTCGATGACTGAAAAATTCTGCGATACAAGCGAAAATTGCTAAAGAAAACATCATGCCAATGTACGGAGGTAGGTGCGTAAATGTTTTAAATATTGGAACAAATACAATGGCTATTAATCCTAGAATTAGAATTAAACTGGCATATTTAGGATTCTTTTTATTGGATGTTTCTGTTACAAATGCATCCTTAAAAGCAGGCAGAAACGATGCAATACATAATGGAACCAATATATTAAGTAGAGAAGGTATACCTAATAGTACACACAATTTGATGGTTGATACCTTATTCGCCATCCAAAGCATTGTGGTTGTAACATCTCCTATTGGTGTCCACGCTCCACCTGCATTTGCTGCGATAATAATAAATCCTGCAAACCACATTCTATCTTTACTTTCTGGAATTATTTTTCTAAGTATCGCTATTAATACAATCGTCGCGGTTAGATTATCAATGATTGCGGAAAGAAAAAATGCTAAGGTGGAGATGATCCATAATAAAATGACTTTTCTTTTTGTTTTGATTAGTTTATTAATTACTGAAAAACCTTCGAAATGATCAATCATTTCTACAATAGCCATCGCTCCCATGAGGAAGATTAATATTTCAGCTGTTTTTCCGAAATGATGAAGTAGAGTTTCTTCTAATAGATGGCTTCTATCTCCAAGTTCTGAGCCAGAAATCAATTTAACTTTGGTTGGATCGAACCAGGTTGTAATATTTTGAATACCAAAAGCAATTGCAGTCCAACACAAAGTCATCATTAATAAAGCGGGTATAAGCTTGTCGATTTTGAGCGTATGCTCCATCGTAATTGCTACATACCCTAAGATGAATGTGAGGACTACAAAAACTTCCATGTATGTTTTACACTAACTGCTTTAAAGCGATTTCAAAGGCAGTTTTTGCAATATGTGTTTTATTTGAATTTGCTTTGTGTGCATTTTCTAAAGCTACTTTAATCGTGTTACTAATATCCTCAAAGATTCCTTTGTCAGTAATTGCTTTTAAGTCATTACTCATTAAATAAGCAAAAACACGTGCCATTCCACAATTAGAAATAAAATCAGGAATAACAGCTATTTTAGAATCTGCATGCTCAGCAATAGGTCCGAAGAAAATTTGTGGATCTGCAAAAGGAACGTTTGCTCCTGCAGCAATTACTTCTACACCAGCTGAAATCATTCTATTTAATTGGTCTTCTGTAATCAAACGTGATGCAGCACAAGGAATGAATACGTCCGCTTTTAAATCCCAAACTTTCGCATTGATTTCCTCATAGGATAATAAATTAGGGTGAACTAATTCGTTTCCGTTTTTGTTTAAGAATAAATCTTTAATTTCTTCGAAAGTAAAACCATTTTCATTGATTAAACCACCAACTCTATCAATAATTCCAACTACAATTGCTCCTTGTTGTGCTAAATAATAAGCTCCAGCAGAACCAACATTACCCCAACCTTGAACAATTACTTTTTTCCCTGCAACAGAACCTCCCCAAATTGAATAAAAATGTTTTACTGATTCAGCAACTCCATAACCAGTAATCATGTCTGCAACAACATATTTACGATCAATAGAAGGTGTAAAAGTTTCATCTTCTATTACTTTTAATACGCCATTTCTTAATTGACCAATACGGTTGATTTTTTGTGCTTCACGCGGTTGGAAATGTCCGTTGAAAACTCCTTCTTGTGGATGCCAAACACCACAATCTTCAGTCATCGGAATAACTTCGTGAATTTCATCTACGTTTAAGTCACCTCCTGTACCATAGTAATGTTTTAACAATGGAGTTACTGCTGAATACCATCTTCTTAACACGCCTTCTTTACGTGGATCTTTTGGGTCGAAGTTGATTCCAGATTTTGCGCCTCCAATAGCAGGACCAGCAACTGTAAATTTAACTTCCATTGTTTTTGCTAAAGACTCAACTTCTCTTTTATCTAAACCCGAGCGCATTCTTGTTCCACCTCCAGCAGCACCGCCACGAAGAGAGTTGATTACAACCCATCCTTCTGCTTCTGTTTCAGCATCTTTCCATTCAAAAACGATTTCTGGTCTTTTATTTTCAAATTTTTCTAATAATTCTTTCATTTTTTATGTTTTGATTGTTTTATTTTCGTGCCACAAAAGTAATAAATTTTATCAATGTTTTACTTGCTTTTTCTAGTTAGGTAAGTGTAAAACACCACTGCATGAATTTCGGAATGCTCCTGTTACATCTTTTAGACAATTTACCCGTTTTTCTAAGTATAATGCCCCCAGGAACCCGAATATTATAGCTTCTTTAAATTCAATAATTTGATTCTTTGGAATAATTATCTCACCATTAAAATTAGCTGAAATACAAGAAATAAGATGAGAGTTGTGTGCTCCACCACCTGTAATTAATAATTTTTTTATTTTTTGCTGTGTTGTAATTTTACCTATTTGAATACCAATGTGCGCACAAATAGTTGCTAGTTTGTTGGCTATTGAATCTTCAAAATGCTCTATTACTGGAGAAAAACATTCATTAATCCATTCAATGCCTAATGATTTTGGTGGATTCTGTGTGTAGAAATCCAAACTATTTAATGCTTCAAGTAATGCAATATTTACGTTACCGGAAGCTGCGATTTCTCCCTGATTATCGTACGGTTTTCCCATCGTATTTATAAGTAAATTCAATGGTAAGTTCCCCGGACAAATATCATAAGCCTGAATTCTCTGATTTTGGAAATAAGAAATGTTACTGATACCACCAATATTTAGAAAACCATCTGCTATGGAGTTAAATAATTGAAAATCTCCAACAGGAACTAATGGGGCTCCTTGTCCTCCAAGAAGTACATCTTTTGTTCTGAAATCATTGATTACCGGAAGATTTGTTGTTAAAGCTATATTTGTACCGCAACCAATTTGATAAGTAAACCCTTTTTCTGGTTGATGAAAAACGGTATGGCCATGAGATGCAATTGCATGAATATTTTGTTTATTAATTAAAAATTCCTCTAAAAAAAGCAGTACACATTCTCCAAATAGTTTTCCTAATTGCTTATCCAGTTGAATTAAATCAGTGGCTGAAAGTAGGGGAGCGTTTTTTAAACTTTCAGTATGTTCTTTGGAGTATTTGTATGTTTTACAGTACTTTAAATCAAAACGCCACAGATTTTCCTTCCAAATATATTCAGTACATGTAATATCAATACCATCTAATGATGTGCCAGACATTATTCCGATAATAGTATAGTTAGATTTCATATAAATAAGCCTAGATTATAAATAGAAATACAAATAAACGGATAAAATCAAAAATTATACTCTAAATTTGCTTGTATAAAATAATATCAAGATGAATTTTGAATTAACAGAAGAGCAAATTGCGGTAAGAGATGCTGCAAGAAATTTTGCACAAAACATTTTAAAACCTGGTGTAATTGAGCGTGATAACAATCAAAAAGTGGCACATGAGGAATTAAAACAGTTGGGTGAACTTGGTTTTATGGGGATGATGGTTGATCCTGCTTATGGTGGAGGTGGAATGGATACCATATCCTACGCATTAGCAATCGAAGAAATATCTAAAGTGGATGCTTCTGTTTCTGTTTGTTTATCCGTTAATAATTCATTGGTATGTTATGGTTTAGATAAATTCGGTACAGAGGAACAAAAACAAAAATATTTAGTTCCATTAGCAACTGGGGAAAAGATTGGTGCATTTTGTTTATCGGAACCTGAAGCTGGTTCTGACGCGACTTCTCAAAGAACCACTGCGATAGATATGGGCGATCATTATTTGTTAAATGGCACCAAAAATTGGATTACAAATGGCTCTACAGCATCTATTTATTTAGTAATTGCTCAGACAGATGTAGCAGCTGGACACAAAGGAATTAATGTGCTTATCGTAGAGCGTGGAATGGAAGGTTTCATTGTTGGTGCCAAAGAAGATAAAATGGGAATCAGAGGAAGTGACACCCATACTTTGTTGTTTAACGATGTTAAAATCCCAAAAGAAAATAGAATAGGGGAAGATGGTTTTGGATTTAAGTTTGCTATGAAAACATTATCTGGTGGACGTATTGGAATTGCAGCGCAAGCTTTAGGGATAGCCGGAGGAGCATATGAACTAGCATTAGCGTATTCGAAAGAACGTAAAGCGTTTGGAAAAGAAATTTCGCAACACCAAGCAATAGCGTTTAAGTTAGCGGATATGGCTACTGAAATTGAAGCAGCACGTTTACTTGTGATGAAAGCTGCAGATGATAAAGATACTGGTAAAAATTATGATCAATCTGGAGCAATGGCTAAACTATACGCTTCAAAAGTAGCAATGGAACAAACTACAGAAGCTGTTCAAATACATGGAGGTTATGGTTTTGTAAAAGAGTATCATGTTGAACGTCTTATGCGTGACGCAAAAATTACGCAAATTTATGAAGGAACTTCAGAAGTTCAAAAAATTGTTATTTCAAGAGGGATTTTAGCATAATTATATTTCAAAAGTTATACATACAAAAAAGGCGCTTGACAAAGCGCCTTTTTTTATAAATATTCCACTACATCTTCTAATCCAATACCTCGTGAGGCTTTTAACAAAATTAAAGTATGTTCTTTTGAATTCGTTTTTAAATATTCTATCAAATCTAATTTAGATTCGAAAAACATGCAATTTTCAATTTGATTTTTTTCACTGTAGAACAAATTACCTACAAAATAACAATTTAATTTTTTGGATTTTATTGAATTAATTATCGCTTGGTGTTCCATTTTTGAATCCCCACCTAGTTCAAACATGTCCCCTAGAATTAAAAGTTTATTTGGATGTTCCATTTCATTAAAACTCTCAATTGCATTTTTCATACTACTTGGATTTGCATTATATGCATCCATAATAAGTGTGTTCTTATTCGTGTGTTGAACTTGTGAACGATTGTTTGTAGGAGAATAAGTTGTAATAGCTTCTGATATTTTTTCGTTTTCAACGTGAAAATATTTTCCAATCGAAATTGCAGCCACAAAATTAGTAAAGTTATATTTACCAATCATTTTCGTTTCTAATTCTCCTGATGAGTATTCTTTACTTTTCCAACGCATGGAAACGAAAGGGGTCATTCTAATAAGTGAGCAAACTAAATTGTCGGAGTAGGGGATGTTTTGCGTCTTATTTGGTAAAATGGATTTAAGCACTTCGTCTGAATCATTATAAAAAATAACAGCATTATTATTTTCCGCGTATTTATACATTTCGCCTTTAGTATTAATGACACCAGCATACGAACCAAAACCTTCTAAATGTGCTTTACCAATATTTGTTATTATACAATGTGTTGGTTCGGCTAATTCAACTAATTCTTTTATGTCACCGGGTTTATTAGCCCCCATTTCTATGATGGCTAAATCATGTTGTTTTGTTATTTGAAGAAGTGTAAGTGGTACTCCAATATGATTATTTAGATTCCCTTTTGTAGCATGTACTTTGTACTTTTGTTTAAGTACTTGGTATATTAGTTCCTTACTTGTTGTTTTTCCATTACTACCTGTAATACTTATAATTGGTAAATTAAATTTTTTACGGTGATAGTTAGCTAATTTTTGTAAGTATTTGAGACAGTTTTCAACGATGTAAACATTTTTGAGATGTTCATTTTTTATACTATCACTGATAACATATTTTGCGCCATTTTTTAGTGCAATCTCAGCATAATCATTCCCATTAAAGTTTTCTCCAGTTAAACAGATGAATAAACAATCTTTTTGAATGTTTCTTGTATCTGTACATATACCAGTTGTATTGTAATATAATTCAAATTCCATAATTCTTGCGCATAAAAAAACCCACCTGAAAGATGGGTTTTAAATATTTAATAATTTCTATTTACCTTGTTTTCTTGCTTTTGCGTTAGCTTCTTGAGATTGTAAACTCATAGAACTACCTAATCTATCCATGGCACATCTAAATCCTAAAGTGGATAAAGATTGATCTTCATCTAGGTATCTACGTGTACCGCCACCTAACCAATATGCTCGATCTCTCCAAGAACCACCTTTGAATACGCGTGATTTATCAGAAACAAGCGTAGTAGGCCAAGAAACTGTTGTTTTACTTTCTTCTGAGTAACCTTTTTTAATTTCTGTTCCATCTAATGAATATTGTTCATGTTGACTTTGGTACATTATTAAATTAGGATCACGTGTTGCTTGGTTAATAGCGTTCTTACGATTATTATTGTCGTAGTATATTGAACTTTCAATATCACCATCCATATAATCTACGTAATCATCACGTCTGTAGTTTAATCGACCTATATTTTCTTCTTCTGTAACTGTTCTATATTTTAATTTACCAGGTGTATTCATTACATATGCACCGAATCCATCTCTTAATAACGTAATAACTTCAAAGTCATATTCTTGTTCTGGACCTTTACGCAAACTTTCTCCAAATATTTCTCCAAATATCTTCGTTTGAATGTGATTAGATGCTTCAATATCATATTTGTCATTTTTCAATTTAATTGCGACATCAATTTCTGCGCTGATTCGTTTTATTAAACCTAATTCAATTGTATCTTTTTCACTATTGTGAGACAAATACATAGGATCTGGTGCGTAACCACTTTTAACAGGATTTCGAGATTCATTTCTTTTCATTATACCAGTTGGTAATGCTGAATCAGAGATGTCATGCATTTTGGCTGCAATACGTTGATAACGTACACGTTCAAATTCATTTAAATACTCTTTCATACCATGTACATCATACATGATTTGACCGTTTTTAGCTGCAATTGAACCTTCGTTATTTAATACTTTCGTTGTAAATACGTTTCCTCTGAACGGTCTAAATTCATCAAAATCTTCTGAAGATAATGGTCGATATACATCCATCACCCATTCTGATACATTACCAGCCATGTTATATAAACCAAAATCATTTGGCCAATAATCATCTACTCTACCGGTACAATCATATCCATCATTTAAGTGTCCAGAAACCCCCATGAAGTCTCCCTTACCACGTACAAAGTTTGCTCTAATTACACCTCTGAATTCTTCACCATCATTTCTAACCCAGTGTCCATCCCAAGGATATATTCTTCGTTCTGTATAGTTTTCTTGACCTGCATCTAAATTACCAATTAAACCATATGAAGCAAATTCCCATTCAGCTTCAGTTGGTAGTCGGTAGCGAGGTAGCAAGAATCCATCCTCCATTTTAACTTTTCTTGTTCCTTCTGTATTTGTTGGATTTAAGTCTGGTACACTTGCACCTCCTTCGTGTTGTCCGGATAGGTATGCTTCTGTATTAAATGTATTTTCACCTGTAGCTTCTACATTGAAACCATCTAAAATACCTTCTCTTACTAAAATAAACTCATTCACACGGTCAGTTCTCCATTTACAATAGTCAGATGCTTGTAGCCAAGATACACCTACTACAGGATAGTCTCTGTATGCAGGATGTCTTAAATAATAATCGACAAACTTTTCATTGAAACCTAAAGGAGATCTCCAACACAATGTGTCAGGTAATGCATTTTTGTATACCATTGGAAATTCTGCACTATATGCTCGGCTAATCCAATATAAATATTCTACCCAATGAAAGTTAGTAACTTCCGTTTGATCCATGTAAAAGGTAGAAACAGAAACACGAGCAGTACGATTATTCCAATCGTACATAACATCTTGTTCAGATTTACCCATTGTGAATGTACCTCCTTCAATAAAAACTAATCCAGGACCAGTTTCTTGCTCAAAGTTTGTCGAACGTTCAAAACCACCGTTTGATGGGTCGTTATAGTCCCAACTCGTTGCGTTAGATGCTTCTCTAGCACATGATTGCATTAAAGCAATGGTTAGAATTGAAATAGTAATTAAGTGATATAGTTTCATGATTTCAGGTGTTTAATCATTAATTTATTGTACAAATATATTAGGTTTAACGTAAATTTTGTAAAAAGTTACATTTCATTTTATTTTTTTAGAAAGATGGACAAGATAAACTTCTAAATGCAGTTGGTTTTTCACCACAACTTAAGTTGAACCCCATTGATACTTCTTGAGATCCATGGGATGTACCATTGTTTAATTTAGATACCGTTATATCATAACTATATCCAATTCGAAAAGATTTAGTTTGTATTCCTAATGAGAGAATAAAAGCATCTTTGTTTCTGAACCAAGTTCCAAATGTTAAGTTTCCATGTTTAACATATGTTCCTATATTCATTTCCATAAATCCTTGTTGGTATTGGAAGATAATATTTGGCATTAAAGATGTTGATTTTGTACCTCTTGCACCTTTTATGAGCGATATTATTGCACCAGCATGAGCTGTAATTCTCATTTTTTGGGGTGAGTTACCATTAGTAATCATGGACTCATTCGGTTGGTTAAGGTGATGAATTGCTAAACCTGCATAAAAGTTTTTTGAAAAACCTATCGCACCAATTGAAGCGTTAAAAAACTGTCTACCTGCGTTTTGTAGGATATCCCCAGTTTTGTAAATAAATCCTTTTCTTGGGTCTATCATGTCTCCAAAAGTTAATCTCGAAACATCTAAACTTTTTTGGTAATATGCTGCTCTTGCGCCAAAAAGCAGGGTGAATTTTCTATTTACTTTTAAATGATATGAATAAATTAAGCCCAGCATTGAAGTGTTAATTGTACCTCTACCTTGTTGGTCATATGTAGCTAATAATCCTATTCCACCTTTGATGTTTTTGACATATTTATCGTATGAAGCACTGTAGGTGACATAATTCCCAGAAAGATTTGGCCATTCATTTCTGTAGTTCATACTGATTCTTGGACATTTATTAGACCCGGCAAAAGCTGGATTCAAATACAAAGGATTGGCATAAAACTGTGTAAATGTCGGGTCTTGTGCATATATCTCTTGCTGGTATGTCACCAAGAAACACAAGATAAATAGGTACTTAATTTTTCTCATCCAAACTGAAATTTATGACCAAATATTACATTTTTAATATGTAAATAGTCGACAATAATAGTAATTTTTTTTCTAATAACGAATTCTTAATTGACATATTATACTTTTTTCATTAAATATCCGTTATACTTTTTAATTTATAAGTTTAGTTGTTTAAGTTTGTCAGTATATACTATCTATTCATATGTTTATTCGGATATTTTATTTTTTTTTGTTTTTATTACTTCCTTACTTTATTTCTAGTCAGGTAGTAATTTCAAAAGATAAAAAATATGTGTCTCAATCCGTGCTTTCTGATAAATCAAGCGAATGGTATAAGATTTCTGTTTCAAAAGATGGGTTTTATAAGTTAACATATGAAGATTTGGTTTCCTTTGGAATTTCTGAAAATTTAATTACACCTAATTCAATTCATATATATGGGAATGCGGTAGGAATGCTTCCGGAAGACAACAATGTATTTATTCCAGATGATTTGCTTCAAAATGCTGTAACTTATTACGGTATGTCGGATGGTCAATTTAATCCGGGTGATTACCTTCTTTTTTACGGCTTTGGTCCTAATAGATGGTCTAATTCTAATGGCTTTTTTCAACGAAAATTGAATATTTATTCCAGTCAGTCTTATTATTTTATTCGTGTTTCAAATAATATCAATGTTAAAACAGTTACACCCGCACCACCTATTATCAAAACTAGTAATTTGTCATCTTCAAATTTTGATTTTTATACAATTCATGAATTGGAGGATACTTCTATTGTCAATGCTGGTCAACGTTGGTACGGTGAACTTTTCGATAACAAATTAGATTATTCAATTTCTTTATCTACACCAACCTTACCTACATCTCTAATTTATATTCAATATTCTTTTGCTTCCAATGCACAACAATACGGAAATTATTTGACTGTATCATCACATAATTCTTTGTTATCAAAAACATTTTTATCTTCAGTTAACTCAGATTATATAAGGAATCAAGGAAGTTTTAGTTTTAGTTCGTATGACGCAAATATTTCTTTTGATTTGAAGTTAAATCGAATTTCACCCTCTACAAAGTTGTTTTTAGATAAGATTGAATTAAATACACGTTGTAGTAATTCGTATATTGGAGAGCAGTACTGTTTTAGAGATTTGACAACTGTACAAAAAAATGGTGTGACTAGTTTTTTTATTTCGTCTAATCAATCGATTCTGGTATGGGATGTAAATGATAAGATATGCCCACGGTCAGTTGAATTGAATTCAGTACTTGGAGGGTATAATTTTATTTATGAGACAGATACACTTATTGAGTTTGCAGTTGCCGCACCTGCTGATTTTTATAAACCTATTTTTGTAAGTCCTGTTAAACATCAAAATGTACATGGTTTGGATTGGGCTAGTTTTATAATTGTGACCCCTGAAGATTTTTTAGAACCTGCTAATCGGTTGGCAGTTATTCATAGAGATTTAGGAGAAAAAGTACATGTAATTACTTTACCCCAGATTTATAATGAATTTTCTTCGGGTAGTGTTGATCCGACAGCTATTAAGCGTTGTGTAAAGATGTTTTATGATCGTTTTGGCTCAGATACGTCCAAATGTTTACAAAACCTACTCTTGTTTGGTGATGGTACATTTGATCCGAAAAACAGAATAGCTAACAATAATTATTGGGTACCTACGTATCAGTTTCTTAATTCTGAAGATCATCTTAACGCAATGGTATCAGATGATTATTACGGTATTTTATCGGATGATGGATCAGTATATTACAAAGATTCTATGCAGATAGGAGTTGGTAGAATGTTGATTTCATCCATAAAGATTGCAAATGAGCAAATTGAAAAAATTGAACAATATCTCCGCACAGGTTTTGTTTCTGATTCTATCGATTGTTGTGGGGTAAAAACAAATACATCTTTAGGAGATTGGCGAACAAATATGGTTCAAATTGCAGACGATGAAGAAGATGGTTATTTTGTGAATAATGATGCAGAGCCTCAAAGTCAAGTTGTATTTTTTAATCATCCTGAAATAAACATAGATAAGGTGTATTGTGATGCATACAAACAAATTACGATGGCCGGAGGTGAGCGATATCCTGACGTGAATCAAGCGATTGATAATGCAATAAATAATGGCGCTTTATTAGTTAATTATATAGGTCATGGAGGAGAGGTTGGTGCTGCTGAAGAGCGAATAATAACTATACCACAAATTAACTCATGGAATAATTTCTCTAAGTTGTGTTTATTTGTTTCTTCTACCTGTGAGTTTACCAAATATGATGATCCTAGTCGTGTTTCAGCTGGGGAATGGTTGTCTTTAAATCCGAATGGTGGCGCGATAGCTTTGATGACTACGACACGCCCTGTTTTTTTTAGTGTTAATACAGCTACAGGTTCAAATTTCTATAAAAATGTATTTGAGCGAGATTCAAAAAATCGTCCATTGACTTTTGGTGAGATTTTGCGCCGTACAAAAAATAAGGTGAATTCAGATGTAAACAAACATAGTTTTACGTTAATTGGTGATCCTGCTTTACGATTGGCTTTACCAAAAATTAAAATAGTAATAGATAGCATAAATGGTTTTTCTACTTCTTTGAAGGTAGATACGATTAATGCATTATCGCACGTAACAATAAAAGGGCATGTTGAAAATTATTACGGTGAAAAAGTGAATACGGATGGAGTTTTAAATATTCGCGTATTTGATAAAGATAAGCAACTTCATACATTAGGACAGGATGTTAATTCTCCAATAATAACATTCAATAATCAGGAGAATATTTTATTTAAGGGTAGATCTAATGTTACAAAAGGTGTATTTGAAGTACAGTTTATTACACCAAAAGATATTGATTATTCATTTGGAAAAGGTAAGTTATCCTTGTATTATAATGATAGTATTATGGATGGTGTTGGTTCTGAAAATAGATTTATTGTAGGAGGTATTAGTAATAAACTTCAAGTTGACACATTAGGACCAAAAATAGTTATGTATGTTAATGACACACATTTTGTTTCTTCAGGTTTGACAAATGAATCTCCCAAATTGATTGTTCATTTAAGTGATGAAAGTGGAATAAATACGATTGGAAATGGAATCGGTCATGATGTTGTTGCTGTTTTGGATGAACAGGTGTCTTCACCGATAGTATTAAATAATTATTATTTATCTGACTTGAATTCCTTTCAAAAGGGGCGAATAGTGTATGATTTTAAAAATTTGGAGGAAGGTCGACATACGATTAAATTAAAAGTTTGGGATGTCTATAACAATCCTTCGGAGTCATCCATCGATTTTGTTGTTCAAAAAAAGAAAGATTTAGAATTATCACATGTATTAAATTATCCTAATCCTTTTACAACTTCTACTCAATTTTATTTTGAACATAATCAAATATGTAACCAATTAGAAGTACAAGTACAGGTACTAACTATTTCAGGTCGTATTGTTAAAACGATACATGATTATGTTGCTTTACAAGGTTTTAGATCTGAAGGGATAACATGGGATGGGAAAGATGATTTTGGAGATAAATTGGCAAGAGGTGTTTATGTTTATCGCATTCGAGTGAAAAATTCTTTAGGACAAAGTACAGAAAAGTTAGAAAAATTAGTAATCTTATAACTTCACACAATAAATCTAATTTATTTACGTTTATATTTGCCTATCAAATAAAAATTATGATGAAGAATATTTTTATAGTATGTCTTTTTTTATTTTCCTTATTCACTTTTGGACAAAAAAAAACGTATACTCAAAATGATTTACAGTTGAATACGATTACTACTTCGATGCCATTTTTAAGTATTAATCCTGATGCTCGTTCTGGAGGTTTAGGGGATGCTGGAACAGCATTAAGTCCGAATGCCAATTCTGTTTTTTGGAATACTGCTGGTGTTAGTTTTTCTAAGAATCAATTTGAAATAGGTGGCTCTGTTACACCTTGGTTGAGACAATTAAGTCATGACATTAATTTATATTATATTTCCGGATATAGAAAGTTTAATGATCGTAATTCTTTCGTTTTTTCATTACGTCAATTTACATTAGGTGAGATTACTTATACGGATCAAAACGGAGCCGTCTTACGTCCTGATAAACCATCAGAACAGGAAGTAGTAATTGGTTATGCATTAAAATTGTCTGATAAATTTAGTTTGGGAGTAAATGGAAAATTTGCGTATTCGAATTTGACAGGTGGTATGATAGTTTCAGGGGCTCAGACCAAGGCAGGAATTGCAGGAGCAGCAGATATTTCGTTTATGTATTTTAATAATAATGTGAATTGGTTTGGGAAAACTGGAGAATGGAGATTGGGAGCTACTATTAATAATGTTGGGAATAAAATTTCGTATTCAACTACCGCATCAAGTGATTTTTTACCAATGTCATTAAAATTAGGAAGTTCTTATTTATCTAAGATGGATGAGTATAATAGTGTTACATTCACTTTGGATTTACAAAAATTATTAGTTCCAACGCCTCCTATTTATTATCAGGGAAATATAATAGCGGGTAAGAATAACAATGTAGGTGTAATTTCTGGGTTGCTACAATCTTTTGCAGATGCCCCTGGGGTAGTAGTTTATGATGCATCCAATAAACCAGACTTGGTTGATGGTAGAGCTAAAATAGTAAAAGGTTCACGTTTGAAAGAAGAATTAAGTGAGATTACAATTTCGGGTGGTTTTGAATATAATTACAATAAAGTGTTTGCTGTTAGAGGTGGGTATTTTTATGAGAGCATTAATAAAGGGGGCAGACAATTTGCTACATTTGGTGCAGGATTAAAATACAATATTATGCAAATTGATATGTCTTATATTGTACCTGTTACTAGAAATAGTCCGTTAGCAAATACCTTACGTTTTTCATTGTTATTTAATATTTCAACAAAACAAGATTAAAATGACTTCATTACGAATAGGATATGGAATTGATGTTCATCGTTTGGGTGAAGGGTATAAGTTGATTGTAGGAGGAGTAGAAATTCCTTCAGTTTTTGGTGCAATAGGTCATTCGGATGCAGATGTTTTAATACATGCAATTTGCGATGCATTGTTAGGTGCTGCCAATTTACGCGATATAGGTTACCATTTTTCGGATACCGATCCTCAATATAAAGGAATAGATAGTACACTACTTTTGGAGCGTGTAGTTGAACTGATTGCAAATAAAGGTTTTTCTGTTGTAAATATTGATTGTACTGTTATTTTGGAGAAACCTAAGGTAAATCCGCATGTACCTGCGATGCAAAAGATAATTGCTGCTATTTTAAAAGTTACAGAAGAAGAGGTTTCTATCAAAGCATCTACACATGAAAAAGTGGATTCGTTTGGCGAGAGTAAAGCAATAAAAGCGTATGCTTCTTGTTTACTTGAAAAGAATATAGGATAGTATATCAGTTAGTTACTAATTGCATACTCCATGCTTCTGCTTTTAGTTCAAACCAAGGTTTTATTGTTGGCCATATAGCTTTAAAAAGTTCAGAATTTCGATAATTGTTTAGATCGTTTTCTGTTTCCCATTTACTATGAGTAATAAAAACAGCGGGATTATGTATGTCTTGAGTCATAAACATTTCGATACAACCAGGTTGCTTATTTACTTTAGTTACAACTTCGTTAAAGAGTTCTAAAAATGAACCGATTTTATTTGTTTGAAAGTGTAATTTTACAATTCTGTAAATCATAGGAATAGCGATTCTAACGTGTCTTTTGATCCTCTCGGAGTAAATTCTACTCTTATGATATCATTTATACTCATTCCGAAAAGTGCTGTAGCACTATTTCTTCTATCCGTTGCCCCTTGATTTAAAGCAATTTCAAGATAGTCGTTAGAGTTAAAGATTGCTACCTTTTCTCCTTTAGGTACATCTGAATAGGAAATGGAGATAGTATCTATAAAATATTCTTTTCTGCGGAAGAAAATAGTGAATGGAATATCTTTATCAAATTTATTAAAGTCAGCGCGCGTTATATTGGTTATTAAATTTCCAAAGTGATCAATATGAATTACATTTCCTTTGATAACATTTTCTTCAAAAACGGGTTGGAAAGTATACGCTTTTTGGAAATCTTCAAATTCAGAGCAAAAAGAATCTATTGCTACTCCAGAAGAAATTTTACATGCTGCAGGTACTAAAATGTTTTTTGTTGGAAATTTAAAAACATTTTTAGACGATAGTACATCATCAATTCTCCAAAATCCTTGATGTGTATCCTCGCCAATCAAAAGGCTAAAAAAACCATTATCATTCGAAATGAAAAAATGGTCTTTATATTTCATAATTGCTGGGTAAGAACTCAAAGAATCATCCATTAAATTAATCATTGGTTCGCTATTTACCCCCATGATATGAACGGTCCCTTTAGGGAATTCTTGGAAACAATTTTGAAGAACAAATGTAGCTTGTAGTATTGAAAAAGATTGAACTTCGTGCGTAATGTCAATGATCTGAATTTGGTCAATATGAGATAGAATTGCACCTTTTATAGCAGCAACATAATGGTCTTTCAAACCCATGTCTGTTGTAAGCGTAATTATTGGCATCTTTAATTATTGATGTGTGATTGACAAAAAAAATATAACTTTGGTGTAAAATTAAGATTTATTCTAACAAGAAAGTTCAATTACACATTTTATAACGAATATTTTTGGAGAAAATTTGCACATTAGAAGGGATTAATCCAGTTGATTTTTTTGGAGTTAATAATGTTTATTTACAAATACTTAAACGTTATTATCCGAAATTAAAAATAGTATCAAGGGGAAATGATTTGACATTAATCGGAGATGATGAAGTAATTGCTTTGTTTGAACGAAAATTAAATCAATTGATGGACTATTATCATCGTTATAACACTTTGAATGAAAATATTATAGAACAAATTCTCTTAGAAGATCCAAGTTTAAAACCAGTAACACAAGGTGACGAAGTACTTGTACATGGAAATAACGGGTCGAAGATAAAGGCCAAAACAATTAATCAGCAAAAGTTAGTAGCGGAAACGAATAAACATGCAATGGTGTTCGCTGTTGGTCCTGCTGGAACTGGTAAAACATACACGGCAATCGCTTTAGCAGTACGTGCATTAAAAGCAAAGGAGGTTAAACGTATTGTATTGACTAGACCAGCAGTGGAGGCAGGAGAAAATCTTGGTTTTTTGCCAGGAGATATGAAAGATAAACTAGATCCTTACATGATGCCACTTTATGATGCTTTAAGGGATATGATTCCACCTGAAAAGTTAATTCAAATGATGGAATATGGTATTATAGAAATTGCGCCACTAGCATTTATGCGTGGTCGAACGTTGGATAATGCTTTTGTGATTTTGGATGAGGCTCAAAATGCTACCGTGATGCAAATGAAGATGTTTTTGACACGTATGGGGCAAACAGCACAGTTTGTAGTAACTGGAGATATGTCTCAAATAGATTTACCTTCTAAGCAACGATCAGGACTTTCCTATGCATTAGATGCATTGAAGGGAGTGGAAGGTATCGGTGTTGTTCGATTAAATCAAAATGACGTTATTCGTCATCCTTTGGTTAAAAAAATAATTGAAGCGTTTGAGAAGAAAGAACATTTAGATAAAAAAGAAGAAAAATAGAAAAATATGAGTAATACTATTAGTACCACTAATTATAATTTTCCTGGCCAGTTATCGGTTTACAAAGGAAAAGTGAGAGATGTTTATACATTAGAAAACGACCTTGTTGTAATGATAGCATCCGATCGTATTTCTGCTTTTGATCATGTATTACCTAAAGGTATTCCTTTTAAAGGGCAGGTTTTGAATCAAATAGCTACATTGTTTTTAAATGCTACGAAAGATATAGTTCCGAATTGGTTGTTAGCAACACCAGACCCATCCGTTTCCATAGGATTGAAGTGTGAACCAATTCGTGTAGAAATGGTAATTCGTGGTTATTTAGCAGGACATGCGGCGCGTGAATATGCGTTGGGTAAAAGAGAAGTGTGTGGTGTAACGCTACCAGAAGGTTTAAAAGAAAATGATCGTTTTCCGGAACCAATAATCACACCAACATTGAAAGCAGATGCTGGCCATGATGAAGATATTTCCAGAGAAGACATTATTGCTAATAATTATGTATCAAAAGAAATTTATGAGCAATTAGAAGTCTACACACGAGCTTTATTTCAAAGGGGGACAGAAATGGCTTTGGAACGTGGATTATTATTGGTAGATACGAAGTATGAGTTTGGATTGAAGGACGGAAAAGTGATATTAATTGATGAGATTCATACGCCAGATTCTTCGCGTTATTTTTATGCAGATGGATATGCTGAACGTCAAGCGAAAGGAGAGAATCAAAAACAATTATCCAAAGAGTTTGTGAGACAATGGTTAATTGATAATCATTTTCAAGGTTTGGAAGGACAAACAATTCCGAATATGCCAGAAGAATTTGTACAATTAGTTACAGATCGTTACATCGAACTTTTTGAGAAAATTTCTGGTACAACGTTTATTAAAGCAGATAATACATCTATTGAAACTAGAATTCAAAAAAATGTCGAAGAATATTTGAAATCGATTTAATCTGAGATATTAGATTCTAGACATTAGACTTAAGATAACATAGCCGTGAGATTATTCCCACGGCTTTTTTTCTGATAATAATCAGTTTTTTTTCTAACAGCTGTCAACCTTTATTTTTATTGATTTTCAAATCTTTGCAGTATACAAAATCAAATAAAAATGGGAACAAGTAGTTTAGAAGCAAGTGTGATTAAAGAATCTGAGTTTAATCGTTTTGGATTAATTAGTATTATTTTATTAGTTGTAGGTTGTGTTGGAGGAGTAGCGGTTGGTTTAGGTGCAATTAAATATACTGGAACACTTATATTGTGTGTTCTTCCAACCATGACAACATTAAGTTTGTTGTTAGCTGTGGCTCCAATGAAATGGATTTGGAGATCCGCAACGTTAAGTTTGGCAATTGATTTTATTTTGATAATTTACTTTTTGTTTATTGAGAAATAAGAATTGTTTGTAAATAGTTAGTTAGAACCCAAGATGAAATTCTTGGGTTTTTTTGTGTCTTTAATTTTGTATGTTAACTTTGATGATATGAAATTTTATTGGTTTTTATATCTTGTTTTTTTGCTGTTTTCATGTCATTCAAAGGATAGAAAGGATGTTACTATGGATGATTTAAGTAAACCCTCTATACATTATAGATTGAACGTAAAAAAACAACTTGTCAAATCACCAAAATCGAGAGCATATGATTCTATTTCTTTTTTTTCTAAAAAATTAGCAGATTCTTTAGGTATTACAAAAAATCAAATTCATCGTTTAAACAATTTGTTATTTCCAGACCGATTTAATCCAATAAAATCCGATAAGTGGTATGGAATTACGGCGAACGATTCCTTTGTATACAAACATTGGATGTACGTAGATTCAAATGTTGCTGAGAACACCTTTTACAATTGGTTAGATAATTTTGGAGATAAACATTTATCCTTGAAGTTTGGAGATAAAATGCGCGTTTCACCAAATGCTTTTGTACTTTTACTACAGCATCGAAGTGTTTTATTTTTGGAGTCTAAAAACCAACTAAACAAAAATAGAATTTTGTCACTAATAGATACTTTGGGTTTTGGGAGCACATGGAAATTTGTGCTGTTTCAAAATAAAGGAACAAAAACAGAATGGTTCGAAAAATTTAATATAACCTCAAAAAATGAAAATCGTAAATCGTAGTTACATTACAATTTATCCCAGACAAGCATTTTGGGATTGGGCAAATCAGTATAATTCTGACGTAAAATTTGATGCAGAAGATGCAACCGAAGGAACAGTATATTTGGTTGAAGAAGATTTTTTTGATTTTGAACCAGTACTAGAGAAGAACTTTAAAAAGATGTTTAAAAATGAACTTTCTAGTATAACGGATGAAGAAGAATATTGGCCAGTTAAACTATCGATGGAGTTGTTTTTAGAATGGTTTGTTATTGATTTTGGTTCGATTGTGGTTGATTTGGAGAAATCGGATTTGAGATCAGAATAACGGTCCTTCGAGAGCCTCAGGAACCGAATTGAGTGACGATCCTTCGAGAGACACAGTAACCTAGATATAAGATGAAATGTATTTAAAGCATATTAATTTAATCAATTTTAAGAATTATGATCAGGCGGAATTTTCGCTTGAATCAGGAGTGAATTGCTTTGTAGGGAGGAATGGAATTGGTAAAACGAATGTGTTAGATGCAGTACATTACTTAAGTATGTGTAAGTCTTATTTGAATCCCATTGATAAGCAAAATATTCGCTTTGACGAGAAATTTTTTGTCGTACAAGGTCAATGGGATGTTGAAGGGGATGAGGTAGAAATTTATTGTGCAGTAAAGGCAGGAGAAAAAAAGGTTGTTAAACGCAATAAGGTTACTTACGAAAAATTAGGAGATCACATAGGAGAATTCCCATCGGTGATTATTTCTCCGTATGATCGAGATTTGATTTCAGAGGGTAGTGAAGTAAGAAGACGTTGGGTGGATGGTATCATTTCCCAGTTTGATCGAGATTATTTATATGCATTGGTAAAATATTCCAAAGTACTTGATCAAAGGAATATGTTATTGAAACAATTTTATGAAAATGGTTTTTTTGAACGGGAAAGTATTGAGGTTTGGGACATGCAGTTGGAAGCCATTGGGAATGAGGTTTATAAAAAAAGAATTTCATTTCTAGAAGAATTTATTCCTACGTTTCAATATTATTATGAATTTATTGGTAATGAAACGGAACACGTAAAACTGGAATATAAATCCCAATTAAATGATACTTCGTTTGCAGATTTGTTGATTCAAAATTTGAAAAAAGATTCTTTTTCAGGGTATACGAATGCTGGGATTCATAAAGATGATTTTGTTTTCTTAATCAATGAACATTTAGTGAAAAAGTTTGGTTCACAAGGCCAACAAAAGTCTTTTGTGATTGCATTGCGATTGGCACAATTTGATTGGTTGAAAAAGCAATTGAATAAGAAGCCTATATTGCTTTTGGATGATATTTTCGACAAGTTAGATAATCATCGTGTGGAAAAATTGATGAAGTTGGTTTCTGATAATGTTTTTGGACAAGTATTAGTTACAGATACCGACAAAGAACGAGTTGCAACTATTTTTAATCGTATTTCCATGGATTACAAATTGTTTGACATGGTTGAATTAATGGAGAAATAAATGGACGAACGAAAACGAATATCCAATCAAAGTACTCTTGGAGATGTGATTGATAAGTTAATGAAAGCGTATGGCTTAGATGGTCGCATGAAAGAAATGGAAATTATCAATAAGTGGGAAGAAATGATGGGTAGAGCAGTTTCTGCGCGAACCAAAAAGATTTATATCAAAAATCAGGTGCTACATTTAACATTAGATTCATCTGTAATGCGCGACGAATTAATGCAAGGTAAATCAATTATTATTCAACGTGTAAATGAAACTGCAGGTTGCGTAATGATTAGAGATGTCTGGTTTAGTTAAATCTTCCAAAAAAAACATTTACTTTTAAATAAATTCCTCAAAATTGCGTTAATTTTAATGCACTAATACCACTAACGATGTTTCAAAAAATATTTACCTTTTCTATTTTATTATTTTCATTCAACTCCTATTCTCAGCAAAATGGGTTATTGAAAGATGCTAAAAAGATTGAAGAAATCTACAACTATATACATTACATGTATGTGGACGATGTTAATTCTAAAGAAATTACAGAAACAGCAATTGTGGCTGCACTAGAGAAACTAGATCCACATTCCGTGTATATTTCCAAAGAAGATGTGGATGATGCAAACCAACAAATCAATGGAAGTTTCTTTGGTGTTGGCATTCGTTTTCAATTATTAAAAGATACTTTAATCGTGGTAGCAACAATTCCTGGTGGGCCATCAGAAAAAGTAGGCTTGCGAGCGGGGGATAAAATAGTGAAAGTTGGAACTGATAATATCGCAAATGTAAAGTTGAAGAATTCTCAAGTACGTGAAAAATTGATGGGTGATTTGGGTAGTAAAGTAAAAGTAGAGGTAATTCGAAAAGGTGAACCGAATCTATTAAGTTTTGAGATTACAAGAGATAAAATTCCAATGCATTCTGTAGATTGTCATTATATGATTACTCCTGAAACTGGGTATTTAAAATTGAATAGTTTTTCACATACAACAACCGATGAAATCAAAGCAAGTTTAGTTGAGTTGACTAAAAAAGGAATGAAAAATTTGATTTTAGATTTGCAAGATAATGGGGGAGGTTTGATGTATGCAGCTAAAACAGTAAGTGATGAGTTTTTGACAAAAGATAAGTTAGTTGTTTATTCTCAAGGAAAACACCAACCACGTCAGGATATGAATTGCGATACTAAAGGTTCGTTTGAAAAAGGGAAATTAATTGTATTAGTGAATGAAAATTCAGCTTCTGCAAGTGAAATAGTTTCAGGTGCAATACAAGACTGGGATCGAGGATTGATTGTCGGTCGAAGAACATTTGGAAAAGGATTAGTACAACGTCCAATAGATTTATCGGATGGTTCGCAAATCCGCTTGACGATTGCACGTTATTACACACCAACAGGTAGAAATATTCAAAAACCATATGGAGAAAATTCGGAAGAATATCACAATGATGTTTTGAAACGACTAAAACATGGGGAATTGATGAATCAAGATAGTATCAAATTTCCGGATTCTTTAAAATACAAAACGTTGGTTAAAGAGCGCACGGTATATGGTGGCGGTGGAATTATGCCAGATGTTTTTGTACCACTTGATACGAATGCATTTACAAAATATTTCAGCGGTATACTTGGTACTGGTGCTTTTAATACTTTCTCATTGACCTATGTAAATAAAAACAGAGAGAAGTTAAAAGTAGATTACCCTGATTTCGATGTTTATTTAACGAAATTCACCTGTGATAAGGTTTTTATGGATGAATTTTTTAATTATTTATCCAAAGAACAACCAACATTGAAGTTGGATGAGAAAGAATATCCTGCAAGTGAAAAATTAATTAAATTATTTTTGAAATCGATGATAGCCCAAGATTTATGGGGTACTACAGAATTTTATAGAATTTACAATGAACGTAATGATATTCTTCAGGCTGCGTTGAAAACGTTAAAGAATGGAAGTTATGAGAAAGCAGGGCTTGAGTGAAGAATGAGGATGAAAATTGAATAATTATTTTTTTTATATATGAAACTATTTTTTTTGACTTTTGGAATTTTAATTTCGTTGGCTTCGTGCACTACTTCTTCACAAAATACAGAAGAAGATCGTGTAGTTAAAGTTTTAACAGAAGGGGAGTCGGATGCTGAATTGGCGGCAAAAGTTAAAGTTTTTGAAGCGGAACAACGTATGTTGAAAGAGTCTAAAACTACTTTTATTTTAGATAAACAACTACATGATTTTGGTGTTGTAAAACCAGAATCCGAAAACACATGTAAATTTAAAGTAACGAATACAGGAAATAAACCATTAATTATAGATAAAGTATCTGCCAGTTGTGGATGTACTACACCGCATAAGCCAGAAAGACCAATTTTACCAGGAAAATCAGATTATATAGAAGTTGGGTTTAATCCTAAGCCAGGTCAGTTAGGGGAGATTACAAAAACTGTTACTGTTGAGGCTAATACTGAACCTCTTATTACAGAGGTTCAGATTAAAGCTTTGGTAAAATAGTTAAATTTTCTTCACTCTTACAGCATTCATGCCTTTCATTCCTCTTTCTAATTCAAAAGAAACAGCATTTCCTTCTTCAACTTCTTGAAGTAAACCGTGAACGTGCACGAAATATTTTTCTTGGGTTTCATTTTCTTTGATGAATCCAAAACCTTTTTGGTGATTAAAGAAATCAATTCTTCCAACTCTTACAGCGGGCATCTCTTCGTCCACACGTTTAGGTACTGAAATTTCAATACTTGAAAGTGCAATTTTTTTCTTTGTTGCTGGATCTGGAGGAGTATCTGAAATGTGACCATTTTCATCTACGTAAGCCATCATTGCATCTAATCCACTTGCAGTAGGGTTTGATTTACGTTCCTCCATTTTGAGGTTTTTATCTTGACGTTTTTTTAAACGTTTTTTTTCTTTTTCTTTTTTGTTGTAGGTTTCTTGGGACTTAGCCATGCACTAGATTAGTTGATAAAACAATAAATACCAGCGAAGTAAGCACGTGTATCAATCAGACGAAAAAGTGATGAGAGATAAGAAATTAAATGTAGGTATTACCAATTAAGGATGCTCAAAGATACAATAAAAAAAGGGACGTGAAACACGACCCTTTGAATATCCTTAAAATATATCTTTTTTATTTTAAATTGAAATGTTTTTCTGCTTCTAAAGCGATATATCCTCCAATGGCTAATGAAGCTGTTGCGGCAGGAGATGGGGCGTTTAATACATGGATGGAATTACCATGATATTCAATTCGGAAATCATCTCTTGTATCTCCGTCGACACCTAATAATAATGCACGAACACCTGCTCTTCCAGGAACGATATCATCCATGGTTAGGCTTGGTATCATCACCTGTAACGTTTTTAAGAATAATTTTTTGGAGAAAGCACGACGGTATTCATTGATTCCATAGCGCATATTTTGAAAGAATAATTTCCAGGTTCCTTTATAAGTTAACGCATCCCAAGTGTCTCTCCATGAAAAATCGGTTTTGCCATATCCCTCCCTTTTGAAAGTGAATACTGCATTTGGACCACATTCTACATCTCCATTAGTCATGCGTGTAAAATGAACGCCTAAGAAAGGAAATGCTGGATCAGGAACTGGATAAATTAGATTTTTAACTTTATTTTTTGCTTCTTCGGTTAATTCATAGTAGTCTCCTCGGAAACCAACTACTTGTTCTTTTAGATTAACTCCATCTTTTCTTGCTAAACGGTCTGCTTGTAAACCAGCACAGAAAACAACATATTTGGCTTGAAAGTTACCTTTATCGGTAATTATAGTAGAACTGTTTTTGTTTTTAGTGACATCTGTTACTTCGTGTTCTAACACTAATTTACTTTCTGGTTGTAATTTTATAGCAAGTTCTACCATTTTAGCAGTAGCACCTCTAAAGTCGATAATACCTGTACATGGCACCCATAAACCAGCAATTCCTTCAACGGATGGTTCATGTTCTTTAATTTGTTCTCCAGTAATTTTTTCTAATCCTTCAATATTATTTGCAATACCATTTTGGTAAATTTTTTCTAGATATTCTAGTTCACTTTGTTTGGTTGCAACTACAACCTTTCCACAGATATCATGTGCAATATTATGTTCTTTTGCGAAGGCAACTAATTCGTGTCTACCTTCCACACAGTTTTTTGCTTTTAAAGATCCTGGTTTGTAATATAATCCAGAGTGAATTACACCAGAATTATGACCTGTTTGATGATCTGCCAAACATTTTTCTTTTTCAATCAAAATGATTTTTAGATTTGGGTACTTTTTTTGAAGTTTATATAGAGTTGCAGCACCAACAATTCCTCCACCAATTATACCAATATCATATGTCATATTTTCTATTTTTTGTTGCGCAAAAGTAATAAAAAAAGAGACTTATCCAGATGAAAAGATGGCTGAAGTCATCCTTGTTAAAATATCTGTTTAAGTTAATTTTAAGTCCGAAAATAAATAAAGTTGGTAGGATACATATTGTACCTAACCATAGAAGTGCATTTTTTTGTTCACGTAATAATTTTACCCCAAGTAAAGTTCCAAGTACCATATAGGAAACCACTGAATCTATTGCAACAAAGCTAAATTTAGTGAAAGTTAAAGATAAAATGAGGCCGATTATCCCTTTTAAAAGCAAACCTGATTTCCATTTTTTTGCATCTATTTGATTGATTTCGAGTATTGAAATACAGAAATAATATGCCGTAATACTAATACAAATCCAAGATGGAAATTTACCAAAGTAGCCAAAATATTTAAAGAATAGATGGCCAAGTAAACCTAGAAATGTAGAGATACTCATCCAAATAAAAAATCGCTTGAAATTGTTGAGGTTTGTATCGTTTTTTTTTCGAAGTTGGAAATAAAAAAGCAAGGCAGTTAATGAGATTAACCCGTCCCAAAGAATTGCCATAGGTTCTTGTAGGTGTAAGCCTAAAAAATCAAAATAAATAATTACTTGTTGTTGCACGACTCAAAAGTAAACAAAAAAATAAACTGTAAAATTCTTTATTCACACGAAGAATGCGTTTAACTTTACCATTCAATTAAATTCTTTTAATGAAATTACCGTCAAAGTACATGGAAGATGCAGTGGAGCAATTAGCAACACTACCCAGTATTGGAAAGCGAACTGCATTACGTTTGGTTTTACAATTATTAAATCGTAAACCAGAAGAAATTGAGCGATTTGCACAAGCGTTTATTACGATGAAAGCGAAAGTTAAACATTGTGTTTCCTGTGGTAATATATCAGATGAAGATATGTGTTTTGTTTGTGTTAATCCGCAACGTACTCGATCGATTATATGCGTTGTAGAAGATGTTCGTGATGTAATGGCTATTGAAGAAACATCTTCGTATAAAGGTATTTACCATGTTTTGGGAGGTATAATATCTCCGATGGATGGAATAGGACCATCGGATTTAAATATACCTTCTTTGGTTGAAAAGGCAGGGAGTGGCGAAGTCGAAGAAATAATTTTTGCTTTAAGTCCAACGATGGAAGGGGATACTACTAATTTTTATTTGTACAAAAAACTAAAAGAGTGTACAGTTCGTATAACTACCTTGTCGCGAGGGGTTACAGTTGGTAGTGAATTACATTATGCTGATGGTTTAACTTTAGGAAGGTCGATTGTAAACCGAACAGAGTTTAAGGTAAATTAGTTATAAGTAACTAGTTTTGTTTTTATCTAATTCGAAATCTTTTTTTGCTTCACTCATCTCTCCTTACTCGTACCTTATTTAAACCAACCTCTTTTATAAAAAGCAAATAATAGAATTGTTGTGATTGCCACCATGATACCCCAACAAATGTAATAGCCATATTTCATTCCTAATTCCGGCATATTTTCGAAGTTCATTCCGTACACACCAACAATGAATGTTAATGGAATAAATATAGCACTTACAACAGTAAGTAGTTTCATTACTTGGTTCATTCGTTGTCCTTGAACAGCAAAATATAGGTTTGAAAATCCATCGAGAATTTGTTTGTTGTCGTCAATTTCCTCTAATACCGTAATGCAATTATCTTTAATTTCTGAAAAATAATAGTGGTTCGATTTATCGATTAAAGGATTTATAACTCTCTCTAAATGAGAAGCGATTTCTTTTAGTGGAAAAACTATTTTACGTAATTCAATCAGTTTTCTTTTTTGAATTTCAATTTCTTTTAAAATTTCGTTGTCCGGTTTGTGAATTAATCGATGTTCAATTTTTTCAATAGAATTTACAATGTCATCTAATACTTCAAAATAATTATCCGTAATACTTTCAAGTAATCTAAACAACAAAAAGTCAGGTCCTTTAAATCTAATTTTTCCGCGTTTTTTTTCAATTCTATCGCGTACATCTTCAAAATGTTGTGCTTTTTTAGATTGAAATGAAATCAGAAAATTTTCCCCAAGAATAAAGGAGATCTGATCTTTATTTAAGAAAAAAGAATTTAATCCTTTGGATAGTGCGGAACGAACTGTAAAAAACAAATAGTCTGGATACTCTTCTATTTTAGGTCTTTTTTCTGTTTTATATATATTCTCAATGGTTAATTTGTCAATGTTTAGTGTTTCAAAAAGAGACTCGAGGGAATCCTTACAAGATATAGAATGAAAATTTAACCAAAAAGTATCTTTAGGATTTGTACGTATAATTTTATTAAAATTCTCCGCAAAGAAATCTGGAGAATTTGTGTCTATTACAAAAGCTTCTTGATTGTATTGGTATAATTGACTGACATGTTCCATACTAATTAGATTCACGCATTAATCGTTCTAACTTGTGTAAAGCATATTTGTTTCCTCGACTATAAAATGCTTTGTTAACTCTTGCTTTTTCCTGTCCTGTTAAATGCCAAGTCAGTGAAATACGTTTTTTTTGTTCTTCCAGTAAATTAAAAGAAATAAAATGAACAGGAAATCCAATTCGATGTGTAGCATATCGCATTAGTGTTTCTTGGTCAAAATCTTGCGTTTTTGGAAAGTTATCATACATATTTCCAAATGGCATGGTGAATTTATTTATTAAAGAAACATTTTTCACAACATCACCGCGTAATAATTTTTTGGTGTCACGTATTTGTAAAATAATAACACCACTTGTGTTCTTTTTAATCCATTTACGCATTGAGTACATAATCTCCATGGTTAGTTTCCCTCCGTAATTATCACGTAAACCTGCATCCATAATATGCATTGTTGGTTTTGTTGGCATTGTGACCATAGGAAGAACAAAAGGAAAGGTTGCACTCATTCGTAAGATAGAACTAAAGCGCAGGTCAAATGTGCTATTGTTGTTGAAATAGGACTGATAATCCACATACTCAAAGGATGAAGTTAAACCTGAGGCATTTTTTTTGCCAACACATAAAAAAGACATGTTATGCGTTGATATTAATAATCTTCTGCCATTATTTACAATTGTAGGCGTGAAAAACATCGTAGGTACAAGCGCATTTTCTTCTGGTTTTTTAAAGTGTGCCAGAGGAACATTCATTGTATTGTTTGTGTTTTCATGCAGTTGTTGTTCAAATGCATATCCTCTGTCTTTTGTATAGATATTGTTGCCGATTTTTAATCTGTCGCGATAAAACAAGTCATTAGAATACGCAGAAAATATTAATTTATTTAAAAGGTCTTTAGAGATGTTTTTTTGATGTTTTTCATCATAACGATTTAGCGTGTTGTTTTGTTTGTCTTCGAGTAATAAACTTCTATAGTAAGATGCACCAATCATACCACCGGAAGCTCCAGTAATGGAGTGAATATGTTTTGATAAATTTCCATCTAATCTTTTATCTACTTTTTGAAGTACTGAAAATGTCCAAACTGCACTTCTTGATCCACCACCGGAAGTCATTACTAAAATTAATTTAGGTTTTTTTTCTCCAGTTGCTTTTTTCCAGTTATTTAAAACTCGCGTGTATTTATCGCGTGCATTGATTACTTTTTCTTTTTCTAGGTTTAATTCTGTAATTGTTTCAATGTTAAAAGGGACTAATTTTTCTGGTTTGTAGGATAATCCATATCCATAACTTGTATATTGAAACCAAGAAGTTGTTGTACTTAAGTAGTTCATTAAAATTATGAGCAGAATTAAAATTGCTTGTGTCCAATACCCAAACCAAGAGCGAAATGCGCTAAATAACATTAAAATTATAGTGAGTAGCATTACAAGGCTCATTGCCGCAGGAACTTCAAATAAGGAAGCGTTTCTAAAAACACCAATAAAAACAAAGGCAACAATTGTTACAATTTCAAAGAGAGAAGAATTAATTCTATTTCTAGAAAAAACTCTTTTTAATAATAGTTTATCATAATGTTTTATAGATCTACTTTTACGCCAATGAAATAGAGTTACCATATAAATGTAGGTTCTATCCTTTTGGTATTTGAAATAATCGGTCCAATGGATTTGATTGTGTAAGAAGGATCCTACAGCATCCTCGATTTTCTCTTCATCATTTGATTTTCCTAATAATTTAAATACATCTTTATTTACTGGGAAGAAATACAATAATGAAATTGAAATAAATAAGGTGAATCCACCTAAATAGGAAAAAATATAACCATATATATCTGATTCTGATGCAAATTCTTCTAGTCGTTGAAAGTTGATAAAACGATAGATAAAATAGAAATTATAAACAATAGGAATAATGGCATTATTTAGGCAAAAGCGAATAAATGGACGGGAAAGGGTTGCTAAAAAAGGGTATTTAGTTCCCAGTTTCATATAACTGTAGGTATTAAATGCCATGGTAAAACCACCAATAGCAAATCCCATTAAGGCAAAGGATATCCAACCAATTTCACCATTATATTCAGGAGAATAAAATAAGAATGGTATTCCATAGGAAAAACCAATTTTGTCAGTGATAATTAAAAATAAGAAAATCCAAAATGTAAGTGCGAATAAATTGTATTTCAAGTGGCCAAAAAGCAACTGAATCGGAAAAAAGGAGCGTAATAAAAATAAAATTTTACCGAATATGTTTTTTGTAAACATTAATTATACTTGTATTATGGATGTACTAATTCTAAATATAGTTAAAAAAGTAGTTTGCTTACTTGATTCGTATGAAAATTAAATAAACTAACTGTTTTTAGATTCAAACCATTGCCATAATGCATCATTCGGTACAGGGGCAGTTACTTTAATTCTTTCTTTTGTTGTAGGGTGATCAAATGCTAGATGTCTAGCATGTAAGTGTATCGAACCATCTGGGTTTGATCTTTTAGCACCATACTTTAAATCACCTTTGATAATACATTTTATATTAGAAAGTTGTGCTCTAATCTGATGGTGTCTACCTGTTTCTAAATTTATTTCTAATAAGTGGTATTTATCCGAAGAATTTAAGAGTTTGTAATGTAGAATTGCTTTTTTAGAACCATTTACTTCTTTGTTGTGGACGTACGATTTATTTTGTTTTTCGTTTTTAAGTAAAAAGTTTTCTAATCTTCCTTGTTTTTGTTCAGGTTTAGATTCTACTACTGCCCAATATATTTTGTTTGTGTCGTGGATTTTAAACTGTTCGTTTAAGCGTGAAAGTGCCTTGCTTGTTTTTGCAAATACTACTGCACCACTTGTCGGTCGATCTAGACGATGCACCACACCACAGAATACATTTCCAGGTTTGTCGTATTTGATTTTAAGGAATTCTTTTATTTTATCCGGCATGGTTGTATCGCCTGTTTTATCCCCTTGCACAATATCGGAAGGCTTTTTATTTACAACAATCACATGGTTGTCTTCATAAAGTACCTCAATGTCTGGTATAACTGTGTTTCCTTGAATCATTTTTAGTTAGAATAAAGATGAAAAGAAAAAAGAATAAAGAATCAAAAGTATACAGATCTTTTGTCTTTTATCTAATAGTCTTTTGTCTTTTGTTAATACTGTTCGTTTTCATTAGGGAAGTCGCCCGATTTCACATCCGAAATATATGCTTGAAATGAAGAGAACATTTGTTCATACAGGTTGTTGTATTTACGTAAAAAACGCGGGCTAAATTCATTGTTTATTCCTAACATGTCATGTACCACAAGTACTTGTCCATCGACCCCATTTCCAGCACCTATTCCGATAATTGGAATGGAAACAGACTTGGCAACTTGTTCAGCTAATTTTGCAGGAATCTTTTCTAATACAATAGCAAAACATCCAGCTTCTTCTAATAATTTTGCGTCGTGTATCAATCTATTTGCTTCATCTTCTTCTTTAGCTCGAACTACATAAGTTCCAAATTTATAGATAGATTGAGGTGTTAACCCTAAGTGACCCATTACCGGGATTCCAGCGGTTAAAATACGCTTAATTGATTCGATAATTTCCTCGCCACCTTCCATTTTTACGGAGTGACCACCGGTCTCTTTCATGATACGAATTGCATTCGAAAGTGCTTCTTTGGAGTTACCTTGGTAGGAACCAAATGGCATGTCTACAACTACTAATGCACGTTCGACAGCACGAACAACAGATGCAGCATGGTAAATCATTTGATCAAGTGTGATTGGTAATGTTGTTTCGTGACCAGCCATTACATTGGAAGCAGAATCGCCTACTAATATGACATCAATACCGGAGGCATCAATAATTCTAGCCATAGAGAAATCATATCCAGTGAGCATGGAAATTTTTTCACCACGGTTTTTCATTTCTTGAAGCACGTGGGTTGTTACTTTTTTAACGTCTTTGTGTACTGACATGGGAGGTAATGATTCAATTGTTTAATGTGTAAATGTAACAATTTTCCACCTTTTTTGCATTGCCCAAAAAAGGTGGAGCCAAAAAAGTCTAGGCCTCTAGAATGTTTTAATTGAAAATTACGTTTCATTTCACTGTCTTCACCCAAACTCACAAACGCCTTTAGCTGATTTTAGAGTAAAATCAGAAGGCTGTGTTCAAACATGGGTTTGACTACGTTTCATTCCACTTATTTTCTACTTAAACATTCTAAATGGCCAATTTGTCGTTACATAAATTAAAATAAATCTCAAAAAATATTGTTTTTCATTTTCATGATTTTTTTGTAAATTAGTAGTATGAGACATTCGCTAGGGATACGAATTATTGGCTTACTACTCTTGGTAATGTGCGTTTCGGCTACGTATGGACAGGATCGTGGTTTGAATAAATTAAGTTTATTGTATTCTCAGGGAAATTATCGTTTAACGTATTGGAATGCGGATAGGTTGGTGAATAATCCCGATTACGATACTTCATTAATTCCGCGTTATTATCGTGCAATTTCCTTGTTACGTTTGGAAAATAAGTTTTTGTTTAAGCGACGTAATCCTTCGCCTTGGGTTGAGGGTGGTAATTTATTGAAAGAACTTAAGTTGATACCAGAAAGTAAGTCACTTTTTAACCTTCATAAAGATGAGATTTCTGCCTTACGTTTTTATTTGTTAGACGAATTAGAGAAATACAAAGTCAAGAAAAATAAGGAGTCCTACCGGAAATTAAAAGAGGTGCTTGTTGGACTATTTGAAGGTTTACCCTATACTGATCAATGCAAAATCGTTTCCCCAAAAAAAACGGAGGTGGTACCAGCAGATCGGGAGTTGGTCGTCGAGATTGCGCAGCAGCATATTGGGGTGCCTTATGTGTTCGGTGGTTTTACACCAGAAGGTTTTGATTGTAGTGGGTTTACTTGTTTTGTGTTACAAAAAGCGAACTTACAAGTTGGTCGTAGCTCACGCGATCAATTTGCTACCTGTCGGAAAATTGAGAAAGATGAGGTTACCAAGGGAGATTTGGTGTTTTTTAATAGTGGTTCGGATGAAGTATCCCATGTAGGGATTATCATTTCCGAAAAAGGGGAGCCTTTGAAAATGATTCACGCCAGTACATCTAAGGGGGTGATTATTGCAGAGATTGAGAGTTCTGATTATTGGATGAAGAAGTTACATGGTTTTGGCACTTTTTTGAATAAATAGAATACTATGAACCAACCAACCAAACCAACCTCCTATTGCGATGCTGTTTCTCGCATGGATGCAGATAATTTACACAAAATCTACCACGATACTGCGTACGGTTTTCCAATTTTAGATGACAACGAGTTGTTTGAGCGTTTGGTGTTGGAAATTAACCAAGCGGGTTTGAGTTGGAATACCATTTTGCAAAAGCAACAAAATTTCAAAATGGCTTATAGTCAGTTTGAATTACAAGTGGTTGCTAATTATGGAGAGGAAGATGTGGCTCGTTTGTTACAAGATGCAGGAATAATTCGCAATCGTTTGAAAGTGCATGCAGCGATACATAATGCGCAAGTGATTATAGAACTTCAAAAGTCTTACGGTTCGTTTAGTGCTTGGTTGGACCATCATCATCCCTTGGTGTTGACGGATTGGATGAAGTTGTTTAAAAAGACCTTTAAATTTACTGGAGGAGAGATAGTGAACGAATTCTTGATGAGTATTGGGTATTTGGATGGGAGTCATGTGGATGGTTGTCCGATTAGAGCGAAGGTGATTGCGGCAGGACCGCGGTTTTTGAATTTGAAGGAAAATTAATTTTTTTGAGTTTCCACCTTTTTGCATCGCCCAAAAAGGTGGAGCCAAAAAGTCTAGGCCTCAATTAAGAATATTTGAAAATTACGATTCATTTCACTGTCTTCCCCCAAACTCACATACGCCTTTAGCTGATTTTTAAATAAAAATCAGAAGGCTGAGTTCAAACAAGGGGTTGACTACGTTTCATTTCTCTTATTTTCTACATATTCTTACTTAATGGCCAAAACATACTTTCAGTTTTATTAATATATTTTTTTAGAAGCAAATTTGATTTGACTATTTTTGTTGTATGAGTTCAAGTCTAAACATTGCGGTTGTGGGGGGAGGAGCTGCGGGATTTTTTGCGGCGATTTCAGCGAAGGAACACCATCCGAATGCACAAGTAATCATTTACGAAAAGTCGAATAAGGTATTAGCGAAAGTGAAGGTTTCCGGTGGTGGGAGATGTAATGTTACGCATGCTTGTTTTGATAATAAAGAACTTTCAAAATTTTATCCGAGAGGAACAAATCAACTACGCAAAGCATTTGAGCAATTTAATGCACAATCTACGATTGATTGGTTTAAGAAACGAGGAGTTACACTCGAGACCTTACCAGATAATTGTATTTTTCCAAAATCCAATAGTTCGCAAACGATTATTGATTGTTTTGAATTCGAAGCAAAACGTTTAGGCGTTCGCGTTCAACAACAAACACCTATTAACGATATTCATTTTGAAAACGGACGTTTTGTTTTGAAATCGCTAGAGCAAGAAATTTTCGCGGATCGCGTGATTTATACAACAGGCGGCCAACCCAAGGTGGATTCGTTGCGTTGGGCCGAAAAGTTTGGACACACCATCGTTCAACCTGTACCATCGCTGTTTACGTTCAATATGCCAAATGAGCCCATACGTTCTTTGATGGGAATTGTCGTTGAACCAGCGTTAGTGCGCGTAGAAAAAACAAAATTGGAAGCAGATGGACCTTTGTTGGTTACCCATTGGGGGATGAGTGGACCTGCAATCTTGAAATTATCTGCCTTTGGAGCGCGAATTTTAGCAGAAAATAATTACGATTTTGCTGTATTGGTTAATTGGTTGCATACCAAAAAGGAAGATGTATTGCGTCAGGACCTGGACCGAGTTAAAGAAACGAATGCAGATAAGAAAATCAGTAATTACAATCCTTTTGGTTTATCAAGTCGATTGTGGGAGTATTTAGTGGAGAAATCCGCAATTTCCGTCGATGCACGTTGGAAAGAAGTTACTGGAAAAGCGTTTAATAAATTAGTAAACACCTTGTTGAATGACCGTTACGAAGTTAAAGGTAAAACGACTTTTAAAGAAGAATTTGTTACTGCTGGCGGAATTTCATTGGATGGAGTCGATTTTAAAACCATGGAAAGTCGTCATCAACCTGGATTGTTCTTTGCTGGAGAAGTGTTGGATGTAGATGGTGTTACTGGAGGGTTTAATTTTCAGGCTGCATGGAGTACGGGGTGGATAGCGGGGAAGGTTCCTTCGAGAGCCTCAGGAACCGTGACGAGTGACGAGTGACGGACTTTTGAGAGACGAGAGACGTATTTGACTGAGGTAATAAGTATTTATTTCACTAAGATTTTCAATTCACCAATAAGGCTGCTTTGTATTAGTAATTCGTTGTTCATTGGGTAGATGCCATCTATAGCAATTGAAGATATAGTTGTTGCCATTTGAATATTTTTATCTAGTTCTCGATTGAGTTCTTTTTCAACCAACGTTTTATTGTTTTTTAAATCGTTTTTTAAGTCATAAATGGCTGCTTCGCGAATTTTATCGGTAATTAGGTTGTCGAATAGCCATGCAGTACTTTTTAATAATTTGTTTTTGGTGTCGATATCAAACGTAAGATCCGGAAATGAAATCACTTGTTTTTCTTTGTCGAATGTTGGTGTACCTACTAAATAAAGTATACCACTTCGTTTTCCAGAGAAATGTACTTGGAAGGATAACTGTTTATTGGATGCACCTAAAATCTTTACAGAGTCCAAAATAATTTTTTCTTTTTTGAGTAGTATTTCTTTTCCGTTTATGTTTTTAGTCAATAAATTGTTGATTGCCTGGTAACTTCCGTTAATATCTAAATGAATGGAGAAGCCACTATTTTTTTCTTTGTTATTACTTAGGTTTGGAAGTGGAGGTATTGAAGAGTTTTTAGTTTCAAGAAATACTTTAGGGTAGGCATTGATAGAAACTATTAGATTTAATTTGTTTTTGGAGAATTCAGGGTTTGATATACTTAACGAACTAGGATTTAGTGAAAAGTATCCCATATCTGCAATGGAGATTGGGGTATTTAATTGTTTCCAAATATTTGCAACTTGTTTCTTTACATCCGTATCTGCTATTTTTTTGTCGATGTCTTTAGTAATATCTTTTAAGGCTTTTGCCATTTCTTCTTCCAATTTTTTGGTAGCATCTACTTTAAAAACAGTGATTTGACATTTGTCGATAGTTTCAATGTTTTTCACATCTGTTTTTGCTTGTAATTGGTAATTGCTTGCAATCGAAAGCACTGTAGATGTACTCACTTTGATTTTACGCATCGGTTCGCCTACACCGCAACTTGCATAAATTCGTGGTGTTATGCAATGATCTTCGTCGGTGAACATACCCGTACATTTCGGGCAGTAATTCAATTTAATTGCATATTTGCCTGAAAGTTCGAGTAGTAAGTTATTGTCTTTACCATCAAATTCTAAGGGATTTCGTTCCAATTTATACCAAAAACTTATTCCTTCACATTGTTTTACTTCGTCTTCAAAGGTTTTGGGTGTTTGTTTTTCAGCCTCTTTGAGGTAGGAGGTAAGGTCAACCTGAATAGGAACATTTATCTCCGATTTATCTTGCTTAACAACTGGTTCAACTGTTTGTATTGCAGGTGCATTTGGTTGAATCGTTCCACAACTGAATACGATGACAAGTAAAACAAACAGGATTAAAGTCTTCATTCGATATTTCAAGTCTTTGCGTCTTTCCTTGTTCACCTTAGCCTGTCGAAGGTTGAAGGGGGACAAGTGAGATGATATTTTATTTAATAAAAAAACTCCTCAATCAAGAGAAAGAGGAGTTTTAATAGGTTTATATTAATTTATGCATTTGTCAATAAAGACTCAATAGCATGGTTAAACGTTTCGCTAGGTCTTAATGCTTTTGCTGCTAAGTCCGCGTTAGGATAGTAGTATCCACCAATGTTTACCGCTTGTCCTTGTACTTCGTTTAATTCATTTAAAATAGTTTCTTTGTTTGCTTCCAATTCAGCAGCTAATCCTTTGAAAGAAGCACTGATTTCAGCATCGTCACAATGAGCTAATTCTTCCGCCCAGAATAACGCCAAGTAGAAATGTGAACCTCTGTTGTCTAATTCTTTCACGTTTTTAGAAGGAGATTTGTCTTCTAATAACAAACGTGCAGTTGCTTTATCTAAAGTTTGACTTAATACTGTAGCTTTTGGGTTGTTATAAGTATTTCCTAAGTGTTCCAATGAAACAGCTAGTGCTAAAAATTCGCCTAAAGAATCCCAACGTAAGTGGTTTTCTTCTAAGAATTGTTCCACGTGTTTTGGAGCAGATCCACCAGCACCAGTTTCGAATAAACCTCCACCATTCATCAAAGGAACGATTGAAAGCATTTTCGCACTTGTACCCACTTCTAAGATTGGGAATAAGTCTGTTAAATAGTCACGTAGTACGTTACCAGTTACAGAATTTGTATTTTCTCCCGCTTTTACTTTTTTCAATGAATAAAGCGTAGCTTCTGTTGGAGATAAAATTTGAATATCTAAACCAGTTGTATCGTAATCTTTCAAATATTTTTGCACTTTCGCAATGATTTGTCTGTCGTGTGCACGTGATTCATCTAACCAGAAAATAGTTGGCCATTGTGTTGCTTTCGCACGGTTAACAGCTAATTTCACCCAGTCTTGGATAGGAGCATCTTTCACTTGACAAGCTCTCCAAATATCACCAGCTTCCACTTCGCTACTCATTAATACCGTCCCGTTTTCAGCAACCACTTTTACAACACCATCCGCTTTGATTTCGAAAGTTTTGTCATGTGAACCATATTCTTCTGCTTTTTGCGCCATCAAACCGATGTTAGATACCGTTCCCATTGTTCTTGGATCGAACGCTCCATTTTCTTTACAGAAATTCACTGTTGCGTCGTACACTCCTGCATAACTAGAATCTGGAATAACGATTAATGTATCTTGTAATTTACCTTCTTTATTCCACATTTGACCAGAAGTACGGATCATTGCAGGAACAGAAGCATCGATAATTACATCTGAAGGAACATGTAAATTTGTGATGCCTTTATCTGAATTTACCATTGCAATTGCAGGACCATTAGCAAAAGCAGCTTCAATGTCTGCTTCAATATCCGTATGACCTTTAACTTTGTCTAATAAGTCTGCTAATCCATTATTTACATTAACACCAAGTTCTTTTATTTTCGCAGCGTGTTTAGTGAATACATCTGCAAAATATGTTTTCACGATATGACCAAAGATTACTGGGTCAGAAACCTTCATCATTGTTGCTTTCATATGAACAGAAAACAAGATGTTATTTGCTTTAGCATATGCTACTTGTTCTGCTAAAAATGTATTTAATGCTTTTACACTCATGTGTGTCGCATCGATGATTTCACCAGCGATTAGTCCTAAGTTCGCTTTCAACGTTTCTTTTGAACCATCTTTCCCTTCGAACTCGATGTTTACTTTTGTAGGATTTTCAATCAAAACGGATTGTTCGTTTGCTCTAAAATCGCCAGAAGTCATTGTAACCACTTTTGTTTTAGAATCTTTACTCCAAGCGCCCATAGAGTGCGGGTTTTGGCGTGCATATTCTTTTACAGCGAAAGGTGCTCTACGGTCAGAATTCCCTTCGCGAATCACAGGATTCACGGCACTTCCCTTGATTTTGTCGTAGGTAGCACGAACAGATTTTTCTTCTTCAGTTTGTGGGTCAACTGGGTAGTTAGGAATTGCAAACCCAGCAGCTTGTAATTCTTTTACAGCAGCAACTAATTGAGGTACAGATGCGCTAATATTTGGTAATTTAATAATGTTTGCTTCTGGAAGATTTACTAATTCTCCTAATTCACTTAGAGCATCATTTACTTGTTGGTTAGCATTTAAATAAGTTGGGAAACTTGCTAAAATACGTGCTGCTAAAGAGATATCTCTCGTTTCAACATCTACACCAGCAGAGGACAAAAATGCCTTGACAATTGGTAAAAAAGAATACGTTGCCAATGCAGGGGCTTCGTCTGTGATTGTGTAAATAATCTTTGAAGTTTCCATAATGATTTCTTACTTAGAATTAAATTTAATCAATAATTAAACGCTAAAAATGAGTCGTTTTTTTTAGTGTATCAAAGTTAATTTTTAAAATTCAAATAACAATATAGATTTTAGCAAAAGTTATGTGCTTGAATAAATTGATTTAAAATGTTCCAATTTTTAGATGTATTGTAATTAACTAACTAGAATTGAGTTGAAGTAAAGGAAGTCAATGAAAAAAAACTTTAAATAAACGTTATATATTGAAGGGATAAATTTGTAATTTTAGCAACGAATCTTAAAAATTAAACCATGAAATATATCCTGTTATTAACGCTATCTCTATTTACAGGGGAATTTATTTTTGCGCAAACAACGCAAGTGGACTCGCTTCAAGATGCTGCGAATAATAAGGGAGTTTTTAAAATAAATGGGTATGTGGATGTTAATTATTTTGCGAACTTGAATAATCCACAAAATGGGAGTAACCTTGGTGCTTCCGGATTTGAACGCGGTTTCGATCAGAAATCAGGACAATTTCAAATCGGATTAGCACAAACAAAATTTTCGTATACACGCAAGAAAACAGAAGCAATCATTGATTTAGTTTTTGGTCCACATGCGGATTTAGGTAATTACGGGAATATTTTTGGTCCATTAGGACCAACTACTTCACTTGCAATAAAACAAGCATATTTCAACTGGAAACCAACAGATAAACTTGTATTAACGGCAGGTCAATTTGGAACACATTTTGGGTATGAATATATTGATGCACCTTTAAATTTTCATTACACATTAAACAATTTATTTGTTAATGGTCCATTTTACCATACAGGAATCAAAGCTGCATATGCTATAAATGCCAAATTAAATTGTATGGTTGGCCTTGTTAATAATTGGGATAATTTATATGACAACAATAAATTCAAAACCATTATTAGTCAATTTTCCTACATTCCAAACGATAGAGTTTCTTTTTATTTAAATTATATAGGTGGAAATGAAGCGTCTCAATCAAAATTCAATGCAAAAGATTCGTTGAAATCGTTCAAACAAGCATTGGATTTAGTTGCATCGTTTCAATTAACTCCAAAATTTAATGTTGGTTTCAATGGGGTGTTTGGTCAATTAGGTCAAACGATTGTGGATAAAAGAGTGCGCACTAATTGGGGTGGAGCATCTGTTTATTTACGTTATGCGTTTACGGATAAATTTAACCTAGGAACGCGTTTTGATTTTTTGGATAATACTCAAGGAGTTCAATATATCAAACATAGAGCATTCGCTGCAGATCCGACAGCAACTATTGGAACAAATGTATATAGTGGTACTCTAACAGGTATGATTAAGTTGGATGAGGAACATTTAGTGATAAAACCAGAAATTCGTTTTGATCAGTATAAAAAAGTAGAATATTCAGGTAGTGATGCGGATAATATTCAGCAGTTTATGGATAAAAATGGACATTACACAAAATCGTCTCAGGTAACTGTAGGAATTGCTGTAATTTATAAATATTGATAGATTAATCTTCAAATTACATACAATGAACAAATTAAAAAATATGACAATTAAACAAAAAATGTTACTTGTTTTATTGTCAACTCCATTCGTTTTGGCTTTAGTACTAACGTATTTTTCTGGTGTTAAGGTCGTTGAAGGATATAATAATCCGAAAGTTGCAATTTCTGAGCGAACTTCAAGCAATATCTTGGATAAAATAGATCGTAATTTTTACGAACGATTTGGGGATGTACAGGCATTTGCATATAATCGATTAGCGGTTGAATTGGTTCAAAGTGGAGGGAAAGATGTAAATGCTAAACAAGGTAGAATTACCCAAAATTTTTTCAATACCATGACTTCTTATTATGTCTTGTATGATTTAATGATGGTAGTTGATTTAAATGGAAAGGTTTTAATGACAAATACGACCGATAAAAATGGTGCATCCATTAATAGTTCTGTCGTTAGAAATAAAAATTATGCATCAGAGGATTGGTTTAAAGTTTGTACAAGTGTTTCAGGACCAGAGGGAGGTGCTTGGTATTCCGATTTTACCAAAAATAAAGAAGTTGCTCAAATTTATAATTCTAAAGGGTATGGAATGGGGTTTGCAGCTCCGATTAAAAATGACGCTGGTCGTGTTATTGGTGTTTGGTATAATTTTGCGAATTGGGGAGAAGTTACACAAGGTATTCGAAAATCAACCAACGAAAAATTAATTAAGACGGAGCCATTGGCTTTGATTCTTATTACAGATAAAGATAATCGCGTAATCGATGCGGATGATGAAGCTTTGATTGATCAATCTTACGCAATTGATACCGCAAAATTAAATGCTGGAGAAGTTTTACTTTCTAGTAATTCCAAAACATATAATTCGGAAGATTATATCAATGGTTGGTCGCATTCGGAAGGAGCGTATGTATATAAAGGAAAAAATTGGAATGCAGTTACCATGATACCAAAAACGAAACTTTCCATTGGTACTTTTTTCTCTAAAGATTTGATTGGATTAGTCATTCTTGTCCTTGTATTATTAGCTATTTCTATCGTAGGGTCAAGTATTTTTGTGAAGTCTATTATAAGTAGAATTCAAAATGTAGACAATGTATTACAAAAAATGTCTAAAGGTGATATGACGGCATTTAATGTGGATAAAGAGAGTAACGATGAATTAGGAAATGTGGTGCATTCTTTGGATAGTGCTATAAAATATATCGAACAACAAGCGGAATTTAAGAAACAACAAGAAGAAATAGTTAGAGCAGAAAACCAAGAAAAAGTAGATGCAATCAATCGCGAGAATCAAGCACGAATTGATTTGATGAATGAAATGTGTATCATTTCGGAGACGGATTTAAAAGGATATATCACGTATGTAAATGATAAACATTGTGAAGTTTCGCAATATTCACGAGAAGAACTGATAGGACAAAATCAAAATATTGTACGTCATCCAGACATGCAAAAATCTGTTTTTAAAGAGTTGTGGTCAACAGTTGGTAATGGACAAGTTTTCAGAGGTATTATTAAAAATAGAAAAAAAGACGGTACTCCTTATTATGTAGACGGTGTTTTTGCTCCAGTGTTGGGGGCGAATGGTAAACCAATTAAATACATAGGAGTACGTTATGAAAATACGGATATAACCATTGAAAAGCAAGCTGCGGAAGGTGTTGTGAACGCTATTGACGCTACGTATGCCTATGTGGAGTTCGATACATCGGGAAATCTTATAACAGCAAATGATAACTTTTTACAAATAACAGAGTATTCTTTAGAGGAAATAAAAGGTAAAAATCATCGGATTTTTGTGGATAAAGCGGAGGTTAATTCCGTTGAATATGCAACCTTGTGGGAAGAAATAGGCTTGGGTATTTTACAAAACTCCTTGTATAAATATGTTTCAAAAACAGGGAAAACTATTTGGTTACAAGCTGCATTTTCACCTGTTAAAGATGAAATGGGAAGAATTGTGAAAAACCTTATGATTGGTACAGATGTGACTCAAGCTACAATTGCCTCAGAAGCTACGCAAAAAGCTGCTGCAGAAGTTACTAGAGTATTGAAATCTATTGGAATAGGGGATTTATCTCAAAAATATTCGATTCATTCCATGGCTGAATTGAAAGAAATGGGGGATGCGTTGAATGTAACCATCGATTTGTTGAATACTCAAAAAATAGCTGAATTAGAAACGCAAAAAGCAGCGAAAGAAGTTAGTAGAGTAATAAGTGCTTTAGCAGCAGGTGATTTAACTCAGAAATATGCAATTCCATCTACTGGTGAGTTGAAAGAAATGGGGGACCTTTTAAATCAAACCATTGAAATTTTGAAAGATTTAATTACCAATGTCATTAATAATGCAGCACACATTGCTTCCGCTAGTGTGGAAATGTCCTCTTCTGCGCAACAATTATCGGAAGGTGCAACTCTTCAAGCAAGTTCGGTGGAAGAGATTTCTTCTTCCATGGAAGAGATGACTGCCAACATTCAGCAAAATACAAGTAATTCCAGGCAAACAGAAAAAATTTCGTCTACTGCGGCGGTTGAAATTATCGAGAGTAAAGATACCGTGTTAGAGACTGAAAATTCGATGCGCTTAATTGCTTCTAAAATTTCGATTATTGGGGAGATTTCTAGACAAACGAATCTATTAGCACTGAATGCAGCGGTAGAAGCGGCTAGAGCAGGTGAACACGGAAGAGGGTTCGCTGTGGTAGCGGCAGAAGTTCGTAAACTTGCTGAACGTTCTCAAGTTGCAGCGACAGAGATTGATGAAGTTTCTGCGAAAAGTGTATCTATTGCTCAAAAATCCGGTAAGATGCTAAATGATGTAGTACCAAATATACAACGTACTTCGGATTTGGTGATGGAAATTACTGCTTCTAGTATTGAGCAAAGTTCAGGAGCGGAACAGATAAATAGTGCGATACAAAATCTAAATAACGTCGTTCAAGAAAATGCTGCAACAGCAGAACAAATGGCTTCTGGAGCAGAAGAATTGAGTTCGCAGGCAGAACAATTACAAATAGCGGTATCGTTCTTTAAAATTGGAGGGGAAGAGAGTTAGGATTAAATAGATGTTATCGATTTATAGAGTTTTGATCGATTGGTTTTGTTTCTAAATTTGCTGGTGTTCCGTTTGGAATTATTTGAAATTTATTTTCGTCTTTAGGTAAGTTGATTTCACCTCTCATTTTTACGCCTTCAATATAAACGCATGAATTAGAATTTGTTGATATACCTACTAAACCCAAATAGTTATTCTCACGTGAATTTCTATATGGGTATTTAACTTTTAAAATTTCTGAATTCACCGCAGTCCTTACCACCAAACGGTATTCATTTACATTCTCTAATTTTTCAAAACTTACGTGTTCTTTAGGAACTTGAATCGTATCGTTTTTGCTATTTTGGTAATGAAGGATAATAGTAATCTTATCGACGTTTTCTTTGTTGGAGATAAGTAGATTGAATGATCCTGTATCCGATGATTTGGTTTGTGTAAGGGTTTTGTTTTCGGATTGAAGTTCCACTAACATTGGGTAGGTAAGCGATTTGTTGGTAACCGCATTGATGAGGCAGCCTTGAATATTGATTGAATCATTATACGTGGGTTTGGAAGTCTTGTTTAACGTTTGTTCTGATTTTATAGGTGTTAATTTTGGTAAGTTGGCTTGACTAAACGCATTGGTAATTCCACCCATAAATAAAATACTTGCTGCATATTTCAACCAAGCGGTATTGTTGTAGGTTTCTTCGGTATAGGTGAATCCATTTTCAAGTTGCGCTGACGTGAGTTGTGCGCATACATTTCCTGTATTCGCCTGCATGATTTTGTATATCTCATTGTCTGAAAGTCTCGTGAAATCGTAGACTTCTTTTTGACAGGAGTTGCAGAATTTTCCGCAAGATGTATTCTGCATGTTGTTGAGGTCCTCCGAACAAGGGGAGTCGAGGGAGATGCGGAAAGGTAGTTTTTTCATTGTGCTTGAAAATGAGATAACTAAATATACGAATTATCTACATTCTAATCGAATAATCACTTGGATTTTTATAAGCGTGAATAACCGCTAGTATGATAATTTGGTTTAATGTATCGTCTATCAGATAATGAATTTGATAAGGAAATTGTTTTAACATTAACGTTCGAACGTTTTTGTATTTTACTTGAAATCCTAATGGATTTAAAATGATATGTTTCTTAGCCTCTCTAAGTCGATACAAGAAATCGTTAACTAATTTTGGGGAAATTTCTTTATAATAATTTACAATTTGTTGAATGTCATGCGTGACCTGTATTTTATGCACTAATGTATAAGTCATAAACTTTTTTCAATGTCGTCTATTGTTTTGTCAAAATCAATCACATCTGAAGGATTCAAATAGTAATCATTTAGTCGTTCGTCTAGAATATTTTTTTGCCAAGTTGCTAACTCTACATTATTTTCAATTTCTTTTTGTTCTAATCCGTTATACTTAGTTTTTAAACTTTGCCATTCCTCAATTGGAATATAAACACCAGTTGTATTACCTTTATTATCTTGTATGAATTGAAGTGACATGACTTTTCAATTAATGTTTAGTATACTCAAATATACAAAAATGTATTTACAATTTAAAATGTTATCACCCTTCTTTCTCTACGATATAAGCTGCCGTTTTATTCACTGCATTCGTAATGATTTCTTGTTGGGTGAAATCTTCTCCTGTGACTTTATTTTTCCAGTTTAGGGTAAAGGAAATTTATGAGTGACGTCCCGAAAGCTTTCGGGAGACGAGTTACGAGTGACGGTTTAACATTTTATATATTCCTTTTTTTACGCCGGGGGAAAGGGTTTCGAAGTAGCGTGGTTCTAAAAGGAAGTCAAGTTCTTTTTGAAGTTCGGGGTGTTTGTCGGTAATTTTAACTAAAAAACGAAAGGCAGTATAGCGGATCGATGGTTTTTTCTGAATGTTTTCCCATAAAGAGATGCAGAGGTCGAAAAGTTGACCTTCGTAGGCTTCATCAATTTCTAGTAGGTATAAGATTTTGAGTAATTCCCGTTGGTGTCCATCTTGTTTGTCTTTGATGCTTTTTAGAATAGCAGGGATGTAGTTATCGAAGCGTGAATCGTTTTTGGTCATTACACTCCAGAGTAACCATGCTGAACGCCAAGAATATGGTTGTTTGTCGGTGATTGCTAATTGGATGGCTTCTTCAAAATATTCCGGGTGTTTTTCAAGAAATGCAATCATTCCATCTTTATAAAGTGTGGTGAGGGTTTCTTCTAAAGGGGTGAGTATTGTTTCCATGTGGTTCAAACAAGGGTTTGACAATGTTTTATTCAACTTATTTTCTACCTAAAATTCCTCAATGGCCAATTTATGGTTCATTTTTATGTTCTTCATCTGTTTTTCTATTATTGATTTCTTTTAACCTAATATAATGTCTGACTTTTCTTAATAATCAAAAAGTATTGGTTTCTTTTTAAATGTTTATTATTTAAAGTATAAATATTCTTGTTCCTTTTCGGAATTAAATAATTCTGAAAAGTAGATTTTACCTTCATTAAAATTTTGATTTATCTGATTCATAAAAGTAATGTCAATTTTTTTTAGTGAAATTTGCTTATGAGTTAATTCAGTATTTTGATATGTATAACAAATTGTTAAATACCAAGATACTTTGCCGTTTTTTAGGATAAAGTTTTTATATAAATTACTTAATCCTTCTAAACGATATCTATCATAATCATATGTTCCACATCTTCCATAAAAACTTTCTTCAGGCAATAAATAATAGTAATGATTGTCGTTGACTAATACTTGTTTCAACGATTCAATTTTTTGAAACTTCATCAACTTAATTGTATCCAGGTATATATACTCATTATCTATCAACAGGTTTTCTTGTGGAATATTAATGAATTGTATCGGGAATTTTATTTCTTTTATCAGCGTTTTTAATTTTGTAAGACCTTGTTTTTTTTGGTATATATAAAATTCATTCTTATCTCGAAAATAATCTCCGCATATATGCTGAAATGATTTAAAGTCAACATCACATTTTTTGTTTAAGTAATAAAGTTTATTATTCTTAATTTTCAAATCATAAAAGTAACTAATGGGTTTGTTTGATTTGCTTTTATACACAAGTGTATTCATTTTGTTTTGAATGATTGCTTTTTTATCTTTTGACGAAATATTTACAATTTTTGGTCGATAGTTATTTGAAGAAAATGAAGGGATAAAATATTGATTATCATATATGATTCCATTATTAACTACATAAATTGAATCACCTTTGATTTCTTTCTTGTAGTCAAATTGAATTTTGTTGTTCATGTAGTAGATTCCGTTTTTGTCATAAACCACAGATTCTGTTTTTACTGAAAATGTGGTAGGATCAAAATTGGTTTTCAAACCGTCTTTATAAATAGTTTTACCATCTGTAAATATATTTTGGTAGTTTTTAAAATTTATAATTTTAAAATTTATGGAATCTATGACCGAAACATTTAATTTGATACCATTGTAATAACATCCATTTTTGTCGTAATAATAATTGTTTGTTAAAAACTTAAATGTATAAGGGTCAATATCATACAACTCATAAAAAAGTTGTGTATTCGTTGAAGTCTCATTGTTTATGTAGTTTTTAAAATAAGGGAGAATACTATCTAAGATGGCACCAGATCTAACATTGGAATATATATGAGGATTATTTTTGCTTTGATAGCGTAAAAGTATTCGTGTTTTTGTTTTGTAAAAAATTCCTCCGATATAGGTTACCTTTTCATTTTTGAATGTTAACAAAGAGTCTCTTAAATAACAAGTAGAGAAATCACAAAATATATCATTTACAAAACTAACTTTTGACCTTTCTAACAGATCTAATTTTGTCAATTTTAATTCACCATTTGGTAATTCTTTCAATACATAAGCATAGGAAGTATCTGTAAAATATAAATAGGTGGGGTAGTAGTATCGTCTTTGATTTTTGATTTTAAATGATTTCAAGTCAATTTCTGGAAAGCTCCTATTATTTATGTACAAACAGTTATTAACACTCCAAACATCTAATCCATATCTAGCATTAATGTATTTAAAATGCGTAGTATCTTTTGTAATTAATTTTTTTCTGTAAAAGGTTCCTTCTTCGTTAAATTTAAACACACTAAGAATAATTTTTCTATCCGTTGGAAGCTTATAGTTGATGTTAGAATCTATACTATTACTTGATTCGTTGGCTAAAAAGTTGTTTTTTGTAATTAATGTATCCGCAAAATCAAAATTGAATTCAACATATTTATCAGGTTGTATTCGTTTTTTTGTCTCGGATAACTGACTTTCTGGTACAAATATTTCTCGTGAAACTCCTTTCTCGTTAATATATTTCAATTTGATTTTTAGACTTTTTGATAAGTTTGGATTTAGTTGATCAAATCTATATTTCCCCACAAAATCTGTTTTTGCTACTGCAACAATTTCGTTGTCATTATAAATAAAAATTTTACAATTATAATTATTGAAATCATAATTCATGGAATCTGTAATTTTCCCACGCAAAGAGAATTCACCCGTTTGTCCAAAAAAAATATTTGAAGATTGTAAGAAAAAAACAACAAGAATAAGATACCTAAATTTCATGGTTAAGAAATCATTGTGTTTACTAATGAATCAATTAAATATACTAAATTTTGAACTTGAAATCTATATTTATCTTGAAAAAATGACCTCACCTTTTAATATACCTTCACTATCTTTCAGTCTTCAAAAGCAGTGCTTTTTCTTCCCTTCAAAGGGGGATGATTTATGGTTTTAATAATTAAAATATAGTTTAATTGAACTTTATTAATATTAAATAATATACGAAAACGAAGCAGAACTTAAGGTTTCCCTCCTTGAGGAGGGATTAAGGGAGGTGACTAATTTAGTTTTTATTCTTCCTCTTCCTCAAACGTCAACTCAGCATCTTTCTCCCAAATTTCCATTTCGCAAGGTTTGCAATTGAATTTCAATTTGTATTCGTTTTCGCCATGTTTTAAGGTAAGTGGTTCAACAACTTTTGTTCCCATCGTATCGCGTTGGTAACGTGCACATTTACCTAGTTCGTATTTCACACAATATTTGGTTGTCATTACGCGTGATTTCCCTGGATCCCATTGTAATTCGAAGGCTTTTTCAATTTCGGTTACACCATGACGCTCGTAAAACTGACGTGCTAGTTTGTTAGAAACGTTGTAGGTGTAGTCGAGTGAGCTAACAGGGTAGGGATGATCCGTTTTGGTGATTTGGAACTCTTCGCGGTGGTATTCTTTCACGCGTTGTTCCACCAAGATTTCCAAGACTTCCCGACGCAATTCGTTCACTTTTGAAATCGGTAAAAACCAATTTGCAGCAATTTCTACGTGTATGTTGTCGACAATAAACGGCGTATTCCCCGTTTTTGCTAAGTTTTTCTCTAAGTTTGGGATGATGGAATCCGCACTTTTCGCTAATTCTTTGGCAGTTTCCAGTTGGGTAGTTGCCGTATGACCATCTTCGTCGGTTGCGGTCAATTGGAAACCAGTTGCATTTTCTGAAAAATGTAGATTCACCCCAATCTTACGAACTGCGCTGTCTTCTCGTTCTACCAAACGAATAAATTCTGCATCGGAATTACGGTAAATTACTGTTCCAACTGGAATTTCTCGGAAGGTATTTGGTATGACAACGTTGTTCAAGACTACGTTTACTTGCATTCCGTCGGGTTCGTTGTTTTCGTTTAAGAAATACAAACCATCTCCATTATTTAGGATTTCAGCATTCTCGATGAGGTAACCTTTTCCTTTGGTATCTAAAATTTTACCGATGTATTGTCCTTGGGATTTTGGACTTTCCCAGGAACCAATTTTTTCGGTACGTTTATTGACAAAATAGTCGGTATATCCGCGGTTGAAACTACGGTCCATTTCGGCATCAAAACTATAAAATGTTCTTCCAGAAGAGGCTTTGGTAAAGTCTTCGCTGTTTTCCAAAAATGCATCTAATCTTTTACGCAGGTAGGAAACGTTGTTTTTCACGTACACGACGTCTTTCAAACGACCTTCGATTTTGAAGGAAGTGATTCCTGCCTCGATGAGGTTTGGAAGTTGGTCGCTCAAGTCCAAATCTTTGATGGAAAGTAAGTGACTGTTTGCGATTAATGTTTCACCCGTTCCATCGATGAGTTGGTAAGGTAAACGGCAATTTTGTGCACAGGAACCACGGTTAGCGCTTCGTTCTCCGCCCGCGATACTCATATAGCAATTTCCACTAAAAGAAACGCACAGAGCACCAGAAACGAAAAACTCTAGTTCTACATCGGTTTCGTTCGCAATATCTTTAATTTGATCTAGGTTCAATTCGCGCGCTAATACGACACGTTGCATCCCTGCATCTTTCAGGAATTTTACGTGTTTTGGATCGCGGTTGTTGGCTTGTGTACTAGCATGAATGACAATCGGCGGGAGGTCCATTTCCATAATCGCCATGTCTTGTACTATCAATGCATCCACACCGATGTCGTACAATTTGTAAATCAATTTTTTACAGTCGTCGAGTTCGTTGTCGTACAAGATGGTGTTGATCACCACAAAAACTTGTGCTTTGAACAGGTGGGCATAACGCACCAATTCGGCGATATCTTCCACGGAATTCGTAGCGTTGGAACGTGCACCGTATTGAGGCGCACCAATATATACAGCATCTGCACCGGCATTTATCGCCATTTGACCTTGCCAAAGGTTTTTTGCAGGTGCAAGGATTTCAACTTTCTTTTTCATAGGTAGTACAAAAATCTGCAATTATTTGGTGGTATGCAATAGGATAGGGGTGTTATTCTTTGAATATGTTTGAGAGCGATTATGTTGGATTAGAATAGGGAGAAAATTAAGCACAGCGGGTTTATCATGGAAATGCGATCATCAGAATGATATTGAAGAAAATATATAAAAAAATTAACACTATATTCTTTATTATCATACTATTATAAAATTCATTATTTTTTTTATCAAAAAAATAAGCAACTATTTTGTAAATAATGATTTTAACAATTAATAATATTAATAATGAGAATACAAAGAAAAAAACAGCGTCAGAATTAGGGAAAATAATACGTACTAGCCTTGCAATAAAACCTGATGATCGATCTAGAAAATAATCCGAAGGATTAAATAGTAGAAGTAGCCAAAATAATGATAGGTATACTAAATTCACTATCAAAATATAATTTATTACTCTTATAATCTTCATATCAAACAATTTTCAATAAGGTAAAATACTAATAACCAATTCTCTGTTTTTCAGCTAAAAAACTCTGTTTTACAAAATTTAAAAACTTATTCATAACAATTTATACTCTACTTCACTGGATTTGTAACACTTAGTAGCTAGAAATTAAAACCTGCGATTATTCTAAATTAATCAATTTAACCCTAACACCCTAACACCAAACGACTTTTTCGTTGGTTTAGTATTTATGGTTACAATTCGTTTTTGGTTGGTTGGTTTGGAGCAGGGTTAACTTCGTTGCTGTTACTCCTAATAAATTCATTTTAGCGTATTTACTTAATTATTTAGAGCAGTAATACAAATTCAGCTCACTGGGAAAATGACTATAAACTCCAACTTCGTCCCTATTACAAATATTGTATAGTTCATTACTTTCAGGCCTATCCATTTAGTAAATGTTAATCCGTATCGTTCTCGTTTTGTAAGCATATTAATTACCGACTAAACAATTGGTCCACTAGTATTAGAAGGTGTCGAATTCATAAAATCCAGCCATTCCAACAATAAATCTTTAAGATCATCCATAGAGATAACTAAATCATTTTCAATTACTGCATCAGGATAATTAAATTCGATAGAAACTAGATCTAACAATGGAATATCTTCATAATATTCCCCATTTTGAGCATTTGTAATCTCATCAATTAAATACTCAATTTCTACTTTTTTAAGCTGATCCATAAATTGTAAATGAATTAAGGAATCATCACTATTGCTTTTACAAATATGATTTATAGAGTTGTTATTAGGATTTAAAACATTATAAAATTCTAAATTATATTCTTCTCTTTTTGTCAACATATCATTTACTGTTTAATCTACATTAAACAATTAAATCACTACTTGAACCAGAAAAAGAAGAACCATGCAAAGGTGGGGTCTCTAAAAAATCTCTCCATGCAAGCACAATTTCTTTAAAGTCAGTTGTAGGCATTATAAAATCAGGAGTCAAAAAACTTGAACCATCACTTGGAAAAACAAAACGACAAAAATCAAGCGTAACCTCCGCTATAGTAATGGAATCCAAATACTCAACAAGAGATTCTCCCTCTAGAACAACGATTATTGGAGCAATAATATCATCATTAATATTATAATCATCTGAAACAATCCCATCTAAAAAAGATGATAAAGCATCACTATTTGTATAAGGATATTTAAAAACTCTTTTAGCGGCATCATTTATTACAATATTTGAAAAATTAATTGAATATTGATTTATTAAATTTTGATTCATTTTACTAAATTTTTGATTGTAAATTGGGAATACTTGGATATGCTGTTGTTATTTTTCCATTTGTAATATAAAAAACTATTTCAACTCCCTATTTTCGCTATAATTAAAATCCTGCGAAAGTTTCAACAAAACTAAATTAATCAATCTACTCCTAACACCCTAACACCAAACGACTTTTTCGTTGGTTTAGTGTTTATAAGTTTACTTCGTTTTTGATTTGAGATGAATTGGTGGGATTTGGATCTGGGATACAAGATCTAGTATCGTTGCATGTTTTAACTATTAAATTTACGTTTTGCTATTTCTATAGCTTGATGTAATTTTTGTTTTAAAATTTCCTGGGAGGGTAAAAATGTAAAATAATCAGCAACGCGAATATTACTTTTTTCTAACTGAAGTAATTCGATATGTTCTTCATTTTTACCCGAACATAGAATTAATCCGATCGGTGAATTTTCACCTTCCACCACTTCATGTTTCTCTAAATAACGTAAATACAATTCCATTTGACCTTTATGAGAGGCTTCAAAATTCCCTATTTTTAAATCAATTGCAACCAAGCATTTTAATCTTCTGTGATAAAACAGTAAATCGATATAATAATCTGTAGTATCAATCGTAATACGTTTTTGGCGGGCTAAAAACGCAAAATCACTACCAAGTTCAATAATAAACCGTTGTAATTCTGCAATAATGGAGGTTTCTAAATCTTTCTCAGAATAAGTATCTTTTAATCCTAAAAAATCCAACACATACGGATCTTTAAACACGATATCCGGTGTTAATTTTTGTTCTTTTTTTAGTAATTCTAAATCATTTTCAATCGTCAATTCAGGTTTTTTACTCAATGCTGTTCGTTCGTAAAGCATTGATTTAATACGTTCATTAAATACCCGAACACTCCATTTTTCATGAATACACATTTGAATATAAAACTCTCGTTTTAAATTATCTTCGAGATATATAATTTCCTTAAAATGTGACCAACTTAATTGTCTCCACAGTGTAGAGACTATTTCGATGTTATTAAATGTTTTTGAAAATTGAAGACAATGTCTAAGTTGTTTTTCACTCCAACCTTTCCCATAATCTTTCTCTAATTGACGAGAAAGTGTTAGGATAATTTCTTTTCCATATTCTGCTCGCTTATTTTGTAAGATTTCTTCTTGAACTCTTTTGCCAATTTGCCAATACAAACTGCTCAAAGCTACATTTACAGTGGAAGCAAGTTGTTGTTTACTTTGTTCAATCAAGGCTTTAATTTCAGAAACAAGCCCTGTTTTTGAGATGTTCTTTTGCATTTAACTCGTTTGTTTTGTTTCTTTTTGTACTAACAATAGAATTCTTTTGTTTATTTAAATATACTAAAAATACACAAGTTAAACCCTAATACCAAACGACATTTTCGTTGGTTTAGTGTTTATGGTAAAGATATGTTTTTGTTTGATGGGTGATTTTTTTTTTCTTCCAACTTGTTGTTTAGATTTGTGAGGAATTAATTGTATTATGAATAATTTTAGTTTTTAGGGGTGGTTCCAGTTAGTTAAGTTTACACACTTTGAAGCATGAAAAGTATCTTAGTAGTCCTTTTATTTTTTATGATTACCTGTTTTTCGAGGCAAGCATCTAAAGTGTTTCCGGATAACTATTATTTAAAAAAAGGAAAAAAATCTACCTTGATTCAAGATAGTTTGTTTACTATTGATTTCAAAGTCCGTGAAAATTTTGTTAAAATAATACCTCCAAAAAATTCTACTTTCGAATTACCAGATAGCAGCGTTCAAATCCAACTTGTTAAAAATGTTGATTTTAATACTGATGGAAAAAAAGACCTATTGGTAAATTTTGGTGCATGTGGAAAAGGAGCCTGTATGTATGGTTTGTTTTTGAACCAGTATGATAACAAGTACACATTGGCATTTTTCAATTATCTTAAAAACATCGAATTTAAAATTGAAAAAAATGGTATGTGGAATATTGAATCGACTGATGCATTAGAACCGTATGACCCGTCTAAAATTCAGATTACAGTGTACACATATGTTAAAAATGCAAACCGATATTTATTAGATACGACTTATGTTTATTCTGAAAAGTAAATAGAGAGATTTGAGGGGGGCGTGGTTCGATGTTTATTTGTGCAGGATTAATTTGTTGCTGCTAGGCGGTATAAAATCAAGTACAGCGTATTTACTTAATTTTTTGGAGCAGGATTAAAAATCCAGCTCAGCGGGAGCTATTAATTTTGAACTAAATAATAGTATTATTAAAAATATTTTTTTCATATTTAATATACATTGTATCTTACTATATCCCATTGCCACTTACATAATAATTTCTTTATTAATTCACAGAAATAGTTTAAATAATTTATTCGAACAAAAAATAAAATTATTAATTACCACATTTGGAACTAGAATTTGAAACATTACGTTGAGTAATAATTCTTCCTGTAACACCATCAATTACCAAATAAAAACCTAGCGTTTTATTTTCATCATTAGTAGTTTGTTCATACAAAACGTAATATCTAGGTCCATTCAATAAATCTCTTTTTAGTTGAACTATATTATACTCATAAAATTTATTAAGATTAAGCTTTCTATTTATTTCAGATAGATTTATTGAATAACTTTTTTCAACAATAGATATGATACTATCAGGCGTTATAACAAATAATGAATCATTATTTACAGTTTTAACTACTTGATTATTTTTGTAATAAATCGAGCTACCTATTTTTATATTAAAATACAAAGTATAGGCAAATATTTTATTTCTATTAATATCATATTCATAAACTTTATTAATATGAGATTTTTTATCAATGACAAATAATGCAAACTGATTATTGATATAATTAGATTTGTTTAATAAATCAACCCCTTTCAATACGAGTAGAGTACTATCTTTGAGGTAGTAAAATTTATTTTCACTAAGCCTCAATCCATCATTTTTCTTTATATTATTTAACTGATTATTAATTAAACGATTCAAAAGATATTTAGGTATTTTTGGCTTATTATCTAAAATATTAACAATATCATCGAATTTTTTTTGTCCAAAAACATTTGAAAAATTAGCGAAACAAAAGAAAATTAAAATTACAAACTTCATATATATATTTAAAATCAATTAATTGATGATCTAATAACCCCTGCTTCGCTGGATTTGTAATCCTGCGATTAATTTCCATCAAACTAAAATTACTCAATCTACACATAACTTACTAACGCTAAACGCAATTTTCGTTGGTTTGGTATTTATAGTTGCAATTCGTTTTTGGTTGGTTTCTTAGTAAGGAGCATGATTTATTTCATTGATACTAATGAGGTCTGAAAGTGCTGGGTAGTATTTTTCTGTTGTTGGCATAATAAAATTTAAAAAATATTAATAATTACTGAAGAAATAACGAATAGAGAGAATTTTTCCGTTCTTAGCATTCATTGTACAAATTAATGCCATTGTATCTGTTAATTGATAATCAATTTGATATGCAGAAACTCCATCTATTTTAATCTTTTTTAAACACAAATGATCATTACTATAATCAAATTTTCGTGTGTCTTTAATTGACGTAAGACGTTTTTTAATTATTTTTTTTGCTTCAATTACATCAATTTTATAATTCAAATCGTGATTAATAAGATCGAATTTTTCTAATGAATCATTGTATTCGTATCCTAAACCAACTTTATTATAGCAACTATCTATAAAATATGTCTCTATTAACTTTAAGGTTGTTTTAGAGTAAAAATTTATTAATCGTAAATTATTTACTGAATTATTAATCTTTACTATTTCTGAAAATGCACTTTTGCCACCAGATGGTTGATACCAATTTCCGAAGTATATAGTATTGTTATAATTATCTTTAAAATTAATTGTGTTCCGATCCTTATCATGATAAACCGCTACTAAAGAATCATAATATTTTTTTTTATAAATATTGGTTGTATCTATTTTAGAATAGTCTCTTTGAGCAACCGATAGAAAACTGAAAAAAAGAAATAAAAGAAGTAGTTTTAGCATTGTATTTTAGTTATCAACTCAATAGTATAGGTCTTATGAGTTTTTGTTTTCTCTAAATTAATCAATCTACTCCTAACACCCTAACAACAAACGACATTTTTGTTGGTTTAGTATTTAATACAAAAATCCAAACATCCACAACGGAACTTTATTTCCAAAACCAATTTCGATGTTATCGGCAACAATATATTTTTCGCCGTCGTAGGACTCGAGTTGTTTTTGTGTTTTTGACTTTCCACCGACTTCAAACAAAATATGTTGATCGATAAAAAAATCACCTATTTTGGGATAGGTTACTTCATGTTCGGTGAGTAGTTGGTTGTAAAAAAACGTTTCTCGTATTGTTCCGGTTTCTGTGTTTTTTGGAGCGAGTACGTGCAGTAGGTTGGTGTTTTGAATGTATATTTTATCAGGTTTTTGTAGTATTTTATTTCCAATACTGTTCGCTGAAAGTTGCTTGATTAATCTATCATGTTCCAATAAATTCAAGTATTTAAGCGTAGTTCGATAATCAGCAATGGATAAATGATTGGATAGTGCTTTGATATTTGGTGTATATGGTACAGTTGAGCTAATTGCGCCTAATAATTTCTTTAACTTCTCCGTGTTTTCAGACGGGGCTGAAACTACAGCAGGTATATCACTTTCAATAATTAGGTTGATAATATTTAATAATCGAGCAGGATAATTTGATTTTGATTCTTTAAAAAATGGGTAATAACCAATTTGCAAGTATTCATTAAAATTTGCCAGCGGCTTAATCCTTTCATTTATTTCCCGAGCGATTTGTATGTGATTGGACAAGAGTTCGCTTAACGGAACTGCTTCGAATTTTTCCCCATATTGAAAGTTTAAAAACTCTCGGTACGATAAACCATATAATTCGTAGGAAACTTTTCGTCTACTTAGATCTCCATTTCCCTTATAGAGATGAAGTAAGGAAGAACTTGAGTATACGATTCTTAACTCTGGGAATGAGTCATAGATTGCTTTCAATTCATTCGACCAATCTTGGCCTAGTTTAACATTTGGATATTTATGAATTTCATCTAAAAACAAATAGTTTCCTCCACTTTTATAAAAAGTATCTGCTAAATCAAATATGGAATTTGTATAAAAATAAGGCAAATCTAAAGAGGTGTACAAAACAAGGTGTTTTTTTTGTAATTCTTTTGCTCGCTGGAGCATTAAGGTTGTTTTACCTGTACCTCTCGCACCTTTTATTTCAATAAGTCGGTTGTCCCACTCTATTTTTTTGGATAAATATCGCTGAAAATGCGTTGATAAACCTCGAATTAGTCGTTCGGATATTTCAAAAAGTATGTCCATTATTTTATATATATGCGATTAAATGTACCGTAAATATATGAATAAAAACGGAATGTAATCCACTTTTTTATGATTAAAAAACGTAATATAAACCGTTTTATATTGTTGAATAACGGAATAGATTCCTCTTTTTGTCATTCCCATTCCAAAAACTCCATCAAACTGATCACCGAAATTCCTTGGTGTCTGTTTCCATTGAAATATAAAACTCCTAAAAGTTTAAAGTATAACTACAACTTTTGCTAAAAAAGATGAAAGTTGTAAGTATGATTATAACTTTTTATTAAGATAAAAGACTGAAAGATGAAAGAACAAAGACTTTCAATATAACCAATGCATTCTTCATTCAATTTTATATTTATGTTTATTAACTTCTTAGTATTTTTACACCACGATCCGACCATCAAAGATTGGCTATGAGATCTACTTCGCAAGGAGGACCCGTACATTCTAATTTGAAGCTTAGGAATATAAAAATAAGGTGACGCTACGCAACACTATGAAAGGCCTCAGTCGAAAGATTCTCGTAAGAGACATTGGAATTCAGAACTTTGCAGTAAACCTAATCGTGTTAATGGAAGCTTCGATTAACCGTGGTGTACGGGTTTTTTATTGGTGATAACTTTTGTTACTTTTTTTGATATTTAGTACAGGATTAAAAACCAACCACACAGGGAAAAGGATAATTCTATATTTTTAGTTATATTTAATCTAAAATGCATTAAATGACGGTGATTAACATCTCTTTGAAATAATAGCAATTTTTACAAGGTTTATAAATTAAGTTGTGCTAAAAACTAATGTTCTACACAAGGCAGTTAATCAATAAAATTGAAACTTGTGCATAAAAAAACAACAAACAAAAAAGAAAGTTATATTCTTTGTGGATTATTTCATGTTTCATGGACATTTGTTCTGCGTCATGACTCTTCCGGACTTTTCATCAAATTGATTTACTTTATTGTTTTAAATCTTCTTCTATTTTCCAGACCATTATTTGCGCAACCAGGTGGCGGTGGTGGTTTATCAATAGGTTCTTTATACGACGAAAAACTTGAAAGGATAGATTTTTTTTCTGATTCTTCTATTAAAATCAGAACTTTTATTTTAAATGGTGAGAAAATTCATCAAGAAACGTTTCTTTTTCAACGATTATTAAATCAAAAAGTTAAGAGGTCAATTAATAGTTTAGTTTATGCGTTTTTACTTCCTCCCTCTGATGATATAGATGGTGATGGGTACTTGGATAATCAATCAAACCAAAGAATGTTTATCTTGAGAAACCAAGATACGATGATCATTGATTTTGTAGGAATAATTGGAGAAAACCCAGCCGGGATAAGAGATTTGATGGATTCCCTCGTAATTCAAAAAGGATATTTTAAATTTTACCGGTTTAAAAATACAGAAAGTCTTATATGTGATGACTTTCATAAAAATAGAAGGTTAATCGGGAATGGCTTAACTCCAACTACTGTAAAGCATTTATCCTGTGAAGGTTATTTAGAACATAATTTAAAAATTGACCTTTCTTTTTTATTAGATAAAAATCTTCCACCCTCCTATTTTCTCAAAAGAGCAGCATATTATTTACGATACAATCAGCCTGAACTTGCTTTGATTGATATCGGTGTTGGTATTGAAAAAAGTAATGGAACTATAAATTGCGAAATGCAATACTTGTTTTGTACTGCGTATTCACAAACTGGGCAATACGAAAAAGCAATTAAAAACATATCCGATGCCATTCACTGCAAACAGTATAAATGGGATGAAGAATGGGAAAGCAAAGTAAGAAATTACGAAATAAGAATAGATTTATTCATAAATATGAAAAAATATGAAAAAGCGTTAGAAGATTACAATACAATATACTCTATTTCTCAATATAAAATTGGCGCAAACATTGAAAGGGCAAATTTTAAAATGAAATATCTAAAGGATTATAAAGGAGCAATTTTAGATTTGAAAATGACCATTGACTCAATACCTGAAAATCATTTAAATGACCGTCTGCAAGGATCATCCGAATATGCGGATACTTATTTTACTCTTGCAATGGCAGAATATTTAAATAATGAAAAAAAAATAGCATTTAAACATTGGTTAAAGTCAGAAGAATTTGGATATAACAAATCAAGTTCAAATGGTACAATTATTCATTTTGATTCCATAATTAAGCAAAATCCAAATGCTCCTGAATTATACCTTTCACGAGCTATTGAACAATTTGGAATAGGATTTTATTTAGGTATGGGAGAAGAGACAAAAAAGTGTTTTTATAAAGCTCTTGATGACATTAATAAAGCAGAAGAGTTAAAAATGAAAAGTTATAGAATCAATATGTATCGCGCATCTGTATTAAATCAATTAAAAAAACACGAGGATGCTTTGAAAGAAATTGATAAAGCGATTCTTAAAAACAATAAAGATCCAAGATGCTTCCTTATTCGTTACCAGATAAGCAAGAGTGAAACAGATTTACAACAATATAAAATACTCTCTCAAAATTGGAAATGGGAAAAATATTAGTTTAGTATTACATTATGGTATTAGTCATGTTAATGATTTGAAAATTAGGAATATAAAAATAAGGTGACGTTACGCAACACTATGAAAGGCCTCAGTCGAAAGATTCTCGCAAGAGACATTGGAATTCAGAACTTTGCAGTAAACCTAATCGTGTTAATGGAGGCTTCGATTAACCGTGGTGTACGGGTTTTTTATTGGTGATAACTTTTGTTACTTTTTCCAAAGCAAAAAAAGTAAGCAAAATGCTTTTTTTTAATATAATTCATTATCAAACGGAATTAGATCTTGCAGTTTTGGTAGTGTTCTAATGATTATTTTCTTTTTTGATTTTCGGATTTGTTTATTTGTGTCACAACGTTCTAATTTTACTATTCTAACTCCAGTAGAGAGGTTAAAGTCAATAGTGGTTAATACGCCATTTCCGTCAGAGTAAGTTTCTGAAAATCCTATTAATTCAAAATTTCCATGTTGGAATCTAAAAGTATGACTGAAGTTTCCTCTCAATAATACATTGTTTACACGTAACACCCCTTTTTGAATTGTAACATCTGAAAAACCATTTCCTTTTTGGTAGCCTTCTCTACCATTTGGGTATTGTGGTTCAATCAGTTTTGAGGTCGTAACAATTAATTTAGAGAAACCATCTTTGTCCACGAAAAAAACTTGAAATCGATACGGTGCCATTTCATGTAAGGTATCTTGGGTTACAATTACTTTATCGTCGATACCATCGTAATTCAAATCACCTTGAACTTCCATTACGAGGTGGTTAAAATGGAGTTTGGTAGAGTCTGTTTGAGCGAAACACGTAAATTGAAAAAACAGGAAAAATGGGGGTAAAATTCGTTTTAGATAGCCATTCATTACATTCTATGTTTGTAATCACTATTGATGGATATATAATTGTAATGAGGATCAACAAAATAGATTATTGGCGTACAACTTATGGAAGCTTCTAATTCTTCAAATCCTAAAAACACTTCTGGTAGGTTTTTAAATAATGAACCTACAAATTGAATAATGATCTTAGGATCTTCGGATAAAGCAGTAAGAGAACAACTTTCTGAACTGCCAAATGAAATTTCATTGATTTTATTTCCTTTTAAATCCAATATGATCATATCACTTGAAAGTATTTCACTTACAACAAAATACTGATAGTTTTCTGATTTGTAATAATGAAATTTTAAATCTTTGATAGGATAATCAAATGGTTGATTTCTTGCTAATTGTGAAAAAGGAAATTCGTTTGCACTTATTTTTTTCCAAACAAATGGTTGTAATTTCGTTAACTGGAATGGATTGGATTTTCCGATGGACACCAAAATTCTGAATTCGTTCCCTAATTTAGTAACTACTTGATGATTGACTTCAAAACCAAACATAAAATCATCGGGAGATAACGTATTTTGTGCATCTTCTACATCAGCATACATATTGATTTTAGCGATCGATTTTAAAGTTGAAACAGGAATTTTTACTAATGCATTGGTTTCGTAATTGTAGAGATATACTGTGTCTTTTTCTGCTGTTTTTGTGCCTTGTAACAAGCGTTTTCGATATACGTCGGTAAGCATGACACGTTGGATGTCTGTTGGGTTTTCTGGTAAAATACCAATCGAATCCATGAATTGTTCGTTAGCATAGATGTCAGATAATGAAATAAATCCGGTTTTCTGATTGTTTGCTAACGTATATTGACTCAAGGTAAAAATAGCGAGAGATTGAGCATAGGTTCCAAGTGCGAAGAACACCCAAATAAATAAAATCAAATATTTCATACTGAAAAATAAGGAATTAAAGCAACTAAGTATGTTTAATCATTCAATACCTTCCACAAAATCTTCGCGATGTTGTTGGCATCATCTATACCTCGGTGGTGGATTCCTTCTAATGGAATGTTCAAAAACTTAAGCGCACCATCCATACCAAGTTCGTGACCCAGTTTGTTTTTAAGGGCAAACAAGGTTTTCACATTAATGTGAGAAGGTCCCATAGGATAACCAATCCCCATATCGGTACACTGACGACGAATTTGATTCATGTCGTATGCACCGAAACTTGCCCATGCTCGTGATGGAGTTTCGTACTCTTTCTTTAAAATTCGAAAAGCTTCTTGTAGCGTTATTCCTTCCTTTTCTACCAATTCAGGTGTTATGGTTGTTAGTTCCGTACAAAATTCACTGACAACTGAACGTTCAGGTTTAACAATGATACCGCGGTTATTTGTGATTTCTCCTGTATAAACATCCAACAAACACACTCCAATTTCAATGATTTCGTTTACCATTCCTTCTGGTGTTGGACCATTCCAACACGTTGCTTCTAAATCGATGATTACTATTTTATCTAATTTTTTCGCCATACTATTTATACTTTAGTTCCATTCAAAGGAGACTCTAATAAAAAATCTCTCCATGCAATAATTATTTCCTTAAAATCTACAGTTGGAATACTAAACGAATCTGAATTTTCTGGATAAAAAATAACTAAATCTAAATAAATAGTTATTTGAATAGTCTCACTTCCATTGTCTAGTTCGCTTTCCTCTTCATTTAATACAGTCTCAATATCAGGTAAGAGTAATTCATCAATATCACTTGAACGACTCCAACTGTATAAAAAAGTGGTTAAAAATTTATTATTTGTAGACGGTATTTTATCAATGTCCTTAATTTTTGTAACTGGACCTTCATAAACTGAGTTATAAAAATTAATTTTATATTTATCTATTATCCCTTGATTCATAATTGATTTGTTTTTAATGAATTTATTCATAGTTATGTTATAAACTATTTTAATCAATTAATTCACTATTAGTACTAGAACAAGAATAGCCATTCAAAGTTGTAGTTTCTAAAAAACACCTCCATGTTTCGGTGATATAAATGCTCATTTTATATGGTTCATTTGGTACAATAATATTTGTCATAAATATTAATTTGATGGTGGTGGTAGAATATTACCATTCATATAATATCGAATAAAGTTTTCGGATTTCTCTGTTAATGATGCTAACTCAGCAATGTCATCTTCATTATTTCTGAAAATTAAATCATCTTGATAACTACCTGGATTATATGATATTAATATTAAAGAACCATCGTAGTCATAACTTGCATCAAATACTAAATCTGTTTCAAATTCTTTATTTTTGTCATAGTATGATTTGATGGTATGAGAAAAGTCATACTGATTTGTTTCTATTATAAATGGTGAATCACATATTACATTTCCTAATTGGTCATATAATTTATTTAAACAACCAACCAATGAATTGTTTTTATCATAAATATTATAAGATTCTAAACTAAAATCATTTACAACGGATTTTTTAACAATGAAAATATATGTTAGAAGTTTATCTAGTAAAGTTTCAATTATCTCACTTTCAATTTCATCTGTTCTTAAAAAATAATAAATACTATGTAATATTTTATTTTCAAAATATTCTTTAGTTACTATTTCATTGTTACTATCAAAATATACTTTATAATAATTTATTGAATTATTAATCTGATTGTTAGTTAATTCATCATTAAATTCGTTAAAGTATTTAATTTTCATTAGTATTATAGATAAAACATTAATTTCTACTAAAAATAAGTATTATTCTGTATACTAGCAATTAATGAAGGGCATTTTAGTATGTGGTAAAACCAAGAATACACTTTTCTAAATTACCATTGAACTTATCGTAGCTAATCTGAACTATCCAATACGATCGGAATTTTTTCTCCCTACATCTGAAAAATTTGTGTCGGAAAGTAGTGAATGTAGACTTTTATCTGTTTAAATACTAATGTCGATTATCACAATTGATCGTAAGGGGGGAGAGTGTTGGGTAAACAAAATAAATTTTATTACACGAAAAAACAATGGTTTCAAATCCTAGAAAAACTTCGGGTTGACTCTCAAATAAAGTACCTACGAATTGTGTTTTATATTGAGTTCCTTCTACAATTTTAGCGATAGAAGAACTTTCAGAGTTTGAGAATACTATTTCATTGACTTTATTTCCGATTAAATCTAAAATTACCAGATGTCGCGAAAACATATCACTTACAACAAAATACTTATAGTTTTCTGATTTGTAATAATGAAATTTTAAATCTTTAATGGGGGTAGAAATTTGTTGTTTGTTATTCATTTTTGAAAAAGGAAATTCCTTGTCGCTAATTTTTTTCCACACAAATGGTTGTAATTTTTGCAGTTTGAAAGGGTTGGACGTTCCAATGTAAACGAATACCCTTGCTACGTCTCCTAATTCTTTGAGAACTTGATTATTCACTTCCATTCCATACATGAAATCGTTTGGATTAGCTGGTTGTACTAAATCTTCTTCGTGTGCATAGTCATTGATTTTAGCAATTGTTTTGATGGATGAAACAGGCGTTTTTACTAATGCATTGGTTTCGTAATTGTAGAGGTAAACTGTATCTTTTTCCGTTGACTTCGTTCCTTCCAATAAGCGTTTTCGAAAAATGCTAGCGAGTGGGACACGTTGAAAATTTGAAGCGTTTTTCGGCAAAATCCCTATGGAGTCTAAAAATTTTTCGTTGTCGTATTTGTCGGACAAGGAAATAAACCCCGTTTTTGTATTGTTCGCAGCAGTATATTGATTTAGGGTAAATAGTTCGATGGTTTGTGTATAGGCAAAAAATCCTATTAGAATGGAAAGGGTTAATACGATACTTTTCATATTCTTATCTTTTGGATTCAATGGATACTATGGAAAGGTTTTTCTTCAGTTATCAAGTCTTCTAAAAATTAACAATATATCCCTAAGACCCTAAATTTAAATAACTTTTTCCGATTTTTTTAGACAAAGAATACTTTAATCGAGTGTTTTCTCAATACGCTTGAACTAAAATTTCAGTTGGAATATTTAACGCTAAATGTATTTTTCGAATCATCTCAAGTGTCAATTTTCTTTTTTTATTTAAAATTTCACTAACACGACTTTTTAAACCAATGATTTTTACCAAATCGGATTGTGTGTAACCCATTTGTTCCATACGAAATTTGATTGCTTCAATTGGATCGGGTAGGTCAATCGGAAAATACATACTTTCATATTTTTCAATAAGTAGACCTAAAATTTCCAATTCATCCCCTTCAGGCGAACCTTTTTTAGCATCAAATATCACCTCTAAACGATCAAGCGCTTCTTGGTAATCTTGTTCTTTTTTAATTGGTTTAATATTCATAATTAAATAGTTGATGCGTTAATCTTATCGTATTCTTTGTGCGTACCAATGAATCGTATCCAAACCATCGCGTATTCATATGAGATTTTAACGATTAATCGATAATTATTGCCTTTAATATTGAAAACAACTCTGTTATCCATCAGAAAACTTGCGCTAGGATATTCATTTTTAATATCTCTAGGTGATTTCCATTCAGCTTTCGAAGCCTCTTGAAACCATGCTTTCAATTGCTGTTGACAATCTGCATGTTTTTCCCAAAATTCTCTCAATATTTTCGGCGAAATGACTCTCATTAGGTACTTTTAAACAAATATACAAAAAAAAGTTCCCTTATTGGGAATTATGTGTGATTATTCGCTTTTTATTTCTATATCCAAACTTATTTTTATCCTTATCTTTGTTTTAAAATCATACGTATGAAGCGATTGTCTGTCCTAATATTTGGAGTTACTGCCTTGTTTTTAAGTTCGTGTTCGGAACAAAAAGAAGAGGAAAAGGTGACGGATGAATTTTTTAAAAAGAAAGAAAAAGAAGTGGTGTTACCCTTTGAGCAACAAGTGATACGTGAAGTAGAAGGTCGTTTGTCCATCCCGCGCAATGAGAAATACACCTATGCGGTACACAAAGCGTTTTTAAATCCGGATAACGAAGAAGATGCGATTATCACCGTCAATCGTTACAACTTTGCATTGGAGGAAGCGAGTCGTTCTGCAAATCCTGCTAAAAATGCAGAAATGGGGTACATTGGTAACTACAATTACTTTATTTATTACGATGGGAAATTGAAGAAATTCTCTAATCCAATCAAGGTTCCTTCTAGTCCTAAAGCACCGTTGAAAGTCATTTTTGAGAACATCCAGTCGGAAGTTTACAAGGATATTACCATCGAATACCGCATTCGAAATTCTGCGTTTAGAAATTATTACCTCATCGCGAATGGAAACATCCAAATCATGTTCCAATGGAAATTGTTTGACAATGTTGGAACCGCTTATCCTGAAGCGAATTTCATCACCTACGACAAAGGTTCGATGAGTTTGTTTAAAGACATTTTGATTTACACCGGGAAGATTAAAAATTATTCACCAGCCATCTCGGATGTGTATACCTACAACCCAGAGATTGAAAAAGCAGGAGGTTTACAGTACCGCTTTTTTTATGACCCGAGAAGTTTGAAGTACATGACGAGGGAGTGATGAGTGACGAAAGTGATGAGTGACGAAGAGACGTTTGACCATTAAGAAATTGATTGATTCATAGGTTTCCCTCCTTGAGGAGGGATTAAGGGAGGTGACAGAAATAAACAATCTTAATTCCCTCAACCTCGGCAAAGCCGACTTTAACTTTAACCTTTACTTCTTAATTTCTCAATGGTGAAAAAAATATTAAAAACATGAATTACAACAAAATTACAACAGAAGATATCACATTTTTCACTTCCATTGTAGGGGAAAGATGTACAACAAAAGCGGAGTTGTTAGCCGAATATGGCCACGATCAGACAGAAGATTTGGTGTTTTTGCCAGAGGTGTTGGTGCGACCAGAAACAACGGAAGAAGTAGCGAAAATTGTTGCATATTGCCACGTGCATACAATTCCTGTGACGCCATCTGGAGCGCGTACGGGATTGAGTGGTGGTGCGTTGCCTATAAAAGGGGGAGTTGCGCTATCCATGGAACGTTTCAATAAAATCATCGAAATTGACGAGAAAAATCATCAAGTAACGGTTGAACCAGGAGTAATTACACAAGTCTTACAAGATGCAGTTCGTGAGGTTGGTTTGTTTTACCCTCCCGATCCTGCGAGTAAAGGAAGTTGCTTTATTGGTGGGAATGTATCCGAAAATTCAGGCGGACCTAAAGCGGTGAAATATGGCGTAACCAAAGATTATGTGTTGAATTTAGAAGTGGTGCTTCCGACTGGAGATGTCATTTGGACGGGCGCGAATGTATTGAAAAATGCAACGGGATATAACCTAACACAGTTGTTGGTTGGTAGTGAAGGAACGTTAGGAGTAATTACGAAAATTGTCTTGCGTTTGATTCCACATCCAACGGAAGATTTGTTGATGTTGGTGCCATTTTACGATGCGGAAAAAGCGTGTGAAGCAGTCGCGGCGATTTTTCGAGCGGGAATCACGCCAAGTGGCTTGGAATTCATGGAACGCGATGCACTCTTATGGACGATGCAATACGAAACGGAGTCGGTAGTGGAAGTGAGAGATAATCACGCAGCACATTTATTGATTGAAGTTGATGGGTTTGATTTGGATGCATTGATGGTGTCTTGTGAGGAAATTACAAAGGTGTTGGAGAACTTCGAAACGGATGAAATATTGTTCGCAGAAAGTCAAGCACAAAAAGACCAGTTGTGGAAACTACGCAGAAAAGTAGGGGAGGCTGTGAAATCACACTCTATCTACAAAGAAGAAGATACAGTTGTTCCACGTTATGAATTACCGAAATTATTATCGGCTGTAAAACGCATCGGAAATCACTATGGATTCAAATCGGTGTGTTATGGTCACGCGGGGGATGGTAATTTGCATGTGAACATTATTAAAGGCGATTTATCCGACGATTTCTGGGACAATGAACTTTCCAAAGCGATTTCAGAGTTATTCATCGAAGTCCTTGCATTGGGAGGAACTATCTCCGGAGAACATGGAATTGGTTTAGTACAAAAACAATACATGTCATTAGCGTTTTCAGAGGTTCAGTTGAATTTAATGCGCTCAATCAAAACGGTATTTGACCCGAAAGGGATTTTGAATCCTGGGAAGATATTTTAATTTGTCCTTCGACTGGCTCAGGATACTATTTTGAAAATTAGTTATCCTTCGGCAAGCTCAGGATAAAATTTGAAGATGGGAGAATGTGTAAATTTTTCAATGTAAAAATGTAACAATGATGATTTCTAGACAGTTTTTATTTTTGTTTTTACTATTGGTGTCAAATCTAAGTTTTTCCCAAGACCTAACCCCTTACAACGAAGATTTTGAGTTTGAGGTGATGAACGAAGATGAGGTCATTCAAACAAATGATTCCTTATACGCTTTGATTATAGATGCGGGAAATTCGGTGAAAAACATCGAAACTTCGTTGAAGAATAACCCGCAATTGCGCGAAGTGAAACTGATGGCTTCTTCACAAGAAATACTAGATGTAATCGGACGAGTGAAATTAGACTCCTTGTTTTTTTTAGTTATTGAAAATTATACTGGGACAACATTAAATTTACCAGTGATCAAAAGCCTAGAGTTTTTACAAATACATGCTACGGAATTAAAATCGTTAGACATCTCTAAATCTTTATTGTCGCACTTGGAAATTTTAGAAATGGATGCTCCTAATTTAGTAAGTTGGAAATCGGAAACGACTTATCCTGCATTAAGTTTGATAGATTTGGATGCTCCACGATTGACTTTATTTCCAATTTTAAACATGCCTAAAATTAACGAGTTTAGTTACAGTTGTTCCTTCAAAGAAATCCCCAAGAATTTGTGTACTTACAAAGGATTGGAAATGATTTCTTTCGAAAATTTTTGTCCTGTGAAAGTCGATAAATGCCTGGTTGCGATGGTCGAAAAAGGTGAGTATTCAAACTTGACAGTATACGACAAACAAGATGGTAAGATTTTAATGGATATAAATTCGAAGGATAAAGAATAATCTGTTTATCTATTTTAGTGTTATGCGCGTTTATTTTGATCTAACATACATTCATCCAGTTCCTGAAGGGCATAAATTTCCGATGGAAAAATACGATTTGATTCCAAAACAACTACTGTATGAAGGTGTAATTACCGAGGATCAACTTATTTCTCCTGAGGTGGTCGCATTAGAACACGTGTTGAAAGTGCACGATGGGGTATACGTACAACGCTTGTTAGCATGTGCATTAACTCCGCGGGAACAACGCGTGAGTGGATTTGTGCATTCGCCAGAATTGATAGCACGTGAATTACGTATCATGGAAGGTACGCGTTTAGCAGCAAAATATGCCTATGAACATAAATCGATTGCTTTGAATGTTGCAGGTGGTACACACCATGCATATAGTAATCGCGCTGAAGGATTTTGTTTACTCAATGACCAAGCTATAGCTGCGAAGTGGTTGTTGGATACTACATCCGTTGAAAAAGTATTAATCATCGATCTAGATGTGCATCAAGGGAATGGAACTGCAGAAATATTCAAAAACGAACCAGCAGTTTTCTCTTTTAGTATGCATGGTCGTAATAATTATCCTTTACAAAAAGAACAGTCCGACTTGGATGTTCCCTTGGAGGATGGGTGTGATGATGAAACGTTTTTGGATTTACTTAAAACATCTTTGCAACAAATTGAAAATCAATTTACCCCTGATTTTATTTTTTACCAATGCGGAGTTGATATACTTAAAACCGATGCATTAGGTAAATTAGCTGTTTCCATGGAAGGATGTAAACAAAGGGATGAAATCGTTTTTCAGTTTGCGAAACATTTGGATGTACCAGTTGTTTGTTCTATGGGAGGTGGTTATAGCAAAGAAATAAAATACATTGTCGATGCCCATGTAAATACGTTCAAATTAGCAACTAACTATTGGGATTATTGAATATCAGTCAATAAGTTCACCCTTCACTCTTCACCCTTCACCTTTCACTTCGTCACTTCCGTCACTCGTCACTCATCACGGTCCCTGAGGCTCTCGAAGGGCCGTATCTCCTAACTCCGTTTCTCTTCTCTTCCATCTGCATGTAGTGCAAATCTTCCTTTTTCTCGATCATGCACCTGATCCAAACGTTTCCAAGGCCAGCCACCAAATTGTGTTTCGTGGTAATCATTGAATGCTTGTTGGATTTCTTCCTTAGTGTTCATTACGAATGGTCCATATTGAATTACAGGTTCGTTGATTGGTCGACCTTGCAAAACAAGGATGCTCGCTTCGAGGTTTCCAGCGAGTAATGTAAGTTCGACAGTTGGATCTAATTCAATTGCATTGTAACGATTGACAAGAGTTTCAACTACTGTCAGTGTATCTCCTTCATAAAAATAAAGTGTACGATTGATTCCTTCAGAGGCTTTAGGAAGTGTCCAAGTTCCACCTGCTTCGATTTTAATATTCCATACAGCCACTTCGTTCGCTGGATCTGCTGCCCAGGAATTTGGTGGTGGAGTGGATGCTTTCGTAGCACCAATCGAACCTGCAATGATTTCTACCAAGGTTGTTTTAGCATTTTTGTCGGTATGTTTTAGGGTAGGGATGGTGTCGCTCCATAACATTTTGAAATGTGGTTCCACCATTTTATACTTTTTAGGAAGGTTCAACCAAATTTGAAACAATTCCATCGGATTTTCTTTGTCTTTATGTAGCAAAGGAAACATTTCGGAATGTTGTACCCCTTTTCCTGCAGTCATCCATTGTACATCGCCGTCACCATAGCGACCAGCAGCGCCCATCGAGTCAGCATGATCCACCAAACCTTTGCGAACTACCGTAATCGTTTCAAATCCGCGGTGTGGGTGACCCGGAAATCCAGGTACAGTCTGTCCATGATACATACGGAAACCATCTTTGATGATAAAATCACTTCCCATGTGTCGACCTTCCATCGAAGTGGTTGGTCCCATTTGGTCATTGCCTTTCGGAAAGAAATCCTCGTGGTGAACACAGAATAAAAATGGATCAGCAGTTTCCCATTGGAAACCGAGGGCTTTTATAGATTTTATTGGATTCATTGGTGGAATAGTTTCTGTTTGTTTATGTTGACTAAATGAAATGGTTGGGAGCCCTAACGCGGCAAACCCTAATCCAAGACGAGAAAGAAAATTACGACGCAACATAGGGATTAATGATTACAGATTGATAGATTATAAATTAGCAGATTAAAGATTGTTAGACTGAATATCGAGTAAATATTTCAATTTTTCATTATGCGGCTGCATAAATCGGAACTTTTGTGTTATCTAATTCTTGCTTAAATATTGGGTTTTTAATAGCTCGATACGCTAATAAATCAATCTTTTTTGCGAATAATGTTTCTAAATCGCTTAGCAGATTAAAAAAAGACTCTCCATGTTCTACAGGAGATAAATTTTCGTTGAAAATAACAGCAAAATCTAAATCACTATCAACATTGAAATTTTCTGTAAGCGCTGAACCAAATAAATAAAGATCAGAAACATGGTGTTTTTCACACAAGTTTGCAATATTTGATTCGATATCTTTAGTTAGATTAAACATATACACAAATATAAAAAATAGAATTTGAGTTGGTTGGTTTTTATTCCTTAAAATGTAAAGTAAACTACTTACTTTAAAAATTGCCGAAACGTCAAATTAACGCGGGATTTTTTAATTTTTGTCTCTTTTTTAAGTTGGTGCATCCAATGTTTTTGAGAATGCATATCCATCACAACTAACGATCCATTTTCTAAGTTAATGTCGATTTTTTCTCCGCTTTGTTTGTGCTTGAGTTGAAAGGTTCGTGTTGCACCAAAACTTAGGGAAGCAATGATACCTTCTGCAGCTAATTCCGGTTCATTGTCGCTGTGCCATGCCATTCCAATTTCTCCAGTAGCATACAGGTTCAACAAACACCCATTGAATTGCGTGTTTAATTCCTTTTCTAATTTCTGTTTGAGTTCCAATACAACCTCCGACCAAGGAGTTGCTATTTTCTCTTGTTTCGAATAGGTATAAGCGATATGTTCGTCTCCTTCAAAAGCAACTTGACGTTTGGTGATGATTTTTTTACCATACAAAGTGAGTTCATCGTGTTTCCATGCTACTTCGTTAATTAATTGATGGAGGTAAGATGAATGGGTGTCCTTGATTAAATTTGGGATGTAATTGGTGAAACCGTCGTAGGGGAGTAGGTTCGTATGATCTTTATTGAAAAGTGTATGTGTCATAGTTGAATAATGTTTGATGTGTAAAGTTAGTGAATATGAATTTCATCTTTTTATAGATAACTCTGGATTTTACTTATTAAATACTTAACTTCTTATCTATCCATTTAGCTATTAGAGTTGTAAAAATAGACGCGGTTTAAATTTTGAACTTAATAGACTTTATAAGTGCTTTTGTAAATTAATATTATTATTTTAACTAAATAATTATTCAATCATGCGGTTTCTAACTTTGACTTTTATTTTTGCTTTATCCGTGATGCACGCACAAGTGTCGGAGGTTGCAATTCGTTTAAAAGACGCAAAATGGACATTGTATGTAGATGGTGAACCGTTTTACATTCGTGGAGGTGGTGGGACTGTTAACCTAGAACAACTTAAAGCTGCAGGAGGAAATACAATTCGGACTTGGGGAATTGAACAAGCGCAAGAAATACTTGATCAAGCGCAAAAGTTGGGATTAAAAGTGATGTTAGGGTATTGGATACAGCATGAAAGACATGGGTTTGATTATAATGATACAATTGCTGTTCAAAATCAATTTAAACAGGTTCGAGATGCTGTCTTGAAATATAAAGATCACCCAGCACTCTTAATGTGGGGAATCGGAAATGAATATGAATTAGCCTATTCCAATACTGCTGTTTGGCGCGCAGTGAATGATATTGCTAAAATGGTTCATGAACTGGATCCACATCATCCAACTTCAACTGTTACCGCAGGCACAAGTTTAGAAAAATTAAAATTTGTCAAAAAAGAATTAACCGCAATCGATATTTATGGAATTAATACCTATGGAGATATCGAAACTGTTCAAGAAAAATTAGATTCTGGTGGATATACCAGACCTTATATGATTACTGAATGGGGACCAAATGGACATTGGGAATCACCAAAAACGCCATGGGGTATGTCATTAGAACAAACTTCTACTGAAAAAGCAAAGTGTTATTTAGATAGATACACTAATTATATTGCAGCAAATAATAAACAATGTATTGGTTCCTTTGCGTTTTTATGGGGACAGAAGCAAGAATACACCCATACTTGGTATGGACTTTTTACTGAAAAAGGTGAATCCACTGAAGCAATTGATGCTTTAACTTTTTGTTGGAAAGGCGTTTATCCTGAAAATCGAACACCTCAAATTGATTCGTTAAAAATGGATGGTATAAAAGACGCTAAGTTTGGTGTTTTCTCATCTCGTACTAAGCATCAAATTACAGTTTATGCGCGCGATTTAAATGGGGATCAACTAAATTATGAATGGGAGTTATATCCTGAAAGTACTGATTTGAAAATGGGTGGAGATGCTGAGTTGAAACCGGTAAAAATCGAAGGTAGAATTACAAAAAAGAACTCCGCTAGTATAATATTAAAATCACCTAATTTGGAAGGAAAATATAGATTGTTTTTACTTGTTTCGGATGCTTCTAAAGTGGCGTATGTGAATATTCCTTTTCAAGTTATAGCTGGAAAACCAAAGGCAGTAACGATTAAACCTGCAGTATTAAATTCTTTCAATAATGATTAAGAACTACTATATAGTCATTTTTTTTCTGCTGATAACGATGAAAGTTTTTTCTCAACGTTATATAGATTCTGTAGTATTTAATCCAAACCTGAGTGGTGTTTATCCTAAAAAAATTACATCCGCGCTAGGAAATATAAATGTTTCTGGATATTATCGGTTTTTAGGTTGTTATTCAGATATGCATCTTCAATATGCAGAAATGGGAGCAGTAAAAAAGAGGGTTTTTATCGGGGACGACAGTAACATACCTCAACTCTTAATGAATATTTCAGGTAAGCCTTCAGAATCCACTTCTTTTTCGACGGATTTTTATATTTATACCCCATTAACTGGTTCAACAACAGATTATGCCAAAGGCTTAAATCTAGGTGTTAATTTGTCTGGTTCGCACAAAACATCCATCGGTACTTTTCAAGTAAAAACAGGTGGTATACATTGGTATGCTTTAAGTCCAATGACCTTCGCTTCCAATACAGGATATAATCGCTTTAGTTTATTCGAACGTAATCCTTGGGATCCTAACACAGGAACTCTAATGAATCGATATACTAATTATTTTAAAAATGGTGCACTCACCCAGGATTCAAGATGGGGACAACAAGCTTTTCAGGGGTTTATTTTGGAAGGATTACATATGCCTCGTGGTTTTTCCTTTGCGTTTATGTATGGAAAATCGCAATACAATGGAGGAGCACTTCCTCGACCTAACCTATTATCAGGGGGTAAAATCAGAAAGGATTTAAACCGAGGATTTGTAAGTTTAAATGCAATTACAAGTAAAACCTATACAGATAGTTTAACACTTGTTGATATTGGATATAATTTACTTACAACACAATTCGAACTAAAAAGTAAACAAATAGAAGTAAGCGGAGAATTGGGGATTGGAAATTATTTTAGTCCAACGAGTAAGGGAGATTTCGGGGAAGCTATAGATCTCAAAATGAAATCGGTTAAAGATCTTTTACCTTTTCAAATAGAATTGAGATTTGTTCGAATTAGTCCACGTGTTATAAATAACAATGGAGTATTTTGGAACTCTAGCATACAAGAGAATAATACTGCAATTTTAACAAATCAAGCTCCGGGTAGCCAAACACCTTTGATTCCATTTGCTAGTTCATTAGTTTCAATTGGACAATTAACCAATAATAGAACTTCTGGTATACTAAACATGGATATACCTCTTGGTAAACAACACAAATTAGTAATTGGATACAGTGTTTCTCAGGAAATAAATGCTTTATCCAAACAAATCACCTATGGACATCCCGCAAACAATTTAGCACTTTCTCGTTTTTGGCGGTGGAATTTTCCTTCCGGGGTAGGACCTTATGCTAATTTGAATAAGATTTATCGTGGGGTATATGAAAGCGTTTCGATTACGGATTCTGTTTCCGCTAAAGGGTTTAATTCGATTGAGATTTGTTATAAAAATTCACTCAGTATCCTTGGTAAACGTTTGATGCTTTTATACCTTGGTGGGTTTCACACTGTTCAACGATCGTTTGCTGTTTTACCACAATTTAATAAATCAAGTTATTTACAAAGTATAAACCAACAACTAGAATTTTACCTCGAATTACATCCAAAATTCATTGTTTCCAATTACTTTGGTTATGATCGAATTATTGCAGGTAAGGCAACTACAACAGATTTACTTACATTAAAGCAGAAGAACCAAATTGGTTCTAGTTATGCTATAGGCCTAGATATTGAATTGGCTAAATACGTTGGTCTATATATTCGACAACGATGGTTTACTTACAAAGACGTAAACTTTGTGTTAGATCAATATAAAGGAAAGGAAACCACAGTAGAACTTAAAATATATTTTTAAAATGAAAATTCATATACTCATCTTATTTACTCTGTTTACTTGTCTAGTATTAGCACAAGAGGGTAAAAAAGTGCAATTCGTAGGTGGTGCCCGCTCCATTTTGACTGCTTCAGACTTTTCTTCAAATGAAAAAGATACAATTACAGTAGGTAAAACAACGGGAGGTTATGCGCTTATTGATCTTGGAATTAAAATAAATCCGAATTCTCGAACAGAAATCTTGGGTATGTTTCGAATAAATAATGCATTTGGTGGATTTTGGGGTAGTGATGTTACTTTCGGTGTTCGTCAATTACATGTGAAAGGGATAGCAGGAAAAGGGATAAGATATCAACTTGGAAATATTGATTATAAACTTTCACCCTACACATGTTATAATTCAAATCCCGATTTAATCTTACCTAGTTTTGGAACTACTTCCATTAAAGAACAAATTATAAATTACGAAAGTTTTTATAAATCAAATACCTGGAGGCAGCAAGGCGCAGCGGTAGACTTCGTACTAGATTTTAGTAAAAGCAAGGATGAGTTAAAGTTCAAAGGATTTCTTTTTAGACTGAACCCAAGTAATCAAGGTACACTTTTTGAAAGATTGTATGGGGGAGGTAGTGTTGTATTTAATCAGCATAAAAATTTTCAAATTGGAGTGAATTATGCAAATGTATTTGATGTAAAAGAAACAGCGCAAAATAATGATGTGTATCGAAATCAAGTAACTACTTTAATATATCAATACACGTATGAATTTGAAAAGTTAAAAATGGAATTATCAGGAGAAAGTGGTTTTTCTAATACCTTTTCAGCGGAACAAAAAAACGCGCAACTTAATGATTATTTCATTCATTTTAAAGGTAATACAATGTTTAAAAAAACAGGAGTATCGCTGGAAGCAGGTTGCATGGATAATGGTGCTGATTTTAGAAGTGCTGGAGCGCAATCCAAAAGAATCGATTTTAACCAGCAAAACTCAAGTTATCAAAGGTTTACAAATAGTCAAATCGTACGACCTATAAGTTACTATGATTTATACAATGATCCCACTTTGTATTCCATGCAATTTTCAACGAAGTTGATGGACTATAACCCAGCGATCAATAATGTTTTACCTTATGGTATTGCTACCTTTAATCGAAGAGGAGCATATTTTTCTGTAAATTATTCGGATAAAAAAGAACGTATAAGTACACAACTTAAATATTATCGTTTGGGAGAAATAAGAGGACAAGGAACACCTTCTTTACGAAAATTTGATTATTTCATTGGCTCTGTAAATTTTAATCCTTCGGCTGTATTTCATTGGAAAAAATCGCATACTATATTTTTAGCGATGGGATATCAGTATACTAATCGAATGAGTAAACTAGCCTTAGAATCCATAGGTTTAGAATCTTATACTTTGAATTTTGGTGTTTCTTTTGAAATGTTGGATAAACTTTATTTTATTGGGAATACCTTTTGGTTTAAGAGCAATGGGAATGAAATATTACCAATTCGTGATGCAAAAGGTACTATCATTAATTTCCAATCAACAAAAATCGCTGGTAGTGAAAATTGTCTCTCTGGTGGGTTAAAATTTGAATTTTCAAAAGATGTTTATCTAAGTGTTTTTTATGAGCACAACACCAACAGTTTTATGGCTTTAAACCCATATCAATTTAACCAGTTTCAAGTCGTTTATTTTATGAAATTTTAACCTATGGAACGTATTTTACACCTCGTAATTATCGCTTTTCTTCTTGTTGGGTGCAGGAAAGAGGAGTTAAAAAAAATAGATGGACCATTATTGTCTGATTTAAATGGTAAATTTTCAGTGATTACCAACTTAAAAGCAAGTAGGGATTCTATTGATTTTGTAACCAATGAATCCATCTTTTTTACCGCTGAATTTTCAAAGGTTTCTTCTTGGAAATTAGAAATTATTGGTCAAAAAAGTGGAGCGATAAAAGAAATTAATGGAGTTGGTAATAAATTAACTAATTCAGAAACAACTTGGGATGGATCCACTACTTTGTTTCCTATCTTTCAAACAGAGGTGTGTAGTGCGCGTCTAACTTTTACGGGGGAAAAAGATACTCTACTCACAACGATTAATGTCAATCAACCTAAAATAAATAAAGGATTTGTAGTTGCTGATTTTGAGTCTGCATTAAATTCAGGGTGGTCCTCTTTTGTTCAATCTGGAGCAAATATGGATTTTCAAGTTAAGTCAAATAATACTGCTCCTCAAGGAGGAGGTTATCTTAATATGGCTGGAACAGTGGATTGGGATTGGCTGATAGGTTTAATCAATTTTAAAGCAACTGCTTATGGTGCAAAAACTTTTCCGTTAAGTTCGAATCCAAGTAATTTATATTTCAACGTACTAGTTTGGGGAGAACCAAGTTTAAATAATAGTTTAGTTCTTTTTCAATTTCAAGAAGATGAGAATGGAGATGGTAATTTCAGTTCTAATTCTGAAGACATGTATTCGCATCAAATTACGATAAATTGGGTCGGTTGGAAATTGATAAGTATTCGTTACAATGAGTTAGTCGCTTTGGTTAATGGTACCCCTGCGGCTGCTTCTGGCAATGGTGTTTTTGAACCAAATAAACTCATGCAAATTAATATGCTACATCTTGCAAATCCTAAATCAGGTTTCGCAAAGGCAAAATTGGATTACCTAATTTTCACTGAAAATAAACCACTCCAGCCATGAAGACCACAAAAATACAGATCATTGTTTTTTTTATAACAAGTGTCATATTGGTTAGGGTAGGTGCTCAAGACAATCTGTCTCCAAGTAAAAAAAAGCCAATTACCCTTAAAAATCAGGGATTATATGATACTAGTGAAACAGTATCGCATTCAATTTATGGGTTTACTCAATTGAATGTATTTGATGGAAAAATATCGGAAGATGTTTGGTGGTCTAAAAATTCAATGTGTATTCAGGGGACTTTTGAAGTAGATTCTACTAGATCAAACTATTTAATTTTCAAATGGAATAAAGATCAAACCAATTGTGATTGGGTTGGTGTAGGATTTGGATGGGATGGATGGTCATCCAAAGATATGGCCTATTTGAAAGACTCATTGGCTTTTGCTGTCACACTCCGTTCTTCCAAAAGAGATATTTCAAATTTACCATGGGCTTTCGGATTGGAAGATTATAATGGGAACCAATGTTGGACTGGTTTCAAAAAAGAATTTTTATCGAAGCCAACGATTAGTCAATCATGGATAACATTATTTGTTCCTTTAAACGCTTTTCCAATTATAGAAAATGACGTTGATTTGACAGCGACAAAGCAATTGATTATTCAGTTATTTGCAGCAGGAGAAATAGAACTAAAATCAATTCAAATTGTACCTTATAATACCTCAATTAAGCCTTAATTTTTTTGAATTATTTGTCTAATTAATTTGTTTTTTTGTTCAAAGGTTAGGATGTATGAACCTGTAGGCAGTTGTTTTAAAGAAATTGATTCTATTGGTGTTATAGTACTTTGTGATTCTAATAATCGTCCATCTAACGAATGAATATTGTAACTAAAAATCGGTGAATCAGAGGATAAAAATAGTACATCGTTTGTAGGATTAGGGTATATGATTGAGATTAACGAAGCATCATCTAACGAAGCACTAACATCCGATTGATATACTCTAACATAATCAATTTTCATTTCTGCAGGAAATATGGTAGTTTGATCCGGATAACCTGGCCAGTCTCCACCAACTGCTAGGTTTAAAATCAAGTAAAAAGGAAGTTGAAACTCTTCAGTTCCATTTACATTGTTGGCTATATTTAGTTGATAATAAATAGTTCCATCCATAAACCATTGAATTTTAGTTGAATCCCAAATGATACTGTAGTTATGAAAACTAGCAGGGTCATTTGCAATTACTCCTCCCCAATATTGATGTCCTATATTATCCCAATGTGCTGTACCATGAATTTTCATTTCTGAATTTATGTGCTCCATAACATCAATTTCACCACATGCAGGCCAAGAAACCTGATCAATGGAAGTGCCTAACATCCAAAAAGCAGGCCATATCCCTTTCCCTTGAGGACATTGAATACGACTCTCAATTTTTCCAAAACGTGTAGAAAATTTTCCTTTGGTACTGATTTTTGCAGAAGTGTATGTATTAGATGCGTATTGTTCTTTCTTAGCGGTGATGATGAGTTGACCCTGAGAGAAACTTAAATTGTTTGACCCTGGAGTGTAATATTGTGATTCATTATTACCCCAACCATTTCCGCCTGTTTCTTGCATCCATTTATTTTCGTCTAATTTACTTTCATTGAATTCATCACTCCAAATCAAAGTCCATTGGGCATGAGCATTACAACTAATAAATAAAATAAGGATGTAAAGATATTTCATAGGGTATTTGTAAAAAGGTTAAATTGAAAGAGTAATTTCTTTTCATCTAAAAATTAAGGGGCTATTTAAATATAGCCCCTTAATTCAATGTTTGTAGTAATTAGAATAATATTATTCTTTGACAATACGAGATATATGACTTCCTGCAGTGGTGTTCACCTCAATGAGATAAATTCCATTGTCAAAATTAGATAAATCCAACGTATACTCTTTTTGTCCGATTGAATTTATGGATAATACTTTTTCACCACGAATACCAAAAACGTTCAAAGATTGTATCATATTTTCACTTTGAACAAACAAACTAGCACTTGTTGGGTTAGGTTTTACGTTAATTTTAGCATCCTCCAATAGTGGTAAAGAGTTAGTCAAACAAACGCCACATTTATTATAAGTAATCGATAAATTACCTTGACCAGAAACCCATCTTCTATTAGCATACGAGCTATAATCTGTAACAGGTGCACAACCACCACCATTTTGCATGTCTTTAATTAAGTTTTCGGTAACTCCATCTTTTACAATTAAGTACTCAAGCGTATCATTTGGAACAGGGGATAGTTTAATTGTCCAAGTTCCATCTCCATTTTTTACCCCTTGTGGACCCCAAGCAGGGTTCCAACTCCAGTTAGCACCTGTTAGATTAACCTGTTTTGCAGAGTCACAAACTTGAACCGTTACAGTTAAATCTGGGTAGGAACATGGAACACAACGATCATAAGAGATGGAAACATCACCAGATCCTAGATCCCAACGACGATTTGCATAGTTAGAATAATCAGTAACAGGTGCACAAGTACCTCCATTTTGCATATCTGCAATCAAGTTTTCTTGAACACCATCAACGATAACTAAATATTCCATATTTGCTGTTGGTTTAGGACTTAAAGTGAATTTCCAAACACCATTCCCTTGGTCTTTAGCAATCGGTCCACCTGCAGGATCCCAATTCCACCAAGGACCTGTTAAACGAACAGAAGTTGCATTTGGTTTACATACTTCAACAGTGATATTCAATTCATCTGTTACACAAGCACTACATTTACCATAAGTGTTCGAAATAGCTAAGCCATCTGTTGTTAGCCACTGACGATTAGCATACGTAGCTTTATCTGTTACAGGAGCACAAGTTCCTCCATTTTGCATTTCTGCAATTAAATTTTCTTGTACACCATCTACTACGAGCAAATATTCCATTGTTGCTGAAGGTGCCGGTGATAAAGTAAATGTCCAAGTTCCATTCTTGTTGTCTACCGCTTCAGGACCACCTGTAGGATTCCAACTCCACCAGGGACCAGTTAGCCTAACTGACGTTGCAGATTTACAAACTGTAGTTGTAATTGTTAGGTCTTGCGCAAATACATTTCCTATAAACAATACTACGACGATTATTGATTGTATAAAATTTTTCATGGTATAGTCGTTTTAGATTTTATTAAAAATAATTAATAATTGTATAAAATACAATAAGTAAAATACTTTTTTTTAACTAAATGTTAATACAGATACTATAATTTAAATTGATATTCAGATTGCGTTATTAGACTCTGAAATAGTTGACTGTCGAATGAAAATAATTTAGCAGGTCTGTGTTTAACATTTGCTTGTTTTTCAGTTTGCTTAATTAAAGGAATATGTTTTAATTTTTTTCTGAAATTTGCTTTGTCAAAAGTTGTGGTATAAACAAATTCATACAAACACTGAAGTTCATTTAAGGTGAATCTTTCGGGTAGCAGATCAAAGCAGATGGGTTCAGTACGCATTTTTTTCTTCAATAATTCATACGTGGATTGAATAATCGCATTATGATCAAAAGCTAATTCTTGCAATTCATCTATTGCTTGCCATTTTACTTCTTCCGCCCACGAAGCAGGAGTCGCTTTAAAATCAGCAATCCGTATTAAGGCCATGTACGCACTTGTTATCACTCGACCTTGTGGATGTCGATTAGGATTACCAAAAGTCTCTGCTTGATGAAGGTCCACCATGGACAAATTAGTTAATTCTACTAAAATTCTATTCGCTGCAGCAGCCAAGTCTTCATCCGGATAAACAAGGTCACCTGGAATAGCCCATTTGTTTTTGAATGGTTCCATGGCTCGTTTGATTAAAAGCACATGAATTTTACCATTTTGAAAACCAAAGATGACACAATCCAATGAAAAGGAATACGTGAAAAAATCTTTAAACTCGATTTTATACATTAGCTTATTTTATTAGTTCAATCAATTTGCTAACCGGTCCAATTTGTATGCGAAAAAAACCTGGTTCATTTACAAATTCTCCGGATTGATTTGCATATTTTAAATCTTTGTTTGACAATATGAAAGAAACCTTTTTTGTTTGTCCTGGTTGTAATTCTATTTTATCAAACCCTTTCAATTGCTTAACTGCTGGTGTGACTTGCGCTTGTAAGTCAGAAACATAAAGTTGCGCGACTTCTTTTCCAACGCGAAGTCCTGTATTAGTGATATCTACAGTAATACGAATCGAATCTAACTCCTTAAATTGTTCTTTACTAACCATTAAATTAGAATAATTAAAAGAAGTGTAACTCAATCCATGTCCAAATTCCCATTCGGGGTCAAAACCATTCCATTGGTTTGATTTTGATTTTTCTATACTTTTCGGATGATCGTAGTGCTCAATGATACCACTATATTTGGGGTAGGTATAGGGTAATTTACCACACGGATTTTCATCTCCATACAGGATTTTAACACATGCCTGTGCTCCATAATCGCCCGGTAAATATAACTGTATAATCGCATCCATCCCTTCAACAATTGGATGTAATGTTCTTGGTCTACCTTCGATCAAGAGAAGGATAACTGGTTTGCCGGTATTGATTGCACATTTTGCGAGTTGCAATTGCGCCTCCGGTAAATCTAAAGCTCTTATATCCCCCGGTTTTTCAGTACCAGGTAATTCACCTAAACAAATCACAATAACATCATTTTTTGCAGCTTGTTCTTTTAAAGCGATAGTATCTATTATTTTACAAGACTCCCAGCCTTCTATGTACTCGTTCATTGCGCCTTTGACATAGGATACGGATGCATTTTTTAATTTAAATGCTTCTAAGAGCGTTAATGCATCTTTCGTGTTGTAAAGTGTATCTACTCCTTGCCATGTGTGTGTCCAAGCACCATTTAAAGCATTCAGCGAGTTTGCTGTTGGACCTGTAAGTAAAACTTTTGTGTTTGGCTTTAAGGGTAGAATATTATTCTTGTTCTTTAATAAGGTAATAGACTCTAATACTGTATTTTCTGCTTCTTTTTTAAATGTGGAAGTTCCAAATAAATCGCCCTTTTCTTTAGTTTGATTCAAATTATCGAATAATCCAGCATACAATTTTACACGCAAAATACGACGTACTGCATCCTCCAAACGACTGGAATCGATTAATTTTTCTTTGATTGCATCGTTAAATAGCGTACAATAATCTTTGTAAAGTGGAGATGTTGGAACCATACTCATATCCACACCGGCTTGAATTGCTTGTACAATACCTTCTTTATACGATCCAGCAGTTTGATGAACTGAAGATAATAAACTAAAATCTTCCCAATCAGAAACAACGAATCCTTTAAATCCCCAATCTTGTTTTAGAAGTTTAGTCAATAGCTTGTAATTTGCATGACCAGGAGTACCATTGACGCTTCCACTATTCACCATAACCGTAAGTGCACCTGCTTCAATCGCGGCCTTGAAAGGTGGGAGAAATAGTTCCGACATATATTTTTCGGGAATCCAAGCAGGAGTTCTGTCCCTTCCAGATTGCGGCATGCTGTAACCCACAAAATGTTTTAAACAGGATACAACATGTGTGTTATCTATTTTACTTTGAGTTCCTTGATATCCAAGAATAATCTGTTTACCAAGTTCAGAGGTCAAATAGGGGTCTTCTCCGAGCGTTTCAAAATACCTGGACCATAGTGGTTGTCTACCCAAATCTAAAACAGGTGAGAAATTCCATCTTATGCCACTTGCACGCATTTCACTTGCAGTAATAGAAGCTGTTTTCTTCAAAGTTTCGCGATTCCAAGTTGCAGCTAATCCAATTTCATGCGGAAATAGGGTAGCTCCTTGGGTATAATTTACACCGTGAATTGCATCTATTCCATAAAGGATTGGAATTTTGATGAATTTCTCTTGATAATACTTATGGATAGCTTGATGCATCGATTTCCATTCGCTTATAGTTAAGGTGTGTGAACTAACGTTTAGTATGGAGCCAACGCGATACTTAGTTAAGGCTTCGTTTAATTTAGATGCATCTAGTTGTACAGGTTCAACTACAGTTCCATTGGCATCCGTTTTTAAAACAGCGTCCAAAGTGATTTGACATGTCTGACCTATTTTTTCTTCTAAAGACATATTAGCCATTAAAAGACTGATTTTTTCTTCAATGGTTTTTTCGAATTCTATTTGTTTCAATTGCGTATATCCAACTGAAAAATATAGTATACAGCAAACAATAAAAATAGATTTACACACAATTTTGAATTTAAGATTACTAATTTGAAAGTTACTAAATTATTGTCTTTGGTACAATAAGTGTTAATTATAATTTTTTTGAATTTCTATTGGATGTGCAAAATGACCAAATAATAATTTAAAGATTAATTGAATCTCTTTTAAAACAAGCTTACCTAAATTCGTAAACCAAAATAAAGGATTAATAAATTGTATCTATGAAAAAACTATTTTTTGCTTACCTATTAATAAGTGCTTTCGCTTTTTGTAAGAAGGAAACAACAACTCCAAACAATACGATCAACAATACGATTGACACAACAAAAACTACAAGTGTTGTTTCTATTTCTGGGTTTGATTGTGCGGGTGTTCAAATTACGGGCAACTTAAAAAAAGACCAAGTAGCAAGTGGTGTAACTGCGACGATTACCTATTCTGGTGGAAATGGAAATACATATTCTTCAAAATCGCATAATTCTACTGGAGTTATAGGTTTGACGGCAAGTTTATTAGCTGGTACTTTATCCAATGGCACAGGAACTTTAAAGTATACTATTTCTGGGACACCTACAACAGCAGGGGTTGCAAGCTTTGCGATTGATTTTGGTGGAAAAACATGTACTATTAATATCACTGTTGCTAATGTAGTTCAAAATCCGACAAGTGGATATGGTCAAAACATCACGGATGGAGAAGGTAATTCTTATAAGACAGTTTATATTGGAACTCAAGAATGGATGGCAGAGAATTTAAAGGTGAGTAAGTATAACGATGGTACAGCTATTCCAAACGTAACCGAGAAAACACAATGGGCAAGTAATACAACAGGTGCATGGTGTTATTATAATAACGATATTTCTAATAATGATAAGTTTGGAAAATTATATAATTGGTATGCTGTTAGTATTACTACAAATGGCAATAAAAATGTTTGTCCAACTGGTTGGCATGTTCCAACGGATGCTGAATGGACTGTTTTAATAAATTATTTAGGAGGTCAAAATTTTGCAGGAGGTAAAATGAAAGAAGTGGGAATCACGAATTGGAAAAGTCCGAATGATGGTGCAACGAATAGTTCCTTATTTAGTGCACTACCTGCTGGAACTCGTTATGATGTCGGTGATTTTAGTTTTTTTGGTAGTAATGGCTATTGGTGGAGCTCTTCAGAGTACAATACAACAACTGCTTGGAATCGAAATATTTATTATAGTTATTATACTGCAACAAGGAGTATCAATGCAAAAGAGTTTGGCTTTTCTGTTAGGTGTATAAAGGACTAATTTAATTATGAATGAATGAAAATGGCTTGCAAGTGATTGTGAGCCATTTTTAGTATGTTTAATAATTAAATCCAAAAGCCCATAACGGAATCACATTCTGATAACCAAATTCGATATCATCTTTTATGATAAATGATTTTCCATCTTTTTCGATTTGTGATTGATTTTTATTTTTTCCTCCAATTTCAAACGTATAATCGTTAATGACAAAATCAGCTTTTGAAGCGGATATTACTTCGTTTTTTAAACGCATTTGATTAAAGAAAAAGGTTTCTCGAATATTTCCAAGGTTTGATTTATCTCCGACTAGATTGAAAATGATATTTGTATTGTCAATATATACTTTATCCACTTTTCCTAATCCTCTAATTCCACCTGTTTCAGTTCTAAGTTGTCCGATTAATCCTGCTTTTTCCATGTAAGAAAAATAATCATCTAATGAATTTCTGCTTACTCCTAATAATTCTGAGATTTTTGAGAAGTTTGGTTTAAAAGGGACACTTTCAGCAATGATTGAAAGTAATCTTTTTAATTTACGACTGGTACCTACATTTAAATTTGCAAACTGTGGTATGTCGGTTTCTAAAGTTTGAAGGATAATTTGACTTAGGCGTATATTTATTTCATTTTCAGTTCCAAAAGGATAATATCCTTGTTTTAAATATTCTTTGAAATAAGGTAAAGGATGTTCAAGTCCCTCGATTTTTACTTTGTTTTGAATGATTTGGTCTAACGAATAGGGCTCAAAATCAAATCCGTGAACCATTTTTAAGTACTCTCTAAAAGAAAGACCTTGTAGTTGGTAAATCAATGCCCTTCTACTTAAGTCTGCATACCCTTTTAGGATATCTAAAATAGAAGATCCAGTAAAAATGATTTTTAAGTTAGGAAATGAATCGTAACTATTTTTTAATTCGCGCGACCAATCTGGGTATTTATGTATTTCATCAATAAATAAGTATTCTCCATTTGATTTATAAAAATCACTTGTGAGTTCATATAACGTGTGATCGACAAAGTACATATCATCAGCAGAAACATACAAGGCTTTTTTAGTATCCAAGTTTTCCTTGATATATTGTAATAACATGGTCGTTTTTCCAACACCTCTACCACCGATAATCCCAACCATGCGACTGTTCCACGCTATTTCTGTGTATAAATAGCGTTTAAAATTGGTTGTTGTCGATTGAAGTAGAGTTTCAAATTTTTGGTAGAGTTGTTCCATATCCTTATGAATTTACCTTATTTTAATAAGTTAATTATCGATAAAGATACTAATTTGCACTACAAAAAGTGCATATTTATTCATTTTTTGCACTACAAAAAGTGCAATATTTGACTTTTGTGTTTATGAGTTCAGCTGGTTTTAAAAAATAACTACTAATAGCTATTCCCTAATCACTATTTCCTATCGGCTAATTATTAAAAAAATTCAACTCCCCATTTTTCATTTGGTGGTATGCGCGGCACAAGTATGCAATCAAAATTCGCATAGAATCAAACGCTTCTTCGGATTCGGTATGGATTTGTTTCTTTTGTAATCGCAATAACAACTTCATGTACATCGCGTGAAACACCAATTCGATGTGGTTTTTGTCTTTTAAATTGGATTTTTCTTTGAAGTCTTCAATGGCATCGATCGCACGCTCATACAATTCTTTGTACTTTACATCGTTTGCCATGTTTAACAAGGTGTTATGCAAGTAAGAAAGTTCAATCATCACCTCTTGAATCAAGTATAAATGTCCTTTTTTCTCAATCTTTTGCGAATGCATTTGTGCGATTAAGTCCTTATACCATTGTCTGTAGGTCGCATGAAACGAAGTGTCTGGCAATTGTTGACGTACATATTCATCCATGATGCGTTCCAAATCAAAATTGTAAGCGCGGATAACGTCTTCAATCTGATACATATACAGTATGTATTCAGCAATATTTTCTTTCAGTTTTTGTTGAGCGATTAACATAGGATTAGATTAAAGATGAAAAGATAAAAGACCACTTCGTTTAAAGATGAAAAGATAAAAGACCACTTCGTTTAAAGATGAAAAGATAAAAGACCACTTCGTTTAAAGATGAAAGATGAAAAGACTATTTAGTTTGTTTAAGTTAACTAAAAGTCTTTGTTCTTTTGTCTAAAAGTCTTTGTTCTTTTGTCTAGTAGTCTTTGCTCTTTTATCTCAAAGTCTTTTGTCTATTTCCCATATTTCTGATTCAAAAAAGCAATAAACTCTTTTGTAACGTTCATAGAAGGGTGAATATAGTTGTACTGACTTCCTGGTGACTTAACCAAAAGAATATCAATTTTATGCTCTTCACAGTATTTTTTACCTGCATCTTCGATTTTCTTACCTAACATGTTGAGCAAGTTTACTGTTTCGCTTTCCAATTTTGCCCCTTGTGTTTGTTGCATTTGGTACAACTCTTGGTTTCTGCGTTGCACTTCCATTTGTGCTTCTTGGATTTGCATGTCTGAAAGTTGTTTTTGCTGCACTAATTGTTCGTTGGAATTGATGTAATTTTGAAGATCACGTTCTTTGTTAATCAATTGTGCTTGAATCGTTTGTTGTTTTTTCATGGAAATCTTCTCCATTTTGACAAAGTATTCGTATTGCAATTTTAGACTGTCTTGGTCGTAATACGCAATTTTTAATCCGTTGGTACGAATCACTGGGACCGTTGGCTTCGTGTTTTCTTCTTTTTTAGTTTCTGTTTTTCCCCCACATGCAGCGGTAAGAAGTAAAGTGCTTAAACAGATGGTCATTAATTTTTTCATCGGAGTGTATTTATTTTGAATGGGTATTTTTATTTGCAAAGGCTTTCGACCAATCATCACGCATGGTTAAAAAGCGGTTAAAGGAGTTGTCCAAAAGTTCTTCGGTAATCATCGCTTGCACATCTTCGATTCCAAAAACATCTATTTCGTTAATCTTGAAAATTTGTTCGTATTGATCCAATTCAACTTTCACTAGGTATTTACTGTTGTAGTTGAAAATCTGAATTTTATATTTTGGATGAGGTATTTCTGCTAGTACGCGCATGGTTTTATTTTTTTGTAAAAATAAGGATAATGTCGAAAATCAATCAATTCTAATTTTTATTTCGTTGCACAATTTTTTTTGTTTCATTTCTACCAAAGAATATGGGGAAATACATACGTTCTACTTTTACAGGATTTAAGGTAAACGTTCCGGTGAAACGTGGTTGTACGTGGATTGTAATTCGATGTTTTCCAACAGGTAGATTTTCATAATAGATATTGGTTTTATTTTTGAAATATTCGCGATGACTCTCCAAATACGTACGTTGATGCTCATTATTGTCATACGAACATCCAGCAGGAATCGGAATTTCAACAAAGACATAATCTCCCTGTTTTTTAACTTCAATTTCTACATTGAGTTGAGCAATTACACCTGCAGTTAGCGTATCCACTATTTTTCCATGTTGCGTAAAACTAGAAGTGATTTTATAAACACTATCGGTAATGCTAGGGTTTTCATTCCAATGTTTTTGATAGGTAGTCAAGTAGACTGTTCCAGCACCTGATTTCTGTATGCTTAATTCACTTCCTTTTTTTAAGACCGTTTTGAATGGAAATTCTGTCACAACTTGATTTACTCCTCCTGTTATTGTTAATTGTACAGGTGCTTTGAAATTTTTATATTCTTTTAAATAATCCGGTAAAATCGTTTTTAGTAACTGAGCTTTATCTATGGTGTTAAGGTCATAACTTGTAGAGCGACTTTCCATAAAGTAATTTCTGATTTTTGGAAGGTATACCGAATTACTATCTTCCGCACGAATGATTTCGTAGGCTAGGAGGGTAGCAGAATGTCGGTTTTCATAAAAGTTAAAACGATCTTCTCCCCAAAACAAATTTCCGAATTGTGTTTGTTTTGCCTTTTTTAAGAGTGTGGGAATAGAAACTTTTTCTCCGTTTAATTGACGAATACGGGTAAGAAGTAGGGATTGATAAGCCGAAAGATTGTGTGTTTTTTTTGCGATCTCGATATAAGTAGATTTGTTAGGTAGTTGATTCATTTCACTTAATTTCAAAAGTAGATGTAAAAATTGATCCCCTTCGAGTAAATTTAAGTTCCACTGTAAATATTGAATTGCTTCCTTGTAATCTTTTGTTTTAAATCCTTGATTCGCTGCTTCATGTATAGCGGATAAGACATACGAAGTCATAAATGGATTGGAATTTGTATTTTTCCACCACCCCCAACTTTTGGAATCATTCATTCCAGCATCGATTAAATCGATAAGTCTTTTGATTTCGTTATCTGGAGTAAATACTTCATTTAAAGCGGATTTAATTTTCTTTTTGGCAAGTAATCCAAGTAGTTTGGATGCACATTGTTCCATACATAAATATGGATACGCTTCTAAATCTTCTATCTGTTTATTAAGGATTGGAAGTGGATTATTCGTTGCAACTAGTTCCAGAAGTGATGTGTCTAAATTTGTAATTTTCAGAGTTGTGTCTTTTGAAAGTAAATGACATTGACCTCTTGTTTCAATTGTACCACTTGGATAGATTGGAATACTTCGTTTTTCTCCATCTTTTTCTCCAGTTTTCGAATGCATAACATAACTACAATGCAGACTATCTGATAAATAAGGTGCTTTTAAAGCAAAAGTTTCTGAATATCCATGGATTAGCGAACTGTCCGTTGATTTTCCAATTTTCGAATCTATAGTAAATGTACTTCTAAAATCAATTTTTTGCGTATGGTGATTATTTATTTTCCCAACGATAGCAACACTGTCTCCTGCAATCAAAAAACGCGGTGTTATAAGTGCTGCATTTACGGTATTGTAGGATTTGATTTCACTTTTTCCAATCCCAGTTTTTAGTCCATCCATTCCAAAAGCAAATACATTCCATTTGGTAATGTTGTCTGGAAAAGGAACTGAAAATTTCACTTCCCCTTTTCGATTGGTTATTAGCGTTGGAGACCAAAATCCATCATCTTTAAAGTTGGATCGTATATAGGGTTTTTCAGTGTTGGAACTTAATATCGAACTTGCAGATGGAGCATCAGATAATAGTGGAGTGTAACGATAATTAGATGTATACAAGACGGTTAACGATTTTTTATTCAAGGTAATATCCTTGATTACAGTTATTCTATTTTTTATAAATTCGATATGTTCAGTGATTGATAGTGTTCCTTGCTGATTTGTGATTTTTACTAAATATGCTCCAGGCGTAATATGAGTCAGATGAAACAAACCTTTTTTATTTGAATGAATTGTTTTTATAATGGAATCGTTTTGGATTAAATTGAGAGTGTAAATTTCTTTAGTAGTAGTCGGTGTAAAATTTCCAGTAAGTGAACATTGGTTTAGATTTGGCTGAATTCCTTTTAAGTCAATAGCATATAAATCTAAACGCTCTTTTACGTTGTTTTTGACGATGGGGGAAGAGTCAAGCGGTATGAAATAACTACCGATTGTTGGGATGTGCATTGAATCGATGGTGAATTGTTGATTATTCGTTTTAATCAATAACAACTTGTAGTTTCCAGTATCCAAATCTTGGATGAGGTAAGGTATGTTTCGATAGATACGAAGTTGTTCATGGGTATGTTTATCGATTAAACACACATATTTTAAATCTTTGAAAATGAAATTGTCCTTGTCTAATCGAATACTACATACGAAGGAGGATTTTCGTACATTGTAATCTGGAAAAAAAGGTTCGTTGGACGCTTCTTTAGTAATTTTCGGGAACCAAATATTGCCTGCACTTTTGGTGTAGAAACGGTCTAGTTCTAGGTTAGTTTCAAAATAATTTCTATCGCGTTCTTTGTATGTATCTGGTATTTTTACTACACTGTCTTGGGTGAATTTATAAATGTATTTTGGATCAAATTTTATCGTCTGTATTTTGTCTGTATTAAAATTTAAGATTACTTGGATATTTCCTGTGTTTACAGGTCCAAATTCACAATAATCATTGGCATAATGATCATCTCTATTTACTAATTGCTTGTAGTTTAATGTGTCTTTATTTTGTATAACATGGAGGATTGTACCTTGAGGTACAATACAACGAAAGGTGGTGTTGGCAGTTGCATTTTTTTGTTTTTCAAGTAACTCGTTGGTGATTTCTTTTATGGTAACATCCTTGTTTTCGATGTTTTCAGCAAATGAAATCGTAAGTTTCACTCCTTTTTTAAGTCTAATTTTTTTGAGCGTATATATTTTATTTTTCGTCCAAAGTTCAACGGTATGTAATTCATTTTTAGGAGTTTTTTTTGGGAATACAATAACAGGGTAATCCATTCCAGAGTCTGTATCAAAAGCATTCAAATGGGTTAATTTACCATCGATATAGATAGTTTTTATAGGAACTAAATTTTTACGATCGTTAAAAATTAAAGGGGTAAATTGATAGTTAGATTTATTTGAAATGGTATCATAATGCATACAAATAGCATCTTCTGTATTTTTTAAATGGTTGTATTTACTATAATGCGTTTCAGTATTTACTGTTTTTAAATATACAGGTTCAGAATTTTGTAAATTTCGATTCCAACTTCCGTATTCCAGTGTATCATGATACAAACTAGTATATGGGTTTTCAGAGGTATATATATATTCTAATCTGTATGCCTTTTGATTCGTGTAATATAGAGGAAGTTTAAAAAAATCACTTTGATCATTTTTAAATTGTGCATTTATTGCACCTGCAGAAAGTTGTATTTTTTTCTGAGGTGTATTGTTTGCATCGGTAACTTTTAGGGTAAAATCAACTTTATCTCCAGGTCGGATAATTTCTGGATTTTCGATCTGAATATTTAGGTTATTACTTTTATAAATTGCCTGACTTACATTTTTGACTAATTGATTGTTCCAAATAAAATGATAGGACATACAATAAACATGTTTATCAGAGGAATGAATGGATTTTGTTTCTGAATTTTTGATAGTTCCTTGCTCGTAAAAAAGATTCTTGTCTTTAAATATTGTATAGTATATTGGTATGTTGTGTGGGTTGTGTACTTCGAATTTTACACTGTCTTTGGTACGGGTTGAATGAATTTCAATGTTGTGTGGAATTTGAATAGTTTTACTTAGTTGTGCGTACTCTATTTTGTAAGTATTAATTGCTTTATCTAATGTTAATGTGGTTGGAAAATCGATTGTTTTTTCTAGTGTTTTAATTTGATTTTGATATCCGATTAGTTTACCTTGACCCGGAATGGAAATAGCATTTTCGACTAATTCAAGTGTTAGTTGGTCAACAGTCTGTTTACTTGAAATAAATAAAGGATTATTAGTGTAGTGAATGTATTTGGTAACTGTGTGAATTTCATTATTTGTATTGGTAAAAGTTGCTGAAATTTCTAAGTTTATATTTGCATCCGGAAGAAGATGATTTGGAATTGTAAAGGAGTTTTCAATCGATGGGTCGAGTTCGAATTCTTTTTCTAAGAGTATTTTAGGAATAAATGTTTTTTTCTGGATGGCTGAATAACCGACAGTATTAATTTTTAAATGAATTTTCCCATCGTTTACAGGGAAACCATTAATATCTTGTGCTTTGAATGTGAGTGTAATAGGTTGATTTTTATGATATGCTAACTCTGAACTTGAATTAATATCCATGTTAAAAGTGACTTCATTTAATTGATAGTCTTTTATGTAGAATGATTTACTAATGATTTCTTGCTTATGCTTGGTTGAAACTAATAGGGTATAGAGTTGATTTAGTTTTAAACTATCGCTTATTGGTAGGTTTAGTTGATAATCACCACGACGATTCGGTTTAATCTTTTTAGTAAATACGATAGTTCTATTTTGATTGGATGGGTCATTCGTGATTAATTTAACGAGAATAGATTGGTTATATTTTCGACCTCTTTTTCGATTTATAAACGCCTTAAGTTTGAGTGTATCTTGTGGTAAATATTCTGGCTTGTTAAGTGCTATATATCCGGTTAAAAAATTTCTTCTGTGAAAGTTAAAGTAATTCCATTTTGGGTAAATTACGTTAGAAGAATCCCGTTTTTTTTCAGAACTGACATGCCATGGATATCGCTCTATAACTTCTCCATATTGATTTAATTTAGGATGTTTCTTTTCGTAAACTGCTCTAAAATAACAAAATGTATTGTGCGAGAAAACGGTTACAATTCGAAAGGGAAACGTTAAAAGAACAGGTCTAATGAATTTATTATATGTTGATTCAAAAATTTCTACTCGTCTATATGTGGTTCTGGAAACTTGAGAATCTCTGTAGTTACCGAGTTTGAAAAAGTATATTTCTCCTTCGTATAAAATCGTTAAAACAATATTATTGAATATATCGTATTCTTGTACCGTATTTACTTTGGAGTAGGTTTGTGTCGAATCATTAAAAGGAATTTGGATAGCATGTATCTGGACTATTGCATTTCGTATTACCTCATTGTTCTTGTTACTTAATAGTTTGATAGAAAAATATGGATAATCGTTTACTTGATATAATTGAAAAGGTAGTTTTGTTTTAAGTTTATATGAAAAGCCATTGCTTATGGTTTCTTTGACTAAATAATTACCATATGGTAGGTTGTTTAATTTTGATGCAATGCCATTATATTCCTGATAATTACAACTATCAATCGGTGAATAAAGATAATTATAATTAAATCTATTTTCTTGTATTTGAATTACTTGTTCTTTATCTAGTCTATAGATGTATGAATAATAAGCATTCGTTTGGGCGTTTATTCTAAAAGAAAATAACTCAAACAAAAGCAGTGTTAGTAGATAAATAGACCTTTTTTTCATACAAGGATTTCTATTATTTAATCTCAATCACCTCAACCTCAAAAATCAACACCGAATTCGCAGGAATTTTTCCCGTTGCTTCCGCTCCATAGCCCAATTTGGATGGGATAAACAATTTCCCTTTACCACCTACTTTGAATTTTGGAATACCTTCTTGCCATCCTTTTATCGTGTTAGGGAGGGTGATGTTTGTTCCAATTTTATTCTGATCGAAAATAGTATCATTCATTAAATAGGCTTTGTATTTCATGTAAACCGTATTGTTTGCACTCACTTGCATGCCTGTTCCAGGATCTTCAATCGAATAATATAATCCGGAGGAAGTTTTAGTTGCGTCTATCGAGTGTTGACTCAAATAACTTGTAATCGCATCGTCGTCTTTTTTGTCCTGTTCGGCTGTCGAAGTTTTAGTACAAGAGATAAGACTACTAGATAAAAGACAAAAGACGGATAAACCAAACAGAAAAAATCGTGTTTTTGCGAAAGGTGAAAATTGGATGGAAAGCGTGTTTTTTGTTTTCATATTTTTTAGTAAATTAAAATTGAAAATTAGTGATAAATCCCCTAGTAATTAACGTTAAGACGTGTAAAAGTATTGAAATGTAACGTTTTCAAAGGCGGTTCAGCATGTAATTTTGTTTGTTAGCGTAAATTATAACTAAAGTAATGGCTGAAAATCAATATACAGAGGATAATATACGATCGTTAGATTGGAAAGAACACATCCGTTTGCGTCCGGGGATGTATATCGGAAAATTGGGGGATGGAGCCGCGGCAGATGATGGGATTTACATTTTGGTGAAAGAGGTTGTCGATAACTGTATCGATGAGTTCGTGATGGGGAATGGGAAACGTGTTGACATCAAAGTAAAAGATGGAAAGGTTTCGGTTCGTGATTATGGTCGTGGTATTCCATTAGGGAAAGTGGTAGAGGTGGTTTCCAAAATGAATACGGGGGGTAAATACGATTCCAAAGCCTTCAAGAAATCGGTTGGTTTGAATGGGGTCGGAACCAAAGCAGTAAATGCCTTGAGTTCGAAATTCATGTTGTATTCTGTCCGTGAAGGCGAGAAAAAAGAAGCAACATTCGAACGTGGTGAGTTGGTCGACGAAAAAGAATTGGTAAAAACAGACGAACAAAACGGTACCTATGTAGAGTTTTGGCCGGATGAACAAATATTTAAAAAATACAATTTCAAAGCACCTTATTTGATTAAGATGTTTTGGAATTATTGCTATCTAAACAGAGGGTTAGCAATTTATTTCAACGGAGAAAAATTCCAATCGAAAGATGGATTGAAAGATTTGTTGGAAGACAACATGGATGGGGACCCATTGTACCCAATTATTCACTTGGAAGGGGAGGATATCGAGGTAGCGTTTACGCATGGTAAGACCTATGGTGAGGATTACTATTCTTTCGTGAATGGTCAACATACTACCCAAGGGGGTACACATCAAAGTGCTTTTAGAGAGTCTATTGCAAAGGTAATCCGCGATTTTTACAATAAGAATTACGATGCGGCAGATATACGTCAGTCGATTGTTGCTGCGATTGCGGTGAAGGTGGTGGAACCTGTATTCGAATCCCAAACAAAAACCAAATTAGGTTCACAAGAAATTGAACCGGGAGGACAATCCATGCGTTCGTTTATCAATGATTTCTTAAAAGATAAATTAGATAATTACTTACACCGTAATCCAGAAGTTGCAGAGACGATTGAGAAGAAAATCAAACAGTCGGAACGCGAACGTAAGGAATTGACCGGTATTCGTAAACTAGCGCGTGACCGTGCAAAGAAATCGAGTTTACACAATAAAAAATTACGCGATTGTCGTATTCACTTCCCAGATTTGAAAGATGATCGTCGCGAGGAAACAACTTTGTTTATTACCGAGGGAGATTCTGCGAGTGGATCGATAACAAAATCACGAGATGTAAATACACAAGCGGTGTTCTCATTGCGTGGTAAGCCGTTGAACTGTTTTGGGTTGACCAAAAAAGTGGTGTATGAAAACGAAGAGTTTAACTTGATCCAAGCGGCTCTAGACATCGAGGAGGATATGGATAATTTGCGTTACAACAAAATTGTGATTGCAACCGATGCCGATGTCGACGGAATGCACATCCGTTTGTTGTTGTTAACCTTCTTTTTACGTTTCTTCCCAGATTTAGTGAAACGTAATCACGTATATGTATTGCAAACGCCTTTATTCAGGGTACGAAATAAGAAGAAAACAATCTATTGTTATTCGGATGAAGAGCGTAGAAATGCGATTAATGAATTAGGTAAAAATCCAGAGATAACGAGATTCAAAGGATTAGGAGAGATTTCACCAGATGAGTTCAAGCACTTTATCGGGGAAGATATCCGTTTGGAACCAGTTATCCTTTCCAAAGAAGCATCGATCGATGAAATTTTATCGTACTATATGGGTAAAAATACGCCAGAGCGACAAGATTTTATCATTGATAACTTGCGTGTAGAAAAAGATTTGGAGGAGGAAATTGCGAAAGATAAATTAGAAGGTAACGACGAAGTCGAAGAAATTGCATCATAATTATGGCGGAAGACGAAATTGAAGACGTAAATGCGAACGAAGAGGAGTTTAATCCTTTTGAAAAAGCAAAGGTGGATGATGTCATTATCCCTCTGAATGGTTTGTATGAAAATTGGTTCTTAGATTATGCTTCGTATGTAATCTTAGAACGTGCTGTACCAGCATTATTCGACGGACTTAAACCGGTGCAACGTCGTATCATGCACTCAATGAAAGAGTTGGATGATGGTCGTTACAACAAGGTTGCAAATATCATTGGTAATACAATGAAGTATCACCCACATGGAGATGCTTCGATTGGAGATGCTTTGGTACAATTGGGTCAAAAAGATATTTTGATTGATTGCCAAGGGAACTGGGGGAATACCCTAACAGGAGATGGCGCTGCTGCCCCGCGTTATATTGAAGCACGTTTATCGAAATTTGCTTCGCATGTGGTGTTTAATCCTAAAACTACCAATTGGTTAGCAAGTTATGATGGACGTAACAAAGAACCAGAACAACTACCTGTTAAATTCCCACTCTTATTAGCGCAAGGTACGGAAGGGATTGCAGTTGGTATGGCGTGTAAAATTTTGCCACATAACTTCAACGAGTTAATTGAGCAATCCATCAATCATTTACGTGGAAAGAAAGTGGAGATTTTTCCAGATTTCTTGACGGGTGGAATGGCAGACTTCAGTAACTATAACGATGGACTTCGTGGTGGTAAAGTACGTGTACGTGCGAAAATCAAGAAATTAGACAATAAAACACTGACGATTACTGAAATTCCTTTTGGTACAAATACTGGTTCGTTGATTGAATCCATCATCAAAGCGAACGATAAAGGGAAAATTAAGGTTCGTAAAATTGAAGACAATACTTCGGCGAATGCAGAAATCAACATTCATTTAGCACCGGGAGTTTCTCCAGATAGAACACTCGATGCCTTATATGCATTTACGGATTGTGAAGTTTCGATTTCTCCAAATGCTTCGATTATTGACGGGGATAAACCTCGTTTTATTGGTGTAAGTGAAATTTTACGTATCAATACCGATAATACCGTTCAATTACTGAAATGGGAATTGGAAATTCGTTTGCAAGAATTGATGCAGGCATGGCATTTCTCCACTTTGGAGAAGATTTTCATCCGCGAAGAGATGTATATCGACTTTAAGAAATACTCAAACAAAGAGGAGTTATTCAAGTATTTATTTAAATGTTTCGAACCTTTCAAAAAAATGTTCGTGCGTGAAATTGTAGAAGAAGACTTACAAAAGTTGACGCAAATCCAAATGATTCGTATCACGCGTTTCGATAGCGATAAAGCGGATGAAGCGATTGTGAAGTTGGAAGAAGAGATGGAACAAGTGAAAGATAAATTGGCGCATTTGACCGATTACGCGATTGATTATTTCAAAGACTTGAAAAAACGTTTTGGCGAAGGAAGAGATCGTAAAACGGAAATTAAAATATTTGACAACATTGTTTCTTCGAAAGTGATTATTGCCAACCGTAAATTATATGTAGATCCGGAAGAAGGATTTATTGGTTGGGGATTGAAACAAAAAGAAGCAGTAAACGATTGTTCGGAAATTGATGACATCATCGTTTTCTTCAATACTGGTAAAATGCTGGTTGTTAAAGTTTCGGATAAGAAATTTGTGGGAAAAGGAATCATTCATGCAGATGTATGGAAACGTGGAGATACGCGTACGATTTACCACATGATGTATCAAGACGGTCTCGGAGGACCAGCGATGATGAAACGTTTCTACGTGAATTCGATTACGCGTGATACAGAGTACGATCTTACACGAGGTGTGAAAGGAAGTAAATTGTTATACTTCTCAATACATCCAAATGGGGAGAAAGAAGTCGTAACGGTGATGTTACGTCCTCGTCCACACTTAAAACGTTTGCGTTTTGATATCGATTTTGGAGATTTACTAATCAAATCCAGAACTTCGGCAGGAAATCGCGTTACGAAAGAGATTGTTCAGAAAATCACCCAAAAAGAAGTGGGTGGCTCGACCTTAGCAGCGCGTAAAATTTGGTACGATGTTATCGTTGGCCGTTTGAATGACGATGGTAGAGGTAAGTTCTTAGGTGCATTTAAAGGTTCGGATAGAATACTTACACTATATAAATCAGGAGAATATCGATTGACCAGTTTCGATTTAGCAAACCATTTTGATGAAGATATGGTGCATATCGAAAAATGGATTCCTCGTAGACCAATCTCTGCAGTGTATTACGACGCAGAAAAAGAAATGCATTATGTAAAACGTTTTTTATGTGAGGTTACTTCCGATAAAAAAGTATCTTTTATCTCTGAGGCAGAAGGCTCGTTCTTAGATGTTGTTTCGACTTCTTACCGTCCTGAAGTGCGTGTAGTCTTTAATAAGTTATTGAAAGAGACAAAAAACCTTCCTGATAATATCTTCAACATAGCAGATATGATTGATGTGAAAGGATTGAAAGCGCAAGGGAATCAGGTTACCAAATTCAAAGTGAAGGAAATTACCTTGAATCATGAAATTGATGGTGGTGAACCTTGGCCGGAAGATGCGGCGGTTATTGTAGAAGGAGGTGAAACTGCAGAAGAAGCATTGACTGTAGAGTGGGATTTAGACAAAAAAGACGACGACGACGAAGATGTGCAACCAAGTTTGTTTGATGCACCCGAGGAAGAATAAAAATTAGTTATGAATGATAGATGATGGGTTATGAATTTCGTAACCCATTTTTTGCTTTTTTTTATTCGTTTTTAGGTGTTATAAGTAGCCAAAACTAGTGTTTTAAAATGGTTTTTGGCTGCTTATATGTATGTTTTTTTATTGTATACTGTTGATTTTTAGTTTGTTTTACTTTTAAATTATGTATTTAATTTCCGTAAAATATTTTGAGTTTAATAATTTTAAATATAGCGTATATCTAGCCAAAACTCATATAATTTTAGTATATTTGGCTACTTATAACGCAGTATTAATATGGTAGTAGGTAGAAAATCAGAGGTTTCCATTTTATTGAATTGTCTTACAACACCGCGTTCAGAGTTGCTTGCAGTCTACGGTAGAAGAAGGGTAGGGAAAACCTACTTAATCCGAAATACCTTTGCAAAGCAAATGTGTTTTGATTTTTCAGGGACTTATAAATCTTCGTTAAAACAACAGCTTAAAAATTTTCACTTTACCTTAAAAAATCAATCTCCAAAGAATAAAATCCCGAAAGATTGGACAGAAGCTTTTTATCAATTAGCTAACTATATGGATTCACTTAAATCCAAAAAGAAAAAAGTGATTTTTCTGGATGAATTCCCTTGGTTAGATACACGAAAATCGAATTTTTTAGCGGCATTTGATCGCTTCTGGAATAGTTATGCGGTAAAAAGAAATGATTTAGTTGTTGTTATTTGTGGTTCTGCAGCTTCTTATATGGTTACAAACATTATAAAAAACAAAGGTGGATTACATAATCGTATTACACAACATATACATTTACAACCGTTTAATCTAAAAGAAGCAGAACAGTTGTTACTCGCTAATAAGGTTAAGTTATCCCGCTATGAAATCTTACAAGTATATATGGCGATGGGAGGTATTCCTCACTATTTGGAAAAAATTTCACCAGGAGAAAGTGTGCCACAATTGATTGATCGCTTATGTTTTGAGAAAGATGGATTTTTACGCACTGAATTTAAACTGATTTTCGCGTCATTATTTGATCATTATGAAAATCACGAAATGATTATTCGTATGCTTGCGAATGTACGTAAAGGGATGACTCGAAATGAAATTGTCGCTAATATTAAAATTAAATCTGGAGGAACTTTATCTAAAACCCTAATAGAATTAGAGGAATCAGGGTTTATCGAAAAATATTTACCTTACAAAGGAAATAAAGATGCTTTGTATCGATTGACCGATGAATATTCTATGTTTTACATAAGATACATTGAAAATTCAAAACCATCGACTACAAGTTATTGGATGAAATTACAAGCGCAACAAAGCGTAAAAGTATGGTCTGGTTTTACGTTTGAAACTATTTGCATGAAACATGTAGAACAAATTAAACAAGGACTAAAAATTCATGGTGTTCATTCTGTGAATGGGAGTTGGATTCAAAAAAATAGTGATTCAAATGCTCAAATTGATTTACTAATTGATCGAGATGACAATGTTATAAATTTGTGCGAAATGAAATTTTACAACACAGAGTTTTCGTTAGACAAAAAACAAATACACGATGTCATGAATAAAATGAATGTATTTATCGAAGCAACGAAAACCAAAAAAAGTATTTTCATCACGTATATCACTACCTTTGGTCTCTCAAATAATAGTTATCGTAGACAATTTGTGCAAAATGAATTAACGATTGATAGTCTATTTTTAGATATATAACTAGCCAAAACTATAATTTTAAAGTATGTTTTGGCTACTTATGAGTCTATTATTTTTATTTAATTTTCTTATTTATAGTTAGATATATTTTTATGAATTCAATTTCCATCCTTCCATCCGACTTCAAACATGTGTGGCATCCATTTACGCAAATGAAAACTGCACCGACACCCTTAGCGATTGTGAAAGCGAAAAATGCAAGTCTCTTTGCTGAAGATGGAACGGAATACTTGGATTGTAATTCATCCTGGTGGGTAAATATCCACGGACATGGCCACCCACGTTTAAAACAAGCATTAGTGGATCAATTTGATGCCATCGACCACGTTATTTTTGCTGGAGTAACTCACCCAAAAGCAGTAGAGTTGGCCGAAAAAGTAACAGACTTATTACCTACTAACTTACAAAAAGTTTTCTTTTCTGATGATGGATCTACAGCGGTTGAAGTCGCACTAAAAATGGCATTTCAATATTGGCATAACAAAAATGAACCTAAGAAACGTGTATTAGCATTAGATGGCGCATACCACGGGGATACATTTGGTGCTATGTCTATTTCCCAACGTGGTTATTTTAACGCGCCTTTTGAACATTTGTTTTTCTCTGTAGATTATTTAGAATTTCCAACAAAGGAAAGAGAAGAAGTTATTTTGTTAGAAACAGAGAAACTTTTTTACACACAAGAATTTGCAGCAGTTATTTTGGAACCACTGATTCAAGGTTCGGCAGGAATGCGCACCTATTCATCTGAGTTTTTAGAGAAATTAGTCATACTAGCAAAATCGTATGGTGTACTCGTTATTTTTGATGAAGTGATGACAGGTTGGGGGAGAACAGGGGAGTTATTTGCCATGTATCACATCCAAGAAACACCAGATATAGTGTGTCTTTCCAAAGGGTTGACAGGTGGTGTATTACCATTAGGGTTAACGGTTGCAACGCAACAAATCTATGAAGCATTTTTAGCAGAAGAGAAAACAAAAGCATTACTTCACGGACATTCGTTTACCGGGAATGCTTTAGTTTGTGCAGTTGCATGTGCAAATATTGATTTGGTCCATGAGGTTGCATTCAAACAAAATGTAAATCGTATTTCTGAGAAACATTTTTTGTTTAAAGAAAGAATTTTAAATAACGATAAGGTAAAAGAAGTTCGTCACCTTGGAACAATTATAGCGATTGAAATTTTACAAGAAAATGCAGATTATTTTTCTTCGATTAGAGATCAAGCCTATGATTACTTTTTGTCGATAGGACTTTTAATTCGACCACTTGGAAATGTTATCTTTTTAAACCCTCCATATTGTACAACCAATGAAGAGTTGGAAAGGATGTATGCAGGGATAGTAAGTTTTTTGAAGATGATATAGATTTATTTCAATAATTCGTCTACTTGCGTTTTAAGTATCGGTAAATGTTTGGAAATAATTCCCCAAATAATTACATCGTCAATTTTGTCATAACCATGAATTACCCAATTTCTTAAATCAACAATTTTCCTTGCGTTTTCAATATTTATTTTTGAATCAATTTTCAAAATTCGGTTAGCTGCTTCACCAATAATTTCTAATTCTCGTTCAATTCCTCTTCGTAATAACTTGTTACTTAAATATTCATTAAAGTCCCTTTTTTCACCTAAGTATTCAAAGATTGAATTGATTGAAATTTGAATGTCATAAAGATATTTTTTGACTTCAAGCTGCATAAATCAATTGTTTTGTTTTTTCTAAACTTTTTATGAAATATGGATTTGAAAGAGATTTTTCAGTTAATAGATCAATTTTTCTACCAAATAAAGCTTCTAATTTGTAGTGTAGTTCAAAATAATTATCTGTGTATTGTTCAATTGATAGGTTTTCAAAAGAAATTAGAAGATCAATATCGCTTTCCTCAGTAAAATTTTCAGTACAAACGGAACCAAATACATACATTGATTTTACGCTGTATTCTGAGCAGAGTTGAATTAACTGTTTTTTATTATCTGAAACTATTGAATTCATCATTCATTGATTTAAAACAAATATACAAAAATCTTAATATCTACCTTAATATTGTAATATTACCTTGAATCTGATTATGTTCTTCCCCAACACATTCCACATTTAAGTAATAGTCAAAAACATCTGGGTCACATAATTTTCCTTTGTAGGTTCCATCCCAACCAATGTTAATATCCTTTGATTCAAAAACCATTTCACCCCAACGATTAAAAATTCTAAATTCTATTTTTTTGATTGGATGTCCACGAACATAAAGGACATCATTTTCACTATCTCCATTTGGAGAGAATGCATTTGGAACAAACACATATGGAAAATCACAAACCCAAGGGATAACTTTTATCAAAATCGTATCGCTTACCGTACAATTGCCATCTGAAATAGTTACTTTGAAAATCGTATTCTCCCACATTTTTGCTTCGGTATTTTGGGAATTGCTTTGCAGGATGTTTAATTCTGGATTCCAGGTGTAGGAATATCCATTTGGTTCTGCGAACAATTTTACATTATCCCCCTTAATGACATATGTTGTATCTGCACTGGCTTTGGTGTTGAATAAATTCCAGGAAGTCAAATTTATTTTCAAAGAGTCTTTAAGAATACATCCAGCCGATCCTATTGCTTGAACATAGACCATTAGAGACGTATCAGGATGAAGTATTACTGAATTGTAAGAAGGATAGGAAGTTATAAATTTCTTGGGAGACCAATCAAATGTAAACGTTTGGTTTATGCTTTTTAGTTTACAATATAAAGAGTCGGGGTCTTTAATACAAATCGAAGTGTCTCCAATCAATTTAAAAGTAGAATTAATCACAGAAACATAAACACTATCTACTTTGTCGCAAGTTCCATTGGATATTTTGTAAAAAAGTAGATGCGTAGAATCCACATTTAAGGAAAAAGTAGAATCGCTTGAATTTTTAAGAGAAGGTATAAAAGTGTTGACATTTGACCATGTATATTGTGTCGCTGTTCCGTAACTGTTTGTTATAAAATTTGTGTTTGTTGGAGTACAAAATTCAACATCGATTAGTTTATCATAACGAATAGAATCTACAATCGTATTGGTGAAATAAGCAGTGTCGGATAATTTGCATATGGTATTTTTGACTAATAATTTTACGGGATAATTTCCTTGGATTGTATAGTTTTTGGTGATTTTCATGGAAGTAGAATCTAATTCCCCATTTCCAAAATCCCAAATGAAATTGTCATTATTGATACTTTTGTTTTCATAAATTACTTGCACAGGAAGACAAGCGGTATCTTTACTTACCGTTAATTTAGCAGTAGGTGTAAGTTCGAACGCAAATTTGAAAATTAAATTATTACAATTATCGCTATTATTGGTAGATGACCAGGCATTTTTTGTTACTGGAAAGTCACTATGACCACCACAACCACCACAAACCGATTGATATACATTTCCATTTTTATCAAAACGCGAAGTTCCACCATCCACATGCTCTTTCGATTTATTTCCACCTAAATAACTTCCGTAGATAATTTTATTAAAGGATCGGTCTAAAACGAATAAATGGAAGTCAAAACCATTTGGAGGAACAGAGCCGTTGGTTACTGGCATACCATTAAGTGGAGTGTTTACCATTAAGTTTGCGCCCCAACCAGAAACATAAATATTCCCACAATCATCTACTAAAAATGCTGCAGGAGATACATTTGTAACGTTTTTATTTCCGTTTCCATATACTGTAGCGTGTACTAAATTACTTAAGGTAGAATCAAGTTCAGCAATAAATTGAGCGCTATTAGGATTTACATAGTTTGCTTGGATAATTGGGAAGTTTCCACCAAGGGAATGTCCAACTACAAATACATGGTTTTGATTATTGATTTCTAATAAAAAAGTTTGATCAAAATTTGATAATCCTAAATATGTCAAGTATTTAATTTGTTTTCCATCTGGGGATAATTTACCTATAAATCCATCACATTTTCCTCCTCCATACGTTTTTTGATAGGCTGATAAAGAAGTAGGTAAGTTATTCGAACTTGTACCGCCACAAAATACGATGTTATCGGAAGAGTCAATTTTTACGGAATATAAAGCATCATTGTCTTTGCCACCTATAAATGTTGAAAATAATAATTGAGAAAAATCGTTTTTTAACTTTATAATTACACCATCTTGTTGACCTAATAAGGTAGATTGTGCTGCATTCACCATTGGGAAATCCGACGAACGAGAAGAGGATGCTATTACTACGTTATTAAATTTATCCAACATAATTTCCCCGCGGAATTGATCTCCATAATTAGAAGTTAAACTATCGTAATAAACAGCACCATTATAGTTTGAATTTATACCTGTAATATTTGTATTTATCCCGTCGTTATTAGATCCGCCAATAAGCGTAGAACCAATTAATTGATGTCCATCAGCACTGATTTTTAATGCAAACATATCTACACCAAAATCTCCGAATATTGCACCGTTTTTAAATGCGTTAAATGTAGATCCGCCTGCATGTGTTTTTTGAAAAGCATTCGTAGTAGTTGGAAAATCGGGACTAGATGTAGCACCAAATGCATAAACATTATTATCCTTGTCACAAATCAAAGAATGTACTGTTTCCGTACCACTATAATTATCTCCGCCTCCAATAAAAGCTGTCCAGAGCATTGTAGATCCGTCAGCAGAATATTTTGAAATAAAAACATCTGAAGGATCAACACCTCCACTTACCGTGAAATTGGTTTTAATATTAAACACATTTTTATCCGGCGTAGGATAAGCATTTCCAAAAACAGTACCCCCAGAATATGCCGTTCCGTCATTTCCATACGTAGCGGTCATTCCAAAATTATCGGAATAGGAACCATCATAAGTTGCAAAAACAAGTACAGGGTCAATAATCAGCGGTAAATTTTTGGAATAAGCACCTAATTTAAAAAACACAATGCCATTGTCAATTTCGAATTCGGATGCAATCTCCGTTTTTACACCTTTCACCATTTGATAAACAAATGGTTTGTTTTCTAGGATTGTACCCAGAGGAGTTTGAATGTTTAATCTTCCAAGATTATCTACTTTTAGATGGGTACTTCCGGCGATTTCAAGTTGGATATCAGCAGGATTTGCAAAGGGAGAAACTATAAATTCATATTTAAGTTCTTCATCTTCTTGAATTAAATGAATGTCAATTCCAGGATAGATATCTAAAAGGGTAGCATCTGTATATGTTTTCACATTACTTATCCATTTTTTAGAGTCTTTACCCATAAAAAAGTGAAAGTCATTATTGGAAGGGTTTTGTTTAACTAATCGAGTAATGGAATTTGAGTTTTTAAAATTTAAATGAACTACGTGTTGCTTATTTTGAAGGGTAGTATCTGTATTACTGAAATTTGCATGTGAGTTTTTAAGTTGTTGAAAGTCCTGTAAGTGAAATAAAAATTTATTACGCTGAATCCAAAGATTTCCTCCTTTAAAGGAAGATTTGAAAAGTATATCTTCGTCCCATTGTCCTTTATTTTCAATAAAAGAAAGAGTATTATGTACAACTTGAATATTGGAAGAAGCCGCTTTTTCTTTAGTTTGTGTGAATGAAAAATGGCTAATGAAAAGTAGAAGTGTTAGTATGAATATTTTCATACTTATAAAGTTATAATTTTTATCGCATAAAAAAAGCTGTTTCAATTGAAACAGCTTTTATATTTTTCAGGAAAATAATCGATTCTACCTTGCAAGTATTATGCTAATACACCGATTACTTCTGCCATTTTCTTACCGATTTCAGCAGGAGAATCCACAACGTGAATTCCACATTCTCTCATAATTCGTTTTTTAGCTTGCGCTGTATCATCGTGTCCACCAACAATTGCACCAGCGTGACCCATAGTTCTTCCTGCAGGAGCAGTTTCACCAGCGATGAATCCTACAACTGGTTTTGTTCCGTTTTCTTTAATCCAACGTGCAGCAATAGCTTCTAAGTTACCACCGATTTCACCAATCATAATGATACCTTCCGTTTCAGGATCGTTCATTAATAATTCAACCGCTTCTTTGGTAGTAGTTCCGATAATTGGATCCCCACCAATACCGATTGCAGTTGTAATTCCTAAACCAGCTTTAGCAACTTGGTCAGCAGCTTCATAGGTTAACGTTCCAGATTTGGAAACGATACCAATTTTTCCTTTTTTGAATACGAAACCTGGCATGATACCAACTTTTGCTTCCCCTGCAGTGATAACACCTGGACAGTTAGGACCGATTAAACGCGTGTCATACCCTTTAATGTATTCTTTCGCTTTTACCATGTCATTTACTGGAATTCCTTCCGTAATGCAAACAATTACTTTGATACCTGCATTCGCAGCTTCCATAATTGCATCTGCAGCAAATGCTGGTGGTACAAAAATAATAGATACATCCGCTTTTGTAGCGTTTACTGCGTCAACAACCGTATTAAATACTGGTTTATCTAAATGTGTAGAACCACCTTTACCTGGAGTAACACCTCCAACTACGTTTGTTCCATATTCAATCATTTGAGAAGCATGGAAAGTTCCTTCACTTCCTGTAAAACCTTGAACGATAACTCTTGAATCTTTGCTAACTAGTACACCCATTTTGACGGATTTTTTATGTTATTAATTTTTGTAGACCAAAAGTAGGATATTGTGGGATGATTTACAAGAAAAATAATAAAAAATCACAAACAATCCTTTATGGATAACGTATGTGTTCTTACGAATATTCATTCGGAGACTTGGTATATTCATTCGATAGGTAATTGTGTATTTCTACGCTTTTTTTAATGGCTTAAATTATTGTTTATTAATGTTTTAATTAGTTTTTGTTAGCGTTAATACATACATATCATTTGTAATTTTTATTGTAACTACTGAAATTTGCTGTATGATTAATACGAAGATTCAGATTTTATCGGCAGAAGATAATGAACTTGTTCAATTGGGGATTCGGTTTAAACTAGAATTATTAGACCTTTTCCAATTTAATTTACATACGGTTTCGAACGGACAAGATGCAATTGCTTACATGCGCGAAAATACAGTGGATATTTTCTTGTTAGATATCTATTTAGATGTGTGTGATGGTTTTTCTGTGTTAACAATTATGAAAAACCTAAATCTACAAGTACCGACAATCATAGTTTCTGCTACGGATTCTATTTCTGTGATTAAACAAACTATAAATCTTGGTGCGAAAGCTTTTGTGCACAAAAATCAAGCTGCCAATTTATTAGGAGAGGCAATTGTTTCGGTTTATGCAGGTGAGAAATTTTATTCCGAAAAAACAAAACAATCGTTGGAAATTGTTGGTTCTAAAAAGGATCGGAAGTCAAGTAAAAAAGTAACATTTAATGAGAAAGATTTACTGATACTTTCCTATTTATTAAATGGGTTGACAAGCAAAGAAATTGCACATTATCTATTCTTAAGTCCAAGAACCATAGAGGCACATCGATCAAAATTACTGCGTAAAACAGGAACCAAAAGCATGCTGGAATTAGCAAAATTTGTTACTAAACATAAAGTGAAACTTATTGGTAAAGTATGAAATAATTCTGTGTTGGGTATTTTTTATATCGTATGTAGTGAGAGGTCAGATGATTTCCAACACGAGTGCACGTAGCGTTGGTTTAGCCTCTAGTGTTGCTACGCTCGATGATATTACAGTATTGCAGATGAATCCATCTGTACTTACGGATTTGCATTCGATGCAGATTGGGTTACAAAATGTATCCTTTATTACCTCCGTCGGGATTGAAAAAAATGAAGTGATGTTAGCTATACCGATTCAAAAAGGGGGTGTTGGGGTATTCCTTCAAAAAACAGGAAATGACGTGTACCGTATATTAAATGGCGGTGTTTCCTATGCAATACGATTATCAAATAGTTTAAGATTAGGAGTTTGTTTAGGAGATAAAAACACGGCAATTAAAAACTATGGTTCGCGAAATTTGCTGGATGTATCCATAGCTATTCAAGGAACATTAACAGATAAAATTACCTACGGCATTTCTGTGCAATCATTAAACGTTAATGGAATAAAGGAACAAAATGTAAATCCAACGTATCTATTTGTAGGTGTAAAATATACAGCCTTAACACCTACTTGGAGTTTATACACCGAAATTGAAAAATCGGTAATTACTCCAATTCGTATGAAAATAGCGTGTGAATATTTTATTTCTCCAAGTATTAGTTTTCGAACTGGGGTTATGACTTCCTCATATCAAATTAGTGGCGGAATGGGGTGCTTGGTTAAAAAAAGAGTTAAAATAGATATTGGAAGTAGTTGGCAGCCAATTCTTGGTTTTTCAACGCAAGTTGGAATTGTTTTTTCAAGTAAACCAAAATAATAGCGTGAGGTATAAGTACTTATTAATCTACAGTTTAATTTTTAGTTATCAATTAATTGCGCAAGTATCTAATCCATTGTTGCAAAGGCGATTGGAATATTGGATGGAGAGAAATCAAACAGAAAATGCAGATTTAACGCAACTTCAAGAAATTTGGGAAAGTTGTTTAGAAAATCCATTAAACTTAAATTCGGTTCCTAAAGAAGTATTAGCATCGTTAGATTTGTTCAGTGATATTCAAATTCAGGATTTATTGGATCATCGTAAAAAGTTTGGATCCTTTCTTACCGTTTATGAATTACAGACGCTGCCATCATGGGACACTTCTTTTATACAACTTATTTTGCCTTTTGTAACTCTTGATGATCGGTTGGATAATCCACCTTTAAATTGGTACGAACTTACCCGTAAAGGAAAAATAGAAGCAATGACTCGTTTTCAACATCCTATAGAAAATACTTGGACTCCAACTATTAGCAAGCTTAACAATTCAAGTACAACTTTTCTAGGAAATAGTGATTATTATTTAACAAGAATTCGGTACACCTATCAGCAAAGGGTTAGTTTCGGTATAACTGCAGAAAAAGATGTTGGTGAACCTTTTTTTAAATCTGGAAATAAAAATGGGTTCGATTTTTATTCCACACATCTACAGTTAAAAGCAGGTAAGGTGTTGAAAAATATAATTTTAGGAGATTATCATGTGCAAATTGGTCAAGGATTAAATTGTTGGACTTCTTTTGCAATCGGAAAATCTTTGGAACTTACAACGAGTAAAAAAAATGCGCAAGTAATTCGTCCACATACTTCTACGGAAGAAAATCGTTTCCTACGAGGGTTTGCTTCAGAAATAGCATACAAAAATTTTTCTTGTTTAATATTTGTTTCTAAAAACCAAAAAGACGCATCGCTTAACTCAGATTCTTCCAATCAAATTTCTTCTGTATTAACAACTGGATATCACCGAACAGAAAGTGAATTAGCTCGGAAAGATCAATTAAAAGAGACCGTTTTAGGTGCTTATTTGCGATATGATTTAGGTACTTTACACTTCGGTTTAGCATCAGTTTTTATGCATTATACACCAAGAATAAATTCAAAATTAACTACGTACAATCAATTTGATTTTAGGGGAAAGCAATACCAAAGTTCGAGTGCAGATTACGCTTTTACCTATCGGAATTTATTGGTTTTTGGAGAAATTTCTACGATAGACTTTACAACTAAAATCGCTTTGTTACAAGGATTAATCTTGGCGCTCGATGCAAAGAATTCTTTTAGTCTGCTCTATAGAAATTATGATAAAGGGTATGAAACAACCTATAATGCAGGTTTTTCGGAGGGGAATACAGTTCAAAACGAAAAAGGATTTTATATTGCATTCACAAGTTTGTTTGCTAAACAATGGAGTCTGCAAGTGTATTCTGATTTTTTTCAATTTCCTTGGTTAAAACAGCAAGTTAGTTTACCTTCTAAAGGGATAGAAAATTGTCTGCAGATTACCTGGAAACCATCTAAAACGCTAGAGTGTTATGTGCGTTATCGAGATCAATGGAAGGAACAAAATAGTTCAGAATTAACGGAAGGGTTGAAAGTTTTGACGAATTTGAATTCTTCTAATCTTCGAGGTCATTTATCCTATAAAATGAATGATTTGCTAGAAATTCGCGCACGATTAGAGGGTGTTTTGATTGCGCGAGGAGATAAATCTCCAGAAAAGGGAATGTTATTTTATCAAGATATAAATATTACGTCAAAAAATAAAAACAGGGATTATATTCTTCGATTTATACTTTTTGATACGGATTCCTATGCGTCGCGGATCTATAGTTATGAGTCGAGTCCAACATATCAATTTAGTAGTCCAGCCTTTTACGGAAAAGGAATACGTGCGTATTTACTTGTTCGATTAACTTTTTGGAAACGAATGGATTGTTGGGTGAAAATTGGGGGTGCCCATTATGTAACTTCTAACATTAACAGTGTAGATTTAAACCAATTAATAGAAACACAAAAAAAGGAAATCAATATTCAACTTCGCTGGAAAATATAATATTTTGCTATCTTTATACTTATTCGGTTTTTTAAGAATACATGTATAAGATAATAGTTAGTTTTTTATTTATTACTTGGATAGGTTTTGCATTTGCTCAAGCGCCTATTAATGATAAATGTACTAATGCTATTCCTGTTTCGCCTTCTTCGGATTGTGTGCCAGTAAGTGGTACATTGAGTAAGGCAACTGTGGATCCTGGGTATTCGACAAGTGATGTTTGGTTCTCCTTTGTTGCAACTGCCACATCACATGCGGTAGGAGTTGTAAAAACAAAAGATATCATCGGTGCTAAAGTTTTTAAACCAGATTTTCAGTTGTATGATGCATGTGGTGGAGTTGTAATTAATTCCTTACCATTGGATAACACAACCGTTGGGAGTGTTCCAAATCCTCAAAATCGTTTAGAAAGAACTTATACAGGGTTAGTTGTAGGTAAAACTTATTATTACCGTGTTTTTAATGTTGGAGGAGGTACTGATTTTGAGTTTAATACTTCAGTTTGTACATTTAAAAATTTAGGAGATGTGAATGATTTGGTAGGTAATGCGATAGAATTACCTGTTTCTCAAACGTGTAATTTTTCCTTATATACACTTTCAAAATCCACCAAATCCAATCCGGAAAAATTAATTACAGCAGTAACAAATGCTACTTGGCAGTTTTCGGATGTTTGGTTTAAAGCAAAAGTTCCTGCTAATGGAAGAATTAGTGTTATACTTCAAAATGTTGGTATTGATGGACTAGAAGCCTTGGCTTTATATACTTCTCCTGACAACGGTGTAACGCTAAACGAAGTTGGATCGGATTACAGCTCAGGTGCATTAACACTTGATCGCTCTGGGTTAACACCCAATACGTATGTATATATTCGTGTTTGTGCAACCAGTGTTAATGCGCTTTTAGGTACTTTTAATATTTGTGTTTCGTCTCCACCAGAATGTGGTTCACATATTCCAGCAGGGGATAATTGTTCTGCTCCAACTCGTATTTGTGATTTAAATGGGTATTGTGGAAACACTTCGAGTTCATATACCATTGATTTACCCGGTGGAACCTATCAACAACATGCGGTTTATGGAGGTGCAACGATTGAAAATAATTCGTGGCTTTCTTTTATCGCGAGTGAGACTGCTGCAACATTTACAATTTATGTTAGTAATTGTAAGGCTGGAAAAGCTGGTAATGTACTAGGTATTCAAGCAGGTGTATTTGAGGGTAATTGTGCATCTATTGTGCCAAAATCTAATTTTTGGTCTTCACCAAATATGGATAACAATGTGCTTAAAGCTACCAATTTAACGGTTGGTAATGAATATTATATCATGATTGATGGTAATTTGGGGGCAACTTGTGATTATACAATTGCAACCAATTCAGGTGTATTGTTAGTGGATGCAGGTCCAGATCAAATTTATTGTAATCCAAACACTAATCCATTAGAATTAAAAGCTGTTGGAATAGGAACATCCACTTTAACGTGGTCGTCACGAGTAGGTTCAAGTTTTACTCCAAATATTGGAACAACAGCTAATTTATCTTTAAATCCAGGTCCAATTGTAGATACGCGCTATATTGTTGAGGCTACAGGTACTTGTTCCGGAACCAAAGATTCCTTATTAGTTACAATTTCAAATTGCTTGTGCGTAAAACCGGTGATAAATTCACACCCAATTCCATTAACTTCTTGTCCGGGTAGCACGATTAATTTCTCCATGTCTGTATCTGGAGCTACTACCTATCTTTGGAAAGTTAGTAAAGATGGTGGTATTACCTATGTCGATGTTACGAATACTGGAATTTTTTCAGGAGCAAATTCTGCAAACCTTGTACTAACTGGTGTAACTGCAGAATACAATAATTATAAGTTTAAGTGTATTGTAAAAGATAATACTGGATTGTGTAGTGATAGCACTAACCCTGCGCAATTAACGATAACTCCTCTCAATACAATTACTACTAGTTCTGTGCATGTTTGTAAAGGTGTTTACACTACGTTAACAGCTACAAACACTCCTTCGGTGAATAACACCTATCAATGGGTAGTTCCATCTGGTGCAGTTAATCCAGGAAATGTCAATTCATTTTTAGCAACTGTGCCTGGGGACTATGTGTGCAATATTTTTACACCTTCTAATTTATTGTGTAACAGTGATTTTGAGAATTATACAAGTACTGCTATTTTTGTTAATACCAATATTGCTACTAATTGTTGGGAAACTACTGCAACGGATAATAAAATTGAAATATGGACAACAAATCCTGCTCCATATTCAGGAACAAAATATATTGAATTAAATGCAACCCAACAATCTACTTTATTTCAAAAAATTAATTTAAATGCAGGAAGTACACTTGATGTTTCTTTTGCCCATAGAGGTAGAGCGGGAATTGATTCTGTAAAGGTGATGATCGGTCTGGTTGGTGGGGTTTCAACAAAGCTAGGGGTTTTTGGAACTGGTACAACTGCATGGAAAGTATATAATGTAAGTTATATGGTTCCAACCACAGGACAATATTCCTTGCAATTTGTTTCGCAATATGCAACACCCGATAAAACCTGGGGAAATTTTCTAGATGCAGTTTCTGTAAAAACCGGAGTATGTGCTGTAGCGACTACGAAAATTACACTTATTAATGACCCTTTACCTTTAGCAACGAAAAGCAATGATTTAGTTGTTTGTAAAGGGGATGCAAACGCATCCATTATTTTTACAGGTTCTGCTGGTACGCCAAATTATACTTTTACCTATAATGTGGACGGCGGAACAAATCAAACGGTGGTAAGTTCTGGAAACAGCGCTACTTTAAGTGCAAATACTTTAAAAGAAGGAGTATTTAAATATTTCTTAGTGGATGTAAAAGACAATAATAATTGTCGTACGGATTTAAAAGATTCTGTGCTTGTGAAAATAGATTCTGCGAGCATTGGTGGTGTTGTAAATAATAGCCATACAGTTTGTTATGGCTCGCCAAGCAACCAACTTACACTTACCGGAAAAACAGGTTTAATTACAAAATGGCAATACGCAATTTCGCCATTTACAACATGGATAGATACCGCAATTTTAACTTCTACTTTTACATCGGGTCCGATATATCAATCTACTAAATTTAGAGCTGTAGTGAAAAGTGGCACATGTCCTGAAGCATATGCAATTCCAGCGTTAGTATCGGTGGATCCAAAAAGTGTTGCTGGTATTTTAGGAACATCTACAGCCATATGTGCTGGTCAAACAGGTGGTAATTTAACGTTAGTTGGTAATGGGAACACCATTTTAAAATGGCAAAGTGCTACTAAGCCATTTATTCTTTGGAATGATATTGTTACTACTGCTAATACGTATGCAACTCCAGTCTTGAACGATACCACTAAATTTCGTGTGCTCGTGAAATCTGGAGTTTGTCCTATAGATACTTCTAATAGTGTAACTATTTCAGTTATGCCAAAGCAAGTGTTGAATTTACAGTGTGGGGATAGAACGAATAATTCGGTTCAATTTACATGGGGTAAGATTAAAAATGCAACGAATTACGCGTTCAGTTATACCGTAGATAATACAGGACCCGCGGTTACAGGAACTATTTCAGCAAATAGTACGGACACAATCATTACCGTTAGTGGGATGGGTAAGACGGTCAATTTTACACTTACTCCAATAGGAGGGTATTGTACAGGACCAGAGACCGCAAATTGTATATCAACTACATGTGTAACGCCAAAAACAGATCAACTTACAGATATTATTGTGTGTGCAGGGGATAATGTAGATATTCCTGCTTTTACAAGTTCGGATACACCAGAATCGTTTTCATGGACCAATTCGAATAGCGCAATAGGTTTAAATATAAAGGGAATAACGGATACTTTATTTAAAACCTCCTTAGTAACACAACAAGAAATAGCTATAATAAAAGTAAATGCATTTAAAAATCCATGTAAGGGTCCAACCATGACTTTTAAAATCATTGTAAATCCATTACCAAACGTAAGTACAAAACTAGATACAGGAATTTGTAAAGGGGCGTCTATTACTTTAAAAGGTAAGGGGGCGACCAGTTATATATGGGATAATGGAATTCAGGATGATAAATCATTTGCTCCTACAATTACAAATGTATATAAAGTAACAGGTACCGATGCTAATGGTTGTAAGAATGTTGCTAGTGTTAAGGTTGTAGTAAATAATTTACCAAGTATTACGGTTGCAAATTCAGGGCCTATCTGTGCGAACGACACTGTTTTTTCGTTAGATCAAAGTGGAGATGTATTAACAAAATGGAGTTGGAAAAGTGATGCAAATGCATTGTTTAGCGACTCATTAATCAAACAGCCGATAGTTAAAAAAGCGATAAATAATGAAGTGTTTACACTTTTTGGGGTGGATGCGAATGGCTGTAAGGCGTCTGCAAATACCACTTTATCTATAGTTGCATTGCCAATTTTTAATCTGGCTACTACTAGCCCGTGTGAGAAAGAATCGTTATCGCTCTATTGTTCCTCTGTTAGTGCTAAATCGTATGTTTGGACACATAAAAAAGGATTTACAAGTACGCTACAAAATCCAATTATTTCATCTGCACAATTATCGGATAGTGGATATTATTACTTGAAGTATACTGATTCAAAAGGTTGTTATAAAATGGATTCCATCTTTGTTTCCATCAAACCACTCCCAATTTTTACACCAACTGCAATTTCGCCATGTGAGACAACCCCTTTTTCTGTAAAAGCAAATTATTCGAACGCTAAATCTTATTTATGGGTCGGACCAGTTTCTTTGGCAAATTCTGAAACTGTTTTAGTTTCAAATTCTGCTAACCCTACTACGCATGATGGAGATTATAGTATAACAGTTAGTGCAATTAATGGATGTTCCGATACGAAAAAAGTAACGGTTACCGTTAAGCCGAGTCCGGTTATTACGGTTAGCAACAATGGCCCCTTGTGTGCGAATGATACTAATTTACGTTTAAATCAAAGTGGGGATGTACTCTCTAAGTGGAGTTGGAAAAGTACTAACACCGCTCTTTTTGACGATTCTTTAATCCAACAACCAAGGATTAAAAATGCCATTTCTGGAGAAGTATTTACATTGAAAGGTATGGATGCAAATGGTTGTTCAGCAACTGCAACAACCTCTGTAATCATAAATCCTCTGCCTGTATTTAGTGTTACTTCAAACACACCTTGCGACTTACAATCGTTAAATCTTACAACAGATTTGGTAGGGGCTAAAAATTATGCTTGGACCCATAAAAATGGTTTTTCAAATAACACTCAAAATCCAAGTATACCCGTTATTTCACTTGCAGATTCAGGAAGATATACCTTGCAATTAACGGATGCTAATACATGTAGCGACACACATTCTGTGTATGTACGAGTAAATGAATTACCTATTTTTAATCCGAGTTATGAGATTCCGTGTGAAAATTCCCCATTAGAACTTAAAGCAAATTATTCCGCTACGAAAACAGTGTTAAGTTATATTTGGACAGTTCCAATTACTGTAGTAGATGTTATACCACCTGTTGCAAATACCACAATAACGTTAAAATCAATTCCAGCAGTTCATACCGGAGAATATGGATTAACAATCACAGATGAAAATAATTGTTCGGTAACAAAGAAGTTAAATGTTACTATTAATCCTTTGCCGAAAGTGAAAGCGGTTACCGATTTTAGTGTGTGTATTGGGGATGAGGTAACGCTTAAAGGGCAAGGTGCTGTTACTTATTTTTGGGATAATGGAGTGCAAGATAATGTATCTTTCAAACCAGTTAATAGTGTAAATTATCTGTTAAAAGGTGTTGACGCGAATTTATGTGTGAATTTTGATACTGTTTTTGTAACCGTAAATCCACTACCAACAATCACAGTTCCTGATCTTTGTGAAAGTTATAAAACTGTATTTACGAGTAATCATCTACCTGCATCTTCAAATGCATGGATTTCTGAGAATGGAGCGATAGCATCGGTGGATTCAAATACAGGTGAAGCTCAAGGATTAACCGCAGGCAAGTCAATAATTACTTTTACGGATAATGTTGGATGTAAGATAACTAAAGAAATTGTCATAAATGCTTCACCAATGATAACTACATTTCCACTTTCTGTTTGTGAAAAAAGCCAATTATTATTAAAATCGAATCAAACTCCAGCAATGAATACACCTTGGAAATCTACTTCTAATAACTTAACAATAAACTCATTGTCTGGACAAGTTGTTGGATTGAAGGCTGGACAGGATTCGATTACATTTACAAATAATAAAGGATGTAAAATCACAAAATTATTTACAGTATATGGATTACCAGTAGCGGATTTTACTTCAGTTAAAGAAATTTGTGTGGATGACACGTTAGAGATTTTAGATAAGTCTAAACCAATTTGTGATGCTAATATTTGGGATTTTGGGGATGGAATTACATCATCGATAGCGAAACATAAATATAGTCAGAGTGGATTTTTTAGCATTGCATTAGCTGTTACAGATAATCATGGATGTAAAGATTCAATTGTCAAACTAAAGTATGTAGAGGTTGTAAATAAACCATTTGTCTCATTTGTTTTTTCACCCGATTCGATTGATATTCTAAATCCCGAAGTTCGGTTTACAACGAATTCAGACGGGAAGTATTTTAAATGGAATTTTGGTGATGGGAAACCTACTTCCATTATGAAAGATGCAATTCACTTTTTTCCGGAAGAAGAGGGGAGATATTATACAGTGAAACTTACTGCATCCAATACGAAAGATGGTTGTTCGAATAGTTATACCCAAATAATTGCTTCCAAAGAACCTTTAATTTATTATATCCCAAATACATTTACGCCAAATGGCGATGCGTTTAATAATACATTTAAACCAATTTTCTCCAGTGGTTTAGATCCAACTAATTATACTTTATTTATTTATGATCGATGGGGAGAACTAATTTTTGAAACACATAATGTCGAAATTGGTTGGGATGGAACGTATAATAATATAATTGTTGGAAGTAATACATATGTCTGGAAGTTAGAATTTAAAGAGAACCAGACAGGAAAAGAATATTCGAAAATTGGCCACATAAATGTAATACGTTAATACGAAAGGTATGATTTTAATCATCGACTGTGGGAGTCAAAAAACACCTTTTATCGAGGAAGCGGTTGATCTTCAAATGGATTATCAAACCATTGGATTATGGGAAGTGCAACAAGAAAATACCATAGATAAAAAAGGAATAATTATTTCTGGTGCTCCGATTTTAATTACAGAAATTGATTACTCTAAACACGTAACGCAGTTAGCGTTTCTTAAAGAAATTGAAATTCCTGTTTTAGGGATTTGTTTTGGTCACCAAATGCTAGGTTTACTGCATGGTGCGAGACCGTCACGTCAAAAAGAAGACCGCGATTGGCAGACAATAGAATCTTTGGAGGAGCATCCTTTATTCGAAAAATTACCTGTCGAATTTGAGATGGTGGAAGATCATTGTGAGTCGATTTCTTTACCAAAAGATTTTAGATTATTAGCCGTTTCGGACGCATGTGTGAATGAAGCGATGTGTCATACTACAAAACCTTTGTTTGGTGTGCAATTTCATCCTGAGGTTTCTGGAAATCAAGGAACTTTGTTTATTGAAAACTTTGTTAATATTTGTTTACAACACGCTTCCAACGTCGCGGGTTAATTACCGAACTTCGTTCTTATGTTATTGAATAGACTTTGGATAGGTATGTTTTTAATTGCACTGGTGACAGGGCTTTCAAAATTACTTTTTTGGCAGGATCTGACTATTTTTGAAAAAATGGTTACGTCCTTGTTTGACGCTGCAAAAGCAGGATTTGAAATCTCTTTGTATTTTACAGGTGCTTTATGTTTGTGGCTTGGTTTTATGAAGGTCGGAGAAGAAGGGGGAGCCATACGAATTATGACGCGACTAGTTTCTCCATTGTTCTCTAAATTATTTCCTGAAGTTCCAAAAGGTCATCCGGCTATTGGATCGATGATGATGAACATTTCCGCAAATATGTTAGGCTTAGACAACGCTGCGACTCCAATGGGACTAAAGGCAATGAAGGAGTTACAAACCTTAAATCCTAAACCAGATACAGCAACGAATGCACAAATTATGTTTTTGGTATTGAATGCTTCGGGATTAACAATCATACCAATTAGTATTTTGTCGTTACGAGCTGCTAACGGTTCCGCTTCTCCTTCCGAGGTTTTTCTTCCAATTTTAATAGCAACCTTTTTCGCTACATTGGCTGCATTGATTTATGTTGGAATAAGACAAAAAATCAATTTATTAAATAAAGTGGTTTTGTTGTATGTGGGGTCATTAACCGCTTTAATTGTTGGATTATTGGTACTACTTTATAATCATCCGCAATTTATTCAACCAATTTCTTCGGTGGGTAGTAACTTGTTTTTATTTCTAATTATTATCTTCTTCATTGTGTTAGCAATTCGTTCTAAAGTCAATGTATACGATCAGTTTATTGAAGGCGCAAAAGGTGGCTTTGAAGTTGCGATTGGAATTGTTCCATACCTAGTTGCAATGTTAGCAGCGATTGCTGTTTTTCGTTCCTGTGGTGCGCTTGAAGCCCTAATTGATGGAATTAAAATGGGACTTGTAGCGATAGGTGTAACCGCTACCCAATTTGTAGATGCGCTTCCTGTAGCATTTATGAAACCATTCTCTGGAAGTGGAGCGCGTGCCTTAATGGTGGAATCTTGGACAACCTTTGGTGTAGATAGTTTTGTAGGGAAATTAGCAGCGACGTTCCAAGGAAGTACTGAAACTACTTTTTATGTACTAGCAGTATATTTTGGTGCAGTCAAAGTCAAACACACACGTTATGCTGCTATGGGTGGTATTATTGCAGATATTGTTGGAGTAGTTACAGCAATTCTAGTTTCTTATTTATTTTATGCTCACTAAGATTTTTGCCATGTTTAAAAAGAAAAAAAAGGTACACATTCCTTCCGATAAAGAGAAAAAAGTAGTACCGATGAAGGCTTTGGATTATCCTCCAAAAATATTATTGGCATGGGCGAAAGCAATCGAAGGGGAAGAGGAGTTCTCTGAATGGTTAAAATTTAATGGATTCTTGGAATTGCACACTGCATGTTCTGCAATTAAACT
>CANFHU010000003.1 GCA_947446925.1 Flavobacteriia bacterium
ATCTATTTGAGGGCTTTTCAGATGATAGTCGTATATGGCTATATAATTCAAGCCGACCTATAACACCAACAGAAGCTCTTTTCGTACAAGAAAATCTTGAACAATTTGCAATTAATTGGAAAGCACATAGCACGCCATTAAAAGCAAAGGCATGTATGTTAAATGAATATACGATTGCATTTGTAGTAGATCAAACAACAGCAAGTGCTTCTGGTTGCTCTGTTGATAGTTCGGTAAGATTTGTAAAAGAACTAGGTAAAGAACTTAATATAGATTTCTTTAATCGCTTAAATGTAATTATAGAGGATGAGTTTGGAAACAAATCATTATACCCATATAGAAAACTAAAAGAATTGAATAGAACAAGTTATTATAATCCTTTAATAGATACATTAAAAGGATTAAAAGAAGATTGGATAATTCAAATTTAACTAATTAATAATTTTATTAATATAAAAAAAGTCTAACCTCAAGTTAGACTTTTTTTATGACATATAATTTAGTAAGAATTTTTGTTACATTTTCACAGGGATTTGAAATAGAATAAGATATTATATATATGTCTATATCTCATTAACGGACAAAAAAAAAGAGGCTGTCTCAAAAGGACAGCTTCTTTTTTTACTTAAAAAATCAGAATAACATTTTGTTATTTAATTGATAATCAGTGTATTTAACCTGTATTATTGATTTTATATGGCAAAGCGTTTTCCTACATTCAAACCATACAATCAACATCAAATCATGATGTTACCACCATCTTTAGAAGAATTAATATCTAAAGACCATCCTGTAAGAATAGTTAATGATGTTATTAATAGTGTAAACATCGAACCACTTCTTTCAGCATATCAATCTACAGGTACTTCTAGTTATCATCCACAGATGCTTCTGAAAATATTAGTTTATGGTTATGTAACCAATGTTTATTCTAGTAGAAAATTAGAGGTTGCTTGTAAGGAAAATATCAACTTCATGTGGTTAAGTGCAATGAATTATCCTGACCATAATACGATTAATAGATTTAGAGGAGTTAGACTAAAAGATGCTTTACGCGCTATTTTCGAGCAAGTAGTTAAGTTGTTAGTACAAGAAGGTCTTATTAGTATTGAGGAGATTTATACGGATGGAACCAAAATAGAAGCTAATGCTAATAAGTACACCTTTGTTTGGAAAAAATCGATTCAGACTAATAAAGAAAAAATGAAAAAGCAATTAGCTGAAATTTGGGAGTACGCTCAAACCATAGCTGATAAGGAAGATAGTTTACCTGACCCTCCTGATTTTACTACAATAGATACTGAAAAAGTAAAAGATACCGTAGAGAAGTTAAATAAGGTATTAAACAAGAACAAACAAGCTTCCAATAAAGCAAAAGCCAAGATGCGTTACATTTCAAAAAACTTTGTTGAGAATATTGAAAAATATGAAATCCAAGAAGAGATATTAGGCGAACGTAATAGCTATAGTAAAACAGATCCTGATGCAACTTTTATGATGATGAAAGAAGACCATATGAAAAATGGTCAATTAAAACCAGGTTATAATGTGCAAATATCAACCTCTAACCAATGTATTGTAAATTACACGATACACCCAAACCCTACAGATACAAGAACTTTAAAAAGTCATTTAGAACAATTTAAAAAAAGTTATGGTGTAAATCCAACATCTATCACAGCAGATGCTGGTTATGGCTCTGAAGAAAACTATGACTTATTAGAAAAAAGAAAAATCAGACCATTTGTTAAATACAATATGTTTGATAAACAGCAACATCAAGCTACTCAAGATAAAAGTCCTTTTAGTTCTGACAAACTATATTATCAACAAGAAAGCGATAGCTACATCTGTCCAATGGGGCAACAAATGCACTATATTGGTTCAACGGTAAAAAGAACTAGTACAGGCTTTGAACAAAATGTTAAAAAATATCAAGCTCAAAACTGTTCAAGTTGTCCATTAAATGGGAAATGTCATAAATCAAAAGGAAATCGTACCATTGAAGTAAATGAAAATCTAAACAGACAACGATTAAAAGCATTTACATTATTAAACAGCGAAGAAGGAATAGAGAAAAGGAAAAAAAGATGTTTTGATGTAGAACCTGTTTTTGGAAACATTAAAAACAACCATAAATTTAAACGATTTATGCTTCGTGGTAGGGATAAAGTTGAAATCGAATGGGGATTATTAGCAATAGCTCAAAATATTAGGAAAAAAGCAGCCTAAAAGGGCTGTTTTAGACTTTAAAATACTTTTTTACTCCGTGAGAATCTTCCGAAAATGGAAAATTGAATTTTTAAGGAAATCTATAGAAAATAAAAAAGAGGCTACTCAAATTGGTTTTGAGACAGCCTCTTTTTATTTATATAGTTCGTCGTACTTTATTCTTCACTTCGTCACTCATAACTCGTCACTCATTTCCCATTCCAATTGGTCATTGTTAATCCAATGCCGATAGTAGAAAATCCTTTGATGAATTCCATTGCAATTTTAATACGATCTTCCAGGGTTGCTTTTTCATGCGCGTTCCATTCTCCTAGCACATAATCTACTTGATGACCTGGTTTGAATTCATCTCCAACACCAAAGCGTAAACGTGCATATTCTGTCGAATTTAAAACTGCTTGAATATCTTTTAATCCATTATGTCCACCGCTACTCCCTTTTCCCTTCATACGTAACTTGCCAAAAGGAAGTGCCAAGTCATCCGTTATCACTAGAATATTTTCTATCGGAATTTTTTCGGTTTGCATCCAATAATTAACTGCTTTCCCACTTAAATTCATGAAAGTATTCGGTTTTAAAAGTAGAATTTGTCTTCCTTTATATTTTGCCTGTGCAAGTTCTCCAAGTTTCTTAACTTCAAAAGTTTCTTCGCATTCCTTTGCGAAGGCTTCCACGACCTTAAAACCGATGTTATGACGTGTTTCTTCGTATTTATAACCTGGATTTCCAAGGCCAATGATTAGATATTTCATAATGATGTAAAATTACAATTATAAATTATTACTAATAAAGCTAAAAGCTATAACTTTATGTAAAAAGAAGGTTATGCCAGTAATTTCAATGTTTTATGGACCTATTATTGTAAAATAATTGCAATGAATCCAAGAGTAAAAGAAGTAAACACCACACAAAATTTTATGCTTCAATTAGTTTTTACCAATGATGAAAAAAAACAATTTGACGTTAAACCTTATTTTAATTTTGGTTTATTTTCCGAGTTAAGTGATTATGCAATTTTTAAGACTGCTAAAGTGGAATATGGTACTTACTTCACAATCAATTGAAATCCTTTTCCATGTACATTCATAATCTCGATTGCTGGATCTTCTTTTAATAATTTTCGCAATTTCGCAATATACACATCCATACTTCTACCATTAAAATAATTGTCATCCCCCCAAATTGCTCGCAGAGTTGCTTGGCGATCGATAATTTCGTTGGTGTTTTTAGTTAATAAATGCAATAGTTGATTTTCTTTTGTTGTTAATTTAACGACTCCAGAATGTAAATGAAGCATACGTGATTGTGTATCAAAGACGATAGTTCCAATTTGGATTTTACTATCTTCCACATGATTTTTAATGGAACTTCTTCTACTAATTGCCTCAATACGCGCAATTAATTCTTCCATGGAAAAAGGTTTCGTTAAATAATCATCTGCTCCTACGGCAAACCCTGCTAATTTATCTTCTTCTAGGGATTTTGCAGTTAAAAATAAAATAGGCACTTGTTTATTCAATTCACGTATTTCTTTTGCAGTTGCAATTCCATCCATTACTGGCATCATTACATCCAAAATACAGAAGTCAACTTTCTCTGAATTAAAATGTTCTAATGCTAATTTTCCATTACGCGCCAATTTGACGTTATATCCTTTAGAGGAAAGAAAAGTATGTAATAATAACCCTAAGTTATCATCGTCTTCTGCTAGTAAAATGTTTAATTTATTTTCCATGTGCTTCATTTTTAGTAGTTAAAGGAATTTGTATACCGAATTCCGAACCTATATTTTCTTGACTTTTCACATCTAATTTCCAATCATTCAAGGTGATTATTGCTTTTACATAACTTAATCCAAGACCAAATCCTTTAACGTTATGCACGTTTCCTGTTGGAATGCGATATAATTTATCGAAAATCTTTCCGATATGTTCTTTAGGTATTCCAATCCCTTCATCCTTGATATTTATTACAATGAATTGGGGATTTTTCATTAATTCCACCGTAACTTTTGGAGTTTCTTTACTGTATTTTATTGCGTTATCTATGAGGTTGGAAATAACATTTACAGTGTGCATTTTGTCAGCAATAATATGTATTGGTATAACATCCAAATTTTGGATAATCTCTCCCCCAAGATCTTTTATTCTAAATTGCGCATGTGCACATAATTCCTCCAAAATTTCGGTTAAATTAATTTCTTCTTTTTTTAATTCGATATCTTTTTTGTCAATAGCAGCACTTTGAAGTATGCGTTCTACAAGTAATTCCAGCCGATTATTCTCTTGATTAATCATATGAACAAATGGTTCTGTTTTTTTGTTTTCTTCTCCCATTAAATCTTTGTCGCGTAGTGCCTGGCAAGCAAGTGAAATGGTAGCGATTGGTGTTTTAAATTCATGCGTCATATTGGAGATGAAGTCATTTTTCAATTCGCTTAATTTTTTTTGTGTGATAATTGTTTTAAACATGAAAGATATCGCATATAGGATTAGTAAAACAAGTAATAGGCTAATGCTAAAAGGAATAAACATTTCATGAAACAGAAACGATTTTTCTGTCGGAAATTTCAGATAAAGAAAGAGACTTTCATCGATAATATTGGATGGAAATAATTGTGTTTTGAAAGCATTTGTGGTGTCAATAGCACATGCGTAATGCGAAGTTGTTGTGTTAAAATGAATTGCTTCGTTACTTTCATTTTTTACTACAAAGCGAAATTCTTTTGGAAGTTTATCCATCCTAGCCTCGTAGGCAATAATAGAATCAAGAAAATGGATATCGATTCTTTTTTCTGGTGCTAGAAATGTATTGTCATGAAAGGCAACAAATAACATTTCATTGATGAGTTTCGATTTTTTAAAGATTTGTTGCATTACGCGTTGGTCTAATTGATTAGACACATGTTCGCTTTTTGCTTGTTTTGATTTTACAATATCTTGATTAAAAATTTGTTGGATATTGCGTACATCTTTGGCTAATACTTGATGTTCCGTTTTTAATCCAGAAATGGTATCAAATGCAGAACCCTGAATAATAAGGTATTTATTAAATTTTCCATTCTCAAGTAAAACCGTGTCGCGGATACTGATACTTTCTTCAGAAGTTAATAAATTCTGAAATTCCTTTTTGAGTATGTCTTTATATTCAGGACTAAAATCTTTGTTAACAACATGTAAGTACTTTCGAAGTTCAATCGCTTTCTCATGGCGAATTGCAATGCGCTCGATTAGCGTTTTTACTTTGTCTTTAAATTCTTCTGATTTTTGGTTGTATTGCTGAGATACTTGGTAAAATTGAATAAGTAACAATGATATCATTGCTAAAGACACAATTCCGATGATCCAATTAATTCTAATTTTAAGCATTGCAACAAATAAACATCCTAAAGTAAAATTAATCTGCGAGATGTAACCAACCTTAACTTTTTTTAACGCTCTATGATTTTTGCAGCAGCCCCTTTTGAATTTTCAATTTCTTGGATACATTTTGTTTGTAATTCCTGCAAATTGGACTCTATATATTCTATTGTATCTGACAATTCTTCATGGGTTTGAATGGAAAACCCAATTCCTGCATCTATAAATTGTTGTGCTTCTGGAAATTTTGTGTGTTTAGGGCCAAAGATCACTGGCAGACCAAACACCACCGGTTCTAGGGTATTATGTAATTTTCCAGTAAATCCACCACCTATAAATGCGATTTTTCCATAGGCGTATGCATTGGCTAATTTTCCGATACAATCAATTAATAATATCGATTTGTCTTTCTCGTTCGAATAATTGGAATAACGTATAATTGTGTTTTGAAAGCGTTTTTCGATAGCTTGTAAATGATTTTCGGAGATATCGTGCGGTGCAATGATAATTTTCTCAGAGTCTTCTGTAAAATAATGCTGAAATAATTGCTCTTCGGTGGGCCAAGAACTTCCTAAAATAAGAGCTTTTTTTCCTTGAAGAAAATCACTTATTACCAGGTCTTCTGTGACTGATTTTTTATTTTCGAGTACGCGATCAAAACGTGTATCTCCAGTGATTATAACTTTGTTGATTCCAATTTTTTCTAGTAAATGCTTCGTTTCTATATTTTGAACATAGAAATTATCGAATGCTTTTAATCCTTTCCGAAAGTAACTTCCGTACCAACGAAAAAAAAGTTGGGATGGTCTTAAAATACAACTGATACTATATAACGGAATTTTACGTTTTTTGATTTCAAAAATATAGTTTAACCAGAATTCATATTTTATAAAATATACTACTTTGGGTTTAAAATGGTTTAATAATTTTTTTGCATTACGAGTGGTATCGATTGGTAAATAATACACGAAATCAGCTGTGTGATTACGTTTATGGTAATGCTCCATGCCTGAAGGACTAAAGAAGGTAACCAGAATTTTGCAATTTGGATTTTTCTCTTTTAATAAATTCATCACTGGTATCCCTTGATCGAATTCACCTAAAGACGCGCAATGAAACCAAAAGACAGACAGATTTTCGTGGATAATTGGTAATCTTCTCCAATAATTTTTACGACCTTGAATCCATGCTTTTGCTTTTGGATGAAACCCTTGGATTAGCCACAATAAGTAAGCATAAGTTCTAACGGAAAAATTGTAAAGCAAGGACATGTGTTAATCGTAATAAAATTCTTTTGGTTTACTTTTATAGATTGGTATTAACCAACCAACTCTAAATCCGTAAAGGTTATCATAACGTAAACTTGTAGAAACTTTTTCGGCAGGTTGATCATAAAAGATACTTCTTTGATTGTAAGTATACCCTTGTAAAAAGTAAAATCCAGCATAAAAGTTAACTAATCCATTATTTGCCATGTAGGCATATCCCAAAAATTCATTTGTAGAAAAACCGCCAGTTAATCGATCATAGCCTTTACGATAATCTAATTCTACTTGTGGAATAACTTGTTTATTAGACTCAATGCGAATATGGTATTGCATATACCCAGCACCTGCTTGAATAAAAATTCCAGAGTTTGGGTTTGAACCAAATATTGGTATTATTTTACCAAAGGAAAGATTAGCATTATATCCTCTCGAAAAAAGTAAAATTGCTGCAACATCTCCATTGATATCCGTTATGTTACCATACGAATCTCGAAGGTTTTTTAAGATGTCTCCAGTTTTAATTTGATTTCCAAAAAAGAAATTTACGTCCGTACCCAAAAACCAATTTCGTTTCGTTTTATAACCAGCATTAAATCCAAGATTATTTAATAAACCAAAGCGTTCTTGTAAATCATTTGTTGGCTGATTTAAACCATAATGAATACCAATCCAAGGAGTTGCTATTGTTTCAGAACTTACATTTCTTTGGGCAAGAAGTGAAGTAGACAGAAGAGTAAGGAGTATTAGTAACTGTCGTTGCATAACTCAAAGATACATTGAAAAATGAATTTGACGATATTTGGATTAAGGATTTGAAATTTCGAGTTTAAAAGTGTAATAATTTCAAGGAATTAAAATCAAAATAATTACTTTTGTAAATTAAACTAAAAAGCAATAATAACGCTTAAATATTCGGAAAAAAACGACGAATGAAAAAAATACAAATGGTTGACTTACAGTCACAATATAGAAAGATAAAAACAGAAATTGATGCTGCAATTATCGATGTGATTGAACAAGCTAATTTTATTAATGGACCAGAAGTGGGTGAATTTCGTTCGGATTTAGAAAAATATTTGAATGTGAAGCATGTTATTCCGTGTGCGAATGGTACAGATGCCTTACAAATTGCATTAATGGCTTTAGGTTTAAAACCAGGAGATGAGGTGATTACGCCTTCTTTTACGTATATTGCTACGACAGAGGTGATTGCTTTATTACATTTAGTACCTGTATTTGTTGATGTGCTTCCGGATACTTTTTGCATAGATCCTTCTAAAATTGAAGAAGCTATAACTCCAAAAACAAAGGCAATCGTACCAGTACATTTGTATGGACAATGTGCAGACATGGATGCTATATTAGAGATTGCAAAAAAACACCAACTTGCTGTTATTGAAGATACAGCACAAGCAATTGGCGCTACCTATACACACAAAGATGGTACAGTTTCCAAAGCAGGTACGATGGGAGATGTTGGTTGTACCTCTTTTTTTCCGTCTAAAAATTTAGGTTGTTATGGCGATGGTGGTGCGATGTATACGAATGACGCACATCTAGCTGCTACTTTGAAAAAGATTGCTAATCATGGCCAAGTTATTAAATACCATCATGAAGTGGTAGGTTGTAATTCTAGATTAGACACGATTCAAGCTGCAATTTTAAAGATTAAATTAAAAGATTTAGATAATTATTGTGCTGCCCGACAAAAAGTTGCGGCTTATTATGATGCAGCTTTTGAGTCTGTAAAGCAAATAACAATACCAGCAAGAAACCCTAAATCTTCCCATGTTTTTCATCAGTATACGGTTAAATTAGAGGGTGTTGATCGAACAGCATTAGTGAATTATTTAACTGAACATGGAATTCCATCGATGGTTTATTATCCGCTTCCTGCCCATAAGCAAGGAATGTTCAAAGCATTTGGTAAAGAGAATCAAGATTTACCAATAACAAATTTATTGACAACACAAGTCCTTTCATTTCCAATTCACACAGAGATGGAAGTAGCACAATTAGAATATATTACAAAACACATTATTCATTTTATAAACACAAACGCATGAAAAAAATAGCTGTTATTGGAACAGGTTATGTTGGTTTAGTTACCGGCACTTGTTTTGCTGAAACTGGTAATCAAGTAATTTGCGTGGATAACAACGCTGCAAAAGTAGCAATGATGCGTAATGGAGAAATTCCGATTTATGAGCCACATCTAGATGTTTTATTCGAACGAAATATCAAAGCAAATCGTTTAGTTTTTACAACCGACTTATTAGAAGGTATTAAAGATGCTGAAATTATCTTTCTAGCTTTGCCAACTCCTCCAGGTGAAGATGGTTCAGCAGATTTATCTTATATCTTAGGAGTTGCAGAAGAATTAGGTAAAATCATTACGGATTATAAAGTAGTAGTTGACAAGAGTACAGTTCCAGTTGGTACCGCAGAAAAAGTGCGTTTAGCAATGGCTAAAAATGCAACTGTTGACTTTGACGTGGTTTCTAATCCAGAGTTTTTGCGCGAAGGTTTTGCGGTAGATGATTTTATGAAGCCAGACCGAGTTGTAATTGGTACTTCTTCGGACCGAGCGAAAAAAACAATGGATCAATTATACAAACCATTTGTACGTCAGGGTAATCCGATAATTTTTATGGATGAAAAATCTGCTGAATTAACTAAATATGCAGCGAATTCATTTCTTGCAACGAAAATTACGTTCATGAATGAGATTGCAAATTTTTGTGAATTAGTTGGTGCGGATGTAGATAAAGTTCGAATTGGTATTGGTTCGGATGAGCGTATCGGAAAACGATTCTTATTTCCTGGTATTGGATATGGGGGGTCTTGTTTCCCGAAAGATGTTCAGGCATTAGTAAAATCTGGAAATGAATACAATTTTTCTTTTGAAATATTGAAATCTGTGATGACTGTGAATGAAGAGCAAAAGACAGTTATAATTCCAAAAATTAAAAACTTCTTTCGTGGTGATTTGAAAGGTAAAAAAATAGCACTTTGGGGCTTAGCTTTCAAACCAGATACGGATGATATTCGTGAAGCTCCGGCTTTATATATTATAGATGCTTTAGTAGATGCAGGTGCTACCATTACTGCTTTTGACCCTGAGGCTATGCCAAATGTACAGGGTGTAATTGGAGATAAAATTACGTATGCTAGTAATGAATATGAAGCACTTGAAAATGCGGATGCATTAGTAGTTTGTACAGAGTGGGGTATTTTTAGAAATCCTGATTTTGATAAGATTGCTAATTTGTTAAAAGATAAAGTAATTTTTGATGGACGAAATCTTTTTGATTTAAATGAAATGAATGAAAGAGGTTTTTATTATAGTTCAATAGGTCGTTCTATTGTTGAAAAATAAGCAATATGGAAAGAAGAAAAAGAATATTAATCACTGGAGCAGCTGGATTTTTAGGTTCGCATTTGTGTGATCGTTTTATCAAAGAGAATTACCATGTAATTGCCATGGATAATTTGATTACTGGACGTTTAAAAAATATCGAACACCTTTTTAAATTAGAAAATTTTGAATTTTATAATCACGATGTTTCTAAATTTATTCATGTACCTGGTGAGTTAGATTATATTTTACATTTCGCATCTCCTGCAAGTCCAATTGATTATTTGAAAATTCCAATTCAAACTTTAAAAGTTGGTTCTTTAGGAATTCATAATTGTTTAGGTTTAGCGAAGGTGAAGGGAGCACGTGTGTTAATTGCTTCTACTTCTGAAGTTTATGGAGATCCAACGGTACATCCACAACCGGAAGAATATTGGGGAAATGTTAATCCTGTAGGACCTCGTGGTGTTTACGATGAAGCAAAACGATTCCAGGAAGCAATGACCATGGCATACCATACCTATCATGGTTTAGAAACTAGAATTGTACGAATATTCAATACGTATGGTCCAAGAATGCGTTTGAATGATGGGCGTGTATTACCAGCTTTTATTGGTCAAGCATTAAGAGGAGAGGATTTAACCATTTTTGGAGACGGATCTCAAACACGTTCTTTCTGTTACGTGGATGATTTGGTAGAAGGGATCTTCCGTTTATTACATTCTGATTACGCAGAACCAGTGAATATTGGGAATCCAGATGAGATAACGATTAGTCAATTTGCGGAAGAAATTATTAAATTGACTAATACCGATCAAAAGGTTGTTTACCATGATTTACCAGTCAATGATCCTAAACAACGTCAACCAAATATTACCAAAGCGAAGGCAATTTTAGGATGGGAACCAAAAGTTTCTCGTAGTGAAGGTTTAAAATTGACGTATGAATATTTTTGCAGTCTTTCGGAAGAAGAATTGAGACATAAAGAGCATAATAATTTTGATAATTATATTGTAAAATAATGGATTATTTTGCGCACGAAACGGCTATTATTGATGCCGGTTGTACAATTGGAAATGGGACCAAAATATGGCATTTTTCGCACATTATGCCAAATTGTATACTTGGTGATAACTGTAATATTGGTCAGAATGTAGTTGTTTCTCCAGATGTAATTTTAGGCAAAAATGTCAAAGTTCAAAATAATGTTTCGATCTATACGGGGGTTATTTGTGAAGATGATGTTTTCCTAGGACCATCCATGGTTTTTACGAATGTTATGAATCCAAGAAGTGCAGTTAATCGTAAAAATGAATATTTAAAAACAGTTGTTCGTAAAGGCGCTTCTATTGGAGCAAACGCTACAATTGTTTGTGGTCATGATATTGGAGAGTTTGCTTTTATAGGAGCGGGGGCTGTAGTTACAAAAACAGTAGCCCCATACGCTTTAATGGTTGGTAATCCTGCTCGTCAATTAGGTTGGATGAGTGAATACGGACAAAGACTAGAATTTAATAATGAAGGATTTGCTATATGCTCTGAAAGCGGAGAAAAATATAAGTTAGAAAATAATAAGGTCATTAAAATAAGCAAATGATTGTAACGAACGAAAAAGTAAGATTTGCAGTTGTAGGTGCTGGACATATCGGAAAGCGTCATGCAGAAATGATTTCGCGCGATCCTGAGGCAGAATTAGTTGCTATGGTTGACGTACGAAGTGCGGAAGAATGTGGTGTTACAACTGAAATTCCATTTTTTAATACGGTAGAAGAACTACTGAATTCTAAATTAGAATTTGACGTTGTTAATGTTTGTACGCCTAATGGTTTACATGCGACACAATCTATCCAGGCATTGGAGGCAAAAAAACATGTGGTGTGTGAAAAACCGATGGGCTTATCCAAAGAAGAGTGTGAAAAAGTCATTTTTAAATCGTTACAAATGTCTCGCAACGTATTTTGTGTCATGCAAAATAGATATTCTCCTCCCTCTGAATGGATAAAAAAAGTGGTGCAAGAAAAAATATTAGGAGATATTTTTATGGTGCAATTAAATTGTTATTGGAACCGAGACGCACGCTACTATAAAAAAGGAGGGTGGAAAGGAACGCAGGAATTAGATGGTGGTACTTTGTTTACACAATTTTCTCACTTTATTGATATTATGTATTGGTTGTTCGGAGATATAGATAATATCAAAGGTAACTTCGCAGATTTTACGCACCAAGAAACGACTGATTTTGAAGACTCTGGATTTGTTTCTTTTGATTTCTTGAATGGAGGAATGGGTTCAATTAATTATTCCACAGCTGTGACAGATAAAAATCTTGAAAGTTCCATGACAATTATTGGAAGTAAAGGGAGTGTCAAAATTGGAGGACAATATATGAATGAAGTGGAAGTTTGTAATATCCCAGGATATGAAATGCCTATTTTAGCTGAATCTAGTCCTGCAAATGATTATGGTCCTTACAAAGGTTCCGCAGCCAACCATCATTTTTTAATTTCCAATGTGGTTCAAACATTAAAAGGAAAAGCTACAGCAACAACCAATGCTTTAGAAGGTTTAAAGGTAGTAGAGATTATTGAACGAATTTATAACGTACGAAATGAGCAACTCAATGTATCAAAAGTTAATTAATAAAGAAACTAAATTAGCAGTTATTGGTTTAGGTTATGTTGGTCTACCGATTGCGTTAGAATTCGCAAGATCGATACAAGTTATTGGTTTTGATATCAATCAAGCACGGGTAGATATGATGCGTAATAATATCGATCCAAGTCAAGAATTAGAGGCTTCGGCTTTTGATGGTTGCGATATTCATTTTACGGCAGATTTAGAAGATCTAAGAGAAGCGACTTTTTTTATTGTTGCTGTTCCAACACCTATTGATTCAGCAAATGTTCCAGATTTAAAACCTTTATTGGGTGCTTCTTCTACTGTGGGGAAAGTACTTAAAAAAGGGGATTATGTGGTGTTTGAGTCTACGGTTTATCCTGGTTGTACGGAAGAAGATTGTGTGCCAGTTTTAGAAAAAGAGTCTGGTTTAAAGTTTAGACAAGATTTCATGCTGGGATATTCGCCAGAACGTATCAATCCGGGAGATAAAGAACATACGCTGAGAAATATTACTAAAATTGTTTCTGGTTGTTGTCCAGAATCGTTGGATAATATAGCATCTACCTATGAAATTGTGGTGGATGCAGGTGTGCACAGAGCTTCTTCGATCAAAGTTGCTGAAGCGGCAAAAATTATCGAAAACACCCAACGTGATGTTAATATTGCGCTAATAAATGAACTTTCGATTATATTCAACAAATTGGGAATTAACACATTTGATGTGTTAGAGGCTGCTGGAACAAAATGGAACTTCTTGAAATTCTTTCCAGGATTAGTTGGTGGACACTGTATTGGTGTAGATCCATATTATTTAACCCATAAAGCCGCACAAGCAGGATATATATCTAAAGTAATTACAAGTGGACGTTTTGTGAATGATTCTATGGGTGGTTATATTGCGAAGCAAATTGTAAAAAAAATGATTGCGCAAGGAAAACACATTCAAGATACACGTGTATTGGTAATGGGTGCGACATTTAAAGAAGATGTTACAGATATCCGAAACACGAAGGTGATTGATGTTGTAAAAGAATTACAATCTTATCAAGTAACTGTTGATTTAGTAGATCCACATGCTTCCTCTAGTGAGATGGAACATGAATATGGGATTGGGCTTCATGAACAGCCTGAAGGTTTGTATGATTCTATAATCGTTGCTGTCAACCATAAGGATTATATGGGCTTAACAGAAGCATATTTTAAGTCTTTATTAATCGATGGTAAAGGAACTTTTGCAGATATCAAAGGGATTTATAGAGGTAAAATAAAACAGTTAGAATACTGGAGTTTATAAAATATAATTGTCATAAAATGAATATATTAGTTACAGGGGGAGCAGGTTTTATCGGGTCACATGTTGTACGTTTATTTGTAAACAAATATCCGGAGCATACCATTGTTAATTTTGATAAATTGACTTACGCTGGAAATCTTTCCAACTTAAAAGATTTAGAAGGAAAAACAAATTATCATTTTGTAAAGGGAGATATTTGCTCTCAAGCAGATGTAAAAGCAGTATTCGAAAAATATCATATTACAGATGTAATTCATTTAGCGGCGGAATCACACGTGGATAGATCGATTGAAGGTCCTATGGAGTTTGCAATGACGAACGTTATTGGTACATTAAATTTATTAAACGAAGCAAAATCCTATTGGGATTTGACTGAAAAACATACATTTCACCATGTTTCTACAGATGAAGTCTATGGTTCACTTGGTGCTGAAGGGTTGTTTACAGAAACTACTTCCTACGATCCAAGAAGTCCTTATTCTGCATCTAAAGCATCCTCTGATCATTTTGTAAATGCTTTTTTTCATACCTACAATTTCCCAGTGAAAATGAGTAATTGCTCCAATAATTATGGAAGTCACCATTTTCCTGAAAAATTGATTCCTTTAATGATTCAAAATATCGTAAATATGAAACCTTTGCCTGTATATGGAAAAGGAGAAAATATTCGTGATTGGTTGTGGGTGGAAGACCATGCACGTGCCATTGAAACGATTTTCTTTCAAGGAACATACGGAGAATCATATAATGTAGGAGGTCTAAATGAATGGAAAAACATTGATTTAGTCCATTATTTATGTAACATGTTAGACGAAAAATTAAAGCGTGAACCTGGAACTTCTGCAAGTTTGATCACGTATGTTACGGATCGTTCTGGGCATGATATGCGTTATGCTATTGATGCTTCAAAATTGGAAAAAGAATTAGGTTGGACACCTTCTATTACATTTGAAGAAGGATTGGATAAAACAGTGGATTGGTATTTATCCAATGAAGAATGGGTGAAGGAAGTAACAAGTGGAGATTATCAAAAATATTATTCCGACATGTATTCTAATAGATAGTTATGGGACTCTTCTCTCTATTTTCGAAAAAAAAACAAGCAATACAATTACCTCCGTTTGATTTTTCAACGATAGGTGTAGATATGCATAGCCACTTACTGCCTGGTATAGATGATGGTGCTGCTACTTTGGATCATAGTATTGGTATGATTTTGAAATTTAAAGAGTTGGGTTATAAAAAACTGATTGCAACGCCACATATCATGATGGATTGCTACCAGAATACGCCTGAAATAATTGCAGCAAAGCACGCAGAGGTCAAGGCAGAATTAGAAAGACTAAATATTGAAATCGAATTTGAAGCCGCTGCTGAAAATTTTTATGAAGAAGCTTTAACTGAATCCATTAAAGAAAAACGTGCAGTTACTTTTAACGGTAATTATTTATTGTTTGAATTTTCGTTTTTCAGTGAACCTTCTCAAATAGATCAGTTAATATTTGATATGTCTGTAAATGGTTATATTCCTGTATTAGCGCATTACGAACGTTATCCTTATTATTTCCGTAATCCAGCAAAAATAGAGGAATACAGAAGTAAAGGTGTGCAGATACAAGTGAATTTGCTATCTATTGTTGGTCATTATGGACCTGATGTAATGGAACAAGCGCATTATTTAATCGATAATCAATTAGTAGATTTTGTTTCGTTAGATTGCCATCGTATTGAACATCTCGAAATTTTAGAAAGATGTGCTTCTCATCCATACTTCCATAAATTAGCGGATCTAGATTTGAAAAATAATTCTTTACTTTAAGCATCCAGTTATAAAACAAAAAAAATCCTGCTAATTCAATTAGCAGGATTTTTTTGTTTTGTATATACTACAAATTTTGTAATAAATTTCGCAAGTTTACTTTTTGATCAATTAAAGTATGTAATTCTGAAATTGCGATACGTACTTGTTTCATTGTGTCTCGGTCTCTGACAGTCACAGTGTTATTTTCCATGGTTTCATGATCCACCATTACACAGAAAGGAGTACCAATGGCATCTTGTCTTCTGTAGCGTTTTCCAGGGGAGTCCTTTTCATCGTATTGGCATTGGAAATCGTATTTTAATGCATCGAATATTTCTCGTGCTTTTTCTGGCAATCCATCTTTACGTGTCAATGGCATAATAGCAACTTTATAAGGTGCTAATGCAGCAGGTAAAGAAAGAACAACACGTTCAGATCCATCTTCTAGTTTTTCCGTGTTTAAGGAATTACTCATAACAGCTAAAAACATACGATCTAGACCAACCGATGTTTCTACTACATATGGCACATAACTTTCGTTTAATTCTGGGTCGAAGAATTGTAATTTTTTACCGGAAAATTCTTCATGTTGTTTTAAATCAAAATCGGTACGGGAATGTATCCCTTCCAACTCTTTGAATCCCATTGGAAAATCAAATTCAATATCGCACGCTGCATTTGCATAATGTGCTAATTTGATATGGTCGTGTAAACGGTAAGCTTCATCGCCTAATCCAAGTGCTTTGTGCCATTTTACACGCGCTTCTTTCCAGTATTCGTACCATTTCATTTCTTCTCCTGGACGTACAAAAAATTGCATTTCCATTTGTTCGAATTCGCGCATACGGAAAATGAATTGACGTGCAACAATTTCATTACGGAATGCTTTACCAATTTGAGCGATTCCAAACGGAATTTTCATTCTTCCAGATTTTTGTACATTCAAGAAATTCACGAAAATTCCTTGTGCAGTTTCTGGTCGTAAGTAAATAGTAGCAGCATCTCCAGCAACAGAACCTAATTCTGTCGAAAACATTAAATTAAACTGTCGAACTTCTGTCCAATTTTTAGATCCACTGATCGGACAAACGATTTCTAAATCTACGATTAATTGTTGCACCCCTTCTAAATCATTGTTTTCTAAAGTCGTACGCATACGACCTTCAATTTCAGTGATTTTTTGAGCGTTTCTTAGCACATTTGGATTTGTCGCTAAAAATTGTTCTTTATCAAAAGCATCACCAAATTTTTTAGACGCTTTTTCAACTTCTTTATTTATTTTTTGGCGAATCTTCTCTATGTGCTCTTCAATCAATACATCTGCACGGTATCTCTTTTTGGAATCTTTATTGTCAATTAATGGATCATTGAATGCATCTACGTGTCCAGAAGCTTTCCATGTTGTTGGGTGCATGAAGATTGCAGAGTCAATACCTACAATGTTTTCGTGCATTTGTGTCATCGATTTCCACCAATAGGTTTTGATGTTATTTTTTAGTTCAGAACCCAATTGACCATAGTCATAGGTTGCTGCTAAACCATCATATATTTCAGAGGATGGGAATACGTATCCATACTCTTTCGCGTGGGAAATAACTTCCTTTAATTTGTCTTCTTTTTGTTCCATGGTACAAAAGTAAAAGAAGTATGTTAATTGATGATTGATGTTGTTAAATTTATCGAAAAAAATCACTTCCAATTTTTAGTATATCGCTAGTCCTGATTTAATTCTTAAATTTGTTTTATCAAAAAAAATGACTATGAAAAAAATCTTATTTAGTACAACAATGGTACTACTTTCCTTGACAACAGTTGCTCAAACTCCAGCCAAAAAACCATCTATGCCCAAAGCTGAAATACCAGCTCCAGTAATTTTGAATAATCAATTAGATAGTGTTTCTTATTTGATTGGTAGAATATTAGGGGAAAATGTTTTACGTGATTTGTCAAATGCCAATAAAGAATTGGTTGTTAAAGGTCTTTCGGATCGTTTGAAAGATAGTCCGAGTTTGTGTAATGATCCTCAAAATAAAATTATTAGTGCGTATTTTCAAAAAATAGAGGCAGAAAAACAAGCTGTCCTAGCTAAAGAAGGAATGAAAACACGCGAGGAAGGTATTGTTTTCTTGAATACAAATAAAACAAAATCCAATATTCAAACTACTCCTAGTGGTTTACAATATGAAGTAGTTGTTCTAGGAAAAGGGGATAAACCAAAAGCTACGGATCAAGTTACTGTTCATTACCATGGTACTACAACAGATGGTAAAGTGTTTGATAGTTCAGTGGATAGAGGTGAACCTGCAACTTTTGGGTTAAACCAAGTAATTAAAGGATGGACAGAAGGTTTACAACTCATGCCAGTTGGTTCCAAGTTTAAATTTTATATTCCGCAAGAATTAGCATATGGGGAGCAATCTCCTTCTCCAGCAATTAAACCTTATTCTGTTTTAATTTTCGAAGTAGAGTTGTTAAAAATTAATTAATATGAAGTTTTTAGGATTACTACTTTTTTGTGTAAGTTATTCGATTAGTGTTTTTTCACAACAATTGGCGGATGGTTTATATGCTAAGTTTGAAACCAACAAGGGTGAAATATTACTTAAATTAGAACCTGAAAAAGCCCCTCAAACGGTAGCGAATTTTATCGGTTTAGCAGAAGGGAACTATCAATTTGGTGGAAAAAAATTCACTAAACCTTTTTATGATAGTTTGAAGTTTCACCGTGTCATTGCCAATTTCATGATTCAAGGTGGATGTCCACTTGGAACAGGGAGTGGAGATCCTGGTTTTAAATTTTACGATGAGTTTGACCCTTCTTTAAAACATGATGCCCCAGGTGTTCTTTCTATGGCCAATTCCGGCCCTAATACGAATGGTAGTCAATTTTTCATAACGCATGTTGCAACACCTTGGCTTGATAATAAACATGCAGTTTTTGGGCATATTGTTGAAGGTCAGTCAGTCGTAAATAACATTGCACAAAATGATGTAATTTTACATGTCAAAATTTTGCGTGTCGGAAGTAAATACCACAATTATAATCCAAATACAGCATTAGAAGAAAAACGTAAAATTCACACGCAAATAGTGTTGGATTCAGCAAGAAATCATTCTGTAACTGCCCATCAGTCGAGTACAGGTTTAACGTATGTAATAGGTGGTAAATCGAAAGTAGGTGGTAAATCGAAAGGCTTAACTCCAAAAGCTGGAGATACATTGACGGTACATTATACGGGTTATCTTTTGTCTGGTGAAAAATTTGAGTCTTCCCGTGATGGTGATGCTACACCAATCACATTTGTCTATAAAACACAAGGAATGATTCCTGGTTTTGAGGAAGCCTTAGGTATGTTAGTTAAGGGGGAGAAAGGACGTTTTTATTTACCTTATTATTTAGCATATGGACACCGTCAAGCTGGTTCAATAAATTCCTATTCCGATTTAATTTTTGACTTAGAGTTGGTAAACATAAAAGCAATTATTCCAGTAATTTCAGATCCTAAAAAATGGTATCATAAATTATTTTCTTGTCGTTCAAAACAAGCTTAATTCTATCCTATTTTAATATTTAACCGTGTTTACTTTCGGGGGAAGAAAGTATAGTTTTCAATTGGATAATTCGTGTACCCTGGTAAATGTTAACATGTTTACAATACACCTACTATCGATTAAATACATTTTTTAACAATGGAAAATAAAGTACTCAAATTAAGTCCCAGTAGTTATTTGTATTTTTTTGTAATTGGAGCATTTTTTATTGTGACAGGTCATCTTATGTTCGCTAAATACATGTTTATGGATGGCTTATATTATACAACTATTGCAAGAAATATTGCAGTAGGTGATGGTACTGTGTGGGATATGAAATTTACCAATACTTTTTTCACGCATTTTCATGAACACCCCCCGTTAGCAATGTGGTTGGAGAGTTTGTATTTTAAAGTTTTAGGGAATAGTTGGTTTGTAGACAAGTTCTATAGTGTTAACACTTATGTATTTACTGCTTTTTTTATTCGTAAAATTTGGAAAGTTATTTTTCCAGATTCTCCTCTTACTTGGGTAGTACTTTTATTTTGGTTGTTTACACCTGTAGTTTTTTGGGCTGTTGGTAATAATATGCTTGAAAATACGTTGTCCATTTTTATGATGATTTCAGTGTATTATTCATTGAAATGTATCATCACAAATAAATGGTATTTTTCTGTTTTAGCAGGCTTTTTTATTGCGATGGGTTTTTTTACAAAAGGATTTGTAGCCTTTTATCCTTTATCTTTTTTTGTTATCTATTTTTTGGTTTTTAAAACGTATACGTTTAAAAGGATGTTAATGCATTCCTTTTTACTTTGTGTTGGGGTTGTCGTTCCATTATTATTGTTATTTGTATTAAATGAATCTGCATACCTTTCAATCAAAGCGTATGTAAATATTCAAGTGGTAAACAGTTTAAAAAATATCGTAACCGTTGATTCACGCTTGTTTATTGTGAAAAGATTATTCAGTGAGTTATTAGTAAGTTTTTCCTTGTTATTGCTTTTGTTTTTTAGCACCTTGAAAGAGAAGTTCCAAATTTCTAAAAATAGAATCGAGTTTAAGTGGTTTTTATTTTTCATACTATTTGGTTTGACAGGAGTATTACCAATTATTGTAAGTTTAAAACAAAGTGGATTTTATATTTTGACAGTATATCCGTTATTTTCCATTGGCCTTGTGAGTTTGTTTAAAGATAGATGGACATATTTTCATGAAAAAATTGTTGGGTCTAGAATAACTAAATATGTATCTACTACTATTTTTTTACTTGGCTTAATAATGGTATTTTCATCGATTTCTTCCTATGGTAAAGACGAAAAAGTTGTCAAAGACATCGAGGTTATTTGTAGATATCTGAAAAAAGGGGATGTAATTGATTCGCCAATTTCCATGAGCGATGATTTTTCAATCCATGCATATTTCTATAGAATTAATTTCATAAGTATAAGAAGTACTACGGACATCCAAAATATGTTTTATGTAGTTAATCTTGATGAAAACACTATGAATGAAATACCAAAGTCCTATCGAAGGGTACCTCTAAATACTAGAAAATTGAAATTATATAAAAAACAATAGTGTTATTTTATAGTTTCGAAAACTCTTCTATATTCTTCATCCTGTTCAAACCAACTATTTGCTTTTAATCCAATATTTCGCGCGCGTTCGGACTGCTTTATGAACTTTAATCCTTCAATCGTTTGAATTACAGAAAGTTTTAAAAATTCTCTCTCTTTTTCTGTATACTGATCTATTTGTGTTAAGCGTTCTAAAGAATTTTGATTTTCATTCCATACAATCATTGCGCCTGGAAGGTCTTTTGTATTTTTTTTTAATGCTCCATCCATTAAGATAACAGCAATGTCCTCTGGATATAAGGATTTCAATTTTGTGTTGAATTCAAATGCATCTTTATAGTTTTTGTCTTTAAATTCTTCTACAATATGGTCAATAAGTGTTTCTTTTATTTCCAAATAAAATTCTCCTTCCTTTTCGTGTACTTCATGGGTAATATCTTTTTCAATACATTTTACTAAATAGGAAATACTTTGTTCGTAGGCATCTTTATATTTTGATTCTCTATTTTTTTGTTGCGAAATTTTAAATAGCGCTTTTGAAACATATACATACGGTATTGCGTCGTTTTTGGTTTCTGGCTTTAGGGTGTATTTCTGCGCCTTGTCGACTAATTTCTTGTATTCACTCCCTACGTATAATGTAAATAAATCGGTATACAATGGGGGTTGCGCATGCAATTTATTAAATGAAAAAAGGAGAATAAGTAATAGAATTGTATTTTTCATCGAAAATTAAATTTTAAGGTTACAAAATTACCCAAAGACGACTAAAAAGAAATAATTTATTCCACACTCTTTATTAACAATTCTAAAATAGCGATGGCTGCAGTAGGAATTTTAGTTCCAGGTCCAAATACCCCAAACACTCCTTTATCATATAAAAATTCATAATCCTTGGCTGGGATTACTCCTCCTGCGATGACCATAATATCTGCCCTTCCAAGTGCTTTTAATTCTTCAATAACCGCGGGAATTAATGTTTTGTGTCCTGCTGCAAGCGAACTAACACCAAGTATATGCACATCATTTTCAATGGCTTGTTTGGCTACTTCTTGCGGTGTTTGAAATAGAGGACTAATATCTACATCAAAGCCCATATCTGCAAAGGAGGTAGCAATGATTTTTGCGCCACGATCGTGACCGTCTTGTCCCATTTTAGCGACCATTATACGAGGTCTTCTTCCTTCCAATTGCGCGAATTTATCCGCTAAAGCAATTGCTTTCTTAAAATCTTCATTTTTCATAACTCCTTTTGCATATACTCCTTGTATCGAATGGATTTTTGCTTGGTATCTGCCAAAAACACGTTCTAAAGCGTCGGAAATTTCTCCTAATGTTGCTCTGTTGCGCGCACAAATTACTGCAGTCTCTAATAAATTTCCCTCTCCTGTTTGTGCACAATGTTCTAGGGCTATTAAACTTTCTTGCACTGCCGCAGAATTTCTTTCTGCTTTCAAAGTATTCAGTTGTGCTACTTGTTGTAAACGAACTGTATCATTATCGATTTCCAATGTTTCAATTACTTCTTCTTGTTCTAATTGATAACGGTTTACACCTACGATGATATCTTCTTCACCATCGATACGTGCTTGTTTGGTAGTTGCTGCTTCTTCAATACGCATTTTAGGAATTCCAGCCTCGATCGCTTTTGTCATTCCACCTAAATGTTCGACCTCTTCAATTAATTCCCATGCTTGTTGACACAATTCAGCAGTTAGTTTTTCGATGACAAAACTACCTTCTGTTGGGTCAATTGTATGTGTAATCCCAATTTCTTCTTGTAAGTATATTTGTGTGTTTCGAGCAATACGGGCAGAAAAATCCGTTGGCAAAGCGATTGCTTCATCTAGGGAATTTGTATGTAACGATTGTGTGCCTCCTAAAACTGCAGCTAATGCTTCGATGCAGGTACGGGTCACATTGTTGAATGGATCTTGTTCGGTTAAACTCCATCCAGAAGTCTGACAATGCGTGCGCAAGGCCATTGATTTTTCTTTTTTAGGATTAAATTGTTTGACAATTTTCGCCCATAATAATCTCCCCGCGCGCAATTTGGCAATTTCTACCATGGGTTTCATTCCGATTCCCCAAAAGAAACTTAGCCTTGGTGCAAAATCGTCGATATCCAAACCTACATTAATTCCAGCGCGTAAATACTCTAATCCATCGGCAAGCGTATATGCAAGTTCTTGTGCAGCAGTCGCACCAGCTTCATGCATGTGATATCCTGAAATGGAAATAGAGTTGAATTTTGGCATATATTTCGTTGTGTATGCAAAAATATCCGCAATGATACGCATGGATGGAGTGGGAGGATAAATGTAGGTGTTACGCACCATAAATTCCTTTAAGATGTCGTTCTGTATTGTTCCTGAAAGTAATTCTTGTTTTACTCCCTGTTCTTCTGCTGCAACAATGAAAAATGCTAAAATTGGAATTACCGCACCATTCATGGTCATTGAAACCGACATCTGATCTAATGGAATTTGATCAAATAATACCTTCATATCTAGCACGGAATCAATTGCTACTCCTGCTTTTCCTACATCTCCAACTACACGTGGATGATCAGAATCGTACCCTCTATGTGTTGCTAAGTCAAAAGCAACCGAAAGTCCCTTTTGTCCTGCTGCTAAATTGCGTTTATAGAATGCATTGGAATCTTCCGCAGTAGAAAAACCTGCGTATTGACGAATTGTCCAAGGCCGAGAACGATACATAGAAGCATAAGGTCCTCCTAAAAAAGGTGCAATTCCGGATTTGAAACCAGTATGTTCAAAAAGTTTTCTCTCTTGCTTAGCGGTAGTTGGGATGTCTTTCCAATCTGTTTTTGTGAAATCTATGTTTTTCATCGTATTAAATTTTGTCAGAAAGTGTTTTTTTAAATTCCTGTTCCAATATCAGAGGATTCATTCCTAAAAATGTATGCCTTTCATTTTTCCAATCTACACTGCTTGTCTCGGTGTTTAGATAGTGATTCACGCCAAGCATTTTTTTGCTCTTTTCGCTTAGTTGCTGAATTCTTTTCGCACGCGTTCGTGTTATTTCTTCTTGTAAAAAGATTTCTGATTCGGATGATTCAATACCGCCTTTCTCTTCTATTTTTTGAAATAATTTCCATGCTTCATCTGCTAGTAAACTAGTGTAATTCTCCAGAACGAGGCTACCTTCCAATGGGTCAATCCATTGGTTTATTTCTGCTTCTTCTTTTAAAATCAATGAAATGTTAATCGCCATTCGCTCTGTAAACGTGGTGCTTCCAGTTGTAGTTAGTAAATCGTACGGTTGTATAATTAATTGATCTACAACACCGATTACTGCAGATAGTCCTTCTGTAGTTTGACGGAGCAAGTTTGTATAAGGATCCTGTAAGGATTTGTTGATAAACCCTGTTTTAGCAGTGACATACGTTTTTGTATTTGTTTCGCACGCTTTTTGTATTTTATCCCAAAGTATATGAAAGGCTCTAAATTTTGCAATTTCCAATAGGAAATTTGAACCAACACCAAATACAAAATGAATAGGCTCTGTTGGATTTTTAGAAAGTAACGCTTTTCCTTTTGCGAATGTGAATGCTAATTGTTGCTTTGCATTTCCACCGATTGCATCTATACTGAATGCGTTTACTAGGTTCGAAGCGGTGTTTATGTGTAAAAATAATGGGGATTTTTTCGAAAACCACGAACGGATTTGATCTGTTTGTTCTTTGTTTTTTGTTGTGAAATAAGTGTAGATATATGTAGTTTCAATGCCTGCAAGTAATACGGACAGTTGCAAGTCTTGTAATTGAGTAACATCAAAATTTAATGTATTTGCACCAAGATTTAATTGTTTTAACGCCCACTGATTCGCTAATTTGATATCTACTACTTGAATTTCGGCGCCAATTTTCCAATCGTTGGAGTTTGGTTTACTAAAAGTGATAATTTGAGCGTTAGGGGTATAGATATCCGTAAAACTTAATTCCTCAACTTCATTTTCGAAGGCGGTTGGATCATCCGTGTTTTCCGATTTTAATTCTTTGATTAATTGTGCTTTCCAATCAGTAAGATTCGGTTTTTCAAATGCTTCAAATAGTTTTTTCATTCGTATGGATTGAAAATAAAAATATACTTTCAAAGGTAAGGATATATCTACTAAATAAAAAGGATCCGAAAATGGGTATGCCTAAGATATAGTATATTTGTTCTGTTTAAAGTCAAATCTATAATAAATAACGCTATGAAATCAATCTATTTTTTTTCTTTATGCTTCTTCCTTTTTGCATGTAACTCCAATTCTGAAATTGTAGAAACACCAAAAAAAAATCGTGTAATGAATCAATCTACCACCGAAAATGGGATTACTACGGCAAAATTTACGGTTTGGGGAAATTGTGGTATGTGTAAAGAAACCATTGAGAAATCTTTAAAGATTCCAGGGGTTAAAAAAGCAGATTGGCATATTGAAAGTAAAGTATTGACTGTTTCATTAGATACAGCTCTTGTTAACTTGCAAACTGTTCAACAAGCCATCGCTTCAGTAGGATATGATAATGTTACATATACTGGTGATAATGCTGCATACGCAAAATTGCACGCTTGCTGTCAGTATGAGCGAAAATAGCATTTGTAGCATAGAAAAAGTAATAATTATTTAATATACGGAGTTATTTAATACGTATATATACTTAATTTTGTGTTTTTATTTTTTGTACAATTCAATTTTATTAAATGATTCATATTTTCCTGGTAGACGATCATAAAATTCTTCGTAAAGGGTTGAAAATTATTCTAGAATTAGAACAGAATTTTAAAGTTGTTGGAGAAGCGAACACCGTAAGAGAAGCAATTGATCAAATTTCTTCTGGGCAAAAAATGGATGTAGTGGTTACTGGGATTAATTTGCCAAACGAATCCGGTTTAGAATTGATTAAATACCTTGCTAAAACTATTCCTAAAGTAAAAAGTATTGTCTTCTCTATGAATTTAGAATGTACCTATGCGTTAAAGGCAATGGAAATAGGAGCGAGTGGGTATGTGACTAAAAATTGTGAGGACTTTGAATTAGTGAATGCCATCATGGAAGTACATCGAGGTAATACTTTTTTATCACAGATCATGTTGGAGGAGATGGAAAAAAATAAAGGATCTATATCGGAAGATGTGATTCAAATATCTCCAAGAGAATTAGAGGTATTGCATCATATTGTAGAAGGTTGGAGTAATAAAATGATTGGGGATATGATGTATGTGAGTGAAAGCACTGTGAATACGCATCGCTATCATATCATGAAAAAATTAAATGCTAAGAACACAGCAGACCTTGTGCGTATTGCTTTCTCGAAAAAATTGGTTAATCCGAATTAGTGCGCATACAACGCACACTTAATCCGCCATTCACTTCAAAGTTGTAGTGATTTACACTTGTTGTAGAAAAATACCACATCCAAGCAAATCCTTTAAAATCGATCGTAGTAGACCAATAGTAAGCGAATGATTGTTGAAATATATAATTGCCAGTTACCATTCTACCACCTGCAAATTCCACTTCTTTTAAAAATGGAATTTCACGGTTGTCTATCTTTTTCTTATACATAAAATTAGGGTTTTCAGTTTCTGTAACGGATATACTGTTTGCTTCTGTATATAGTTTGTCTATGACTATTTTCCATTCAGTATCGCTAGGCACTTTCCATCCTGTTGGACAAATACCTCTATTGTCTACTACGCTAGCCCAAGTATATAGGTATCCTTGATTTTTAATTCGTTCGTTATCCCCTGCTGGTGCCCATCGATAAATTTTGTTCGTGTCGTTCGTAAGTGTAATCTTGCTGTTTTTGGTAGTAGGGATAGAATCACCATTTGCAAAACGTGTTGTTTTAAGATTCGAAGCGATCCATTCCGTGCTATCTATTCGAATTATTTGATAATTATTTCCATCTATGTCTTTAATATGATTCTGAGCAAAAAAATTGCAAGAGAATACAATAAATAGTATTATTAATCTAAATTTCATGTGGGTACATTTTATAATTTTTTAATTGATTTTACCTTCTGAAAAATAAAAACCATCTCGATAAATACTGATGGATTTTAAAATTCCGTTTGTATCATAATTGTACACTTTTCCGTTGTAAATGGAGCCGAACTTGAAACTGCCTACTTGAAATAATTCATCTTGTTTGTTGTATACAACATTATATCCATTTGGATCAAATGGACCATCTTTCAAGATTGGGCCAGCAACACGAATCGCATTAAAGCCTTTTGTGATAATCGGCATATTCGAATTGAATGCTACATCATTATGTATGATCGGTTTTATTTTACCTTGTTTTTTAATATGTATTTGACTGCTTACTAAGCCTGATGCTGCGTACCAAGTTACATTTCCATGAACTTTATCCTGTTTCATTTCATACGCAAGCGCAAGATCTCCAGACTTATAAAAGTGTTTTGTAATTCCAATTTGTTTACCATGTTTATCATAAATCGCAAGACTTGAAATTTTTCCGTTCGGAAAATAATTAATTAATGTATCGGTGTAATGTTTGTTCGAATAAACTCCCTTTTCTTTAATGGCACCGTTAGGATAAAATTTTTCATATTCCCCGTTCGGTTCGTTTGCGATGTAATTCCCTTTCAATCTCGGTGTTTTTCCATCCGGATAATACTTTGTCCACAGCGACTCTTTTTTTCCTTTGACTAATAAACCTTCTTCTACCTTCGCTGTTGCGTTATAATTACTATTTGGAACATCTTTTCCGTAATAGGTAATGAATATGGTGTCTGTTTTTTGCTTTGGGCGATTGGATTGCGTAAAACCGAGCAAATTGCAACTTATAAATAGCAATAAAAGAACTGTTTTGTGTGAGAATATATAATTTCTATTTTTCATTTTGTGCGTTTTTTATTCTTTTTACGTTGCCAAAGTTATGCTATTATCAGGCATGTTTTTTATGATATAAATCAATTAATTGTTTTTTCATAGATTTCTATGATTGCCCTATCATTACTTAACTTTTTGTTAATTATAGCATCATATACTTCTTGCTTTTTTAAGGTATTATTTAGTAAGAATTTCACCTAATATCTTGTTTCCAAACACAATAAAAATGAAATTAATTTTCGGTTAATAAAAGATATAGAATAGTTGAAAGAAAATTTTATGCACAAACCTTATTCCTTGTATATTTGCACCACATTTAAAGCTGTATATAATGAGTGCATTTTCTGAAAGACACATAGGGTCAAATGAAGCTGAAAAGCAAGCTATGTTGGCGAAAATTGGAGTTTCATCCATCGCTGAATTAATCGATAAAACAATTCCTGCTCAGATTCGTTTGGGACGTGAATTGAATATTTCGGATGCTTTGACAGAACAAGAATACTTAACACATATTCATGCGTTAGCATCTAAAAATAAGGTGTTTAAATCCTATATTGGTTTAGGGTATAACGATACAATCACACCTTCTGTGATTTTAAGAAATGTATTGGAAAATCCAGGATGGTATACGGCTTACACGCCATATCAAGCGGAAATTTCTCAAGGTCGTTTAGAGGCTTTGTTGAACTTCCAAACAATGATTTTGGATTTGACAGGAATGGAAATTGCCAATGCATCCTTATTAGATGAGGCTACTGCTGCTGCTGAAGCAATGATCATGTTCTTTAATTCGCGTTCTAGAAATGATGTGAAAGAAGGAAAAAATAAATTTTTCGTTTCTGAATTTGCTTTCCCACAAACCATTGATGTAATCAAAGGTCGTGCTGCAAACTTAGGAATTGAATTGGTAATCGCTGATCCAGAGACAGTAACTTTTGATAGTACATTCTTTGGGGCATTAACACAATACCCAGATGCATTAGGTCGTATTCAAGATGTTGCTGGATTTATTACCAAAGCACACGCATTAGAGATTAAAGTTGCAGTTGCAGCAGATATTATGTCCTTAGTATTATTGAAATCTCCAGGTTCTTTAGGAGCGGATGTTGTATTAGGTTCTTCTCAACGTTTTGGTGTACCAATGGGTTACGGTGGACCACACGCTGCTTTCTTTGCATGTAAAGATGAGTTCAAACGTACAATTCCAGGTCGTATTATCGGTGTATCCAAAGATGCAGATGATAACCTTGCGTTACGTATGGCGTTACAAACACGTGAGCAACATATCAAACGCGATAAAGCTACTTCTAATATCTGTACAGCGCAAGCATTACTAGCAGTAATGGCGAGTATGTATGCTGTATACCATGGACCAGCGCGCTTAAAAGCGATTGCTACAGATATTCACTTGAAGGCTAATACGGTTGCTGGAGAATTGAAAAAATTAGGATATACAGTAAAATCAGATAACTATTTTGATACACTATGTGTTGAATTGCCATCTACTGTTTCTGTTGCAACGTTGAAATACCAAACAGAGGCAAATGAAATCAACGTACGTTATGTAAATGATTCTATGGTGACAATTAGTTTTGGTGAGTCTATTACCAATGCGGATTTAAATACTTTAGTAAATGTGTTTGCGCAAGTTGCTGTTAAACCAGTTGTAACGGTAGAGAAATCTTCAACGGTTACCATTGCTGCAAATGATTTACGTACAGAAGCAATTTTAACACACCCAACATTCAATACACATCACTCTGAATCTCAAATGATGCGTTACTTGAAACGTTTGGAAAACAAAGATTTATCCTTAGTACATAGTATGATTCCATTAGGGTCTTGTACCATGAAATTAAATGCTGCGACGGAATTAATGCCTATCACAAACCCATCGTTTGCAAATATGCACCCATTCTGTCCGGTAGAACAAGCAGAAGGATATCATGAAATGTTCCGTCAATTGGAATTAGATTTATCCGAAAGCACAGGTTTTGCAGGTACTTCTTTACAACCAAATTCTGGTGCTCAAGGGGAATATGCAGGTTTGATGGTGATTAAAGCATACCATGAATCTCGTGGAGACTTCCACCGTAAACACATGATTATTCCTTCTTCTGCGCATGGAACGAACCCTGCTTCAGCAGTTATGGCTGGATTTGAAGTAGTTGTTACTGGTTGTGATGAAAACGGAAATATTGACATCGATGCATTACGTGCAAAAGCAATTGAATTGAAAGATACATTGGCTGGTTTAATGGTAACGTACCCATCTACGCATGGTGTATTCGAAGAAGGTATCATTGAAATTACTTCTATCATTCACGAGAATGGCGGTCAAGTATATATGGATGGTGCAAACATGAATGCGCAAGTTGGATTAACAAATCCAGGAAATATTGGTGCAGATGTGTGTCACTTGAACTTACATAAAACATTTGCAATTCCACATGGTGGTGGTGGACCAGGTATGGGACCAATCGGTGTGGCAGCACACTTAGTTCCTTTCTTACCAGGAAGTCCATTATTGAAAGCGGGTGGTGAAAAAGCGATTCACGCGGTTTCTGCTGCTCCTTATGGAAGTGCATTGATTTTATTGATTTCTTACGGATATATCAAAATGCTAGGTGCAAAAGGATTAAGAGAATCAACAGAAAACGCGATTTTAAATGCGAATTACATCGCTACCCAATTGAAAGCACATTACCCAATCTTGTATACAGGTAAAAACGATACAGTAGCACACGAGTTAATCTTAGATTGTCGTGAGTTTAAAAAGAATGCAGATGTTGAAGTAGCGGATATGGCAAAACGTTTAATCGATTTTGGATTCCATGCTCCAACCGTTTCTTTCCCAGTTGCTGGTACATTAATGATTGAGCCAACAGAAAGTGAAGATAAAGCAGAATTAGATCGTTTCATTGAAGCAATGATTAAGATTCGTCAAGAGATTGCAGAAATTGAAAATGGTCATGCAGATAAAGTAAACAACTTATTGAAAAATGCACCGCATACAGCAGATTGCATCATCAATAAAAACTGGGAATACCCATACACACCTGCAGAGGCGGTTTATCCAGTAGCTTACTTAAAAGAGTTTAAATATTGGGTTCCTGTACGTCGTGTAGACAATGCATTTGGAGATAGAAACTTAGTGTGTTCTTGTCCAAGTGTGGAGAGTTATGCGCATGTAGTGGAGGCTTAGGCTTCGACAGGCTCAGCCTGACAGGTTTCGACAGGCTCAGCCCTAAGTTCTAGACCGAATTTATAACAATAAAAAAGGGAGGATGTAATGTCCTCCCTTTTGTTTTACGTCTTTTTCGGAATGTATTCCGAAAAAGTAGGTTCTTTTTTGGATTACATTCCGAAAAAGTTGTATTTATCTATTTCCCTCCAATTTCTTTAGGCGTTCTACCTCGGCTTCCAAGAGTTGTATGTATTTGTCTTTGTATTCATCTTGATAATGATGATGTTGTTCTTTTATTTCTACACCATTAACTACCTGGTTGTTTGATACATTAAAAATTTGTGAAGCATCGAAATTCAAAATTTGAGAAACCTGAACTTCTAAGATATCTGAGATGCGAAATAACTTATTTACAGTTAGTTCAACATCCCCGCGTTCCAATTTACTATAACCGGATAGACTCATTTCTAGTTTTTCGGCAACTTCATCGCGTGTTAAATTTTTGAGTTCTCGAAATTTTTTGATGTTTTCAATAATCTTGTCCATGGGCTATATGTTACTTATTAATCCTTAAAAGTAGTAAAATAATTTAAATTAGGATAAAATAACATTTTTTGTTGTCATTAAATTATTTGGTATAAGGTAATTTTAAAAATGATTAATTATTGTTGTTAAGTATAAACAAAGTTGAAATTATTTTTGATCTGGAAATTGAATATGTTCTGTGTCGGGATAAAACACTTAATTAATCGACTTATTATTAAACAATATTCAAACTGAACTTATATTTCAGTGTGGTGAGTTTAATTTGTAAAATAATTTTAAAAGTCTAATACGTAATAATTGATTTCATAAAATAATTTGTATGGTTTCTTTATTTGTAAATATTTAATAATAGTTTTTTGAAGTTTAATTTAAAAGTGTATAAAATGAAGTTATTTTCTTTAGTAGTAGTTGTTTTAGTTGTATTAGTAAGTGCATGTAAAAAAGAGGTCGGTCCACAAGGTCCGATAGGTGTATCCGGTAAAGACGGTGTTTCCAATCTTAATGTAGCGTATGTTACGATTAAATCATCAGATTGGGTGTATGATGATTTATATAAACAATTTTACTACCAACATAAATTAGCAAAAAGATATTCAGATAGTTCCTTAGTTACTTCTTCTTTGTTGACAAACAGTGGTTTTCAATTAATGCCAATTTCAGATTCTTTTATAGGTTATACAATGACTTTTTCAGAGAATGTTTCGAATGAGAATCCATACATTGAATTTCAATATACCAACACGAAAGTTAGTAGCGATCGACCAGTAAATGATTATAAATTCAAAGTTTCCATCATTGAAGCTGTAAAGTAAATGAAGATAATTATCCAAATACTATTATTGCTTGTTCTAACAACTAAGGTACTAGCTCAATCCTCTTCTTTAACTTCAGGTGGAGATTTTGTTTCGCATAATGGAAGTATATCTATTTCCGTAGGAGAGCCTTTTTGTGCGATCTCCACCCCTCAACAAGATTTACTTCCTTTGTTTCAATTAGGTGTTCAACAGACACGCAGTTTAGTTGTGCTACCAATTGAAAAAAGTAATCTAGCAAAGTTTGAAGTTTATCCTAATCCAGCGCGTGAACAACTAAATGTATCTATTTCGGATGTTCATTCGTCTTCGGATTTTATACCGTATGTTGTGTATAGTTCGGACGGTAAACGATGCCTCGTAGGTATTTTAACAAATAACGATACCAACGCAATAGATGTTCAACAATTAGCATCTGGACAATATATCTTGAAATTAGATACAACCGAAAATCAACAGGCACATTTTATTAAATGTGAATAATAATATATACTTCGCATTAAATCAATAGCTATGAAATCCTATTCTATAAAAAACATACTTTCAATTTTTTTGGTATTGTTTTCCGTATCAAGTGTATTTTCACAAGGTAGTACAGATGCATCAAGTAGAATCAATTATCAATTTACAATACGTGATGCGTCTAATAATTTAGTTGCAAATCAATCGGTTGGCATAGAAGTGAGCATCTTGCAAGGCAGTGAAACATCTCCCTCAGTTTATAGTGAAGTTTTTATGCCTTCAACCAATGTTAATGGTTTAGCAACCATTGAAATAGGTGGCGGTAGTAACCTTATTGGTAACTATAATACAATCGATTGGAGTAAAGGACCTTTTTATTTACAAACGAGAGTACGATTGCCAAATACTAAAACGTATAGTATAACTGGAATATCTAAGTTTTTATCTGTACCATATGCCTTAAATGCAAAGAAAGCAGGTAATGGAATATCAAGTATACAAGATAATAACAATGGTACATTAACCATAAATTATTTGGATGGTAGTAAATATATTACACCCATTTTAAGAGGATTAACAGGTCCTCAAGGTCCTATTGGAATAACAGGACCTACTGGGCCACAGGGAATTCAAGGTTTAAAAGGAGATATTGGCGCAACCGGTACACAAGGACCAATCGGCTTAACTGGTGCTACAGGCCCACAAGGAATTCAAGGGTTAAAAGGTGATATAGGAGCCACTGGCCCGCAAGGACCAATTGGATTAACCGGAGCTACAGGGATTCAAGGCCTACAAGGAGTTGCAGGAAGTAATGGAACCAACGGAAAAAATACCTTAGTAAAAACAACAACAGAAAACGCAGGCTCAAACTGTGCAACTGGAGGTGTTAAATTAGAGTATGGTTTAGATGTAAATAACAACGGTACATTAGACAATACTGAAATTACAGCATCACTTACAAAATATGTATGTAATGGAACACAGGGGGCACAAGGTTTTCAAGGAATTCAAGGGGTTGCAGGTGCTACAGGAGCGACTGGCCCACAAGGAGTTTCAGGAAGTAATGGATTGAATGGAAAAAATACGCTTGTTAAAACAACTACAGAAAATGCGGGGACGAACTGTATTACTGGGGGTGTTAAATTGGAGTACGGTTTAGATGTAAACAATAATAGTACGCTAGACAATACAGAAATTACAGCAGCACTTACAAAATATGTTTGTAACGGAACACAAGGTTTGCAAGGAATTCAAGGGTTTACGGGTGCTACTGGAGCAACCGGCCCACAAGGACCAATTGGTTTAACTGGTGCCACAGGTCCACAAGGAATTCAAGGGTTAAAAGGAGATGTTGGCGCAACTGGCCCACAAGGCCCACAAGGTCCAATTGGTTTAACTGGTGCGCAAGGTCCTAAAGGTGATATTGGATTAACCGGAGCTACAGGGATTCAAGGCCTACAAGGAGTTGCAGGAAGTAATGGAACCAACGGAAAAAACACCTTAGTAAAAACAACAACAGAAAACGCAGGCTCAAACTGTGCAACTGGAGGTGTTAAATTAGAGTACGGTTTAGATGTAAACAATAATGGTACGCTAGACAATACAGAAATTACAGCAGCACTTACAAAATATGTTTGTAACGGAACACAAGGTTTACAAGGAATTCAAGGGTTTACAGGTGCTACTGGAGCAACCGGCCCACAAGGTCCAATTGGTTTAACTGGTGCGCAAGGTCCTAAAGGTGATATTGGATTAAACGGAACTACAGGGATTCAAGGCCTACAAGGAGTTGCAGGAAGTAATGGAACCAACGGAAAAAATACCTTAGTAAAAACAACAACAGAAAATGCAGGATCAAACTGTGCATCCGGAGGTGTTAAATTAGAGTATGGTTTAGATGTAAATAACAACGGTACATTAGACAATACAGAAATTACAACATCACTTACAAAATATGTATGTAATGGAACACAGGGGGCACAAGGTTTTCAAGGGGTTATAGGTGCTACAGGAGCAACTGGCCCACAAGGCCCAATTGGTTTGACAGGAACTACTGGTATTCAAGGTTTAACAGGAGTACAAGGACCTAAAGGTGATATAGGACCAACTGGTCCACAAGGTCCAATTGGTTTTACAGGTGCTCAAGGCTTGAAAGGCGACAAAGGTGATATTGGAGCAACTGGCCCTCAAGGTCCTATTGGATTAACTGGTGCAACAGGTTCTCAAGGACCAATTGGTTTGACAGGTAGCACAGGAGCAACAGGGCCTGCTGGATCAAACGGTATTAATGGAACAAATGGTCAAGACGCATTAACTAAAACAACTACTGAAGCAGCAGGTGCAAATTGCACTACAGGTGGTGTAAAAGTAGAATACGGATTAGATGCAAATAGCAATGGTACGTTAGACTTATCTGAAATCAATGCTACATTAACAAAATATGTGTGTAATGGTGCGACAGGTGCACAAGGTATACAAGGAGCAACGGGTTCTACAGGACCTATCGGTTTAACTGGAGCTACTGGTCCTCAAGGAATTCAAGGTGCTACAGGGTTAACTGGTTCAACAGGACCTGCTGGACCTGCTGGAACAAACGGACAAAACGCTTTAGCTAAAACAACTACGGAAGTAGCTGGTGTAAATTGTCCAACAGGTGGTGTAAAATTAGAGTATGGTTTAGATGCAAACGATAACGGAACTTTAGATGGAGCTGAAATCAATGCTACTTTGACAAAATATGTATGTAATGGCGCTATTGGTGCAACAGGTGCACAAGGTATACAAGGAGCAACTGGTCCTCAAGGCCCTATCGGTTTAACTGGAGCTGCTGGTCCTCAAGGTATATCTGGTACTAATGGTACAAACGGTACCAATGGGATAGATGGGAATAATTCTATTGTAAAAACCACTACTGAAGCTGTTGGTTCAAACTGTGTATCTGGAGGTGTTAAATTAGAATATGGTATCGATTCTAATGGCAATTTGGTATTAGATGATGGAGAAATCAATGTTATTTTAACAAAATACGTATGTAATGGTACGCAAGGCATACAGGGTATTCAAGGGGATAAGGGGGATGCAGGAACATATAAGGCTGGTAATGGTATAACAATATCTAATGACACAATAAAAGTTAATCAAAATCAATTAATAAATAATCAAGGTGTTAAGATTGGTTTTGCTTCTTCAACTTCATGGACTTGTCCACCTAATGTTACACAAATTACAGTTGAATTGTGGGGTGCATCTGGTGCAGGTGGGGTAATTTGGAAAGATTGTAATAAGAATTGTAAAACAGGAGGTAAAGGTGGGGATGGCGGTTACAATAAACAAGTTATAACTGTAGTTCCCAATCAAAATTATAATATTATAATAGGTTTAGCAGCTGTACACAATCCAAAAGGTGCTTATCCTTGTTATGATTTAAATTATAGTTCTGGTTATAATGTTGGGTCAGATGGAGAAGATGGAGGAAGTAGTTCTTTTAATAATATTATTGCTTTAGGGGGTAAGGGAGGTAAAGCTGCTACTTCAAACAATAATGGTGCAAATGGTTTAAACGGAACTATTACAAACTATAATTATCAATCTGTTAATTATGGTAGTCGAGATTATATACCTTCTAATTTTTTGATGCCAATTCCTACAATTAATCCTGGAGGTTTTGGTGGTTATTCTGTTAATTGTAGTTCAAGTTATGGTTGGAATGATAAATTAGGCCGTTATCAAAATGAAAATACTGGAGGATATGGTTTTGATGGTTATTGTGTTATTTCTTATTAATTTAAAATCCAACGATTATTTCTTTGTTTTAATTATTTAATATTTAAGCATTACATTATCTTGTTTATTTTGTAAATACATTCACCGGCCTATAATACATAATTCGATTAATGAATAAAATCTATAATCTGCGGTAAAAAATCCTTATTTACACCGCATAATCTGCGGTGTAAATAAGCTAATATAACAACCATCCCTTTTTTTACCCGCTAAAATTTTACCCTGTACGCCTTTAAAATAATTCGATTAACGAATAAAATCGCTGATTTGCGGTGAAAAAGCCTTATTTTTACCGCATAATCTGCGGTGAAAATGTATATACACGAAAGAGAACATTGGACTAATTTTATTTGGGATAACGATAAATTATCTGTCAAATTGTTAGAAGTTAGGTATTTGCAAGGAAGGTTACTAGGTAAGATGGAAGGCTTAGGGTTTGATTTGATTGAAAGTGCTACGTTAGAATCCCTTATTTTAGATGTCGTTGATACATCTAGGATTGAAGGTGAATTCTTGAATCCAGAACTTGTAAGATCCTCTATTGCAAGAAAATTAGGTGTGGAAAATGCTGAATTTGTAACGACACCGCGAAATATTGATGGAATTGTTGATGTGATTTTAGATGCAAGCCAAAACTTTGAAAAGCCTTTAACAGAAGAAAGACTATTTGGTTGGCATAATTCGTTGTTTCAATCAGGTTATAGTGGGCATGTCCCAATTGATGTTGCAAAATATCGTTCAGGTGGAATGAAAGTTGTTTCCGGTAATTTTGGTAAAGAAAAAATTCATTTTGTAGCTCCATCTGCTGATAGAGTTTTATCCGAAATGGAACGTTTTTTGCATTGGCTTAACGAGGATACAAAGGTAGATTTAGTCGTGAAATCAATAATTGCCCATTTTTGGTTTGTGACAATTCACCCTTTTGATGATGGCAATGGCAGGATAGCACGTGCAATTTTAGATATGTTATTAGCAAAAAGTGATAAAAGTAAAATCCGTTTTTATAGTCTTTCGAATCAAATATTTAAAGAGCATAAAAAATACAATGAAATCATTGAGAAAACACAAAAAGGAAACCAAGATATAACAGCGTATTTGGATTGGTTTTTAGGTTGTTTTGAAAGAGCTTTGTTGGCAAGTGAACAAAATTTAGAGTTAATTTTAGATAAAGCGCACTTTTGGGAAAAACATAAATCCATCCAAGTAAATAAGCGTCAGCGATTTGTAATCAATTATTTTTATGATAATTATTACAATGGTATCGGTTTTTTACGTTCATCGGTGTATGCAAAATTGGTGAAATGCTCTACAGATACTGCATTGCGTGATTTACAAGATCTAGTCTCCAAAGAAATGCTAAAAATTGAAAATAAAGGCAAAAAGACAAACTATATTATAGTAAGTCCCAAGGGAATCAGGATTCCGCAAATTTCAGAATCATAAACACCTGAACTCGAAGATTTAATTTTTTTCGATTCTAGTATTTTTCAAATACACCCGATACGCCCATAATCCTGGTAATCCAACAAGGACAATTACCGCAAACATGTATCCTTTCGTTAACAGATAAAAATCTTTTACCCCCAATTGTACTAGTTGTTCTTTTGCAGCGCCGATTCCGATAAAGTACGAAAGACTAATATTGGCTTTTACTTTCCATGTTTTAGCTGCTGTTTGGAAAACAATTTCTCCATCAAACAAATTGATTGGAAATAAAAAGAAGATACACGATGAAATGACTACACCTAGTGCAAATACAAACCACGGATTTTTAAATTTTTGTTTCATTTTATTGTTTTTATCAGTTAGTTATCTCCCTCGCCCCCTTTCTCTTCGAGAGCCTTAGAGACCGGGGTTAAGTCTTTCTTCTTTCATCTTTCTGTCTTTTGTCTTTTGTCTTTTAGTCTTTTGTCTAGCGTCTAATGTCTCAAACTTATCCTAAAAGTAGTTCCTTTATCGATTTCGGAATGCAGAACAAACACATTTCCTTTATGGTATTCATTGATAATACGTTTTACCAAGGAAAGACCAAGACCCCAACCGCGTTTTTTCGTTGTAAAACCTGGTTTAAATATGGTTTTTAAATTACTATGTGCGATTCCTTTTCCAGTATCTTGAATGTCGATATGAACATGGTTTTCGTCTTTTGAAATGGTGATATTGAGTTCTCCAGAAGTTTCCATCGAATCTACCGCGTTTTTGGTAATGTTTTCAATCACCCATTCAATTAATGGTGGGTTGTGAGGTACCAGCATTTCGGGGGAATCGCTTTGTATGGAAAAATGAATTTTACTAGAGACACGTAATTTCAAATAATCAATCACCGTACTAACGGTTTCTACAATGTTTTTGTCTTCGAGTTGTGTTGCAGAACCAATTTTAGAAAAACGGTTGGCTACTTGTTCTAGGCGACTCACATCTTTTTGCATTTCGAGAGCAATACTCGGGTCAATGTTTTGTGTTTCTAAATATTGTACCCAAGCTAATAACGAGGAAAGTGGTGTCCCTAATTGATGGGCGGTTTCTTTCGCCATTCCAGCCCAAACTTGGTTTTGTTCCGCTTTACGGAAGGTGTTGAAGATGAGGTAACCCACAAAAATAAATAAGGTGAAAATGATGAATTGCACATAAGGGAAATACTGTAATTTTTTTAATTCAGGACTATCATCATAATATAACAAACTATGTTGTCTGCTGCCAAAATTGATTGGAATCGCTTTATTACTGAGTTTTAATCGTTCAATCGTTTCGGATAATTCACCCTTACGCAGATTACTCAGAGGAAGATTTGTTGCTAATATGGAATCTGAGTCAGCATCTACCAATAAAACTGGAACAGCACCTTCATTTGCCTTTAGTTCTACGTTAAATGCCCGAATCAAGGAATCCCTTTCTCGCTCCAATCGTGTAATTTCTTTAGAATCGGTATAGGCACAATTCATCACCAATCCTTCATCGATTTCGATGGTAATTTTGTATTTCCAAGAATTTGCTAAATACAGAAGTGTATCGTTAAACATTCGTTTTACGGTCGTGTCTGGAAGTGCGTCGTGTAAATTATTGAAATCGGAATAGGTGAAGTCGAGGTGAAGATGCTCCGAAATATCATTGTTGTTGTCATAAAGAATCACAGGTATCGATTTGTTTATACCTATAATTTTCAACGGTAGAGTATAATCTGGCATCTGTTCGATGTCTATCGGTTTTAAAATTTCTTTGGTTGCGCTACTCCATAATTCCATTTCGTTGCGTTCTTTATCGCGGAGTTGCGAGAATGTACGATTGGTGAGTTGTACCAATTCTGCTTTTTTCTTTATGGCTTCTGCCCATTGTTTTACGCGATAGCGTTCTCGGATACTTACTTTGGATACAATCGAATTGGAAAAAAATAAAGACGCGGATATCAATACCAGCGCGATGCCGAGTAAAATGATTTTCCAACGTTGTTTTTTTGAATAAAGATTCATGAATTTCCTTCGAACTATCAAAGATATAAATTTGAATAGGTAAACGATAATTAAGCACAATTTATTTGTGTTCAAAACTTACGGTCCTTTATGTGGATAACCCCCAATAATTTTAAGGTTTCTATCAAAGTAAAATTGTAAATTTGACTCACAATTTTTAAATAAGAATAATGAGTTTACTTACCGTAGGAAGTGTTGCGTTTGATGCGATTGAAACGCCATTTGGAAAAACAGATAAAATAATTGGAGGAGCAGGTACTTATATTGCCTTAGCATCTTCTTTTTTTGCTAAAAATCAAAACATCGTTTCTGTTGTTGGAGATGATTTTCCACAAGAAATGTTAGACTTATTGTCGCAACGTGGGGTAGATCTTACAGGTTTACAAATCAAACAAGGTGAAAAAACATTTTTCTGGTCTGGTAAGTACCATAACGATATGAATACGCGTGACACCTTGATTACTGAGTTGAACGTATTAGAAAATTTTGATCCAATCATTCCAGCAGATTACCAAGGTGCAGAATTTTTGATGTTAGGAAATTTAAGCCCGCAAGTGCAACGTGCTGTGATTGAAAGATTGACAGAACGTCCAAAGTTAATCGCAATGGACACAATGAATTTTTGGATGGATATTGCGTTGGATGAATTGAAAAAAACAATGGCATTGGTAGACTTGTTAATCATCAACGATGAAGAGGCGCGTCAATTGTCTGGGGAAAGTTCGTTAGTAAAAGCAGCGAAAGTGATTCGTGCGATGGGACCTAAATATTTGATTATCAAAAAAGGAGAGCATGGCGCTTTATTGTTCCATGGTGAAAAAGTATTCTTCGCACCAGCATTACCTTTAGAAGAAGTTTTTGATCCAACGGGAGCAGGAGATACATTTGCCGGTGGATTTATGGGGTATTTAGCAAGTACAGGTGATATTTCTTTTGAAAATATGAAACGTGCAATTATTGCTGGTTCTGCATTGGCTTCGTATTGTGTAGAACAATTTGGCACACAAAAATTAGTGGAAATCACACAAGAAAATTTAGATGCACGTATACAAGAATTTGTAGCGTTGTCCAACTACGATATGGTTTACCAAGCAAATTAATAGTTTATTATACTTCCTCCCTTTTTACACTGAGGTTTTCGATGTGGAGGGAGGATTTAGGAGGGTGACCTCTTTTGACCCTAACAAAATTCAAGAATGGAAAAGAAAGAATTTATTGATCGTCTGAAAGAATTAACAGTAAATGAAGATGTTTTTGCTGTATCACGTGCTATAAATGAGTTACGTGGTCAATTTGAAGATTTTTGTATTGAACAAGATCGTTTAAAACAAGTTGCACTTTTAGAAGCGCAAGAACGCGGTGAAACAGTTGATTTTACGATTGAACAAGATCCATTAAAAGAAGAATTCTATACCGTTTTTAGCGAATATAAAGAACGTAGAAATAAACTTTCTTCTGAGAAAAAGTTAGAGGAAGAATCCAACTTGCGCAAGAAAAAAAGTTTAATGGAACGATTAAAATCGTTGATTGAATCGGAAGAAAATATTGGAGCAGCGGTTGAGACATACAAAGAAATCCATGAATCTTGGAAAACAGTAGGGGATATACCACGGGAGAAAAGACAAGATATACAATCGGAATATTCTAAATTATTAGAATCTTTTTTCTTTAATTTAAAGATTTACAGAGAGTTAAAAGAGCACGATTTGAAACGTAATTTCCAATTAAAAAAGGAGATAGTTACTAAAATTGAGACTTTATTGGCTAACGATGTAATTCGTGATTTAGAAGCGCAAATCAAATTATTACAAAATGAGTTTGACTCATTAGGACCCGTTCCAAAAGAAGAATGGGAAGGACTGAAGAATACCTATTGGACTGGTGTTAAGGCAGTCTATCAAAAAATCACAGATTTCTACGACGGAAAGAGACAAGAACAAAAACAAAACTTGGAACAAAAACAAACACTTTTAGTTCAAGTGAAAGAATGTGTTAGTACCGTTCATGAAATTACAGATGCGAAAGCATGGGAATCAGTAACTGAAAAATTGTTGACGATTCAAAACGAATGGAAAACTATTGGTCAAGGTCCACGAAAAGAAAATGAAGAATTATGGACTGCATTACGTGCAGAGTGCGATGTATTCTTTGCGGCAAAAAAAGCATTTTACCAGGTTATTAAAGATAAGTTTGAAGGTGTTGCAAAACAAAAAAATAACTTAATCGAAAAAGTAGTTGCATTGAAAGATTCTACAGATTGGAAAGGTACTTCTGAAAAAATTATTCGTTTACAACAAGAATGGAAAAATTTAGGGAGTGCTGGACAAAAAAACGAACAAAAATTGTGGAAAGATTTTAGAAGTGCTTGTGATGCTTTCTTTGAAAATAAAAAACAATTCTTTGCAAAAGAGGATGAGGTAAATGCGAATAACTTAGAAGCAAAAAAAGCCTTAATTACGGAAATAGAAGCATATCTAGTTGGAGAAGATAAACAACAAGTAATTGCAGATTTAAAAGAATTCTCGCATCGTTTTAATGCGATTGGTAAAGTACCTTTCAAAGAAAAAGATACCGTTTATCAAGCATTTAAAAACGGGTTGGATTCCCATTACAAGAAAATCAAATTAGAAGGTGCTGAAAAGGATAAAGTTATGTTTCAAGCACATCTAGACACATTGAAATCGAATCCGAATGCTTCAAAATTAATTGAAAAAGAACGCCGTGATCTAGAGCAAATGATTACAAAACAACAACAAGATATTAACCAATTGGAAAATAATCTTGGTTTTGTATCAAAATCGAAAGCTGGTGATGCGCTTCGAAAAGACGTTGAGCATAAAATTAATGTGGCAAAAGACCGTATCAAAGAATATAAAACGAAGATTAAATTACTTACTACGAATGAATAAATCGGTAAACATTCTCCTAATATTACTATTAATCCCAGTTTTTGGCTTAACCATCTTTGTTGGTTTTGATCTGCCTATAGAGTTTTTAAAAACAAGTGGTAAAAATTTACCTTATCAACATGTGATTTTCATCATTTTTGGGATTTTAATTTTTTTATTAGGCGCGCGTCGTTCTATGCAACGCTGGATTGGTGTGAAAATGGTAAATCAAGAAGCGAAATACCAATGGAACCAAGAAATCGATGCCAAACGAAAAGCACAGATTAATATGTATTTAATCATTGAGGGTGTAATGCATATGTTTGTGGCTTTTGCTTTAATCTTATTGACCCCAAAAGCATTAGTGATTGCTACGGTGTTTTTTGCGTTGGGTTTAGATCATATTTTATTTTGTGTCTTTGGAAACATAAAAAAAGTATGGCGCGTAGGGGTTACGAACAAAGCGATTGTTGTAGCAGAAAGGGATTTTAAAGTGATTTATTTTTCTGGTTTACGTCGTGTGACTGTCCACCAACAAACATTATTTTTTGATTATATCAAAGAATTGCAATTGGCTATTTCTATTGATTCAATCGCTCCGAAAAATAGAGCGTCATTCAGAAATGTCCTAGAGGAAAAATTGAATCGAGATAAAGTTCACTTCTCCGAAACGTTTAAAGAATTTTAAAAAAAAATATTGGAAGAATTTTCACTTCCCTCCTAGAGGAGAGACTGAGGGCGGTGACATCCATTTCATCTAACAAAAAAGGAGGTAACATTAAAGTCACCTCCTTTAATTCCACAGTCTCTGAGTCTCTCGAAGAGAAAGAGGGAAAACTTACATCAATTCCGAAATCGATCGAATTTAAGCGATTTAAAAATTCGGTTTTAAGTCGTGATTTTTGAAGAAATCATCTATATATTCCACCGCTTCGTCCGCTGTATCAACAACCTTAAATAAATCTAAATCTTCTGGAGAAATGTTATGTTCTTGTTCGAGCATCGCAGTTCGTATCCATTCAATCAAACCATCCCAATAGGCATGACCAATCAAAACTACTGGTCTACGTGATATTTTCTTCGTTTGGATTAAGGTAAGCGCTTCAAACAATTCATCTATTGTACCAAGTCCTCCAGGTAAAATAACGAATCCCTGCGCGTATTTTACGAAAATAACTTTACGCACAAAGAAATAATCAAATTCCAAATTATGCTCTTGATCAATGTATGGATTGTGATTTTGTTCAAATGGTAAGTCAATATTTAATCCTACCGATTTCCCTTTACCTTCTTGTGCCCCTTTATTACCTGCCTCCATGATTCCTGGTCCTCCACCAGTAATAATTCCATAGCCACTTTCAGCAAATTTTCGTGCAACTTCTACTCCTAATTGGTAGTATTTATTTTCTGGTTTCGTTCGAGCAGAACCGAAAATGGAGATACATGGTCCTATCTTTGCCATGCGTTCATATCCTTCTACAAATTCTGACATTATTTTAAATATGGCCCAGCTATCGTTTGTTTTTATTTCTGTCCAATCTTTGTGAAATCTGTTCATCGCTTCAACATTTGGTAATTTAACAATAAAACAATATATACATAATTTTTCAGTATTTGAATAGGGCTATGAATATATTTGTCCTAGGAATATCTAGGGAATAGGTATTCGGAACTAGTTAACTAATATATCCAGGATTATCGAACGAGTTCTTTCTTTAAATAAGGTGCTGTATGGGAACGTGTTTTTTTTAGTTTTGCTAAAGCCTCAGGAGTACCTTCAAACAATATTTCACCACCATTTTTACCGCCTTCAGGTCCTAAATCAACCAAGTAATCAGCTACTTTAATGATATCCAAATTGTGTTCAATGACCAAAACGGTATTCCCTTCATCTACCAATTTTTGTAGTACAATTAATAAAAGTCGTATATCTTCAAAGTGAAGTCCAGTAGACGGCTCATCCAAAATATAAATGGTTTTACCTGTTCCTTTTTTTGCTAATTCCGTTGCAAGTTTAATACGTTGCGCCTCACCTCCGGAAAGCGTAGTCGATGCTTGACCTAGTTTTACATAACCTAATCCTACGGAAACGAGTGTTTCTAAGATACGGTGTATTTTAGGGATCTTATCGAAAAATGCACATGCTTCCTCGATATTCATTTCCAACACATCACTGATTGATTTTCCTTTAAAACGTACTTCTAAAGTTTCACGATTGTAACGTTTACCATTACAAGTTTCACAGTTAACATACACATCGGGTAAAAAATTCATTTCAATGACTTGGATTCCAGCTCCACCACACGTTTCACAACGACCTCCAGCTACATTAAATGAAAATCTTCCAGGTTTATAACCTCGAATTTGAGCCTCTGGTGCTGCCGCAAACAAACTACGTATTTCCGTAAATAAATTCGTGTAGGTTGCTGGATTAGAACGTGGTGTTCTACCAATTGGACTTTGGTCAATTTCGATAACTTTATCCAAATATTCTAAACCTTCAATGGATTTGTAAGGCATTGGTTTTTTTACCCCTTTGTAAATGTGCGCATTCAAAATAGGGTAGAGGGTATGGTTAATCAATGTCGATTTTCCACTTCCAGAAACACCTGAAATACATGTTAACGTTCCTAATGGTATGTTTAAGTCTACATTACGCAAATTATTACCGGATGCACCTAGTAAACTTAATTGTTTACCGTTACCTAGCCTTCGTATTTTAGGGATTTCTATTTTTTTGTGCCCTAATAAATATTCGGTGGTTAGCGAATTACTATCTTTAATTTCATGGAAATTACACGCATTCAAAATACGACCACCATGTACCCCAGCTCCGGGGCCGATATCCACTAAAAAATCAGCAGCTTCAATCATTTCTTGGTCGTGTTCAACAACTAATACTGAGTTTCCACGATCACGTAAATTTTGAAGTGAATGAATTAATTTTGAGTTGTCCCGTTGGTGAAGTCCAATACTTGGTTCATCTAAAATATACAGCACATTCATTAATTCAGAACCAATCTGCGTTGCTAAGCGGATGCGTTGTGCTTCACCACCTGATAGACTATTAGCAGAACGATTTAAACATAAATAATTTAGTCCAACCTGAAGTATAAATTGTAAACGTGATTTTATTTCTTTTAGAATTTCTGCTCCAATAGTAAGTTCACTTTTGGATAAATGTTGTTCTAATTTTGAAAACCAAGTTGCCAATTCTTCGATATCCATTTGGGTTAATTCCCCAATGTTCTTTTCGTTGATTTTAAAGAATAAAGACTCTTTTTTCAAACGGGAACCAGTACAAGAAGGACACGTAACTTTATTCATGAAGGATTGCGCCCAACGTTGAATGGCAGCACTACTATCTTCGGAATGTCGTGTAATAAATTGAATGATGCCTTCAAAGATAATTTTATTCGCTTTTTTGTCGTATTCAATTCCTTCGTTTCCATTGAGAATTGTTTGTAGAACATCGGCAGGTATATCTTCTAAAGGTGTATCCAAACTCAGATTTTCATGACTTAATAAAGTCTGTAATTTTTCGAAAATCCATGTTTTTTTATATTCACCTAATGGAATAATGCCACCCTTTTTGATCGATTTTTTAAAATCAGGAATTATTTTATCAATATCTATTTCTGCAACATCTCCCAATCCACTGCAATGAGGACATGCACCATATGGCGAATTGAATGAAAATATATTTGGTTCGGCTTCTTGGTAACTAATACCAGAACTAGGACACATCAATAAACGGCTAAAATGCTTGATTTCATTAGTGTTATAATCTAAAATCGAAATGGTTTTTTCACCATATTTCATTGCAGTAACAACGGAATCATAGACACGTTTTGGGTCAATTCCTTCGATGTGTAATCGGTCTACAACGATAGAGATATCGTGAATTTTATATCGATCTACCTGCATACCAGGAGTGATATCAACTACAACGCCATCGATAAATACTTTCGAAAATCCCATTTTGAGAATTTGTTCAAATAATTCTCGATAATGTCCTTTTCTCCCCTTGATCTTTGGTGCTAGAACACTTATTTTTTTTCCTTTGTATTTTGCAAGTATTAGTTCTACAATTTGTTCATCCGAATACTTCACCATTTTTTCTCCAGAATTATAGGAATATGCTGTTCCTATTCTTGCGTATAGTAAGCGTAAAAAGTCATATATTTCTGTAATTGTTCCAACAGTGGATCTTGGTGAGCGTGATACCGTTTTTTGTTCTATGGAAATCACAGGACTTAAACCATTTATTTTATCTACATCTGGTCGTTCTAGATTCCCTAAAAATTGTCGCGCATACGCTGAAAATGTTTCAATATACCTACGTTGACCTTCTGCAAAAATGGTGTCAAATGCTAAAGAAGATTTCCCTGAACCGGATAAACCTGTAAATACTACTAATTTATTACGTGGAATTACTAAATCAATATTTTTAAGATTGTGCTCTCTTGCACCAAGAATTTCAATGACATCTTGTAGTTCTTCCTTTTTCATTTTTGGTAGTATGCGTAAGGTCTAAGTTTTTCTTTATTCTCGGGTAAAAGTAAGGTGTATTTTTTGTTTTTAATAGTCAAATGTGTTTTCAATATCCAAGGATTTAATTTTTTTAAAATTTTATAATTATATCCCTTAGTAATTGCCCAGTCTGATAGGTTTTGGATAGTTGAAGTTATTACATATTTTTTAGTATTAATCACTGGATATTTTTGTGAATCTGGTATGGAAAATCCATATGCAAGTTGATTTTCAAGGATGATTTTTAAAGCTAAAATACGATATACATATCTTCCTGTTTCATGGTTTTGTTCCATATCGAAATAATTGCTTGCTTTTTGCCAATGTAAATCTGTGTTTATTCCACCCATTCCACGATTATAGGATGCTGCAGCTAAAATCCAATCTTTAAATTGTAGGTTTGCTTGTTTTAGGTATTTACATGCAGCGTGTGTACTTTTCTCAACATCCAAGCGCTCGTCTACTTCTGGACTTATTTCTAAATGATATTCTTTCGCAGTAAATGGCATAAATTGCCAAAATCCTTGTGCTCCAACTGGACTAATTGCTTGTTCTACTAAAGCACTTTCAATTACCGCTAGATATTTAAAATCATCCGGTACATTTTCTTGTTTTAATATTTTTTCGATGATAGGAAACCAGCGATGTGCGCGTTTGATAATTTGGGATGTGGCAGATTGTAAGTATACGTTTGTTAACACTTCTCTATCTAAACGTTCACGAATATCTTCATCTTCCAAATAGATTGCTTTACCCCCAAAATATATTTTAGTTGGTAATTCAGGTAATTGAAAGGCTTGTTGTTTAGGATTGTGTAATGGTTCGTTAAAAACTTCTTTTTTCTCGTTACATGCAAAAAACAGGATGCAAATAGAAAGAATACTAATTATCTTCATGTTTTGGTGTTGGTTGTTTATATTTTAAAGTGATAAAATACAAAATACCAAAAACAAGTATAAAATAGATTGGAAAAACAATTAAATAGTTGAATTCTTTTTTTCTACTTAAATAAATCATGATTAAACTTAACAATGCAGAGAAAAATCCAATTATCGCAAAAACGAACCATACTTGTTTATCTTTCAATCCTGCATATACTAAGTGATGGGTGGTATGGTCTTTTCCTCCAACCATTGGTGATTTTCCTTTTCTGAGTCTATTGATTACGACTGTTAAAGTATCCGCAGCTGCAGGAGTAAATGCAATTAAACAAATTGCAAATCCTACCCAAGAAGGAGTGTTTGTGGATAGTCCTAGATTCCAAAGGTCGTGTGTACTAAAATAAGCGACAAATAATCCTATAAATTGACTTCCAGCATCCCCCATAAATAATTTAGATGGATGTACGTTATAATATAAAAAACCAAGTAATGCTCCTAGTATGGAGATTACCATGATAGAATCTACATTTACTACTATGCCATCTATCATGAATATACTGATCAAACATGCCAGTAAAATCCATACAACTGTAATTCCTGTGATACCATCCATGTTATCTAACATGTTTAGCGAATTCATTAGAGCAACAACCCATATTATAGTAATTATTTTATCATATAATGGAATATGCGTTAATTCTATAATAGTTCCAGAATAAATAAACGTAATTCCACAAAGAATTTGAACTAATAATTTACCCCATGGTTTTGTATTGTAGGTATCATCTGCCAATCCCATAGCGAATGATATACTTCCTGCTATTAATAGTCCAATAATTTCTTGGTCATGAAGAATAGGTTTATCAGAAATTATCGAATAGCAAATAATCGCAAAAAGAAATACAACATAAAAACTTACGCCACCTAAAGATGGTTTGGATTCATTACTCCAACGAATAACGACATCATTGCGATTACGAATTCCTAGAGATTGCGAAAAACTTAATAATAATTTGTTTACTATTAAAGAGATTAGGATACCTCCAACTAAAAAACTAAATATGTAAATATATTTTTCCAATATGAATTAAAATGGGCTTGCAAAATTACTAAAATCTTTTGCAATTTGGTCTTTTTCAGAAACTATTGGATTTTCAATTCCCCAATCAATGTCTAAAGCACTTGAATTCCATGCAATAGCGTCTTCTGAAGGTTGGTTGTAGTAATTCGTACATTTATAGTTTAATAAACTGTTTTCTTCTAAACTTACAAAACCATGTGCAAAACCTTCTGGTATCCATAATTGTTTGCCATTTTCTTGGGAAAGTTCAATTGCAAATGTTTTTCCATAAGTAGCTGAATTTGATCGAATATCTACTACTACATCTATTACTTTACCAAAAGATACACGAACTAATTTACCTTGGGCAAATGGAGGTTTTTGAAAGTGTAAACCACGTACAACATGTAAAGAAGACATAGATTCGTTTTCTTGTACAAATGTTATTTCTTTACCTAAAAAATCACTGAATTTTTGGTGTTGGTAACTTTCAAAAAAATAACCTCTTTCATCCACATATTTTTTTGTTTCAATAATAACTAATCCTTCAATATCAGTAGTAGAGAAAATCATCTTCGTAATATTTTATTTATTATTCTTTTAATTAATGGCTGTGCAGTTTGTTCAGGTTCATCATAATAACCCGAATTCGAGCCATACCCGTACCCGTAACCATACCCGTATCCATATCCGTATCCATATCCGTACCCATACCCGTATCCATATCCATATCCATAACCACTTCGTTTAGGATCGATACCATTTAGGATGATATTTAAAGATTTGATTTGTTCTATTTCTAAAATTTCAGCAACCTTGTAAGCAGAGATTCGTTTGGAATAATGCGCTTTAAATACATAAATAGGTATGTCCGCATTTGCAAGTAATTGAATACCATCCGATACAAGTCCTACAGGTGGATTATCGATAATTACAATGTCATAAGTAGATTTTAAGGTCGCAAGTATACTTTGGAATTCTTTACTTAAAATTAACTCGGATGGATTAGGCGGTATCGGTCCAGCTGTAATAAAATCTAGGTTATTAAATTTCGATTTTTGTATTGCTTCCTCCAAGGAAATTTGATTCACAATCAAGTTACTCATTCCTTGATCATTATTAGCATTAAATCCTAAATGTACTTTTGGTTTACGTAAATCTAAATCTAGTACAATGGTCTTTTTACCGGACATCGCAATGATACCAGCAAGGTTTAGTGCTATAAATGTTTTACCTTCCCCAGAGATAGAGGAACTAATAACAATCGTTTGCGCATTTTTATTAATGAATGCTAAGTTGGATCGGATGTTACGAAGTGATTCTGCCAACATCGATTTTGGAGATTCTTGTACCACTAACTGCGAGAATTCCATACTTTGCTTGGTTAAAGGTACACCTCCAAGGATATTTACTTTTTCAGATAAGATGTTCTTTAATTCTTCAATGTTATTTATCTCGTTAAAAGTAAGGTATTTAAACGCTAAGAAAAGTAACCCAATAAGAAGTCCACCACCAATAAATGCCAAATAAATAATTCTACCTTTCGGACTGAAAGGTTCGCTTGGTATCGTTGGATAGGTAAGGATTCTATTTGAAGGAACATACCCTGCATTGGAGATAGCATAGGTGAATTTCTTCTCCTCAAACATTTTATAATATTTCTCATTTACCTGAACGAGATTGTCTAATTTTTTAAATTTTATCTTGTTTTTTGGAAGTGTAAAGGACTCTTTTTCTAAATCACTTAAATTCTTTTCTTTTTTGGAGATTTTTTCTAGTAAATCTTTTTCCCCATTTATTATTTCTTTAAGAATGTTTTTTATTACAACTTTTATTTTTTTGTTAACTAATTTTACTTCGTTTGTTTCTTCCGTTAGTGAATAAAGAATTTCTTCTCGTTTTTCAATTAAATCAGATAATGCCTCTTTGTTTTTTTCTAAATTAGTAAGAAGTCCTTCTTGATTAAAATCAGGTGTAAGTTTGTATAAATCTACTTTATTTGGATTATTCTGAAGTTTGTTTTTAAGGTTCTGAATAGTTGTTAAATCCTCATAGTTTAACTTTAATTCATCTTTCAATTCATTTATTTGGTTGGCTATATCTAATTCTTTCGAGTCGGGATTAGTCATTTTAGATGCTTTTTGAATCGACAAAATACTATCATTAGCAATTCTCATTTCGTGTGCTAAAGAATCTAACTGACTTTCAATAAAAAGCAAACTATTATTAGCACCTTGTGTTCTAATTTCTTCATCATAATCAAAAAAGGAAGTGGTTACTGCGTCTACAATGTCATGACAAATATTTTCATTTTCATGTGTAAAACTGATTCCAATCGTTTTTGCTGCAGGATCTAAAGGCGTAACCAATAAATTAGGGAAGAATTTAGTAAAAAGTGCATTTTTACTATTTATCGTAAAGTATATTTTATTTCCTGTAACCGAAGAAATAAAAGAATTATAATTTGGAACGGAAATATATACTTGAAATTTAGAACAAATTATTGGTTTGTTAATTTTTCCATAAATCTTACTTTTTTTATTTCCGCTCGTATATTCTAGTGCAATAGTCGATCCCTCAATAGATTTTATAAAGATAGGTTTATCTAAAATTGTAGAATCGTTTAATTGTAATAAGTTGATTTTAAAAGAACTTTTGTTATATAAATCCTCGGTTAGGATTTTTCCTTCCGCATAGGCACTTACCTTCAAATTCAATTTATTCAGTGCTTTTTCAAATAGAAATGGAGAACTTAAGAATTGTATCTCTGCAGAAATATCTTTTGCGGCAATTGCATTATCGACACCAATTACTTCTTTACTTTGGTCTTGATCGGAAATTTGAATAACAGAATTTGACTCATACACTGCTTTAGTATACCGCAAATAAAAATAACCTACGACATAAAAAAAACCAAGTGTTAATATTGGAAAATACCAATACCTTCTTAATATGTTTCGTATAATATGTGGATAAAAACCTTTATTAACGATTATGCCTTTTGGTGCTTCTATCACTTGATGAATGTTTTATATAAGGTTATGGATGTAACTATTACTGATATTGGTGTTAATACTTGTTGAAATTCTTTAGTGAACTCTTGAATATAATTCACATTAGATTCAATGTAAATGTAATCATTGGATTGAACCAACATATCTCCATTTTCAATTTTATCTATCGTAGATAAATCAATTAAATAGATTTTACGTATTCCATTTTCTTTACGAACTAATTTGATGGTTTTTGCATCACCTCTTTCAGGAATTCCACCTGACATTGCAATCACTTCCAAAATTGTGGTTTTGTTATTAGGCAAAGGTATTATGCTTGCCGTTGAACCAATACCTTTAAATAAAACAATCCGTGCATTAGAAACGGAAAGTTTTACATATGGATCATTGATGAATTTTGAAAATTCGCTTTTAAATATTTCTTCTGCTTCTGTGATAGTGAATCCTACAAGATGAATATTTCCAATCAAAGGTAAATATGCCGTACTATCTTGTTTAACCGTAATTTCGCCTTTTCCATATTCTCCAGAATTACTTCCAGAAGTTTGTCTAATAAACATCGTTTCGCCATTATTTGTAAGTACCGAGAAACCAATTTTATCTCCAACTGCAATTTTATATTCTTTATTTGTTTCTGGGGAAAGTGTGTCAAAAACATATTCCGTTCCTCTAGGGATTTTGAAAATGCGCGATTTTTGAACTGCACAAGAAGAAATAAATACCAATAGTGCAAGTAAAAAACTGTATCTAAACATACTATTTCGCTTTTTCATCTAATAATTTTCGATATAATTCTTCCATATCTCGCGTCAATCTTGTATAATGAAACTTTTCTTTCACAAAATTCCAACCATTCAAAGATAATTCCGTGCGAAGTTCTTTATTATTTATCAAATTTCCCAATTTTTTGACGTAATCTTCTAAATCTCCTTTTTTTATAACAAAGCCTGTTTTTCCTTCCACAAGTATATCTTTTACACCACCAACATCAGTCGTAATCACAGGAACATTGGATGCTTGTGCTTCAATTAGACTAACGGGCGTACCTTCGTTATCGGAGGTTAAACAGATAATATCCATTCCTGCGTTAAAACTTGCAATGTCAGTTATCCAAGATGTAAGTATTATTTTAGCAGCATATTGTGTGTTTAGAGAATTCACTTTTTCTTCTATTTCAGTTTTTAATTCACCATCGCCTACAATGAAAAACGTAACTTTTTCATGTTGTTTTTGTAATAAATTCTCTATTACTTCTAAGAAAAATGCATGATTTTTGATTTTTGTTAGTCGACCGATAATTGCAACCGCTACCTCATCTTCTTGTAATTGATAGGTTTCTCGGGTAGTTTTACGCTTTTCATTTATATTATCTTGAAATTTTTGTAAATCAAATCCTAAAGGAATAACATGAATTTTTTCTGCAGTACAAATATGATGAATTTCCGATAATTCTTTTTTCTGTATGTCACTAATTGCAACAATTGCAGTAGATTTATGAGCTAGTTTTCGTTCAATGTATTTGAATAGTTTCGTTTTTAGTTTTCCAAAATAAGAATGAAAAACATGTCCATGAAAGGTGTGTATAATCACAGGAACCTTGCATGCATATGCAGCCCTTCGTCCAATTGCTCCTGCTTTAGAAGCATGTGTATGAACGATATCGGGTTTGAATTCTAAAATAATTTCTTTTATCTTTTTATACGCCTCTCGATCTGATTTTAAATTTGGTTTACGTTTTAATTCTTCAATAATTGTTGGTTGAATACCATACTCCTCAGGTATATGAAGAGAATCAGACTCTCCTTCTTCAGGTAAACCTCCAATTAATAAGGTCTCAAAATCTTCGTGCAAAAAACGCGTCAGAAATGTAGCGTTATAGGTTGGCCCACCAATATTGAATCGATTAATAATACGTAATACTCTAGGCATAGGTAAGTTTTAAACTCGCTAAATTAAAGTTTTAGGTTTGATTTTTATGTTTTTAATAAAAAGGTTATTGAAGGTTTAATGTTAAAAAGTTTTGCTATTCTCTATATTTTATAGGGATTAACCGCCCATTTTTGTAATATGAAAATACTTGTGTTTTTTTCGTTGTTTTGTTCTTTTGCTTTTTCACAAGCGAATCTAGATAGTGTATTGACCGCTTTCCAAAAAGATAAAAGTTTAGCGAATGCCTCTATGAGTTTTTTAGCAATAGATTTATTGAATGATTCTGTTATTGGAAGTATCAATGATTCGATTTCTTTGCCACCAGCCTCAACGGTAAAATTATTTTCTACCGCTACTGCAATTGAGTTGTTAGGGCCGAGTTATGCGCCAAAAACAAAAGTTTATACTAATTCATTCGATACAAAAGATTCCATTTTACAAGGAAACATTTTTATTCGTGGAGCTGCAGACATTTCACTTGGTAGTCAATACTTTAATGCAGAAGATAGTCTAAGTCAATTTTTGTGGGCATGGGCTGATTCGCTTTATCAAAAAGGTATTCGCAAGATTTCCGGGGATATAATTGGGGATGGATCTGCTTTTGGGTATAACGGTGTCCCTAATGGTTGGGCTTACGATGATATTGGTAATTATTATGGATCGTATCCTGCCGGCCTTTCCATTTATGACAATTGGGTTCGCTTTTATTTTCAAGTTCCAGCACCAAAATTAAAACCGTTACTCCTAAAGACTTTTCCAATAATTCCAAATCTAACTTTGAAGAATCAATTGATTGCTGTAAATGGGGTAGGTGATAATTCGGTGATTTATGGAGGGCCCTATAATTATGACCGTACAATAAGAGGTTCATTATCTGCAAATTCACCTGTTTTTATAGTAAAAGGGAGCATGCCTGATCCTGAACTTCAATTTCTACAAGCTTTCAAGGATGTTTTGCAATTGAGAGGTATTCAATTAGATGGACAATTAATTTCCTGTCGCGGAAATCAAGATAAGTTAAACCTACCAATCGATTATACCAAATTACAATTGTTATTAGAACACACTGGAAAATCGGTGAAAGAAATTGCATACTGGACGAATATGAAAAGTATCAATGTGTTTGCTGAAACTTTAAATGCTTGGATTGGGTACGAAAAATTAGGAGAAGGGACCACAGAGAACGGCGTGAAAGTGATGGAAGAGCATTGGGCTTCGAGAATTAATACCTTAGGGATGAATTTAACCGATGGTAGTGGACTTTCTCGTTCCAATAGTGTAAGTGCTAAAAACTATTGTGGATTATTAAAATATATGTATTTATCGAAAAATCGTGAAGTTTTTAAAGCTACGCTTCCAGTAGCTGGTGTTTCAGGAACTTTATCCTCTTTTTGTAAAGGTCAATGTGCAGAAGGGAAAATTTATGCGAAAAGTGGTACAATGCGTAGAATAAAATCCTATGCAGGGTATGTAGACACTGGTTCAGGAAAAAAAATTGCGTTTGCACTTATTGTCAATAATTATTCGTGTTCCAATAATGCTATCATGAAGAAAATGGAAGCAATAATGAATGCGTTATATCTGCAATAAATTATAACTCTTTTTGAAGAATATCTCCCCAGAATTCTTGAATACTTTTACCTTGGTGTGCTAACATACGAGGCACAATACTAGCTTCTGAAAATCCTGGTGTAGTATTTACTTCAATAACATGAGGTATTTGGTCGACAAGCATGAAATCGATACGTGCTATGGAACGTAATTTAAGTAGTTGATAGATTTTAATACTTAATTCATTTATTCGGCTAACTTCAATTTCACTTATACGAGCAGGTATAATTTCTTCGGATTTACCAAGATATTTCGCTTCAAAATCGAAAAAGTCATTTTCACTTACAATTTCTGTAATTGGAAGTGTTTGAATACCTGACTTGGAATTATAAACGCCACATGTAACTTCTGTTCCCTTTAAAAAAGATTCTATCACAACGGTTCTCCCTTCTGCAAAGGCTTTTTCAAGTGCAGGTTGTAGTTCTTCCTGCGTGTTAACTTTTGAAATACCATAACTAGAACCAGAATCAGATGGCTTTACAAAACATGGTAAACCTAGATTTACGATAATTTCTTCGGAAGTAAAATCATTGATTTTAGTTAATAACAAGGATTTTGCTACTGGAATATCAAACCCTTTTAAGAATTGATTGCAGTACCATTTGTCAAAGGATAATTCGGATGCTAATGCTCCTGAATTGACATATGGAATTTCTTGCATTTCTAATATTGCTTGTATTTTTCCGTTCTCACCTGGATTACCATGGATATAAATGATAGCAGCATCGATTTGTCTTTTTTGTCCTTCAAAAACATAGGATTGGTCCCATGGATTATATTCAACTCGTTGATTTGAAATAAGAGCGGTCCAACTTTCTTTTGTTACTTCTACCAAAAATGGGAAATATCCCTCTGGAAAATTGTTTAAAATTGTAATAGCACTTTTTTTGGAAATTTCAAATTCAGAAGAAAATCCTCCGCATAATATCGCAATGTGTTTCATAGTAGATGAATTGAAGACCCAAAAATAGATACTATTATGATTAAATCCATTATTCATAATTATATTTATATTTGTTTGTTAAATTTTGGTCTCATGAATATCTTAAAGAATATACTTGCATTTCTCACAACCAAGCATTTTATCAAGCAGGTTGGTTTGTTGATTTTATGCTATTTATTGTTAATTGGCGGTACATTGCTTTATTTAGATATTCGAACACATCATGGAGAAAAAATAGCAGTTCCGAATATTGTTGGAAAACATATTGAGAATATTGACGATTTACTAGAAGATTCTGAGTTAGATTACATTGTTTTAGATTCTATCTACAGACCGGATGTTCGCGAAGGGACCATTATCAAACAAAATCCTGAACCAACTTCTAGAACTAAAGTTTTCGTAAAAAGTACTCGAATCGTTGAGATAAGCCTTTCCAAAAAAATAAATTATGTGGTAGTTCCAGATTTGATGCATAAGTCGAAAAGATATGCAGAAAGTATATTAAAGAACAGAGGTTTAAAATTTCAATTTTCTTTTAAAATTAGTCCGAACGATATTGATGCTGTAATTTCTCAAAAATATAAGGGAAGAAGAATTAAAGAAGGCGCTAAAATTCCACATGGTTCTGTTATTCATTTAATTATTGGTAAAGGTTCGAAAGAAGATCCTTTTGAAGTTCCAGATTTATATGGAATGTCGTATACACAAGCGGATTCTGTAATTTATGAGTTACCTTCCGTATCTTTAATCATTGGAGATTGTGCAGGATGTAAAACAAAGAAAGATACTTTGAGAGCACGTATTGCATCTCAAACACCTGAATTTTTTAAAGGAAATATGCGCCCACCAGGTTCAGATATTGTAATCTTCCTAGAGAAAGATTTTGTAGATAAGCGCTCGGATGAATCAAGCGAAGAATAATAAATTCTACTTTTTTCCGTTGAAGTAAAGTTGATTTAATTTTTTGATATGCGTTTTATCTTTTTTGTTGTTTTGTTTTCTCTGACTAGTTTAAAACTTGTTGCGCAAGATGAAATTTTAGTTCCATTAGAAACTAATTTAGCAGGCACTTCTCATAAAAATTTAAAACGAAATAAATCAATTGATTCGATCATCATTTATAGTGTTGATACTCTCAAACTTCCAATTTTTGATGATTTCTCAACAAATCGTTTTCAAAAGTATGATTCTTCCTACACCGGGAACATCAAAAACACCTTGTTTTACTCGTTAAAAAATAAAGTGACCAGCAAACCTTTATATACATTTTCCAATTATACATTTAATAAATCGTATACTTCCATCTATAATTCTGCCACTAAAAAAGATACGACTATTTTGAATAAATCGATAACGGTTGTTGCGTATAATTTAGCAACCTATCCACCTTCAACGCAAGATCGAGTTGTTTATCCTGCCTATTCTTATTATGATACTATCGGTATAAAAAATTCACATGATTCAATAAAAATAAATACGAATGATGTACGTTTAGATTCTGCTCGTGTCTTTTTTAAATCTTTGAAAGACAATCATGCTATTTGGATAGATTCATTTGCGTTTCATAATTATACTTTGGCATACCAACCATGGTCTTTAGGTGTTGCAAGTTTTGATGGTTTAAATGACAAAGGTTATCCTTATGCTATAAACACAGAATCGAGAGGGTATGGAGACTATCTAACATCCAAAAATATTGATTTGTCTTCCTTGGATCCTGCTGATTCTGTATATATAAGTTTTGCATACCAGCCTAAGGGGTTTGGAGATGCGCCTGAAAATATAAACGACGGTTCCAAACAACAGCACGATTCACTTTGTCTGCAAGTTTATCGTCCGGATTGGGATATATGGGTTTCAATTTGGGGTACTACCGTTGAGTCGGACCCTGTAAAATTTGAGGCAGAAGCAAAAATGTTTAAAAAAGTACATCTCCCAATTTCAAATCCTGCTTTTTTTAAGAAAAATTTCAAATTCCGTTTTGTTAATTATGGTGATATTTCTGGAAGTTTAGACCATTTTCATGTAGATTATGTAGAGTTGAAAAAAGATTCGAAATTATCAGATACGAATGTTTTTAAAGATTTTGCATTAGTATACCCTACGGGGTCGCTTTTAGAAGAATATACTTCTGTTCCTTGGAAGCATTATCAGAATTTGACTAAAAATGTAATTAATGATTCAGTGACCATTTCACTTCATAATGGTTTTGCTATACCACAACAAAATTTAGATGGTACGTTAGAGATATTTCACAAGAATAATAAGATAAATTCGATCCATTTACCGGGACAAAAATTATCCGGAGGGGATATAAATTACTTGCCTTTAACTACCTATAATAATTACTTTGATTTTTCTAAAGAGGCTTTAAATTTCCCGAAAAATTCGGATGATTCTGCTACTTTTTTTATTAAAACAATTATTCCAGCGCCATTTGAACAAAAATATTATACTGCTTATGTTCAAAATGATACTGCTTATACCTACCAAATATTCAGAGATTATTATGCGTATGATGATGGGAGTGCCGAGTTAGCCTATGGTTTAAAAACACCTTCCGCAACAATTGCATATAAGTTTGAACCTTATATGACCGATTCGTTATTAGGTATCGCAATTCATTTTGTTCCAACAGTTTCGGATAAATCCAAAAAATTATTCTCTTTAAGTGTATGGGATGAAAAAGATGGATTACCGAATAAAGTTATTTATCAGGATGAAGATTTTTCTCCGCAACAACCTATTTATCAAGGGAAAAGAAACAAGTATACAAATTATTATTTCAAAGATTTTAAACGTCTGCAAATGACAGGAACCTTTTTTGTTGGAGTCAAGCAATTTGATCAAGATCCGTTAAATATTGGTTTTGATGTAAATACGGTGACAAATGCTAAAATGTATTATTCGAATGCTGGAACGGAATGGAATAAATCCTTGACGAAAGGGGCGTTAATGATTCGTCCAATTTTTACGTCTAATTTGAATAAACATGTTGGTGTACAGGAAGTGAGTACGATTGAATCCCAAAGTGTAAAATTACATCCAAATCCTACACAAGAATTTATTTCAATTACTCCAACCTACGAAAGTTATGATGGTGGTGTACTTCAAGATATTCAAGGTAAAATAGTAATGCAGATTACTCAATATCAAACTACTATTTCGATGATAGATTTACCAGCAGGCATCTATCTTTTTCAAGATAAAGTTACAGGTCAAACATATAAAATAAGCAAACTATAATGGATAATTTCAATGAGGCAGAATGGGAAGAAAATGTTGGTGAAGATGAATTATTTGAACACCATAAATTCAAAGTAGACAAAGGACAAGAAATAATTCGAATTGACAAATTTTTATTAGACCGTTTACCAAATACTTCGCGAAATAAAATTCAAGTAGCAGCTCGAAATGGAAATGTGCTTGCCAATAAATTACCGATAAAACCAAATTACAAGGTTAAATATGGAGATGAAATTTCAGTAGTGTTTCCATATCCAATTCGAGAGATTGAATTAATTCCTGAAAATATTCCAATTAAAATAGCCTATGAGGATGAATTTTTAGCTGTTGTTCATAAACCTTCTGAAATGGTCGTTCATCCAGGCTATGGAAATTATACGGGAACTTTAGTAAATGCGTTGGTTTATCACTTTGATAATCTTCCTGTTAAAACTGCAGATTATTCTGGAAGACCAGGTTTGGTTCATCGTTTAGATAAAAATACAACCGGATTAATGGTAATTGCAAAAACGGAATTTGTACTTACGCATTTGGCAAAACAATTTTTTGATCGTACGACAGAACGAAGGTATAATGCACTTGTTTGGGGAGATGTTAAGGAAGATACAGGTACCATCATAGGAAATATTGGTAGATCCTTAAAAAACAGAAAAGTGATGGCCGTTTTTCCGGAGGGAAGTGAACATGGAAAACATGCAGTGACACATTACACTGTTTTACAACGATTTGGATTAGTTACTTTAATAGAGTGTAAACTTGAAACAGGTCGTACACATCAAATACGTGCACACATGAAATCCATTGGTCATCCATTATTTAATGATAACGAATATGGAGGTGATTCCATTTTAAGAGGTACAACGCATACCAAATACAAACAATTTGTAGAAAACTGTTTTTCACTTATACCTGGTCAGGCTTTACACGCTAAAACACTTGGTTTCATGCATCCTATGACAAATAAATCATTAAGTTTTGATTCTGAATTACCTGCTGGTTTTCAGGAGATTTTAAAAAAATGGGAAAATTACACACAAGGCTCTAGGGAGTAGTTTATTTTCCCGCTATCGTTTTGTAGTTTCGTGATTTATACTTACTTTCAAATCCTATTTGTTAGAACTAAATTGATAAACATTATGTTATTTCGTAATATACTTTTTTTCTGTATGTTAATACTTGCTTTTCAGGTATTTAGTCAAGAGCCAAAAGAAATTAAAAAAGCAAATAAAGCATTTCAAGATGAAAATTATATAGAAGCAGTTAAGCTTACTATGTATGCATTTGAAAAGGTAAATCCAAAAAATCGAAAAGCTTCTGAGAGAAAAGGGGATATGGCATTCAAAACAGGGGAATGTTACAGAAAGTTAGAAGATTATAAAAATGCATTGGATTGGTATCAAAAAGCACTTGTTGTAAATTACCAAACAATACACCCAGAAGTTTTGTTTTATTATGCGGAAATGATTCGATATATGGGCGATTATAACTTAGCGATTGAAAATTATAATGCATACAAGACTATTGCACCTACAGATACTAGAGCGGATGCAGGTTTAGTAGCATGTAAAGAAGTAGCTAAATTCATGTCACATAAGACAAATCACATTGTTTCAAATATTTCCGTGTTAAACAAGGATGGGTTTGATATGTCTCCAGTATTTGCAGACAAAAAGAAAACTTCTGTCATTTTTAGTTCCAATAGACCAAGCCCGATGTCTGGTGAGACGGACCCAAGAACAGGAGAGTCTCATATGGATTTATGGTTGACACAAATTGATAAAAAAGGAAATTTCGGAGAGCCAGTTTTGTTGCCAGGTGAAAAAATAAACACAGAATTTAATGAAGGAACTGTTTGCTTTGATAGTAAATTCAAAAAGATGTTTTTTACGCGTTGTCCGTATGAAAAAAATAAAAATTTAGGTTGTGAAATTTGGATGTCTGAACTACGAGGTAAAGATTGGGCAGAACCAATAAAATTACCTTTAAAAAACGCAGATTCTGTTTCGATTGGGCATCCATGTGTTTCTGGAGATGGGAATTTTTTAATTTTTGTAGCAGAATTAACAGGTGGATTCGGTGGGAAAGATTTATGGTATTCTACATATTCAAAAAAAGCAGATATTTGGTCACCTCCTGTGAATTTAGGACCTGAAATTAATACTGCTGGAAACGAGATGTTCCCTACGTTTAATGCTTATGAAGATTTGTATTTTGCTACAGATGGTAGACCTGGTTTAGGAGCGTTGGATATCTTCAAAGCAATTAAAAGTTCTGCAAATGGCAAGAATTTATGGGAAAAAGCAGAAAACATCGGTTATCCAAGAAATTCCGAAGCAAATGATTTTGGATTAATTGAAATTAATGAAACAGAGGGGTATTTAACTTCCGAAAGAAAGTCTGGATTGGGTAAAGCCTTCAAAACAGACTTGTATAAATACCAATTGCCTCCAAATAAATACGATATCAAAATTATCGTGAGTAAACTTGGTCAAATTGAAAAGAAAATAGGAAATGTTAAAGTCGTAATTATTGGTTCAGATAGTTCGAAAGTAGAGGGGGTTACAGATAAAAAGGGAGTAATCTTCTTTGAGACGAAAGCAAATGGAGAACGTGTGATTAAAGAAAACACCGATTATACGATTTTAACTTATCGTGTTGGCGCTGAAAAAAATAAAAGTGAAACACAATTTACTACACGTGGATTAAGATATGACCAAAACTTTATTATAGACGTACCTTTACTTATTCCTGAAGAAAAAATTCGTATACCAGAAGTGCGCTATGCTTTCGGTAAATGGGAATTATTACAAGATTCTACAATTAGTTCAAAAGATTCCTTGAATTTCGTTTACGATGTATTGATGAAATATCCAAAAATGATTTTGGAATTAAGTTCACATACCGATTGTAGAGGTAATGATGATTTTAATTTAAAACTTTCTAATAATAGAGCACGCGAGTGTGTGAAGTATTTAGTGGAAGAAAAAGGGATTGATATTCGTCGCTTAATTCCTGTTGGTAAAGGTGAAAAAGAACCTGTAAAATGGATTGATGAGCGAGGAAAAGCGGTTGTTTTATCTGAAAAATATATTACACAATTTAAAACCAAAGATCTTATAAAATTTGAAAAACTTCATGCTTTAAATAGACGAACAGAAGGTTTTGTTAGAGGCATGGATTTTGATCCAGATTTGGCAGAACAAAAATTGCTTTCTCCAGTAGAGAATTTAAAATTGGATAAGAAAGATTCCAAAAAAGGGAAAAAGAAAAAGAAATAATAAGGTAATAGAGCTAACATTACGTTTAAGCTCTCTTTTTTTACATTAAATAGCAAATTCTTTTGAAATCAACTTCTGCTTTTTTTTTATTCCTATTTCACTTAATTTTTTGGGTAGCACTTTATTTAGTTCCTTTTGTCGATCCAAGGGGTATTCATTCTGTAGATAAAAGTCTTAACCCTAATTTCTTTTTTGACATTCATTTACTTATAAATCACGCTTTTTTTATTTTCGTCTTTTATTTTAATAGCAATTATTTAATCCCTAAATTTTTAAAAAAGTCCAGAAAAATAGAATATACGATTATTCTTTTTCTTGTAGTTATTCTAATTCTAAGTTTATCTTATATTATTTTTCCTTCATTACGATTACCTAATCCACCTATAGGTGCTCCAAGGTTACCAAGTATAAATGTACTTCGATTGAATCAAACGATTGCGTTAGCGATACCATTGTTGTTCGTGTTAATGGTAAGTACTACTTATCGAATTTTGAGAGATAAATTAGTACAGGATAAAATAAATAAGGAGAAAGAAACTGAAAGTTTAAAAACGGAACTCTCTTTTTTACGATCGCAAATCAGTCCGCATTTTATTTTTAATGCGTTAAATAGTAGTATCATTTTAGTTAGAAAACAATCTGATTTAGCAGAAAGTTGTTTACTTAAATTAGCTTCTTTATTACGTTATATGCTGTATGAAGCAGACGATGATAAGGTACTTATGGAGAACGAAATTCAATACATTTCGGATTATATTGATTTGCAAGGGATTCGCTTTGGAGAGAGTGTTGTTATTAAGAAGAACCTAGAAGTGGATGAATTACTAGATCAATATATTGAACCAATGCTTTTAATTCCATTTATCGAAAATGCTTTCAAACACGGCACTTCGGTTTTAAATAATCCTGAAATTCATATTTCTCTAGAAGAAAAACAGGGAGCATTACTTTTGGAAGTGAAAAATAAATTTGTTACAACTGTCCGAGACAACAAAAATAATGGGATAGGATTAACAAATGTTGGAAGAAGATTAGAATTATTGTACCCAAATAAACATACTTTAAACCTTTCTATTGAAAAAGATTGGTATTTGGTATTTTTATCCATAGACCTTACAAAATGATTAAATGTATTTGTATTGATGATGAGCCTTTATCGCTCGAAATGATGGAAGAATTTATTCGTAAGGTTCCTTTTTTACAGTTTGTAACTGCTTGTAAAAATGCATTAGAAGCATATCAAGTACTAGATAATGATTCGATAGATTTGATTTTTGTAGATATTGAAATGCCTGAAATAAATGGGATACAATTTGTACAATCTTTGAAACAGAAGCCTTTCATTATTTTTTCTACCGCGTATAAAAAATACGCACTAGATGGTTTTGAATTGGATGTTATCGATTATTTGGTAAAGCCTTTTTCATTTGATCGATTTTATAAAAGCGTTATGAAAGTTAAGGAAGCGCATAATTTGATAAATAGTTCTACTCCAGCAATCTTAAAACAACTTCCTCCAGATTACATTTTTGTAAATTCTGATTACAGTTTAGTGAAGGTTAATATTCCTGATATTGCTTATATTGAAGGATTAAAGGATTACATTAAAATTTACTTATCTGCGAATGCTAAGCCTATAATTACCAGAATGAGTATGAAATCGATGGAGGAACGTTTGGATTTATTAGGGTTTAAGCGTGTACATAAATCATTTATTGTGAATTTAAGTAAAATCACTTCGATTAAAAAAACACGATTAACCATTGAAGATACAGAGTTATTTATTGGAGATAGTTATAAAGTTCCTTTATATAAGTCATTGGGTTTAGATATTGCGGAGGAAGAATAATTTTTGCGACGAAAAACACCTTTTCATATCTTTTTTCTGCCTTTACGTATCTTTTATTTTTCAACAAAACTTTTATTTTTCATCTTTGAAGAGTTGATTACAATAACTATAAATATTTAAGCCATGAAAATACATTCAAATTTAGCAGTTAGCGATAGCGGGTTTATCTTTAACCCATCTAATGGAGATTCTTTTTCTACGAATACAGTTGGAGCTGAACTTATTCGTTTATTGAAAGATGGAAAAAACTTAGCAGAGATAAAAAAAGAAATTATAGTTAAATACGAGGTTGAACCTACCGTTTTTGAAAAAGATTACGAGGATTTTATTTCGCAGTTACAAGACCATTTTTTAGTAAGTAATGACTAATTCAACGAAACGAAAAATTACAGTTGCAGTCACCGGATTAAATGCCGTTGATAGTCCTGGGCCAGGGGTAGCTGTAATACGTGGAATCCGAGATTGTGAAGATTTCGACGTTCGAATTATAGGGCTTTCCTATGAATCGTTAGAGCCCGGGATATACATGGAAGGGATTGCGGATAAAGTGTATCAAATTCCCTATCCTGCAGCAGGAACACAAACTTTATTAAGCAGAATTGAATATATTCATGCCATTGAAAAAATAGATGTGATTATCCCAAATTTTGATGCTGAATTATATAATTTCATTAAAATTTCTCCACAACTCAAAGAATTAGGTATTGCAACGTTTCTCCCAACACATGAACAATTTGAGTCCAGAGATAAAGTGAACTTATTTAAATTTGGAGAAAAACATGGGTTTTTGATTCCGAAAGACAAAACTATTTATGATATAAGTGAACTGTCTGCAACAGCTAAAGAATTCGGTTATCCATTGGTTGTTAAAGGAAAATATTATGAGGCAACAGTCGCATATACGTTAGAACAAGCACAAAAGGCATTTCATAAATTGAATGCAAAATGGGGGCTCCCAATTATCATACAAGAGTTCATCTCTGGTACGGAGGTCAATATTGCAGCATTAGGGGATGGGGAAGGAAATACAATTTCAGCCGTGCCAATGCGTAAATTGTTTATCACCGACAAAGGGAAAGCGTGGGCAGGAATTACACTGGAAGAACAGTCCTTAATTGATTTAGCTGAAAAATTCATTCATGCAACAAAATGGCGTGGTGGTTTTGAAATTGAAATCATGCGAACGCAAGATGGAAAACCATATATCATGGAAGTTAATCCAAGATTTCCTGCCTGGATTTATTTAACGGTAGGAGCAGGACAAAATCAACCTGCATCATTAGTTAAATTAGCATTGGGTGAAAAAGTGGAAGCATTTACGAGTTATGCGGTAGGTAAATTATTTATTCGCTATGCGTGGGATTTAATTACAGATGTTTCTGAATTTCAAAAAATTTCAGCATTCGGAGAGCTCTAAATTTATTTTCGAGTCTTATTAGGCAAAATAATTTAAAAAGAAGATTTAATAGAATATTAAAAAAAATACTATGAGTACGGAAAAATTAAAATACGAACGTCCTGCAATTCGCAAAATGAATACAGGATTAATGAATAAATTTGGAACAAGAACAGAATATGCACCATTTACACATATTGATGGAGTTTCTGTTAAAGAATTAATTCATAAATATGGTTCTCCATGTTTTGTTTTATCGGAAAGAACCATCCGTAAAACCTATCAAAATGCGGTTAGAGCATTCAAAACACGTTATCCGAAAGTTCAGTTTGCATGGAGTTATAAAACAAACTATATTGATGCGGTATGTAATGTATTTCACCAAGAAGGTTCGTGGGCAGAAGTGGTTTCTATCTTCGAATACACAAAAGCAATTCAAAATGGGGTTCCAGGTAACAAAATTATTTTTAATGGTCCTGAAAAAACAAAAGCAGATTTACAAGTTGCATTAGAAAATAATTCCTACATACACATTGATCACTTTGATGAGTTATATGATCTAATCGAATTAACACAAGAATTGAAAAAAACGGCGAAAGTAGCGATTCGTGTAAATATGGATACTGGTGTTTATCCTATGTGGGATCGTTTTGGATTTAATTATGAGTCTGGTCAAGCGTGGAATGCAATTAATAAAATCATGGCTTCTGAGTATTTGGATATGGTTGGTTTACATTGCCATATAGGTACATTTATGTTAGATACGAATGCCTATGCTATTGCTGCAGCTAAATTGTCCGATCTTGCTTTAAATATTAAATATGTATTTAACAAAACAATTCAATATTTGGACTTAGGAGGTGGTTTTCCATCAGCGAATACATTAAGAGGTGCATATTTACCTGGACCAGACATGATTCCTTCTATCGATGATTTTGCAGAGGTGATCACGAGTACCATTTTAAATTATGGCTATAAAAAAGAAGATTTGCCTTTGTTGATTTTAGAAACAGGTAGAGCGATGATTGACGATGCTGGTTACTTACTTGGGAGTGTCATTGCTAACAAACGTCTTTCGGATGGAAGAAGAGCAACAATAATGGATTTTGGAGTTAATATTTTGTTTACCGCATTCTGGTACGAACATAAAATTACGCCTGCGCAAGAATTCTCTTCACATACCGAAGATATGGTACTTTATGGACCACTTTGTATGAATATTGATGTAGTTAGATCAAGTGTTACTCTGCCTGCATTAAATCGTGGAGATCATGTGGTTGTGCATAAAGTTGGAGCTTATAATATGACTCAATGGATGCAATTTATTGCTATGCGACCAAAAGTTACCTTGATTGATACAAATGGAGAATCACATATCATTCGTGAAAATGAGACGGTTAAAACAATTACCGATCCTGAAAGAATGCCAGAACATCTAAAAACGTTTAATTTATAAAATAGTCGAATGAATAATTCGTTTGCTATAGGGAGAAAAGGGTTACTGTATAGTTTTGACACAATTGTTAATAGCTATGCAGTAGTCTTTTTTTCTAATAATCTTTGGTTCGGAATTTTATTATTTTTGGCTTCATTCGTCAATCCTTTAGCTGGATTTTGTGGGTTAATAGGTGTGGTAACTGCTAATGTTTTTTCCCATGTTATTGGATTAAATAGAGACCAAATACGCAAAGGCTATCATGGTTATGACGCTATGTTGGTGTCGAGTGCAATTGCGCATTTTTACACGTTTAATGAAACGGTTTTATTAATCATTATTTGTGTTGGGATTTTAGCTACACTACTATCGTTTTTAATTCATGGGATTTTACATAAGTATAATCTCCCATCTTTAAGTTTTCCTTTTTTAATCACCATTTGGATTGTTTTTAGCGCTTTTCCATCCATGCACACGATGAAAGTGCATCCGGAACTAATTTATTCACTGAATGAAAATGTTAAATCAACCGGCTTTACGATTGCAAATTGGATGGAAACAATTGCACAATTAGAAAGAAAATTATTAGCCTTTCCAAAAATTGTCGAGGTTTATTTAAAGTCGTTGTCCTCTTTGTTTTTTCAAACAAATAGTTTAGCAGGTTTGCTAATCGCTATCGGATTATTTATCTACTCGCGAATAGCTTTTAGTTTATCCATTATAGGATTTGTAGCTGCTTACTTTTTTTATCCCATTTTAGGTGGGGATGTAAATGATTTTTACGAAAAATTTATTGGACTCAATTTTATTTTTCTTGCCATTGCAATTGGGGGAATCTATTTGGTACCGAGTTTTGCCAGTTATTTAATGAGTATAATCCTCATGCCTTTGTTAATCATAGTCTTATTTGGATTGAATAGGATTTTGTTTATGCTTGGGTTAGCGCCATATTCTTTGCCTTTTACGTTGATAACCATTTTGTTCTTATATGTGTTGAATTATCGCGTAAAAGTTAATTTTCTGCATCGTGTACAATATCAAGCATTTAATCCGGAAAAAAATTTATATAATTTTTTAAACGCAAATCATAGAATGCGTTTGTTTAATTATTTCCCAATTCACCTTCCATTCTGGGGAGAATGGATGGTATCTCAAGCGCATGATGGCAAAATTACCCATATTGGAGAATGGAGCAAAGCATTTGATTTTATTATTTTAGATAGTGAGTTGAAATCGTATCAAAATCCTGGCTATACGGTAGATGATTTTTATTGTTTTAATAAACCGGTCGTTGCTTGTGCAGATGGTTATGTAGCGACTGTCCTTGATAACGTAGAAGACAATGCCATACGTGGTAATAATACGTTGCAAAATTGGGGTAACACTATGGTTATATATCATGCAGATGGGTTATATAGTCAAGTTAGTCACTTAAAATTAGGATCGCTAAAATTTGCAGTTGGAGATTATGTTAAAAAAGGGGAGATAATTGCTTATTGTGGAAATTCCGGACGATCCCCTGAACCACATATTCATTTTCAATTGCAGTCCTCGCCGATAATTGGTTCCAAAACACTTGATTTTCCATTAGCATACTATATTAAAAATGAGAATAATAAGTTTGTCTTTAAAACGTTTGCGAAACCTGCAGAAGGGGAAATGATTCAAGGGGTAGAAGTGAATAATTTACTCAAAACTGCTTTTGAATTAAATCCCGGATCCAAGTTTAGTTGGAAAATTAGCGAAACAGGAAAAACGGATACATGTCAAAATTGGGAAGTATTTACAGACAGTGAAAATGTTTCGTATATCTATTGCCATTCAACTAAAGCCTGTGCTTATTTTTACAACGATGGTAATCTTCTAGTTTTTACTAGTTTTTTCGGTACTAAAAATTCCTTACTGTATTATTTTTATTTAGCACACTATAAGGTTGTTTTGGGGTATTATCAAGATTTACAAATAGTTGAAAATTATCCTGTTGCTACGATTTCATTCAAAATTTTGAATGTTTTACAAGATTTTATCGCGCCATTTTATCGATTTGTATCTGCAACATTCAATTTAAAATATGCATGGATTGATGATGTTAATATTACTTCTGAGATCGGATTAGAATCCAGTGCTGAAATTAAAGTTTTGGGAATCCACTCAAAAGCATTTCAGTTTACCACAAAACTTTCGAATAACAAGATGAAAGAGTTTTATGTACATGCTAAAAACACTAAAATGATTGCCATATGCGAAAGTTGATATTCGTTTTTTGTTTCTTTAGTTGTATTACTATAGGATGGTCGCAAAGTCAACGGAAGTTGAAAGAATCGTTTGTAGATAGTGCTTCATATGTCTATTTTACACAAGGTAAACATGATGCATTAGTAGTATTGACAGACAAAGCTTTATCTTCAGGAATAGATTCCTATTACCTTCGTGTACGAATAGGAGTGTCCTATTTTACGAAAAATGAATTTTATCTCGCTGTAATTCATCTGCGTAAGGCCATTGCTTTTTATCCTTCAGATATGTATGCAAAAGATTTTTTATTCTATGCTTATTTATACACTGGAAATTTGGAGGAAGCGAAATTATTGATTGTAAAAATGCCAACAACGTATCAGGTTGCATATCGAAAGTTAATAGTAAATCAAAATTCCTTTGCATTTGAATCTGGTTTTCAAACAACAAATTATGCTAATTCGCAAGATACTTCCGTGTTTTTAGCAAAAGATGTTTCAGATACATCACTACATGGAAATGCCATTTATGCCGAATCTGATCGAATGAAATCCATTCAATACGCACAGATCGGAATGGGTTATCCTATTTCCAACAGAATAAAGGGTTATTCAGGTGTTTCAATGGTGAAAAATAATCGTGAACAACATATTTACGCGCGAGAAAATTTGGTTAAAGATACTTCTAACGTATATGCTTTAACACAATATCAGGTGTACACTGGCCTAACGATAACAATGCCAAAACATGTGAATCTTTTAGTAGGTGGTCAATATATGTATTACGCGCAAGATAAATTGTACGCAAATTACGATACGATAACTTGGAAATATAGTTATCAAGACAGCAAAACCACTAGAAATAATTTTGTTTCAAACTTTTCGCTAACCAAATCTTTCCAGAAGTTGATCCCAATGGTAAGTATTGGCGTAAATAGAATTGATGGATTAACAATGATGCAATATGCATCTCAAATTAGTTATTTACCTTTCGGAAATTTCAAATTTGCAGTTACCGGTGGATTTTCCCTTTCAAAAGAGAATAATGCAGCTAGAAAAGTATATTTTGCAAAGTTAACTGGAAAAATAACGGATTATTTATGGTATGACACGTATTTTTATGCTGGAAATTTAAAGAATTTAACCGAAGGAAATGCGTATGTGGTGTATAATATTTCCGATAAAATAACCTTGAAATCTGGGTTTAATCTAACCTATTATTTCAACCAAAAAATAAGTCTTGCTTGTCGTTATGATCTACTAAAACGGGAGTCTTCTTATTATCGCTATTACACTACGTTTAAAGCAACTGAAACAAAAATGTACGCAGATAAGTATATTAATAATTCATTTATTTTAAGTTTGTTATGGAAATTCTAAAGAGGAGAATCGTTGTTGTTTTCACTTTTTTGACTTTGTCTTTAAGTCTGCTTTCACAATCAGATGTTGCGGTAAGAGAAGCGTTAAAAAAGAGTTATGATTCAGAATATCAATTAAAATATCAAAAAGCAATCGAGGATTTACAGAGTGTTTATGAACCAACTAGTTATGAATTAAACCTTCGAATAGGTTGGTTAAGTTATAAAGTTGGAAAATATACAGAATCTGTAACGTATTATAAAAAAGCAATTGCGAAAATGCCGCTAAGTATTGAAGCAAAATTAGGAATTGTATATCCACTTGGTGCACTTGAAAAATGGGAACTAGTGGTGGATAATTACCTATCGATCGTGAAAATTGATACCTACAATGCAACTGCAAATTATCGTCTTGCTTTAATCTATTATAATCGTGGAGATTATGGTAATTCGTGGAAGTATCTACAAAAATATATAAATCTGTATCCATTTGACTACGATGGCAATAGTTTAGCTGGATGGGTAAAATATAGTGTTGGTAAAAAAGAAGAAGCGTATGTGTTTTTTAAAAAAGCACTAATGATTAATCCATACGATACAAGTTTTAATAAAGTGCTAGGAATAAAGTAAATAATAAAATAAAAAATCAATAATTATGAAAAATCGTTTAATAAAATTCATGTCTTTAGGGTTGTTTTCACTAACATCCATTTTTTCTTTTTCTCAAAATGAAATTGAATTAAGAAGTGCCTTTAAACAAAGTTATGTCGATGAATATAACTTAAAATATGCAAAAGCAATTGAAGATTTAACTCCTTTTGCAAATGTAAATACGTATGAAGTGCATGTTCGTTTAGCTTGGTTAAATTATTGTAATTTGAAATTTAATGATGCTGCTATACATTATAAAAAAGCAGTTGAACTCGCTCCCAAAAGTCTAGAAGCAAGAATGGGATATATTTATACATTAGCTTCTTTAGAAAAATGGGATTTGGTTATTGACCAATACAAGGTAATTATTGGGATTGATCCAACTCATGCTTTAGCAAATTACAATCTTGCTTTAATCTATTATAATAGAGCGGATTATAAATCTGCCTTGCCTTATATTTCGACGTACATAAATTGCTATCCATTTAATTTTGATGGTGTAAATCTTGCAGGCTGGATTAAATTTAATTTAGGGAATAAAGATGAGGCAATTTCGTATTTCAAAAAAGCCTTACTATTAAGTCCAGACGAAAAAAAATATGACACAATCTTAAAAGTTAAATAATTTTATTTTATCATTTTTTAAATGCCCATCAACGATGGGCATTTTTAGTTTAACTTTGTCTGAAATATATTCTATATGCAAGAGTTAATGCAACAAATAATAGATAATCCAACCGCATCGTTGATTATCATAGGTAATTTAGTATTAATTGAGAGTTTACTTTCAATAGATAATGCAGCTGTTTTAGCAACTATGGTTTTGGATTTACCTGAAAATCAACGTCAAAAAGCATTAAAGTACGGAATTCTTGGAGCCTATGTTTTTAGAGGATTAGCATTATTATTTGCGTCTGTTTTGATAAAAATTTGGTGGCTGAAACCGATTGGTGGTTTGTACCTACTTTACCTAGTTTTTGATTGGTGGAAAAAGAAAAAGCAAGTAGAAAATAGAGAGGAAACTTTGGATAAAAATGCAAATTGGGTATATAGAAAAACAGTTGGTTATATTGGGAATTTTTGGGCTACCATAGCATTGGTAGAGTTAATGGATATGGCTTTTTCGATTGACAATGTCTTCGCTGCAGTAGCATATACTCCAAATACAATTTTAATCTGTATTGGTGTTTTTATTGGAATTCTGGCAATGCGTTTTGTCGCGCAATGGTTTGTGAAACTTATGGAGAAATTCCCTTTCTTGGAAACATCTGCCTTTATTGTGATAGCAATTTTAGGTCTTAAGTTATCTTTTTCAGTGTACGAACATTTTTTTCCTAAGCAGACACTTTCTATATTTATGAAAAGTGAAACTGCAGATATGTTTATTTCTATATTAACAATCGGTATTTTTCTTGTGCCAATTCTTTTTGCGTTTAGCAAGAAAAAATAAGATCTTACTGTAAGTTCTTGGTGGTTTATTTTAAGTTGTAATTTTTTTCAATTTATAGAAGTAGGCAGCCATCAATACTAAATGTTTAAATTTGTATAAAATATAATTGGATGGAAGAAAAAGCAAAAAAATCTACAGGAACTAAAAAAGCGAAAATTGAAGCTTTACTTTTGGATGTAAAATCAAGTAATACTACTGTTGTAAAAACCGCTTTGGAAGGACTTAAAATAGTAGGTGAGCCAAGTATATTACATCCAATTTTACTTGAATTAAATACAAAAAATCACACTGAAAAAAACGGTTTAATCCTTGAATTTTTAGCTTGTTTAAAAGATAGTAAGGCACGTTCTGTGATGATTAATTTAATTCAACAAAGTGAATTAAAGGAATATCAACAACTATTACTTTCAACAATTTGGAATTCTCCATTGGATTATACCGAATACTTAGAAGTTTTTGTTGATCTAGCTGTGAAAGGGGATTTCATGACTACTTTAGAATGTTTAACAATCATTGAAAATTTAGAAGGACCTTTTGCAGAAAAATCGGTGATGGAGGCACAAGTTTTATTAGGCGCTTATGCAGAATCAACTCCGGATAAAAACAGTCAAAAAGGGATGCTAATTAGTGAAATCGCTTTATTAATTAAAGATTTTCAACGTATTGTGGATGCAGATGACGAATACTAGAGTTTGTCTAGTAACAAATCTGTAATAGTTTTTTCTACAACTTTACTAGCTTCAATATGAGACATGTGTCCCGCATTTGGTATCGTGATGTAAGGTATTTGATTTGCTGTTTTGTTTTGCATTTCTTGTTCACTAACAATACCATCTTTTTCACCTTGTATACATACGAGATTAGCGGAAATTGATTTGGCGAAATGCGATAAATCAGGTCTGTTACGCATAGCCAAACTTGCATAGGTAATTCCTTCCTCGGAAATGTTTTTCGCTTCTGTTATCAACACTTCAATGTCAGATTTGTGCTTGTTTGGTCGAATAAATAGTCCAGGAATAGCCTCTTGAATAAATAAATTTTTATTCTTTTTAATAATTGAAATTACCCGATCTCTATTCTGTTTTTTTTCAATCGTATCTTCCCAAAAATTAGAATTCAATAAAAGTACTTTAGGTCTAAAATTTACAATCCTAGCGATTTCTAATGCTACATATCCACCCATCGAATGACCAACTAGGTCGAACGTATGAATACCCCTAGAAAATAAGTCGTTACATATCGTTCTTGCGAAGGAAGTAATGCTTGGTGTTTCATCTAGCAAAGTAGAAGAAGATCCATGTCCAGGAATATCTATATAAATACATTGAATCAAATGCTCTGGAAATTCCAAGTATTCCCACATCGTAGAAGATTCTAAAAAACCATGAAGAAATACTACTGGTTTTCCTGTACCTTGAACACGAATGTTTAATGCGCGCATTTAAGAGTTCATTATAGATTCAATCTCTTCCACTTCAATTGGAATATTTGCCATTAAATTAAATGGTCCTCCATTTTCTTGTACGACTAAATCATCTTCAATACGTATACCAATTCCTTCTTCTGGAATATAAATACCAGGTTCGCAGGTGAATACCATTCCCGCTTTGATGGGTTCATGAAATAATCCAACATCATGCGTGTCCAAACCAAGAAAGTGAGAGGTACCATGCATAAAATATTTTTTGTATGCCGGCCATGCTGGATCTTGATTTTTAATGTCAGTAGCATCGATTAATTTTAATTTAATCAATTCACTTTCCATTAATCTTCCAACTTCTTGGTGGTACTCCGGAATAATTGTACCAGGGACTAACATTTTTTGCGCTTCCGTTTTTACATGTAATACGGAATTGTATATTGCTTTTTGTCGTTCTGTAAATTTTCCATTTACTGGAATACAACGAGTTAAATCAGAAGCATAATTCGCATATTCGGCGCCTACATCTAATAAAATTAAATCCCCAGATTGACATTTTTGATTATTATCAATATAATGAAGGACGCATGCATTTTTACCAGATGCAATTATTGGTGTATATGCAAACCCTTTTGATCGATTCATTAAAAATTCGTGTGCTAACTCCGCTTCAATTTCATACTCCCAAACTCCTGGTTTAATGAATTTTAATAAACGATTGATTCCTTTGTGAGTTATGTCGCACGCTTGCTGCATTAATACCAATTCTTCTTGCTCTTTTACAGAACGAATAGCGTGTAATATTGGTGCGCTTTTGTACACTGCATGTGCTGGGTAATCATTTTTACATTTTTTTACAAAACGTTCTTCGCGTGTTTCTGTATCTTTTCCTGCACGCAAATGCTCATTGGTGTTAAAGTAGATTCCTTCTGCTTCTGCCATCAACTGATTGAAGATAGTGTCAAATTGTTGTAGCCAATAAACTGTTTTTATACCAGAAACTTCAAATGCTTGTTCCTTGGACAATTTTGCACCTTCCCAGATAGCGATTGTTTCATTTGTTTCCTTTAAAAACAAAATTTCACGATGATTTTCATTATTCGCACTTGGAAAAATGACTAAGATGGATTCCTCTTGATCTACCCCGGATAAGTAGAAAATATCTCGGTGTTGCTGAAATGGTAATGTGCTATCTGCACTTACTGGGTATATATCGTTTGAATTGAAGATTGCTAAGGATTTACCGTGTATTCTAGTACTAAATTTCGCACGATTCTTAATGAAAAGTTGAGAAGATATTTGATCGTATTTCATAGTCTTTATATTTTTTTATCTCAGAACAAAGATACTTTTCTATTCCCTTTTAACAATTGTTTTTCATCTTTTTTGAATCCCAACTAAAACGTAAATGGATTACGTTCTTCTCGAAGTAGTTTTGTTAAAATTAAAATTCAAAAGCATGATTACATTATTTGATAAAGTTGAAATACAGAAGATTGAATTTCAAACTAGTTGTAACGAAGTCTCTGTAATGTGTGTCGTTACGAAAGGAAATCTACGTTACTCAAACGAAATTATACTAAATTTTTCGGATTTGAATAGATTGATAAATAAAATTCAGAAGATTACTAAAATTCGAGATTTATTTACTTATTTCAAATCTACTAAATTAGAAGACGGAGATGATTTGTATTATCTGACGAATCAGCAAAATTCAGAAATTGAATTGCCACTCTTGGAGATGGAAGAATTTAAACCTTTAAGACAAATAAGAGCTTAATTTTTGTCGTTTTTTGTGTGCCGATACTTTTTAATCCTATTTATTTAAATATGCATCCCAACTATTTTAGTTTCTTTCAGTGTAAATAAAACAACCAAGCCATTTTTCTTACGTCTTATTTTTATATATTTGAATAATTATAACTCGTTTAGAGTCTAATATCTAGTTTACTATGAAGAAAAATGTGTTTTTTTATTTATTACCTATCTTATTTTTAATTAGTTGTATTGAACATGAGATTATACCAGCTCCTAAACAAACAGTTGTTTTAACAAGTTCATTTCGAGGGGTGATTGGTGGTACAGATATAAAATGGTTGCAAAATGTCGATGATTACACTTGCTCGCCATCGCAAGATAAATTAATAACTTCTTCGAGTGATAAACTAAACTCAGCAATTTACAAATCAAAAATCAGTTCTAATTCTGCTAAAGGACAGATTCAAATTGCCTTAGGTAGTATTTATTGGATAAATGATGCTTATGCAACGAAATTAATGTTCTCGAATTTTTTTGATGCTTTTAAAACCAATCCTCCAACATACTCAGTAGGCGCTAAACAAGGATTTGAAGTGAAATACACGGATAATATCGGTACTGAATGGGTTTCGGATTCTGCTTCAGTTTCTCCTCAAAATGTAACAATTTCTAACATCTCATATGATTCAGATTTAAGTAAAGATTATTGTTTTTTTACTTTAACTTTTAATTGTCACTTGTATCATTTGAATCCAGTTACAAAAAATAATGACTTTTTGGAAGTTAAAAATGCTATCTTCAAAGGTTGGTTCACAAGACAATAATCGATCCATGTGCTAAACGATGAGTCAGACGATTAAAATAGCTATCATTGGCGATTATAATTTTACTTATAACGCACACCATGCTACTAATTTGGCTCTTGATCATGCATCTTATTTTTTAGATGTAGAAATAAGTTATTATTGGATTAAATTGAACGAGGCGAGTCAATTGACAGCACACCAATTAAAAGAATATGACGGGATTTGGATTAGTCCAGGCCCATATAAGAACGAATTTTTTCTTGGTGGAATCATTGAGTTTTTATTGCAACAAAACATACCGGTTTTTATAACTGGTGAAGGCTATAAAATTTTACTTGAAGTTTTGGTTGTTAGAAATAATTTGAATGTTAAAGGTGAAAAATTGATATCAGATAATCTAGTAGAGGGAAGAATGTTTGAACAAATTCAAATTATACCTCATTCCAAAGCACTGATTCATTTATATACAAATCACAATGATACAGAGTTGACCGCAACTAGATATAGTTTATACCCAAAATTATTGAATTATTTAACAGACGAGTTTATTACCATAGAAGCATATAACCAAGTTGAAGAAGTGGAAATTTTTAGTTTGACAAATAAAGACTTTTTTCTTGCATGTGGTTTTTGTCCTCAAATCTCTTCTACGAGAGAAATTCCTCATCCCGTTATTTATACTTTTATAAAGGCAGCGATAGAGACGCAATTAAAGTAAATTACTGCTTTTTTCATTTTGTTCATAATATGCATCGATTTGCAGATCTTTAGATTCTGCTGCTTGAACTGCTAGTACATCACATCTTTCATTTTCAAAATGACCGTTGTGACCACGTACCCAGATAAATTCAATGTTGAAATTTTTTGAAATGGCTAAGTACCTTCTCCAAAGATCTTCATTTTTTTTACCCGAAAATCCTTTTTTAACCCAATTGAATACCCATCCTTTTGTAATCGAGTCAATAACATATTTTGAATCGGAAGTAATTCTAACAGGATAAGAAGTAGTTTTTAAACTCTCCAAAGCAACTACTACTGCCAATAATTCCATGCGATTATTAGTAGTTAGTCGATAGCCTTGACTTAACTCCTTTATTTTAGATCCAAAACGCAAATAAACCCCATAACCACCATTGCCAGGATTCCCTTTTGCTGCACCGTCTGTAAATATTTCGATAATTTTTTCCAACTCGGAGTTATTTGGAGTTTTTTTCCAAATACGTTAGATGCTTTTCCATACGCTTCATCATCCACCGTCTGATGATGTACATGAAAAATGATATTGCAGATAGTACATAATACGAATACCATCTCTCAAATCCTTCACTAATGCCTTTAAATGTTACAATAATTGCTGAAACGATAGATACTAGCAGCCACAGATATAACATAAATTTATTGTACTTATTCATAGTTAATTTATTTTAAATTTACCTTTTGGTTTTATAAATTCATATTGCTTGAAGTCCAAAGACGTTTTGATACCATCTCCATAAAACAAACTACCGTCCTCTGAACGAACAATTACATTTTTTGGTGTAAATATAGCTTGTGTATTTTGGTTCCAGTGCAACTCTTCCGTTTGAAGAGTTTGGTTTTGTTGTATATTTTTCAAGCAAACAGAATCTTTAAAAAGCATCTCACCAGTTTCTTGAAATATTTCACCATACAATGCCGTTAATATCGATTGGACTTTACCATTTTTTGTATATAATCTAATTTCTATCCCTTCTCTAAATTTAATTCTTGTGGTAGGTTTATGATAAGTTTCAGACAGTTTGGCACGTAATGCAATTTTAGCAAATCCACTATCTGTCTGAATTAATTTTATATTCGTTGTACGTTCATCTGGATCAGTAGGTTTATAACTTACTTTTTGAATCGTTTTTATATCATTTTCGCAAGAAATTAATAATAAACAGGTTATAGAAAATAAGTAAAATAAGAAAAATAAGAAATGTAACTTCATGTCGGCATTAATCTATTTTATTCTTCTTAAACCAGCGTTCATAACTTGCTGGAGTAATATTTACGCCAATATTCAATGAAAAATAATCTTCTTTTAATGTTGTTGCTAGTCCATTCCAACGCTGTCCATATAAACAACTTAAATTAATCGAGGAGGATGAGAATTGATTGATAATTGGAATCCCTACGCCAAAAGTAACTGCTTTATTGGTTAATTGAATTTGTTGATCTGACCAGGGTAATGTTTGATAAACCCCACCAATTCGGTATTTCATTCGGTGGATTAAATTAATATCTTTAGAGCGATCTAAAAAGTCAAAATGGGGTGCAAATTGAAAGCCTAATCCATATTGAATAGTGTTTTTAAAAGTTTCATTGGAGAAAGTGTTATTGTAGGTATTCCAATCAGTTAATTTAATTTCTCCAGATAATTGTAATTGAGGAGATTTATTCGAATTATTGATTTCTTTATTTTTTTTAGTGAAATCATATTTGAATCCAAAAGATAAATTGGATGCAGTTTTAAGATTCCCATGTAAAGTAGTGTTTTGTAAAGTATCATTTCCTAAAACATTCTTTGTGTTTCCAGCGTAAATGAGCGTGTTGTTGTAAGTGGATGAAAATGATTGAGTTGGTGTGTATGTAATGCCTAAAACTAAATCATGGTCGCTTGTTATTCTATATAAATAACTTGCGCCAAAATCTATATTTAGTGCTTTTATCTGAAGTGTTTGATCTCTAATACCCCCTAATGTTGCAGTGGACATCGTTGTGGTAATCTCATTACTATTTGTTCCAAAGATATAACCGAAATTACTGCCTAAAGAAAGATGATGTCTGTGGTGTGTTAGTAACTTAATTGCTAAACCAAAATAGGCATTAGAAAATCCGCCACTTCCGGTATAACTGTAATTTAAAGTGTCTTTAATTAAAGTGTCTTTTCCAGAGATTTGGTTGCTTTGTAGTTGGTAGCCTGTACTAGCATATGGTTTTAATCCAAAACAAATTCCAAAACTTTTACTAACAGCCATTCCAAGTGTTAAATGATTAATTGACAGGAAATGGGCAGCGCTAGTTATTTTATCTTGTTTAAAATTAGAAAAATTAGAGGCTAATCCAATGGAAAAAATTGGTTGGCCTTTTCCTAAAAAAGAGTAGGAGGAAGGATTCTCAGGATTTAATTGAGCGGAATCTATTAATGCAGTACTAACATTACCCAAGGCGCCAAAAATGGAATGTGTTAATGGGTTTGTTTCACCAATACCTCTAGATGAAAATGGATTGTTTGTATTGGTCTGCCCACTCACTAATAATGGAAATAATACAAGGAGAAATAGTAATGTTTTAACTAGCATAGATAGGTATTGAATGAAATAATCCGATTAAAGTTAAGTTTAATTCTACAAATATGCCGTTTTTTGATTGTATATCAAAACAATGAGCATCCCCACCGGTAACATAGATAGATAAGTTTTTATATTGGGCTGTATAAATAGCGATAAAACTATTTATTTCCGTTTGAATTCCTTGCATCACGCCACTATGTATACAAGAATTGGTGGAATTTCCAAGAATTGGTGGAAGACTATATTCTTGTACAAGTGGTAATGCACCAGTAAAAGCTTGAAGTGATTTATAACGTAAATTAATACCAGGGGATATTGAACCTCCTAGATAACAAGTGTTCTCATCCATAAGATCAAACTTAATACACGTGCCAATATCTAGGATTAAGTTTGCGGTGTTCGATAAATGTGAAACGCCAATAATGTTTGCTAGTCTATCACTTCCCAATGTTTCTGGCGTTGCATAACGATGAATTATCGGTAATACTCCCGAGTTTTTAAAATGAATAGAATTAGGCATCATTTGTAGTAGCCAATTTGTTTCTTTTTCGGAGCGAACAGAGGATAAAATGGATTGATCAAATTGATATTCCATTAAAAAAGATTTTAACGCTTCCCATTCATTGTTGCCAAAATAAAAAACTTCTTTCAAGTCTGAGCCTGTAAATACGCCGGCTTTTATACGTGAATTCCCTGCGTCTATTACTAAAGTAGTTTTCATTTTATCTTTATTTTGTACAAAATTACCTTTATTTTCAAAAAAACATAAAAATTTGATTTTGTTTTAAAATTATTTTATATATTTGCACTCAACAAAACGGGGGAGCGTAGCTCAGTCGGTAGAGCAAAGGACTGAAAATCCTTGTGTCGGGGGTTCGATTCCCTCCGCTCCCACAACAAAAAGGTGTCTAAGAAGACACCTTTTTTTGTTTACATATGTTTTGAAATAAAACAATTAATTAAAAAAAAGCAAGTCATAAGCCGGGTTCTGTGTTCGATTTCTCGAATAACTATCATTTATCTAGTCTTAAAATCACTCTTAAGATCCATCGACCTACCCTCTGAGTTTAGCGAGCAACCATTCTATACTTTCGTATAACCCCAGTTTACATGGTCTTTCAGTCCGTAAGGTTTACCTTGCAATTTTTGTCGCCAAAAATACGGTAGGCTCTTACCCCACCTTTTCACCTTTTCCAAAATTTCTTTTGGTAGTTTTCCTTTCTGTGGCACTTTCTGTACTGTTTGCACAGCCCTTCCCGTTAAGAAGTACGGTGCTCTATACTGCCCAGACTTTCCTCCTACATTGCTGCAGGCGATAGTTTGACTTGCTTTCAAACAAATGTAATCAAATTTCTAGCAAAACTTTTTAACTTTATAATAATATTTGATTTTATTATTTGATTCAATTATGCTACTTTTTTTAATTCGTCATGCATCAGCGCAAAATATATCCAAAACTGGAAAAGATTTCGATCGCCATTTAACGAAAGAGGGAGTAATGCAAGCTCTAAAACTCGGAGAATACATTTGCTCTTTAAACGTAACTATGAAGCATGTTTATGTTTCAAGTAGTCAACGTACGCGTGAAACAGCAAAATACGCGTTGCATTCTATGTCAAATATTAAATACGAGAATAGTCTCTATTTGCCGGATAGTAATGAATTATTAAAATTTATTAATGATTTAGAAATAAATGGGAATCTATTAATTCTCGGTCATAATGAAGGTATTTCTTCGCTCGCATCCTATCTTACAAATCAGAATGTTGGTTTAAACACCGCGAATGGTGTGATAATTGAATTTGATTGTAATAATTCCAATGAAATTTCTAGAGATACAGGCAGATTAATCGATTTTTTTAGTCCAATTTTGTTTTAGTATATGTATATTGTATCTCTGAACTACTGTTGTTTTGATATTGTTTTTCTAATGCATGGATGGTAACTTGTGTTTTGTCTTCAATGGGTAATTCAATTTTTTCACTTTCCTTTTGGTTTATCGGACCATCATAATAATAGGCAGCTAAAGCGATTCCTGTAATACTGCCTGCTAAATGACCTTGCCATGAAACTTTTTCTTCCATCGGAAAAACTCCCCAAACCAAACTGCCATATATAAACACAATCAACAACGAAACAGCTTGTAATTGTTTTTGCTTCGCCAAAACGCCACTAACAAATAAAAAGCAAACAAGTGAATAAATGATACTACTAATACCTATGTGAAAAGACCCTTCATTTTTTGCTATAATCCATGTTAAAATTCCAGAAAGAAACCAACTTAAAAAGAATACTTGAAATGCTATTTTTCGGTAATAATAGAGTAGGGCAATCGACAAAATGAAAATCGGAAAGGTATTATTTATAAGGTGAAAAATATCATTGGTAGAATGCAATAAAGGAGAAAAAAACACACCACTCAATCCGCTTAAAGTTCTTGGCATAATACCAAAATGTATTAAATCTATAGGGGAATAAAACTCCCCCCAATATACCACCCATAAAATTGAAATCAATAAAATTGGGTAAAGTATAATTTCTATGTTAAAATTATTTTTTTGCATAAACCGACTTTATATCGTCCTATGCTTCAATTATCGTTCCTGAAAATATTTGCTGACATCTTGACGTTAATTTTTAAACGAATTAATTAGTTTTAAGTGTCAATTACAAATTATTTTTATTTGCAAAATAATTTGTAATAAACTTAAAATTAGTTATGTTTTTTTCAAGATGATTTCCTATCACAATTATATTTACACCTATTTTATTAAGTGAAATTAATTTTTTAGTTGTTTTAACACCTCCGCCTATAATAATTGGAGCATTGGTGTGTTTTTTTATTTCTTTTATTATACTTATTGGCACTGTTTTTTTTGCTCCACTTCCAGCGTCTAAAAATATTATTTTTTTTCCTTGAAGTAAACCTGCTAACGAAATTTTTAGTGCGTCTTTTTTTGCTTTTCTGATAAGTGGAATAGATGCACTTATTTTAGCAACCGAACTGTCACTATCACCATCAATTAGAAGATATGCCGTTGGTAATATTTCAACATTAGAATGATAAATTTCTATCGAATTTTCCGCATGTTGATCAATTAGAAATTTAGAATTACTACTCGTGAGCAAACTTAAATATAAAATACCATCTGCGTAATTCGAAAATTGTTGATTAGAACCTGGAAATAATATTACTGGAAGTTTGCTCTTGTTTTTTAGGAATTGAACAACAAATTCTACCTGTTTTTTTTTGGCACTGCTACCTCCAACAAATAGGTATTTTACATCACTTTTTTCTACTGTAGTTATAAGTAATTCTAATTGTGTTTCCTTATTTGTTTTTTCTGGATCAATTAAAATGGCAATCTGACCAGTCGCATTTAATATTGAGGTATAAATAGTTTTATTTTCCACCATTTTTTTAATAGGTAAAACAAAGAATGTGATGATTAAATTCCACCATTTCTATTGAAATCAATTTTTGAGAAATACGATTAGAAATTCCGAACCATGTTTTAGTTTCATCTTCAATAACAGATAAATCATTTTGAAAACTTAATCCTGTAATATTTGTCCATTTATAAAGTGCTTCTTTAGCACACCAAAACTTGGTGTATTGAATCGTTTGTTTACTCGATGGTATGGTTGAAATTTCATCACGATGCATAAATTTCTGTCCCAAAGGAATGATTTTTTCCTGTATTAATTCAATATCTATTCCCACTCTTTTTTCTTGTGAAGCCGCGAGTGCTATAAAAGCAGAAGTATGACTGATAGAGATAGCATATGACTTATCCTTGAAATAAGGTGCGCCACTTGGAGTATACACTATTTCTTTGCCAGGAAAAAAATTATTACGCAAAAAACGAACGAGCAAAAATTCTTTTTTTCGTTTCTCACTTTTTAAAGCAACGTATTTTTCTTTCTCGTCGTCTAGTAATTGAATTGATGCTACATCGGTAGTTAAGTCTATCCAATTCGGTGTAATATATACATGTGTATTCTTTTTTGAAAACGAAAAGATTTCCCTTGTAACTTGCATTCAACAAATTTACACACAAAAAGTAGAAGGGCAAATGTGAAAATTACAAACAGTTAACTTTAACTTATTGTTAAAATTGTTTAAAAGAAATAGTGCGTTTAATTTTGTTAACCCATTTTTTTCTACTTTATTTGCAGTTGATTTTTTGACCTTTTGTGTGGAAAAATATGGTTTTGTAAAGAATTTTAATTTTTTAGATATGGTACGTAAGCTCTCGTTATTTGTTGCAACTGTTTTTTTATCAGTAGCTTATACTTTCTCTCAGAATGGAACAGGTGAGATTACAGGTTTTGTTTTTGATGCTATAAATAAATCGGAAGGTGTTTTCGATGCGAAAATTATTGTAAAGTCTGGTACGGAAACAAAATATATTGGTAAAACGGATTTTAATGGTAAATACCGTTTACCTGGAATTCAACCAGGTATGTATGACATATTTGTAACACAGAATTTAGAAGGTTATGAACCAACTGGATTGACAGGTGTAACTATTTCTTCAGATAAAATCAATTCACTTGAACCATTTTTTCTAGAAAAAGCGAAAATTGAAAAACCTACATCTACAACTACTACAAATCCATCAAATGTAACTAAACCTACTTCGAATAAAGGAGGTGAAAAAGAGTTAGATGCCGCGAAAATTAAAACAAAGAAATATGTAAGACCATTGATTGATAAGGATGGTGGTGCTTCTGGGGACTCTAAAGGAGCAGCAGAAATCAAAGAGATGGCTGTTCGTGATGTCGCAGGTGTAGTTGGAACTATGGCAGGTGTAAATAATAGTACTGGTGTAATGAGTTTGCGTGGAGGTGATAAAGAATCTTCAGTTGCTTTTATTGATGGTCAAAAAGTAAAATTAGGCCCAAATGGTGGATTAAATTTACCAAAAGGTGCTTTTGAGGAAATTAGTGTAATGACAGGTGGTATTCCAGCTAGTTATGGAGATGCTACTGGCGGTATTATTTCTGTAACTACAAAAGGTCCAACTTCTAACTATTTTGGAAACTTAGAAGTAGTAAGTTCAGGTTTGTATATCAAAGGGAAAGATGTCAATGGGTATGATGGTAAAGTTTATGGCTTAGATAAATATGGCTACAACCTGGTTGAAGGAATGTTGTCAGGTCCTTTATTATTTAAAAAAGATTCATTAGGAAAAAAAGAAAGGTCAATTTTAGGATTTTTGATTTCCGCTAACTACACCAGTGAATTAGATAGCCGTCCTTTAGCTAATGGTGGAGGTTACAGAATAAAAAAAGAAGTGCGAGATGAGATTCTTGCAAATCCTTTAACTCCTCAACCTGATGGAAAAGTTCCATTACATGCAACTAACTTTTTAAGAGCAAGTGATTTTGAACAAAATGCTTGGAGAATGAATGCTGGAAGAAATGCTTTTACTTCCACAGGAAAAGTGGATGTAAAAATGGGACCATCTATTAATTTGACGTTTGGAGGTACATTTAATTATAATTTTGGAAAGCAATATTCATATAATAGTTCATTGTTTAACTTTGCAAATAATGGAGATAATATATCCTCTGATTTTCGTGTTTATGGTCGTTTTACACAACGATTTGATAATTCGAAAGACCCTAAAGCTTTAATCAAAAGTGCTAGTTATACATTAATGGTAGATTATTCTAGTAGAACCGACGCTTATTTTGATGGAAGATTTAAATACAATGCTTTTGAATACGGACACGTTGGGACTTTTAAAACTACACAAGTACCAACATACAGAATGAATTATAATAATTTGACAGCAACTCAAGATGGTTTTAGAGATGAAAGAGTTGATTTTACGCCTTCTGCTATAAATAGTTCGTTGGCTACAATTACATCCCAGTATTATTCCATTTATGCAAATAGTCCTCAAGGTCATTATGAGAATCTTAACCAAATTCAACAAGGGAATGCGTTAATAAATGGAGATTCTCCTGCAAACGTATATGACTTGTGGAGTAATATTGGTAGTCCTTATAATTACATGGGTAAATCTCAAGCAGAACAATTCCGTATCACTGGGAATGGAAATGTTATTATAGGTGGACATAAAATCACACTTGGATTTGAATTCGAACAACGCTTCGATAGATCTTGGAGTTCTTCTAATCCAACAAATATTTGGTTCTTGGCACGTAAATATACAAACTCACATATTTCGGAGTTAGATTACACTAAAGGCGATACTTTAAATATGGGGAATTATGACCAAATTACGTATCAAAGATTAAATGCCGGTTATGCTTACAATCATAACGGTGTTTTTGGTGGACAAGAAGCACAAAAGAAATTTTCTGAAGGAGATCCTAGTGCACAAGAAAATCAATATTTCTTTGATTATAATTTAAGAAATAAATTGAATTTAACCGGAGGAGGTGCGAATAGTACATTTGTAGATGTTAACCGTTTAGATCCAAGTTTGTTATCGATTGATATGTTTTCTGCAGACGAATTGTTGAACAATGGTAACTCGTACATTTCTTATTATGGTTATGATAAGGCTGGTAATAAGACTTACGGTAAGACGGATATTAATAGTTATTTCACCAAATTTGATAAGTATGGAAATTATCAAAGAGCAATAGGTGCTTTTCAACCAATATATGTTGCTGGTTATATCATGGACAAATTCTCTATCAACGATTTATTATTTAATGTTGGTTTAAGAATTGATGCATTTGATGCCAATCAACCTGTATTGAAAGATCCGTATTTATTATTTAATGCGAATACAGTTGCACAAGCAAAAGCAATATACAGTAAAGAACCAACTACACATGCTTGGTTAGCAGATGATAATAAACAGTTAGCAATCCCTTCTTCAATAGGAGATAATTATGTTGTTTATGTGAATGATGTAAATAATCCAACCGCAATTAACGGATACCGTTCTGGTTCTAATTGGTATAACGCACAAGGTATTCCTGTGGATAATCCAAAAGTACTAGAAGGACCTGGAGGAATTGCTCCTTGGTTGATTGCTCCGAAAGTAAAAACTATTAACGCAAGTGCTTTTGAACAGTATAAACCTCAGATCAATTTTATGCCTCGTTTCTCATTCTCTTTTCCAATTTCAGATCAGGCCTTATTTTTTGCACATTATGATATCTTAACGAAAAGACCTTCTTCTTCTAATCGTTTTGATCCTACTGATTATCAATTTTTATCGCTAGTGTCTTCTCCTTTAATTAGTAATCCTAACTTGAAACCGGAAACTACTATAGATTATGAATTAGGGTTTCAACAAGTGTTAACAAAAACATCTTCGATTAAAATTTCCGCTTATTATCGTGAACAACGTAATCAAGTTCAATTGGTAAATGTTTTTGATGCATACCCTAAGTCATATAAAACATATGGTAATCGTGATTTTGGTACAGTTAAAGGGTTGACAATTGCGTATGATTTAAGAAGAACAGGTAATTTAAGAATGACAGCAAACTACACCTTGCAATTTGCAGAGGGTACAGGTACAGACGCTGCTTCAATTGCTTCATTTATTCAAGCAGGATTACCAAACCTACGTAATATTTTCCCATACGATTTCGATACTAGACATCAATTTAATTTTGTAACAGATTATCGTTATGGAGAGGGTGAAGCGTATAACGGTCCTGAAATTGCTGGTGTTAAATTATTCGAAAATGTTGGTTTAAATATAACTACAAATGTTTTTTCTGGTAATCCATACTCTTCACAGTCTACAATAACAAACGCTGCTACGATGAGTCCTTTAGCTTCAGGTTTAACAGGTACATTAAATGGTTCGCGTAAACCTTGGTCATATCGTTTAGATATGCAGTTAGATAAAAATATTCAGTTTACGATTAAAGATAAATCAGCGAATGCTTCTGATCCAACTTTAAACAAGGATAAAAAAGTATTTTTGAATGTCTATGTACGAGCTACAAATTTATTTAATCAATTTAATGTTGTAAATATATATAGAGCAACAGGTAACTGGAATGATGACGGGTATTTAGCAGCAGCTCAATTCCAGCAGTCTATTCAAAATCAGTATGACGAAAGTTCTTTTAGAGATTATTATACAATGAAAGTTCAAAATGCTTTCAATATTAGTGCACCTCGTACAATTCGTTTAGGTTTAAGATTTGATTTTTAATAGATTATTACTTTAAAATATATAGTTATGAAATATTTAGTAATTGCAGTAACATTAACCCTAAGTTCCATAGCATTTTCATATGATTATGATTTTGATAAAAAAGGGAATACGCAAAAACATGTAAATAAATCTGGTTGTGCTCCTTCAAGTACTACACTTAGAATAAAATTTAATGATGTAAGTGCATTGCTTGAGACGGGCGGTATGCTGTTTTTAGATCGTTCTACTGGAGTTGGTACATATGAAGTGCCTAAAAATACAGGTTTAACAGCTATTTATGCTGCTTCCTTATGGATGGGTGGTGTAGATGTCAATAATCAATTGAAAATAGCCGCTCAAAAATATCGTTCATCAGGAAATGATTTCTGGACTGGTCCATTAACATCTATAGCAGGTACTGGGAATTATGATCCAAAAAATCCTATTGGAGATAAAACAATAAAAGATTTTGGTGAAGCTAATATAGGAAAAGAAGAGTGTGCTGCATATGATAAATTTTTTACAATTCGTAAAGCTGAAGTTATACAATTTGCTACGTGGTGGGATGCATGTAAAGGATTGAAATCTAATACTGAATTATGTGCAACAATACCTGTTCCTAATAATGAGGTATTAAATAGAATTTATTCATGGCCTGCACATGGGGATGAAACTCTAAAACAAGATCACTATTTAGCACCATTTTATGATAACGCGGAATGTCAAGATGGCAAAGATGGTTGGTATGATCCATTAAACGATGGAGATTATCCTTGGTACGATGATATTTTGAAAAAAGATGATATTGTATGTGGTAGTGATCGTCGTATCTCTTTGTTTGGAGATGAAACAAATTGGTGGATTTTTAATGATAAAGGAAATATACATACTGAAACTGGAGGTGATCCTATTGGTATGGAAATACGTGCTCAGGCATTTACTTTTACTACTACGGATCAAATTAACCGTATGACCTTCTATAACTATGAAATAATTAATAGAGGATCACAAACTCTTTATGATACTTATTTTGCACAATATGTAGATCCGGATTTAGGTAATTACAGTGATGATTATGTTGGTTGTGATGTGACGCGTGGTTTAGGTTACTGTTATAATGCAGATGATAATGATGAGGCTTTTGCAGGAAAATTAGGGTATGGTACAAACCCACCAGCAATAGGTGTTGATTTCTTTGAAGGGCCGTATCAAGATGCCGATGGTGTTGATAATCCAGGACCTCATTTTGATAATCAAGGTAAGTTAGTTACTTATACAGTTCAACAAGCATTAGATAATAGAGGTATTGTTTACGCCGGATTAGGTATAGGTTATGGTGATGGAATTGTAGATAATGAACGTTATGGTATGAAACGTTTTACGTACTATACCGGTTCTGGTTCAAATAGTCAATCAGTTTCAGATCCTACAAAAGCTGGTGAGTATTACAATTACATGAATGGAAAGTGGCGTTTTGGTGATAAAACGATGTATGGTGGTTCCGGTTATCCAGGTGATCCTAATGTAACAACTGTTCAAGCAGATTATATGTTTCCAGGTGATTCTGATACACTAAATTGGAGTACTAAAGGAAAAATACAAGGTAAAAAAGATTGGTCTGAAATTTCTGAAAAAAATGCAAAAGGTGATAGACGATTTGTTCAATCTGCTGGTCCTTTTACTCTAAAACCAGGTGCGATAAACAATATTACTGTTGGTATAGTATATGCCCGTAGTACAGAAAGTGGATTGTTAGCTTCTGTGGATGCTTTAAGAAGAGCAGATACGAAAGCACAACAATTATTTGATAATTGTTTTAAAATTTTGGAGCCACCAAGTGCTCCTAAATTGACTATTCAAGAGTTAGATAAAGAACTAATTTTAACATTAAGTAATCCTACTCCTTCTAATAATATCGGAGAGAATTATATTCAGAAAGATTACGCAATAGACCCTAGTTTTTCCGATAAATTTTACCGTTTTGAAGGCTATATGATTTATCAAGCTAAATCAGAGAAAGTTTCTGCTACTGATTTATATAATACAGATAATGCTCGTTTAGTTGCTCAATGTGATATTAAGAATGGAGTTTCAAAAATAATCAATTACGAGTATGATGAAGATTTTGGAATTTCAGTTCCTGTTTTAAAAGTTAAAGGAAATGATGATGGTATAAAACATAGTTTTTCTGTAGCTTATGACATGTTTACGAATACTAAATTGACTAATAACAAATCCTATTATTATATTGCTGTAGCTTATGCATATAATAATTATAAAACATACATTCCAGATGAACCTGGATTTACAGATGGTCAAAAAATTCCATTTATTATGTCTAGAACAGGATATGATGGAACTTCGATCAAGCCTATGTTGGGTATACCACATAAATCATTAGTTGAAAATGTAATTCAAAAAACTAATTTTGGTTATACTCCTCAGATTATTCGCTTAGACGGAAGAGGTCATGGAAATCGTGAAATTGAGATGATTAAAACTTCTGTGGATGAGATTGTATCTAACGGTAAAATTACTACTCCGACTTATGATTACGGAAAGGGTCCTTTAAATATTAAAGTTGTAGATCCATTAAATTTAGCTAAAGGTTATTTTGAATGTAAGTTTAGAAAGTATACAGTATCCCCAGATCAACAGTTTGAAGCTGTAAATAATGATGGTGTAGATTCAGCTTCATGGGTTATATATCGTTATAATAGTAAATCGGGAGGAGTATTATTGGACTCTATAGTTTCAGAAAATACAATTGCTATTAATAATGAACAATTAATTCCTAAGTGGGGTATTTCAGTTCAAATTACGCAAAGTGAAGCGATTCGTCTTGATGCAAAAATGAAAGTGAGTGAACAAGTTCAATATCGACGTTTTTCTGAACCAATTTCTTCTACTATTCACTTTACGGATTCTTCAAAGAAATGGCTTTCTTTTGTAAGAGATAATGATTTATTCGGACCTGATAATTGGATTAGATCTGGAATCAGAGAGAAAAATATAACTGATAATAAAGTTAGTTTAGGCTTCTATAATCCATATTTATATCCTGACGCAACTTATGGTAAGGATTCTACTAATCATGAAGCATGGATTGATAATAATCAAAAATATTCTAAACTTTTAAATGGTGGAATAGCGCCACATTGTTTGGTTGGTTATCAATCAGATTATATGCCCTTGGCTTATCCTAGTGTTTTAAATTCACTTTCAATCTCGAATATTAGAGATCGAGTTTCTTTAATTCGTACACCAAGTGTTGATATTGTAATAACTTCTGATACAACTAAATGGACTAGATGTGCAGTTATTGAATTAGGTAGAACAAAATCGCTAACTGAAGGTGCTGCTGATGCTGGTGCGTTAAGAAAAGGGAATAGTGTTGATAAACGTGGCAAACTTATTACTGGGTCAACTGGTATGGGTTGGTTCCCAGGTTATGCTATCGATGTAGAAACGGGTGTACGTTTACATATGGCATTTGGAGAAAATTCTTTCTTATTTAATGATAATGGTAGAGATATGATTTGGAATCCTACTAGTGTTATGTATGATGCTAATGGTCAACCACATTTAGGTGGTCAACATCCGATTTATGTTTTTGGTAATAATGTGCACAATTTTACTAGTACTAGTAGAAATTGTCCATATTATGACGGTGTAAATAACTGGATTTATGACAAATTAAAAATTGGTAATGATAAGAGTATCGAAGATGTATACACAAGTTTAGTTTGGATTGTTAATCCGTTATTAACTAATAGTCAAACTTTATTATCTTCAGATTTAGTTATTAAAACACGTTTATCTAAACAGTACAATGATTATACTGCAACTGGTAGAAACAATGGTAAACCAATGTATGGATGGTCAATGGATGAAATTGCATCGGATGTAGCAAGTCAAGATATACAAAAAAATGCTTTGTCCTTAGTTAATGTTGTGCCAAATCCTTACTATGCTTATTCTGAATATGAAAAAAATCGTTTGGATACCCGTGTTAAAATCACAAATTTACCTGCTAAATGTAATGTCTCAATTTATAATTTAAGTGGTAAATTAATTCGTTCATTCAAAATTGATCACACAGCTGATGAAACTGAAAAACGTGTGTATTATATTGATTGGGATATGAAGAATAATCAAGCAATTCCAATTGCGAGTGGTGTTTATTTAATTCATGTAGAAGTACCTGGTGTAGGTGAAACTATCATTAAGTTCTTTGGAGGTGTAAGGCAAATCGATTTAGAGAACATTTAATTGTAAAATGAGATTAGTATGAAAAATTCAATCAACATAAAAAAAATCGGAGTATTTTCCTTCTTGTTCTCCATTTCTTCCATAATTTTTGCTGGAAATGAAGATCGTGCTGGTTCTGCAGGAGCTTCTCAATTATTAATTAATCCATGGTGTAGATCATCTGCTTTAGGAGATGCTAATGTTGCAAACTCTATGGGGTTAGAAGCTACTTTTACAAATATTGCTGGTTTAGCTCAAACGGATAAAACCCAATTAAAATTTAATTTCACTAATTGGTTAGGAAGCGCTGGTATACCATTCTCAAGCGCTGGTATTGCGCAACGTATTAGTTCTTCAAGTGTAATAGCACTAAGTGTTCAATCGATGAGTTTTGGTGATTTAATGATTACAACTGTAGATAATCCGGAAGGTGGAATAGGAAAATTTTCCCCGAAAATGTCTGTTATTAATGTAGGTTACGCTAAATCATTTACCACTTCTATTTCAGGGGGATTTAATTTAAAAGTGCTTAATGAATCTATTTCAAATTTAGGATCTACAGGAATTGCGATTGATGCTGGTATAAAATATGTTACTGGTAAGTTAGATCGTATGAAAATGGGAATTACGCTTAAAAATATTGGCGCTCCTATGACTATGAATGGGGATGGATTAGGTACGCAGGTAACTGTAATTAAGAATGGTACTAATATTACTACAGATCAACGTTCACAAAAATACGAGTTACCATCTATGATGTCTATGGGTGTTTCTTATGATATTATAAATGATACTGTAAGTGATAACAAATTTACCGCTGCTTTTGCATTTACTGCTAATTCATTTTCAAATGACCAATATAGAATAGGTTTAGATTATCTTTTTAATACTGGTATTGCTGCATTTAATTTACGTGCAGGGTATGTCTATGAAAAAAATGTTACTAATGCTGCAAATAGAACAAATGCTTTAACTGGTTTAACTGCAGGTATGTCTGTGGATTTAATTTCTAGGAAAACAACCCCGGAAGGTGTTAAAAAGCAATCCGCAATTGGTTTAGAATATGCTGTGAGAATGTCTAATCCTTTTGGTTTAATACACAGTTTTGGTGTTTCTATTAGTTTAAAATAATTTTTTATAATTTTGTTAAATGTAGAGAGTCTATTTGGCTCTCTTTGTTTTTTATATAATTTCAACTTATGTCTCAAATAACTTATTATACGGAAGAAGGATTAAAAAAACTTCGTGATGAATTACATGAAATGAAAACCGTAATGCGTCCAGCTATTTCCGATCAAATTGCTGAAGCTAGAGATAAAGGTGATTTATCTGAGAACGCAGAATATGATGCTGCAAAAGAAGCGCAAGGATTGTTGGAAATGAAAATTTCAAAGATGGAAGGTATTCTTGCAAACGCACGTATTATTGATGAATCAACGATAGATACTTCTAAAGTCTTTATATTAACTAAAGTTAGAATCAAAAACATTTCAAACGGAATGGAAATGGAATATACGATAGTTGCTGAAAATGAAGCTGATCTAAAAGCTAAAAAGATTTCGATAGACTCACCTATTGGTAAAGGTTTATTAGGAAAAAAACTAGGTGAAATTGCGGATGTAACAACTCCTAATGGTATTATTCAGTTTGAAATAATGGATATTTCTAGATAATGGCTACATTATTTACAAAAATTGTTAAAGGTGAAATACCTTGTTATAAAGTTGCTGAGTCAGATGATTTTTTAGCATTTTTAGATATTCAACCTTTAACAAAAGGCCATGTACTTGTTATTCCAAAGGTGGAAGTGGATTATATTTTTGATTTAGAGGATGATATACTTGCTAGAATGATTGTTTTTAGTAAATATGTTTCTAATAAAATAAAAAGTGCCTATCCATGTAAAAAGATTGGAGTTACAGTAATTGGATTAGAAGTACCTCATGCACATATTCATTTGGTTCCGATCAATACTATTTCTGATATGAATTTTTCTAATTCTAAATTGAATTTAACTTCTTCAGAATTACAAGAAATTGCTGCTATTATTAGTAGTAAGTGATTTAATTTATGTGGATTATACAAAAAAAGACTGTTATTTTACAGTCTTTTTTTGTAGGATTCATTTTTTATTTGATAGTATTTTTTTTAGTGTTTCAGCGTATCCATTATTCTTTTGTACATATAATATAATTCTAGTTTGAAGATACATAAGAATAAACATTATAATAATGCAAATTAAGGTTATAGGAACGTTAAATCTTGATTTATATCCTATTATTGGTTTTACGAACTGGTAAATGATTATTAAGTGCCCAACATACAACCACAATGTATTTCTACTCATTTGCTTCATGAATTTTGGTAGGTCCTTAATTATTAGGCTTAAAAATGCCATTATCGAACCTACGCTAATCACTATGCCAATTCTGTGATAGATTAGATTTGGACTATCATGCCAGAAGTAACTTTTACCGTAATAATACATTTCAAAATGATTTCCTATTTCAGATAAAAAAATAAATCCTAGTCCAACAAAAGCGAGTTTAACACCTATAATTTTTTCAAAATTTTCTTTTTTAATTTCGTAATTTAACCACAAACCGAGTAAAGCACCGGCAAATATATATGCAAGCCATGGTGTTAAAGGAAACATGGATTTCGTTTCAAAATCATTAAGATAAGGGGCGACGAATATAGGTAGATGGGATAAATCAACGTTATTTAATAATGGGAATGATGAAATTACGATTAACATTAGTATAAAATAGATAGAAGTCATTATCCATTTTTTATGTCTAGAAATAAAATAAACGAACATAATAGTAAGTAATCCTAAAGCAATTATATGAAGTACATCAACGCGAAGGGCTCTTTGTTTCTCTTCGAGTGTTAATACATTAGATATAATTAAAAAGGGGATACTTATAATTACACCCCAAAAAACAGATGTTAATAAACGTTTCTTTTTATCTTCTTGTTCAAAATATTTTTTATTAAATAAAGCTTCTCTAAATCTTGTATGTTTGAGTGCGCCTTCTCTGAAAATATTTTTTATTACATTATCTTGGTAAACTGCTTCTTTGTTAGTGATTGATTTATAAACATAAATGCTCAATGAAATCCAGATGATTGTAAAAAATGTTTCACCAATACTTACAGATAAAAAGTGATTTAATCCTTCTTTTGTGAAAATTTGTCCTATTTCGTAAATTGGAAAATTTAGTAAGTATCCCCAAAACAAAAGCGTGAAAATTCGATTAATACCGGCTTTAACTCTTGGGTTTGAACCATCTGATTGCTCTTGAGAAAGCATTAAAAATGTAAAAACAGCACCAGATACCATCATGAAAAAAGGAGCTGTATATCCTCTTAACATCGTCCAAATTTTTATTCCTGTACTATGCCCATCACGAATAGATAAATCTAAAAAATCATACGTAGTGTGACCTTGTATCATCATAAATAATGCAAGTACACGCATTAAATCAAGGAATAATATTCGTTTAGGCTTTTCCATAATTATAAATATAGAAAAAGTTGGAAGATTATCGAATTCTAAATCCGATAATTTCTACTTTTCGTTCCAATGCTGCTTTAATTGAATAAATAGAGTTTTTAATATCGTTAGCGTTATCGCTTACTAATTTATTGGATAAATATTCTCCATAACTTTCTTCTTTAAATGTTATAGCTGGAGTTCTATTTTCTGTTTCTGCTATTAGATAGTTTAATAAAATTCCATTTTTATATATTCCGATATAATTTTTTACAGAATTAATTCTACGTTTACTTAAAAATTTATTGTAATTATTTTTTGCTAACGGACTAGCATACCCTTTAAATATTAATTCAAATTTTGCTCCCTTTCTCAGTTCTTCAATCATAATATCTAAAAAATCATCTAAATCTTTTTTCCCTTTTTGAAGGTTAAGTTCAAAAAAATCATTTATTTCTTTCTGAGCATTTATTTTATTATCTCCAATCAACCCTTCAGAATATTTTACTTTGTAAGTAGCGTTTAATAGATTATAATTTTCATATGTTTCTAAGTAGTTTATATAGGTAGTTGAATCGTTTGATTTTGGATTTGGAATATCATTATGAAAGTATAATGAAATTGGAATGAGTTTTTCTAATTTTTCGATATTATTCTTTGTTCCATTAATTTTTTTAGCGCTAATTAAATTTATTGTAGAGTCGATATTAGTTTTGAAAGTAAGCGAGTCGATTTTACTATTTACCGGACTTAATTGATAAATATCTGTACAACACGTTTTGTTTTTGGATGCATGATTTCGATTACTAGTGACGAAATAATTGAGTGAATCTTTCACTAGATAGGTGTCATTATTACAACTATTGAATGGTAATCCAAGATTCTCAATTTTCGAGATTTTATTAGGTGCAAAATTAGTTTTAAAGAGGTCATATCCTCCATATCCATTGTGCCAACTAGAAGAGAAATACAATGTTTGTGAATTATTATCATAAAAAGGGGCTATATCTTCTTCGACGGAATTTATGTATTCTATTGTTTTAACATCTTTCACTGTGTTTTGATTTAACAATCCATAAAATATATCAAGTCCGCCAATACTTTTTTGTGCGTCGGAGCAAAAAAACAAATAATCTTTGCCTTGAATTTTAGCAAATGCTGGCATTGTATAAGAATATTCATTCGTGTTAATTTCACCTTTCAAGGTATCTGGGGATGACCAGATGCCATTTTTGTAATTACTAACAAGTATTTTACATTTTTTATTTTGTGGCTGTATATTACAAGAACTAAAGTAAAATTTCTTTTTATCACTTGAAAAAGTCCCGTTTGATGTGTTGTTAACTGATGAATTTATTGGCTTTATTTCTTTAAGTTGACTTCCATTTTCTTTTACAATTGAATATAGTTTGTTAGTATACCCATCTTTAGAGAATCCAATGGAATCGATACAATTATCGCATTTTAAAGCACTAATAATTAAAAGTGGTCCAATTACAGCGTGACCAAATTCTGAATCTTCATTGGCAAGTCCATGAATTTTCCGTATAGAGTAATCTGCAGAATCTTTGTTATTCAACATTGCCCATTCACACGATTCAATTTCTCGTGTAATTTTATTCATTAAATTTTTGTTTTTAGATCTCTTGATTTTGGTCATGCAATCATTAAAATATTTCAGAGAACTTTGGAAATCTCCTAATTGTTTTTTAACTAATCCTAATTGTAAATCGATATTTTCTTTAGATATCTTTTTATTATTTAATGTATTCAATTTTTTTAATAGAATTTCAGCCTTAATAAAATCCTTACTTTTAATCAATAAATCAGTGTAGGATAATAATATTTTATAATCTGAACTATCTTTTTGTACAATACTATCAAAGTATTTGGATGCTTCTGCATAATCTTCTTGTTCCAAGTTTTGTTGTGCGCGGAATTTTAATTCTCTGGAAGTTGTCTGTCCGATACCGACCATTATATTAAATAAAAACGCTATTATTATAAATAATCTAAACATTTTTTATGCATTAAGTTTTTTTCTTTATTCCGAGACCAAAGGTATTGTAAATTAATCTCTATAGCGCCTCTTCCATTACTTGCTTTCGTTAATTTAGAGGTGTTTATATCGTAATTGATTGAGGCGACAAGTTTGTTTATTTGTGCTCCTAATTGTATGAAAATTGCGTCTTTATTTCTAAAATACACACCAAACAACAAATCTTTTTTCTTTGGAGTGTCTGATAAGTTGACACTACATTTTGTGCCAAAAATAAGTTCGTTATACTTATTTTGTTTTGAGTAATTAATTGATGGATAAATTTTTAAGGTGTTACTTAATTTCCATATCCCCTGTATGTAATTATTATATCGTCTGAATCTGGGTACAGTCACATTGTAAAAGCCTTGATTAGGTTCATTTAGATTAAAAATGGAAGTCCCGATAGTAAATGAAAAATTATCAAAAATGTCTTTTGTGAAAAGCATACCTAACCCAACATTTATACATGCTATTTGTTGGGTAGTATATTTTTCATTAGATGGGATGTAACTAGAATAAATAAATCCGTCGTATTGATTGTCAAACATGTAATTAGAAAAATTCATTTGATTATTTTTCCAACCTAGGTCAATACCAATTCTCCATTTATATTTCCGTTTTGTAGATTCACTAAAAGTATATGCTGCATTTATCCTACCTTCAATAGTTCTAAATATACCATCACCAGTAACATCATGTATAATAATTACCCCATATCCAAAGTTTCGATTATATTTATTAACCATATCAAATGTGATGGATTGAGTTTGGTATGGTTTTGTGACGTTTCGCCATTGATCTCTAGAACTTAATGTTGCTCTAAAATCCTCTTTTATATTGCCTGAGTTTGCAGGATTTTGATACAACGCATTCTCATTGGATTGAGACCAATGTATATCTTGAGAACGTCCAATAATTGGGAGAAATAGTATGAATAATATGTAATATATTTTTTCCACGAATTTATTTGTAGTTTAAAGATACTTTTTTTTGGTTATTTTGACTTATTCATTTTACAAGTAGTGATTGTTATATAATATTTACTCTATTTTTTAATCCGTTTACTTACTTTAAAGCATTGTATTTCATTGCGTTATACGTGTTAATAACTTGTTGATTATTCAATTTTTTTGAATTCGTTTCATCCCTTTTTTTAATGTAATTTTGTGTCTATTAGTTTTTAACTAGATATTAAGGGATGATACGATCATTTTTAAAACGTAAATTAACAGACAATCAATTAGCAAATATTTTTGTTAATGGATTATTGGAGGTTATTGATAATGGTTTTAAAGATGTTGCATCATTAATTAATGAAGATCCTGCATTTGAATCAACTCCTAATATTACTCCAGAAGCAAATTCTGAATTTACTTTAATTGTTATTGTAGGTAATTTAGTGACGCTTGAGTCTAGTTTTGAATCCGATCAGGCATTTCGTGTAGAACAGTTGATATTTCAAAAATTTGCAACTATTTTTTCAATGACTGAAACGAGTTTTGAAAATTTAATTAAAGAATATAAAAACTTCATTTCTAGGGTAAATCACCCATCTAAAAATATGCTTTATGGTATGTCTAAAGCAATTTTTCATAAATATAACCTGAATGATTTTCAGGATGATTACTTCAAGCGAATGCAAGCACCAAACCCTTTATTTCTTAAGAGAATGGATGAAGTTATGAGTAACTTTATTTGGGATTGGGATGTATTCTTTAAAAAGTATAAGTTATAGTAGTTTTAGATATACTCATTTGTTCATATCTAAATAAACAACCTTTTTTGTTTCAAAAAAATCATAATCAAAGAACTTTGTAATATTATTATATCTTGGTTTTTGTTTTATTGGTTTCATTTCTTCTGCTAAATCTCCACCTTTAAGATATAAAATACCATTTCTAAGTTTGTTTTTATTTTCTGCTAAAAATTTTCCTTTTACCCATTTTAAGAATTCTGGCATCGCTGTAACTGCTCTGCTTACTATGAAGTCAAATTGCTCTTTAATTTCTTCTGCTCTTGCATGAAATGTAGTTACATTTTGGATTTCTAAAGTATTGCATACTTCGTTTACGACTTTAATTTTTTTTCCAATTGAATCGACCAACACAAATTGACATTCCGGAAATAAGATTGCTAATGGTACGCCTGGAAAACCACCACCAGTTCCAATGTCTAAGATACGTGAACCATCCTTAAATGATTGTACTTTGGCTATGGCGAGTGAATGAAGTACATGCCTTTCATAAAAATGATCCATATCTTTTCTTGAAATTACATTGATTTGTTCATTCCAAAATGTATATAGTTCTGCTAATTTTGAAAATTGATTTTTTTGTTTTTCAGAAAGTTCAGGGAAATGTTTAAATATCAGTTCGACTCCAGTCATTTTACAAGGTATATATTTGTTTAACTTCTTTGCTGTATTTGGCAAGTATTATTTTTCGTTTTAATTTTAAAGTAGGAGTCAATTCCCCTTCCTCTATAGAAAACTCATGGTCAAGTAAGGTATATCTTTTGATTTGTTCATAACCACCGTAATGTTTATTATAACTATCTACTTCAAGTTGAATTCGGTGTTGGATTTCTTTGTTATTAATTAACCCGGTATTCGATTTGTCTTCAATATTCAACTTTTTATTGAAAGACCATTCTCTAATGTAATTAAAGTTCGGAACAATCAAAGCACCAGGGAATTTTTCGCCTTCTCCAAGTACCATAATTTGTTCTATAAAACGCGATTCTTTAAATTTATTCTCCATTGCCTGAGGAATAATATATTTCCCACCAGATGTTTTAAAAATTTCTTTTTTACGATCTGTAATTTTTAAAAATTTACCTTCAATAAAAGTTCCAATATCTCCAGTGTGAAACCACCCTTCCGAATCAATATCCTCTGCTGTCTTTTCTGGTAAGTTATAATATCCCATCATGACATTAGGTCCTTTTACTAAAATTTCACCATCTTCTGCTATTTTAACTTTTACATCGTGAATTAAAGTGCCAACTGTTCCAATTCGAATTCCATTTTTTATACAATTGACAGATATTACAGGTGATGTTTCAGTTAAACCATAACCTTCAAGTATTGTGATGTCTGCTGCTAAAAACATTTTTGCCAATTTTGGTTGTAATGCTGCACTACCAGAAACAATAGCCCTTGTGTTTCCTCCTAAGGCTTCTTGCCATTTAGAAAAAATCAATTTACGCGCAATGGCAAGTTTAATATTGTACCAAAAAGATCGATTTATTACATCGTATTTCTCACCTAATTTAACAGCCCAAAAAAATAATTTTCGTTTAAGACCGGTAAGTTCTTCGCCTTTTGATATTATTTTTTCGTATACTTTTTCAATTAAACGTGGTACCGCTGTAAACATATGTGGTTTCACTTCTTTTATGTTTTCTCCAATAGTATCCATCGATTCAGCAAAAAATATGGAGCAACCCATATACATGTATAAGTAATGTAACATGCGTTCATATACATGACATACAGGTAAGAAAGTAAGTACTCTAGAATTCTCATCACAAGGCATACGATCAATACAAGCAACTACATTAGATAAAATATTGTTGTGCGATAGCATTACACCTTTTGGGTTTCCGGTTGTACCTGAGGTGTATATAATAGTTGCTAAATCTGAATTTTGAATTTTTTCTTTTCGAGATAGAACAGTTGCATCACTAATAGAGGATTCGTCCATATGTATTTCAGTCCAATTTGGAATAGAATTTTCTTTGGTAAAACTATATAGAAATTCTAAATCAGGTGTTTGAGACTTTAAATGATTTATTTTCGAATATAAATCTGAATCTCCAACTACACATAACTTTATCTTGGAGTCATTAAATATATAAATATAATCTTCAGCAGAAATATTTGGGTAAATAGGAACTACAATTGCACCAATTTCTAATGCGGCTATATCTAAAGCATTCCATTCATATCGATTGGTAGAAATTATTCCGATTTTATCTCCTGGATTTATTCCTAAAGCGATTAATCCTTTTGCAGTTTTACTAACTAAATTTAAAAAATCTGTTGTTGAAATAGTTGTCCAAATACCATTCTTTTTAGTAGAAAACATATCACTTTTTGGATAGTTTTTTAATTGATGGTAAGGTATATCGAATAGTCGTTTCATAGTTCTAAAATTCACGTAACAAAATAAATATAATTATTTTATTTGTAAATCATTGTTATTCCATGCTATATATTTGTTGTCCATTCCAATAAGTGGCATTCGAATAAATTGCATTATATTCATTTCCTTTGATTATTGGTGTTTCCAAGATTGTGAAGTTTGCATTTTTACCTTTTTCAAGTGTACCATTCTTTTTTTCTGAAAATGATAAATATTGTGCCCAATTTGTAATAGATTTTAGTGTTTTCAATAATTCCATTTGATTCAATTTCGAATAATTGGATAGTTTTTCTAGTAATTTATCTGATGATTGACTTGTCCCAAAGAGATAAATTGGTAGTGTCTTTTTATTTGTTTCGTTAAAACAAAGAAAAAAATTGTTCTCTTCAAGTAGAGTTAAGGTTTTTGGTGCGGTTTCACGGATGTTAAAAACAAACCATCGATGGTCTAATTTATAGTTTTGAAGTGACTGTATAATCAAAGGGATGTTTTTTTGTCCATTGTGAAAGTCTATTCCGATTTGTAAAGAATTACTTTTCGCGACAGCGCATGCCTCTAAAACGGTTGACTCATTTTCATTGGCTATAGTGAATCCTGCGAAAATTAAATTTTTAAATTTTCGTATCTTTTTTATTTTTCTTATATGATTGATATTTTCTTTTGAAGGGGTTAAATAGACATGCCATTTTACTTGCATATAAGGGCCGAATTTTTCAAGTTCAAGGAGTTTTTTAAAGGTTATTCCATGAATAAAAACTTCTACAATACCTTGTTCTAATTCTTGTGTTTCTATTTCTTCTAGTAGGCTGTTGCTCCATTTTTCGACTGTATCGATTTGTAAATTACAATCAGAAAATGTTGGTATAATTTCTCGTCCTTCCACATCTATGGACTCTTCCGAACGGTATTTGTTTAATATTTGTCGTTCCGGACCGATTTCAACAATTTTCCCATTTGAAATTGCCATCGCCTCACCTGTTGTGTTGTTGTCATTTAAACAATAGATCGATGCATTATGAATGATTTGATCTACCTTTTTTCCTTTCATACAACTGTATAAAAAGGGGATAAGAAAAATAAATAGATAGTTGGTTTTAATTGTTTTCATTCAAGATATTATTAAATGTTTTTTTTATTTTTTCAAAGTCTATACAAAGTAATAGAATACTAAAACTAAATGGTAAAAATGGGATTTTATATCTTACAATAGCTCCAAGTACAGGCACTGTCCAGCCAATTAGGATTGCCAATAAAATGCTAAAGTAGATTCCGAAATAAATATAGGGTAGTTGAATTTTAGTTGGTTTTTTGAAAAATAAAATCATAAGAATGAATAATACTAGTATACATAAATTTTCCAACGCTGAAAAAGCAAAAAATAAGTTTTTAATTTCAAATATAGTTGGTCGAAATAGTCCATTTATGAATGCATCTGGCATCGTTTTTACAAATGACCAAGTAGAATTATTAAGCGCTTTTACATGTATTGTACTACCTGCTTTTGTGTAATGAGCGACATTTATAAAATCTTTTTGTTTGTATTTTAAATCTGCAATAAAATCTAATCGTGGATTTATTTTACCGGCATTAAATCCAAAAAGTATTAATGCGGTATTGATTGTAAGAAAAATAACACCTACTTTTTTTGTTCGGATGTAATAAGTCAATATCCATGAAAAGATGCTTGGAATAAACAAGATGAGTACATAGGTTTTTGTAATTGCTAAAAGACCTAGGGTTACTAAAACAATAGTTAAATTTAAGATCTTATTTTTTGCATCTAATAACTGATTAAAAGCAAATAAGAATAGACCAATACCAAATAATAAAATACTTTCTTTTAATACGCCTGACCCCCAAAATAAAACAGATGGAATAAGAAAACAAGCGATTATCAATTCTGTTTTTCGGTTGCTAAATTTTTCATGATAAACTCTAAAAATACCTGTTAAACCTATAAAAGATAGCATGCATAAAATTAATGTATGAATATGATAATATCCGAACGAAAAAAGATATATTACCGCATTAAATCGAATGACTGTTCGATTGTCGTTGAAAATATTACTCGTAAATGGTTTAAACCAATAGTTTGTTTTTACTAATAATGCGTGAATTTCATTAGTTTCATTCTGTATCCCAAAAATTATTTTCCAGAATTGTAAAGGAGAATTTTTGTATACCTTTTCATAAAGGTATTTTGCATCATCGAAATATTTAAAAATATCAGCAGTTTTTCTATCTGGATAATAATAGGTGTAAACATAGTAAATACCAAAGCCAAAGAGGAACTTAACGGTTAATAATCTACTTAGTGTTTTGAAAGTGATGCCGGAATTTTTAAAAAAAGCCCATTTTTTTAACACTAATAATAGCATCAAATAATAGAATGTGATACAGGAAAATTCTAAAAAAAAATGCATTTATATTTTTCTAAAATTGGGGTTTTTAAATTTATTTTTCTTTATAAAAGAATATAGTTTTGATTTGTCTATTAGTGTTAATAAACAAAAATAAAATAAAGGTAATAAAGGAGCTTTGTATCGGACTAGATTCCCTAAAACAGGGACTAATAAACCTAAAAAAATAAATGTGAGAACGATGAATGTACCAAAATAAAAAATAAGTATTTGTTCATCTCTATTAAGTTTCCTTGGGAAAATAAACAAACATAAAATAAGTAATAAGCACATAAAATTTTCGAGTGCAGGTAAGATGAATAGAAGTGATTTTGTTTCAAATAAATGTGGTCGCGCAAACCCATTACTTATCCCAAACGGAATAGAAATAAAGAAATTGGATAATTGTCCGTCCATTTTTTTTGTAAAAACTAAACTTTTAGCATTTGCTAATTTAGCTTCATGTTTATAGTCTGCTTGTTTGAATCTCAACATTTCGAGAATATTGTAATTATTACCTAATACATTTTTTTCATAAGAAATGTGATTGACTCTTTTGTATTCTTTTCTTTTTTCTTCCTCCGTTTTATTTTTAAGATTATAAACTACAGGATTATGCGTATAACTCCACGTTATAAAAAACACGATAATTAGAACATACGAACTGATGAAAAATAGTTTTATATGTGCATTTTTTAAAATCTGTATGATAGCGAAGCAACCAACCGAAGGCAGTATAAATCCAAATATATAAGTTTTTGATATTGAAAGTATTAACAGACTTGTGAGTAAGCCAATTACAAGATAAATGTTTCTTTTTTGAATTAATTTTGTGGTAAAATAAACAACTAATGAAAGTGCAAAGAGGATAATAGTTTCTTTGAGTAATCCAGTCGTCCACAAAGCAATAGATGGAGAAAGAAACAGTATAAAAAAATAGAATTTTTTCCATTCTAAATACGGTGATAACATTTTGTAAAGTGTAAAAGTTGCCAGAAATGAGATTAAACTCATATATAAATTAGCAATTAATAGATTGTTATTTGAAATTAGATTGAGTAAACTTGATAAAATAATAATTGTTTGGTTGTCATTATAAATCCCATAGGAATTTGGTTTTGTCCAAAATTTAAGGCTCTCGAATAATTTTATATTTTCTGTATTATCTATTTTTTCACCTTGAATAACGGAGAAAAAATCGGATGCGTTATTTTTAAATATTTCTGCTAATTCTTTTCCATCCTGAAAATATTTATAGATATCGTTCACGGATTTATCTTTATAAAAATAGGTGTAGATATACCAGAGTGCAAAACCTGAAAATAACTTAATAAAAAAAGCATAACTGATATAGATACTTGATATCTGCTCTAATTTAAAGCGTTTATTTTTAAAGATAAAAAACAAAAAAAAGATGGCAACAAAAAGAAAAGTGATGTATTCCACAAACTTGAATTTTTTCAAAGGTAGAAAGAACTTTTTATTTCGCTATTTTTTAATAACTCTGTGTATATTTTTATAAAATGTTAGTGGCATTAAAACACTATATGTGTATTTTTGTCATTCTTAAAAACATAAGCATGGAAAGTACTTTACATCAAGAAGCAACAGTAGAGCAAGCGATCGAACTTGGATTACGCGCTGACGAATTTGAAATGATTAAGAAAATTTTAGGTCGCACTCCAAATTTCACAGAAACAAGTGTATATTCTGTAATGTGGTCGGAACACTGTTCTTATAAAAATTCTATTTATTGGTTGAAACAATTGCCAAAAGATGGACCTCATATGTTAGTGAAGGCAGGGGAAGAGAATGCTGGACTTGTCGATTTAGGTGATGGTATTGGATGTGTTTTTAAAATTGAATCACACAATCATCCAAGTGCTCTTGAACCATATCAAGGTGCTGCTACTGGTGTAGGAGGGATAAATAGAGATATTTTTACAATGGGAGCACGTCCTATTGCTCAATTAAATTCTTTGCGTTTTGGTGATATTGATTCTGAGCGTACCAAATGGTTAGTAAAAGGAGTTGTTAAAGGTATCGGTGATTACGGAAATTCTTTCGGTATTCCAATTGTTGGTGGAGAAGTATTCTTTGATAGTTCTTATAATCAAAATCCTTTGGTTAATGCTTTTTCAGCGGGGCTAATTGACACCAAAAAAGTAATTTCTGCTAAGGCTAAAGGTCCTGGAAACCCTGTTTATATTGTTGGTTCAGCAACAGGTAAAGATGGTATTGCGGGTGCGGCATTTGCATCAAAAGATATTACAGAAGATTCTGCTTCTGATTTACCTTCTGTTCAAGTTGGTGACCCTTTCCAAGAAAAATTATTGTTAGAAGCTACCATGGAATTGGCTGAAACGAATGCAATAGTTGGAATGCAAGATATGGGTGCTGCTGGTATTACTTGTTCTACGTGTGAAATGAGTGCAGGTGGTGGTGTTGGTATGGATATTTATTTAGATAAAGTACCTACTAGACAAGAAAACATGCTACCTTATGAGATTTTATTATCTGAGTCTCAAGAAAGAATGCTTGTTGTAGTTAAAAAAGGCGAAGAAGGTGTAGTGAAATCCATTTTTGATAAATGGGATTTACATGCGGAAGAAATTGGAGTTGTAACAGATACTGGTCGTGTTAGATATCACATGCATGGAGAAATTGTTGGAGATGTACCCGCAGAATCATTAGTTTTAGGAGGTGGAGCTCCACAAAATCAAAGAGAATATACGGAACCTGCATATTTTCAAGAATATAAAAAATTTGATATCAATAATGTACCACAACCTGAGGATCTTAAAGAGGTGGCGATGTTTTTATTACAACATCCAAACATCGCATCCAAGCGATGGGTATACGAGCAATATGACTCGATGGTAGGTACTAAAAACATGGTGACAAATCAGCCTTCGGATGCTGGTGTAGTTAATATTAAAGGTACAAACAAAGCGTTAGCGATGACCGTAGATTGTAATTCTCGTTATGTAAATGCTGATCCTGAAGTTGGTACAATGATTGCTGTTTCTGAAGCAGCTAGAAATATTACATGCGCAGGTGGAGAACCTAGTGCTATTACAAATTGTTTGAATTTTGGAAATCCATATAATCCAGAGTCTTATTGGCAATTTGTTGGTGCAATAAAAGGGATGTCTGCTGCTTGTTTGAAGTTTGAAACTCCTGTAACTGGAGGAAATGTTTCTTTTTATAATCAATCCGTGATTGGTGGTGTCGAAGTTCCTGTTTTTCCTACACCAACAATTGGAATGATTGGTGTGTTAGCTGATAAATCTAAATTAATGACACTAGATTTTAAACAAAAAGGGGATTTAATTTTTATTTTAGGTGATACAGTAGAAGATATCGCGTCTTCTGAATATTTGGCTTCTTACCATAAAATACAAGCTTCACCAGCGCCTCATTTTGATTTAGAAAAAGAATATGCTTTACATCAAGCTATTAAAGGTTTGATCAATAATACACTTGTAAATGCAGTTCACGATTGTTCGGATGGCGGACTTTTTGTAACATTAGCTGAAATGTCTTTCCCAAGAGGATTAGGATTTGATATCGTTACCGATTCAGAAATCAGAGAAGATGCTTTCTTGTTTGGTGAATCTCAAGGAAGAGCAGTTGTTGCATTGTCAGAAGATCAAGAAGAAGCATTTATTGAGTTTATGCTTGCAACTGGTGTTAACTTTACGTTATTAGGACACGTAACGAAGGGTAAATTTGTAATTGATGATGAGCATTATGGTTTCTGCCATGAAGCAAAAGATATTTTTGATAATGCTTTAGCTTTGAAATTAGAAAAATAATTTATATTATAAACTTTAATTAGGTCGTATTCAAAAGATACGGCCTTTTTTATGCTAAAATAATTTCTTTTAATTCTAATAATTCCCTCACTTTATCTGGTTTTCCTAAAGATTGATAGGAACTAATCAAATTAATTATAATACGCTGTATAATAATCGTATGACTACAAGGTTCAAAAAAACCTTTTTCTTCAGGTAGTTTTAAGTCAGCTAGGAATTTACGTATGTCATTTTCGTATAAAATACTTCCTTCAGAAAATGCATTTATATAAAAAAACACACCTGAATTGGTATTATTACCAAGTAATTGATTTACTTTATTTTCATCCATATAAGCTAGGATGAAATGATTAGGTAAATTTACACCATAGATAGGGATATTAAGACTTTGTGCTATAGTGCTATATAATATACTTAAACTAAGTGGATTGCCATGTTTAGTTTCGAGTACTGTATTTAAGTAAGAGTTTAACGGTGAATGATAATTTTTATTATCTCCCTTGAATAGATAGCGTGTGTAAAATATTTTATTTAGTATTTTGACTTTTTCAAAAGCGGTTTGCTTTTCATTTATTTCCATCCATACATCTTGCCTAATTTCATTGATTTTTACTCTAAGCGTTTTCTCGTTGATTCCTGGGTATTGCCATTTACTTAATAGTGTCCATGCTTCGATTAAATCTAATTCTTTTGATTTTCTCCATTTATCAAGTTCTATTTTAATCGCTGAAAACTGAATTTCGTGTGTGATATGTTCAATTTTAGATTGGTGTAAAACACTCATTTCATGCGTTTCCCACGCACTTTCTAAATATGGAATAACAGTTACGCCATAAGAAATAATTTTCGTCTGAACATGGGAAACTATTTCTTCATCAGGATCATCTAGAAGATTTATTAAGGCTTGTATAGATTCAATATTTATCATAAAACAAAAGTACTAGGATAATACTTCTTATTTAATGAAGTAACATTTACTTTTAAAAGCAATGTTGTTAATTGTAAATTATAGTAATGATTCGATGATTTTATCCATAGTATACCCTTCTGCCTCAGCGCGGTAATTTCTAACTAAACGGTGGCGTAAAATTGGTTTTGCTACTGCTTTTACATCTTCCACATCTGGTGAAAGTTTTCCTTTTAATAAAGCATGGCATTTAGCGCCAATTACTAAAAATTGTGATGCACGTGGACCTGCTCCCCAAGATATGTAATCGTTTGATATAGAGGTGCTGTATTTATTATCTTTTCTAGTTTTTGAAACGAGTTGTACTGCATATTCCAAAACATTTTCTGAAACAGGAATTTTTCGAACTAAATTTTGATATGCAATTATTTGTCTTGCATCTAATACTTGATTAACTGTAATATGTTTGTCTTCTGTTGTTGCTCTTACTATTGCAAGTTCTTCGATATAACTAGGATAGTCTACCCAAATGTTAAACATAAAACGATCTAATTGCGCTTCAGGTAGGGGATAGGTACCTTCTTGTTCAATAGGATTTTGTGTAGCAAGTACAAAAAATGGATTTGGTAATTTATGTGTAATACCGGCTGCGGTAACTGACTTTTCTTGCATTGCTTCTAGTAATGCTGCTTGTGTTTTTGGTGGTGTTCGGTTAATTTCATCCGCTAAAATTATATTACTAAATAACGGACCTTTAATGAATTTAAATGTTTTACTTTCATCTAATATTTCTGAGCCAATAATGTCTGATGGCATTAAATCTGGAGTAAATTGAATTCGATTAAAGTCTAATCCTAGGGATTGTGCAATTGTATTTACAAGCAATGTTTTTGCTAATCCAGGTACACCAATAAGTAAAGCGTGACTTCTCGAGAAAATGGAGATTAATACTTGGTCTACCACTTCTTCTTGTCCCACAATTACTTTATGGATTTCATTTTTCAGTAGATGATAATCTTCAATAAATTTTTCAGCTAATTCAACATCTCCCATAATCTGATTTAATTAGTTTTCCAAGAATATTTATAGTTACAATTTTCATATTCTTTATCAATTCGAATATAGGCATTACCAATTTTTGTTTTAATCCAATTAGAAAGAATCTTATCTTTTTTATCGTTTTCAGTTGCTCTTTGAATTAGCGTATAATCTTGTTCTAAATTTGCTTTATGCGGTCCAATACGGTTCATCAAACGCACAATTCTTATTCCTTGTTTTTTTTCATTAAAATCGAAATACAAACTTGGTGTTGTTAAATCACCAGCATTTAATGCGTTTGTTAATATAAAAATTTGTTGATCAATTTGGTTTAGATCTTCCATGCTCCATCCTTGCTCTCCAGTAATAGGGTTAGTTATAATTCCCTTATTATGTCTTGTGTTATTATCGTTTGAATATTGTAATACTGCTTGCTCCCAGGTAATTTGATTTTGTTTAAGTTTAGAATAACACTCTTCCATTTTCGAACTTGCGTCAGTTAAACTTTGACGGTTGAATTCAGGTACTAAGAGAATATGTCTGCATGTATAATCATCTCCTTTTCGTTCTATAAGTTGTACAATATGATATCCATAATCTGTTTCAAATACATTGCTTATTTCCCCAGGTTTTAATGCAAATAAAGCTGCTTCAAATGGTGGTACCATCATTCCTCTAGACGCGGTCATTTGTCCTCCTTGCAATGCACTTCCTGGATCTTGGGAATGAATTCGGGCTTGTGTTTCAAAACTTTTTCCATTTAGTATATCTTCTCGTATATCCTTTAGTTTATTAATAGTAATTTGACGATCTTCTTGCGTAATTTTTGGAAAAACTACAATTTGTTGTATACTAATTTTTGCATTGATAAATGGAATACTATCGCTTGGTAAATTTTTATAATATTCTTCGATTTCTTTAGGTGTAATATTTGATGCTCCGGTAATTTGTCGTTGCATTTCTTCTGTCATTAATCTCTTTTTTATCAAAGGCCGAAATTCGTTTTTTATTTGTGTTACGGTTTTATTGTAAAATTCTTCCATTTTTTGTCGACCGCCAATTTGTTGTTCAATAACACGTAAACGATTTTCCATTTCTCCATCTACTTGTGCATCTGAAATTTTGATACTATCTAGTTCAGCTTGATTTAAAAAAAGATTTTGCATTAATAATTTTTCCAATATTTCGCAATCTTGGTTAGCTGTTTTATTTGGCAAACTATCAATATCTTGTGCTTTTTGAGATTCAATATCTGATTTTAATATTACATTTTCTCCAATTTGAGCAACAATTTTATCTAATATTAATGGTTTTTGCTGTGCAAAAGATAACGAAGTGATAAAGAATAACAGAAAAGTATATTTCATACGGACAGTAGTATATTTAATTGGAATCTAATGAGTAAATAATTTTCTCGTTTATTTTAAATGTGTATTTTTTTGCTAATTCTTTTAACCATTCTTGTTCCAAATAATTTTGATAGTCAGATGTAATTAATCCTTTAGCATCTATAAGTAATTTAGGTCCTGCAGGAATTAATTCATCCACTTTTATGACATAATATTTCCCTCCAAATTCATAAGATGGGTTTGTCCCTTTTTTAAAAGTTCTTCCTTTTAAATAAGGTATCTCACTGATCTCATATTTATTTGTTTTTACTTTTAAATTAAGTTCAGATGTAGCATTTAATTTTTCAAGTATATGTTTGGAAGTGATAGTATCCGATTTTAACATTTTAATCACTTGATTTGCAATGTTTTTATCTAAACATTCATAAACCATCGCATCAATACGGTCTTTCCATTGGTAATTAAATTTATGACTTTCGTAAAAAATCTTAAGTCCAATGGTGTCCTTATTCGCTTTATTCCAAACTTTATCTGTCATAATTTCATACAATAATACGCCATCATGGTATTCTTGCATTAATGCTTTAAATTCTGGGTATTTAGTTTCGAGTTGAGAATCCTCATATTTTAGTATCTCTTGAGATACCCATGTTTGGTATTGTTTGTTGATTAGATTTTTTGCGTCAGTTTTTGGTACTCTGTAGTTGGAAGTAATATAATTCGCAAATTGTTTTTGTGTAAAAGATTGATTATTTAGAATAAAAAGTACTTCATCTTTTTTGAGTTTGGAGGCAGTCCATTTTCCTTTGTAATAATTTGAATCGATATTCTTCACAAACCATTTTAAGCCTTTTTTACTTAAATCCTCAAAATGATATTCGTTTTTTAGTTTGTTAATTAGAACAGTCTGAGTTTTTTTAGATCTATCATCCCTATTTACTTTGGATTGAAGTTCTTTTTTCATACTTTCAAATGATGCTAAAGGACTTAGTGCAAGTCTTTTTATGATGTGAAAGCCAAAGTCTGTTTGTATCGGTGATGAGAATTCTCCATCTTTAGTTAATTGAAATGCAGCCTCTTCAAATTCTGGCACCATACGTGTAGTTGTTCCACTTCCAAATTCCGGTAACTTTCCGCCCTTTTCACTAGAACCAGGATCATCTGAAAAGTTTGCTGCTAATTCTTCGAATTTCTCACCAACTTTTAATTTTGAAAATATTTCTTCAATTTTCTTTTTGGCTGCTTCAATATCCGCTTTGCTACCATCACGCTTAACAGCAACCATAATGTGTGCTGTTTGCATAATCCCTCTTGCAGCACGCTTATCGACAACTTTTAGTAGATGATATCCAAAACGTGTACGAACAATAGATGATAATTGGTTTACTGGTGTATTGTATGCTGCTTCTTCGAATGGAAAAACCATTTGGAAAGCTGTAAAATAACCTAAATCACCACCATTTGTTACAGCAGATGGATCTTCAGAAACCTCTTTAGCTATTTTTGCAAAATCCTCCCCGTTTTCTATTCGCTTTTTAATTCCTTCAATTCTCTCAAACGCTTTCATAGTATCTTCTGGACTAGCGTTTTGGTCTAAGCGAATAAGGATATGAGAAGCTTTTACTTCTTTTTGAAGTCGGTTATATGCCTCTTCAACTACTTTAATATTTTCTTGTTTGTCAATTAAATATGGAGTAGATAAACTTTTTCGATATCCGAATAATTCTTTTTTAAGTTTTGGAAGTGTGTCGTATCCTTGAGATTCTGCTTCCAAAACTTTCAGTTTGAATTTTTTATACAAATCTAAATATTCATCAATCGATTTTTTGTCGAATTTTGGTTGTTGATTATTTTTTAAATAAATCTGAAGAAATTCATTCTTCGAGATTTTTTTATTGTTAACCTCGATTACATAGTTTTCTTCTTGTGCATGTAACAAGATCGATACAACACAAGTAATGAATAATAGAATTTTTTTTTTCATTTTATCTTATACTATAATTTGGTGCTTCTCTAGTTATTGTTATGTCGTGTGGATGCGATTCTTTCATACCAGCGTTTGTGATTCTGACAAATTCCGCCCCTTTTAAACGATCAATTGTTGGTGCTCCGCAATATCCCATTCCAGAGCGAAGTCCTCCAGCGATTTGATATATTACTTCCACTAAATTTCCTTTATAAGGAACTCTTCCTGAAATTCCTTCTGGAACTAATTTTTTCACATCATCTTCTGCATCTTGAAAATAACGATCTTTAGAACCTTTTTGCATCGCCTCTAGAGAACCCATACCACGATAAGATTTGAATTTTCTTCCTTCGTAAATTATAGTGTCCCCAGGTGATTCTTCTACTCCAGCAAACATAGACCCTACCATTACAGTATCTGCACCTGCTGCAATTGCTTTTACAATATCTCCTGTATAACGGATTCCTCCATCTGCAATTACAGGTATTCCAGTTCCTTCTAGAGCTAAAGCTACTTCATTTACAGCTGTTAACTGAGGTACACCTACACCAGCTATTATTCGTGTAGTACAGATTGAACCAGGTCCAATACCGACCTTTACAGCATCAGCTCCTGCTTCAACAAGATATTTTGCAGCTTCTGGAGTAGCTATGTTACCAACTACAACTTGTAAATCTTTATGTTTTGCTTTAACTTCTTTTAATTTACCTACAACTCCTTCTGTATGCCCATGTGCTGTATCAATAACAATTGCATCCACTCCCGCTTCAACTAAAGCATCTACTCGATCTAACGTATCATGGGTAACTCCTACTGCCGCGGCAACACGTAATCTACCATAAGAGTCTTTGCAGGAATTCGGATATTGTTTAACTTTTATGATATCTCTGTAAGTTATTAATCCAACTAATTTATTGTTTGAATCAACAACTGGTAATTTTTCAATTTTATTTGCTTGTAAAATTCCTTCCGCTGTGGTTAAATCTGTCGTATCGTTAGCAGTAACGATATTAGTACATGTCATAACCTCTTTTATAGGTCTATCGTTGATTTTTTCAAAACGAAGATCTCTATTCGTAACAATACCTTTTAATGTTTTGGAATCATCAACAACTGGAATCCCGCCAATTTTGTTTTCTTTCATCAATTTTAATGCATCTCCAACAGAAGCATTCTCAGAAAGTGTGACAGGGTCTAAAATCATTCCGCTCTCAGAACGTTTAACTTTTCGAACTTCCAATGCTTGTTCTGCAATAGACATATTCTTATGAATAACACCTATTCCTCCTTGTTGTGCAATTGCAATAGCTAATTGTGATTCAGTCACAGTATCCATTGCTGCAGATATAATTGGTGTATTCAAATCAATGTTTCTTGTAAACTTTGTTTTCAATGAAACATCTTTTGGTAAAACTTGTGAAAATGCTGGGACTAGCAAAACATCATCGAAAGTTAATCCTTCACGAACTTTGTTGAGGTTTGATAAAGACATAGAACCTATATTAAATATAAAATTCTTGCAAATTTATTAATAATTCTCATCATTTATTGATTTTAACAATTATTAAACAAAAAACAATGTAATATTGTATTGTTATCAAATTATTATTTCATGAAGACATGTCTTTTATTTATTTTTCTACTTGCTAATTATGTTTTTGGTCAACAAAATGAAAAATCATTAATTCAATTGTCTGGTGTTATTGTGTCGTCAGATAGTCTTGAAAATCTACCGTTTACTACTATCTTTCATAAAAGTAATAAACGTGGAACAGTATCCGATTATTATGGTTATTTCTCCATCGTAGTTGTGCCGGGAGATACGCTTTTGTTTAAAAATTACGGTTACAAAACATCCTCCTATATTGTACCAGATACGTTAAAAGAGGATCGTTATTCTATAATTCATGTTTTACAAGGTGATTATAAAGAATTACCGGCGGCAATCATTTATCCATGGCCTTCTAGAGAAGCGTTTGCAAAAGCATTTTTAGAGATGCATCCTTACGATGATGCACTTAGACGTGCACAAAAACAATTGTCAGGAGCAAATTTAGCGTTTATTGCAGCAAGTGTTTCAACAGATCCTGGTTTAACTTATTCCTGGCAACAAAATCAACAATACACAAAGATTTATACGATGGGACAAAGTCCCGTAAATAATTTATTTAATCCAGCATCTTGGAATTCATTTATAAATTCTTGGAAAGCGGGTAAATTAGGGAGAGAATAATTATTTAGCTTCTTCTTCTTTATCTTTCTTTTGTTTCTTTTTACGTTTAGGCTTTTCTTCTTCTAATTCTATTTCATCATCCTCCGATTTTGTCTCTTCTTTTTTTACTTCAGGAAAAGTTCTTATTTCTTTTCCTTTTTCGTTAAATTCATGTTCTTCTAATAAAGTACCTTTTTTATATAAAGATCGAATTCTTAATTTTCTGTTTGGAAAATATTCTTCAAACCATCCATCTTTTATTCCTTTTTTGTAATTCTCCAATGTTTGAACAAATCCTTGATAATAATAGGAAGTAAAAGGACCATTTTTTATGTCGTTTAACCAATATTCTGTTTTTAGTAATGTGCCATCATCATAATAATAGGATAACATCCCATCTTTTTTTCCATTTTTATAGGTTAACTTTTCAGTGATTTTACCTTCTTTATTATAACTTATAAAACTACCATCCATGTTGCCTTTGGTGTAATGAATAGATCTTTTTATTTTTCCGGTTGAATAAAAAATCCGTTTCTCACCATTTAACTGATCATATGCATAATTTTCAAATAGAGTAGAATCTCCTATTGGATTGAAATAGACAAATTTCCCATGTTTTTGCCCAACTAAATAGTTCATTTCCCATGCCGTAATGTTTGTGCTGTCGTAATAATAAGTCCATTTTCCATTTTCAAATCCTTCTACATGTGTTCGTACTACCATTGGACATCCAGAAATGTATTTTGTAGTGTCTGTACCGTTTTCTTTTCCATTTAAAAAAGTGATAAAACGTTCACGCATACCGTTTTCATAACAAGTCTCACACTTTCCAGTATAGGGTTTTCCTCCTGAAGCAGATACGAATGTTTTACTTCTTTCATCAAACTCAATTTTAGCATTGCAATCTACTACACCAGGTGTTTTACCGCATTGCCATTCAATATATTTTTGTCCGTTTTTAATGCTTCCTTCATAGCATTTTTTTTCTCTTTTTTCGATTTGTCCATAAAATAGGTAAGAAACGAAAAGAAATAATAGTGTAGTTAGTAGTTTCATTCTTTATCAAGTGTAGTAAATTCAGAGTTGTTACTGATGTATTCCGGAACAATTTCTTTCATTAATTTAACGATGTTCTGATTGTTTTGCATATCATATAAACTAATAAGTTCTTCTATTTTTTGTTTAATATTATCATTTGACTGTCTAACTTTTGCAATTAAGATTTTAGGATGATGTGTAGGGATGGTATTTTCATCTTTCGCTAATAATTCTTCATATAATTTTTCTCCAGGTCTTAAACCTGTAACTTTAATTTCAATATCCTTACCTTCAATCAATCCAGATAGTTTTATCATTTTCTTTGCTAAATCTATAATTTTAACCGATTCTCCCATGTCAAATACAAAAATTTCTCCACCATGCCCCATCGAACAAGCTTCTAAAACTAATTGACACGCTTCAGGTATTGTCATAAAGAATCGTGTAACTCGCTTATCTGTAATCGTAATAGGGCCACCTTGTTCTATTTGTTTTTTAAATAGAGGTATTACAGAACCATTAGATCCTAGTACATTGCCGAATCGAGTTGTGATGAATTTTGTTTTAGCATGTTTATTAGATTGCGCATAAATTTCTGCTATTCGTTTAGATGCACCCATTACATTCGTCGGATTAACTGCTTTATCAGTAGAAATCATGACAAATTTATTAACTTCATAGATGATAGAAAGATCCACTAAATTTTTTGTTCCTAGTATATTTGTATAAATTGCTTCCGAAGGATTGTCTTCCATCAATGGTACATGTTTATATGCAGCCGCATGAAACACATAATTTGGTTTGAAGAAGTCATAAAGTCTTTCCATACGTTTGAAGTTACTGATGTCACCGACAACTATCGAAAAATTGAATTCAGGAAAATTGAAATTTAACTCTTGTTCCAAATCATACAATGCGGATTCTGCTTGGTCTAGTAAGATGACGAGTTTTGGTTTGTAATTAACCAATTGTTTTACAATTCCGCTTCCTATTGACCCTGCTGCACCTGAAACTAAAATAATCTGATTATTTAATTCTTTTTGAATTTTTTCAGCCTGTAAGTAAATAGGATTTCTACCTAATAAATCTTCAATTCTAATATTTTTTATTTGTGAAGTTGTGAAATCTCCATTTATCCAACTTTTGGAACTTGGAACTTGAAGAACAGAAACCGAATTTTTTAAACATGAGTCTAAAATTATTTTTTGTTTTTCATAGTTAGGTTTCTGTATCGCTACAATTAATTTATTTATTTTTTTAGTTTGAATTATTTTTTCGATATCTAAACTACTGTAAATTTTTGTCCCTTGAAGACGTGTGTTTTTTAGTTTAACATTGTCATCAATATATCCAATTACTTCAAAAGGTGATTCTGAATCCTTTTCAATTGTTCGTTTAGTTATTAATCCAGAAACACCTGCGCCATATATTAGGACACGTTCTTTATTTTTTGCGTTTATTTTATTTACGGATTCGATATAAAAGATTTTTACAGCAAACCTAAATCCAATAATAAGTGAATAACTAATGAAAAATTCCATAATAATTATGGAAGTTGGGAGTAAGTGTCTTTCATCAATAAATCTTGCTTTAATGAAGTTTAGGATGATAAGCAATAAAGTAGAGGATCCAATAGTAATTAGTAGTCGTTTGATATCTAATATTGATGTGTGTCGTATATGTCCTTGATAAATTTTAAAAGCAAAGAAAACGATACATTTGATTAAAATAAAAATAAGGATAGAAATAAAAGATTTATGCCAAAACTCAAATTCTGCAGTTTTAATTTGAAATTCAAATCGAATAAAATAGGCAGAAATCAATGATATTATTGAAAGTAAAATATCAATTAGAAAAATAATCCAATTTGGTGTTTTTGATAATGGAAAAAGCATTACTAGATTTTTTTTACAAATATAATTTTTATCAATTTATAATTGTGTTAATTCTGTTTAGATTAAAATATTCGTTTGCTATGGATTTACAACCCATTTTTTTTGAAAAAATATCTTTATGTTCAATTATTTAATTAGTTTTGCAAAAGAAATTTTGAATTAAACTATTCATTTATGAAAAAAATTATTTTATCTGCAGCACTTTTATTATGTGGTTCTGCATTTGCTCAAAAAGATACTTCTTATAACAAGTTATCTATTGATTTAGGTATCGGAGCAAGTAACGTTATGTCACCTAATTTTTCACAAGGGTATGAACAAAAACTTTTTGATCCAATTACTGTAAGAGTAGGAGCAAGATATATGTTTAATAACATTTTTGGTGCAGCTTGGGTTTTAGGATATGACAATATCAGTTCTTCAAAAAATTCTTTAGATTTTCAAACACATAATGTAAGTTCAACTTTACAAGCATATGCAAGTTTAACTAACCTACTGAACTTTTCTGAGTTTACAGATAAATTTGGTTTACTAATTCATACAGGTGCTGGTTTAAGCGGAATGTTAGGTAAAATAAACAATGCAAAAGTTCACGACAACGTTATTAGTTTTGTAGGTGGTGTTACTCCTCAATATAAATTAAACAATAATTTATCGATTAATCTAGATTTAGGTTTTAACTTAAACTTGAAACAACAAAGATCTTTTGATTTAGTTGGTAGAACTGGGACTCCAGGCTTAGCAAATAATTTCGGTTACGCTACTGTAGGTGTTTCTTATTATGGTATTGGTAAAAACAAATCGAAAGTTCACGCTGATTGGACTCCAAAAGAGCACGCATCTAAAAAAGAACTAGAAGCTTTACGTACTAAATTAAGTGCAACTGAAGCTAAATTAGTTGATACAGATAATGATGGTGTTGCTAACTTCCTAGATATTGAGCCTAACACACCAGCAGGTTCTTTAGTTAATGCTAAAGGTCAAGCAATTGTAGATATGGATGGTGATGGAATCGTTGATTCTGAAGATTTCTGCCCAACTGTTAAAGGTACTGCTGAATTCAAAGGATGTCCAATTGCTTTCTTTCAAGAAGTTAAAGCTGTAGACAATGAAATTACAGGTAACGATTTAACTGGAGATTTAAAAAACAAAGTTGCTGCTGTGACTAAAGATGTTAATTTTGACACTAAAAGTGTAGTTGTTAAAGGTTCATTCAAAAAACAATTAGATGCTTTGGCTAAAATTGTAAATGAAAACCCAGCATTAGTTGTTGTTTTACATGGTCATTGTGACAATGTTGGAGAAGATATTCTTAACAACAAACTTTCTGAAGATAGAGCTAAGTCTGTAAAAGATTATCTTGTATCTAAAGGAGTTTCTGCTACTAAAATTTCAACAAAAGGTTTTGGTATTGCTAACCCTAAATTATCTAACGATACCGAAAGAGGTAGAGCAGCGAACCGTAGAGTTGAGTTTATTGTAAAGTCAAAATAATAGTTTGCACAAAATAAATTTCTATACAAAGCCGCTTCATTATGAAGCGGCTTTTTTTATGCGTAAATATTAATTTTAATGTTTATTTTAGTAATATGATTTTACAGAATGGAACAGTATTAAAATCAACTGGAAAATGGTACATTGTTGAATTGATTGATGGAGATATTGTTGACTGTCGAATTCGAGGTAAAATACGTTTGGATGGATTGAGAACAACTAACCCAATTGCAGCAGGCGATCAAGTGATGATTTCAAGTGAACGTGATGAAGAAGGCAAAGGTGTTATCGTTTCTGTTGATTTAAGAAAGAATTATATCGCTAGAAAATCTACCAATTTAAGTAAGCAATCTCAGATTTTAGCAGCTAATATTGATAGAGCATATTTGATGGTTACATTGAAATCGCCAGTTACCCATTTAGCTTTTATTGACCGATTTTTAGTTTCTGCTGAATCATTTAGAGTTCCTGTAACTATATTATTTAACAAAGTAGATACTTATAACGAAGAGGAATTATTTTATTTAGATGCATTAATTGATTTGTATGCTTCTATTGGTTATCCATGTCATAAGATTAGTGCTGAAAACACAGTAAATATTGACTTTTTACAGGAGGAAATAAAAAATGTACAAGTGATGATATCTGGACATAGTGGTGTAGGAAAAACTACGTTAATTAATCGTTTGGATGCAACGCTATCTTTGCGTACTGGAGAGATATCAGAATATCATCAACAAGGTCAACATACTACTACATTTGCAGAAATGCATAAATTACAATCAGGTGGTTATATTATAGATACCCCAGGGATTCGCGCATTTGGAATTGTTGATCTAGATAAAGAAGTTATTTCACATTATTTTCCTGAGATGCGCGCTTTGTTAGGAACATGTAAATTTCATAATTGTCAGCATATCAATGAGCCAAATTGTAATATCAAGAAATCAGTTGAATCAGGTATTATCTCTGAGTCTAGATATCAAACGTACCTTCAATTAATGACTGAGGATGAAAATGAGGTGCATCGAAAAAAGGAAATATAATGCGCTTAATTATTCAACGTGTTTTAAGTGCTTCTGTAACAATTGACGAGGCTATTTATAGTCAAATTAATCATGGATTATTAATTCTCTTGGGTGTAACTCATGACGACACGAAAGAGGATATTGAATGGTTAGTTCAGAAAATTATAAATCTTAGAATATTTAACGACGAAGAAGGTAAAATGAATCGTTCAATTCAAGATGTACAAGGAGAGTTTTTAGTTGTGAGTCAATTTACACTTTATGCATCCACGAAAAAAGGAAATCGTCCAAGTTTTATTGTGTCAGCAAAGCCAGAAATAGCTGTTTCATTATATGAAAATTTTATTGAGGAAATAATAAAATGTGGGCTTGTGACTCAAACAGGTGTGTTTGGTGCAGATATGAAAGTTGCTTTAGTGAACGATGGACCAGTAACAATTATAATAGATTCAAAAAACAAAGAATAATGCAAATTAGAGAAGCACAAGAGATTGTAGATCTATGGATCAAGGAGCATGGTGTACGTTATTTTAATGAGTTAACAAATTTAGCGATATTGACTGAAGAGGTAGGGGAGGTTGCTCGAATCATTGCGCGTAGGTATGGCGAACAATCTGAAAAGGAGAGTGATAAAGAGAAAGACCTTGGCGATGAATTCGCAGATGTATTATTTGTTCTTATTTGTTTAGCAAATCAAACAGGAATTGATTTAACGGATGCACTCAAGAAGAATTTAAATAAAAAAACGGTGCGTGATTCTAAAAGACATAAAGAAAATAATAAACTTAAATAAGTTCAGTTAGATTTCATCCAACCTTAAGACCAGTATTAGTTGAATTCCGCTTTTAAACTCATGTCAAGGCTTTTAAAACTGTGAGTTAAAGCACCTACAGAAATAAAGTCGACACCAGTTTCAGCGAATTCTCTTATAGTTTCTAATGTTATGCCTCCAGAAGCTTCAGTTTCATAATTGGATGGTATTAATTTCAATGCATTTTCAAGTTCTGATGGAGTGAAGTTATCCAACATAATTCGGTCTACACCACCAACTTCTAACACTTGCTTAAGTTCATCTAAGTTTCTTACTTCTACTTCTACCTTTAGTTTTTTACCGGTTTCTTTTAAATAGGATAATGTACCTTCAATTGCTGGTTTAATTCCACCTGCATAATCAATGTGATTATCTTTCAACATAATCATATCATATAGCGCAAAGCGGTGATTTTCTCCACCACCAATTCGTACTGCCCATTTTTCCATGTAACGAATGCATGGTGTTGTTTTACGAGTGTCTAATAAACGTGTATTTGTGCCTTCTAATAATGTTACGATTTTATTTGTTTGCGTAGCGATTCCACTCATTCGTTGCATAAAATTTAACACCAATCGTTCTGTTGCTAGAATAGATCTTGAAGATCCAGTGACTGTAAAAGCAATATCTCCTTTTTTCACAGGAGTACCATCAATAATTAATACCTTAATTTCTAAAGAAGGGTCCAATTTTTTGAAAATTTTTATCGCTAAATCAACTCCAGCCAAAATTCCATTGTCTTTGATGAATAAAGTCGCTTTCCCAGTTGCGCTTTCTGGAACGCATGCTAAACTAGAATGGTCTCCATCACCAATATCTTCTAATAAGGCTAATTCAATTATTTCATCTACTGTCATGGTGTTGAATTTATGTTTATACAAAAGTAATGTTGAAATTTATAACTTCGTACGTTTCATTAATTATTTCTATTTTTGTTAAACAAAATTTTACTCCTATGTCTGAAAATCAAGATCAAAAAACTACAGTTCCTAAAAGTAATGGTGCCTTATTATTAATACTTATTTTATTGCTAATTGCATTGGCTTATATGTCTTATTCCTGGTCTAAGAAAAACAAAGAATTGAATGAGTGTTCTAATTTCAACAAAGAATTAGAAGCTGATATGCAAGGTATGAACGAGATGATGTCAGGTTATACCGGTAACGTTGGTACAGACTTGAAAAAAGATTTTCAAAATATGTTACAACAATATGATGCTTTAAAAGTGAAAGATTCTGTTCAGGCTCAAAATGTAGAAGAACAAAAACAAAAAATAAAAGGATTATTATCTCAATTAGAAAGTGGTAAAAAATTAACTGCAAGACAATTATATTCTCTACGTAAAGAAAATGAGACATTAAGAAGTATAATGAAAGGATATGTTAAACAAATTGATTCTTTAAATACTATGAATGTCAAATTATCTTCTGATTTAGATTCAAAAACACAAGAATTAAACTCTACTACCTCTGAAAGGGATCAATACAGACAACAAGCGGAAGAGAGTACAGAATTGGTAAAAAAAGGTTCTCGTTTACAAGCTTTAGGGTTTAATTCTGGAGCATTACGGATGAAATTGAACAATACTACTGAACCAACAAATAAAGCAAAAAGTGCTGTTCAAATTAAGTCTTCATTTACGATTTCAGCTAATCCATTAACTAGAGCTGGTATTAAGAAATTATATTTACAAATCACTTCTCCTGAAGGTGTCGTATTACAGTCTCGTGAAAATAATTTAGTAACAATGGATGGTAGTTCAGTCGCATTTTCTGATCGTAAGGAGATAGAGTATACTAATAACAATGTAGATGTATCGATTTATTATGATCTAAAAGAAGGAGAGGCTACAAAAGGTAACTACAAAGTGAAAATCTATTGTGATGGTCAAATTGTTGGTACAGATAGTTTCACGCTTAAATAATTTAAAATCAAATTATTTTATAAAATATTTGGAAGTCTGTTTTTTTTTTTTTGCTTTGCACATCCAAAATTTAGCGCTAATAATTAAGGATGTTATAAATTAAATCTAAAATTAAAAAAAATGAAAAAACTATTTTTTATTCTAGGAGCAACAATGTTGCTTTCATTACAGACTTTTGCATCAGAAGTTAAGTCAAACAGTTTTGAAACATCTTCTATTCAAAATGTAAATATTAATTTAAATGATGTAACAGAAAATCAGAGTGCAGTAGTTGAGTCTGTTTTAAATGAAACTTTGATGCCAAGTTTAAATAACTTAAATTTTGCACAATGTACATTCACATTAAGTATTGAAGTGTCTGTAGGTGTAGTATCTGTAACAGGATCTGTATCAGTAACAGGTGATTGCAGAAATGCTTATCAGCAAGCTCTATACTATAAAAATCTTATAGAATATCAGCTTAGAAAGCAAATACAAAATTATTAATATTAATATATTAATCGAGCCTGATATATAAGTGTCAGGCTCACTTTAAAATTTAAAATGAATAAATTCTTAATTTTTTCTGTAATAGTATTTTTCAATTTTTGTTTTGCTCAAAATGAAAATTATAACATTGAAATTGAATATGATTTCATAACCAATAGTGGAGATAAAAACGAAATGAAATCGAGTTTATTTTTAAGTAAAGACAAATCGTTTTTTGAATATCAAAGTATTCAAAAAAATATCATCAATAAGGAAAAAACTGATGTTGAAGGTAATACAAGTGTTTATATAAGTGATACAAATAAATACTATGTTTCAATGAATATATCAGATTCTTTGTTGTTAGAAAATCAAATGAGTTTAGAGAATAAAATATTTGATATCAAAGAAAAAATGCCTAAAATAGAATGGGTGTTAGTAAATGAAACAAAGATTATTAATAATTATTTTTGTAGTAAAGCTACAACAAAATTTAGGGGGAGATATTATACAGCATGGTATACTACAGATATTCAAACAATTTTTGGTCCATGGAAATTCAATGGTTTACCTGGTTTAATACTTGAAATATCCGATAGAAAAAAAGAAGTTTTGATCAATGTAAAGATTATAAAAACAGTAAATAATAGATTGACATTACCAAACATTAAAATTGAAAAAAGATTAGATAGATTAACATTTATTGAATTAAATAATAAAATTTTGGATGATCAAATGAAAACTTTGTATAGTCAATTTGATCGTGATGTAAAAGTAACAATCGAATCAAAATATTCTAATTTCTTGGAACTTAATGAATAATATAATTTTTATAATTTTTATATTTTTTATTTCTAATGTAACAATATTCAGTCAAACAACAATAAAAGGATTTGTATCAGATGAAAACAATAATCCATTAGAATATGTAAGTGTTTTAATAAAATCTGATACATCAAAAACTATCTCAAATTATACAAGAACAAATAAGGATGGTTTTTATAATTTGAAAATTAATAAAAATGGGAATTTTTTATTAATTTTTTCTGATTTTTATCATGAAAATGATACTATAGAATTAAGAATAGAAAATAATCGTGATACAATATTGAATAGAGTAAATCTATTCCCTAAGACAAAAGTTATCAATCAAGTTTTTATTAAAGTAGATAATCAAATTAGAGTCAAGGGTGATACTATTTCATATGATGCTAAGTACTTTACTTTTGGAGGTGAAAAGGTTGTAGAAGATCTATTGAAAAATTTACCAGGTGTAAATGTTAGTGAAGACGGAGTTGTTAGGTTTGGTAATAAAGAAGTTGAAAAAATTATGGTTGAGGGGGATGATTTTTTTGAAAAAGGATATCGTTTACTTACTAAAAGCATGCCATCAACTTCAATTGATAAAATTGAAGTTATTAAGAACGTTTCATTAAATAAACATTTAAAAGGAATTGAAAATAGTGATAAAGTTGTTTTAAATTTAAAAATAGACGAAACTGTTAAACGTAAATGGTTTGGTAATATAACTTTATTGAAAGATGTTATATTGAAAAAAAATTATCAAACAACATCAACTATTATGAATTTTGGTAAAAAAAGCAAGTATTATTTTTTATCTAATCTAAATAATATTGGTGAAGATGCTACAAATGATATTAAATATTTAATTCAACCCTCAACTAACTCTGACATGAACGAGTTAGGAGATGGAGTTTTAATTAATCCTATTCTAGATTTACAGAACTCACCACTTAATTTAAAAGAAAAAAGATACTTATTTAATAATACAAAGTTAGCTTCATTAAATTCAATTTTTACACTATCAGAAAAAACAAAAATTAAAATATTAGGTTTATTAAATACTGAAAAAAACAACTATTTATCTAGTAATAACTACTCATTTTCAATGGGAGAGATTAAATTTAGTAATATCGAAAACATTGATATTAACAAGAAAAAACAAACTGAACTATTTAAGTTAGATTTAATACATGACTTTAATAAAAATAACACTTTAGAGTTTTTTTCTACTTTAAACCTATCTAAATCAAATTATACAAATCAGCTGACATTTAATACAGTTCCAACATTAGAAAAAGTTAATTCTAATTTTGTTCTTTCAGATAATAAAGTTCGTTTTACAAGTAAAATTACCGATAAAACAGTACTGATTTTTACATCTAGATTTATAAAAAATAATTTACCTCAGAATTATTCTATCGATAAATATTTCTATTCCGATATTTTATACAATGACAGTAATTTAAATAATGTTTATCAGAGTGTCAATAATAATTTAACATATTTTGGATTTGAAGCTTATTTTATCTCGAAATTTGATGGTGGTCATATTTTTGAAATTAGATTAGGAGACCAATATAGAAAAAGTAATTTGTTTTCAGATTTTAGTTTAAATTCAAATACACAATTATTATACCAACCAATTGATTTTAAGAATGATTTAACATATACTAATAATGAATTTTTTTTACGACCTAAATTTAAATATAAGCTATCAAAATGTTATTTATCATTTGAATTAGATTTAATACAATTTCACAATAAAATAAATTATCTTGCAACTGAAGTGTCAAAAAATCCCTTTTTTATTAATCCTAAATTTTCACTAAGTTGGGAAATAAATCCAAAAAATAAATTAATTTTTTCATCTGCTTACAATAAGTCAAATACTTTGATAAATGATATTTTTAATAGTAATATCAATACTGGATTAAGATATTTTAATAGAGGAACGGGTCAGTTAAATCAACTGTCAGGATTACAATCAATTTTGAATTATTCATATGGGAAATATGGACAGAAATTTTTCATTAATTCCTTAATACTTTTTACAAAGGAATTTGATTTTATATCATCGAATTCATTAATAAACAAAAATTATACATTAGTTAATAGTGTATTACTTAAAAATAGAGAATCAATTCTTATTTCAGGAAATTTGAATCGTTATTTAAAATTTATTTCATCTAATTTGAAAATTAATTTAAGTTTAAATTATTCAACATTTAAAAACATAGTAAATATTAATTATATTAATAATGTTGACACTAAAACCATATCAACAGGTTTAGAATTAAGGTCAGGGTTTCATAAATTTTTTAATTATCATTTTGGTTCTAATTTTTATTTTAATCAAATCTATAGAAATGTAAAAAATTCATATAATTCAAATCTATCATTTTTAGATTTGAATTTTAAAGTAAATAAAAAAATAATGTTCACTTTACAGTCTGAATATTATTATTTTCAAAAAATCAACATTGAAAAAAATCAATATTTATTTCTAGATTGCGATATTGAATACACTATTAAACCTAATAAATTCATTATATCTTTAATTAACAGAAATATTTTAAATAATACAAATTATAACTCTTTTTCATTAAGTGATGTAAGTATAATTTCACATCAAAGTAGATTATTGCCTAGATATTCTCTTGTTAAATTAGAGTATAAATTTTAATAGTACAAAAAAAGGGTTTTCAATTGAAAACCCTTTTTTATTTTAATTCATTTAGAATGATTATTTCCAAACTCCCATTTTGCAGAATTTATCGATGCGATCGTTAATTCTAACTTCTGGTTTGATTTTTTCTAATTCAGCAATTGTCTTTTTGATATATTGTTTGGTGATTTCAAACATTTCTTCTTGACTTCTATGAGCTCCGTTGATTGGTTCTTGAATTACTTCATCTACCAAGTTTTGTTCTTTCATATCTGTAGATGTCAATTTAAGAGCCTCAGCGGCTTTTTCTTTGTAATCCCAAGATCTCCATAAGATAGAAGAACAAGATTCAGGAGAAATCACGGAATACCATGTGTTTTCTAACATCACTACTTTGTCTCCAACCCCAATTCCTAATGCGCCACCAGAAGCTCCTTCTCCGATCACGATACAGATTACAGGAACTTTCAAACGCATCATTTCGTAAATGTTACGCGCGATAGCTTCACCTTGACCTCTTTCTTCAGCTTCCAAACCTGGAAATGCACCTGGAGTATCAATAATGGTTACGATAGGTTTGTCGAATTTCTCCGCTAATTTCATTAAACGCAAGGCCTTACGGTAACCTTCTGGATTTGCCATCCCGAAATTACGGTATTGACGCATTTTAGTGTTGATTCCTTTTTGTTGTCCGATAAACATGACTGATTTACCATCTAACAAACCAAAACCACCGATCATTGCTTTATCGTCTTTTACGCTACGGTCTCCATGCAATTCTTGGAAAGTACCATCGCTGATTGCGTTGATATATGCCAATGTGTAAGGTCTGTCTGGGTGACGAGACAATTGAACACGTTGCCATGGAGTAAGGTTTGAGAATATTTCTTTTGTTTTAAGGTCTAATTTTTCTTGAAGTTTTTTGACTTGTTCTGTCATATCCACTTCAGTAGTTAAACCAATTTGTTTTGTTTGAGCGATTTGCTCTTCTAATTCTTTGATTGGTTCTTCAAAATCTAAATAGGTACTCATAGCTATAAAATTGTGGGAGCAAAGGTACAAATTTTTGTTGTGAACGATTAACTTTGTTTTATGATATTATTCCCTCCGTGTAAAATTAATATAGGATTACATGTATTGCATAAGCGCAATGATGGTTACCATGCTTTAGACACCCTTATGTATCCTGTTCCGATTTGTGATATCCTTGAGGTTGTGAAGAGTGAAAATTTTGAATTTACCAACAGTGGGTTTACGATACCCGGAGAAGGACAAATGAATATTTGCATTAAGGCATATCAACTAATGGTGAAGGAATACCAAATTTCTCCTATTAAGATACATTTACACAAAGTAATTCCGATGGGAGGAGGTTTAGGAGGAGGTTCTTCTGATGGAACCTATACTTTGAAAGCGATTAATGAATTATTCTCGTTGAGTTTATCCATTGAGCGATTGCAGGAATTGGCTGCACAGTTGGGAAGTGATTGTCCGTTTTTTGTTACAGCATTACCACAAGTAGCTACTGGGCGTGGAGAAATTTTGGAATCAGTGGATTTTAGTTTGGAACGACATTATTTGTATATGGTGAATCTAGGAATTCATGTTTCGACTGCCAAGGCATTTTCAAAGGTTCAGTTTTATACAAGCGAAACTTCAATTGCTGAACTCATTAAACAACCTCTTGAAACAATCCAAGGAGAATTAGAGAATTCTTTTGAAACTTCTGTTTTTGAAAGTTATCCCGTATTGACTGACATTAAATCTCGTTTTACTGAGCAGGGAGCAATCTATGCCTCCATGTCTGGAAGTGGCTCTACGATGTATGGGATTTTTAAGGATAAACCTGACAAAGGAATGTTTGCAGATTACGATTTGTTTTTTGAGGAAATCATTGAATTAGGATGAGTTAATTACAGTTGTCTAACACTTTTTGAACTGCTTCTTGGTAACTAAGTGCAACCGCACTATGCCAATCTTTACATGCACCAGTTTTATCATTCATTTTTATCTTCACATCAGCACGTCTCATAAAATAGAATGGGTTTGATGAATCCAACTCAATTAATTTATCCAAATCAACAAGAGCATCTGCAAATTTATCAAGTGCTAATTTTAAATTTATATTGCTTGTATATAATTCTAAGTTAGTAGGGTCTAAATCAATGGCTTTATTATTATCCATTATTGCAGCGCGATAATCACCTAATTCAGATCGTGTTATAGCTCTGTTTTTGTATGCATCTACAAAATTAGGGTTTAGTTCAATTGCTTTAGTAAAATCTTCAATAGTTGCGGAAAAATTTCGCATCGTATGATACGTATTTCCTCTACCAAAATAGGCTTGGGCACTCGAAGAATCTAATGCAATTGCTTTATTCATATAGTCAATAGATTCTTGAAATTCATTTAACCTACATTTTAAAACCCCCATAAAGTAAGCAGCGTTTGAATTCGAAGTATCGTTTTTTAATACATATTGAAAATCATGATTTGCGGATTTATTATCTCCCAAACCAAGATAAGCATCACCACGACTCAGGTAAACTTCTAAAATGGAAGTATCTTGAAGAAGAATTTGGGAATAATCCTCGATTGCGTCTGTATAATTTTTCATTTCTTTTTTGATGTCTGCCCTTGCAATTAATGCATCCTCAAACGTTTGGTCAATGGACAGGATTTGATTGTAATCTGAGATTGCCCCTGATTTATCATTTAATTTATATTTGATAGTAGCTCTATGAAAATATGCATACGTGTGTTTCGAATCTAATTCAATCACTTTGTTTAAGTCAATTAAAGCAGCACGAATATTTGCTAATTCGACATATGCTAATGCTCGATTATAGTGAGCAGTTGGGTCATTTGGAACAAGTTTTATTGCTTCGGTAAAATCTTCTGCAGCGAATTCAAATTTTTGTAATTTAATGTATAAAGCACCCTTATTTCGGTATGCTTTTTCGTTTGTAGGCTCAATTAAAATACATTTTTCATAATCTTCAATTGCATCTCTAAAATTACCAATTTCGGATTCTGCTTGCGCTCGATTAAAGTATGCAGGTACAAAAAGTGTATCTATTTGAATTGCTTTATCGAAATCTTCGATAGATCCCGTGTAATTTCGTAACATGTGTTGCGTGTTACCTCTATTAAAATAGCAAAGTTTGTTTGTTGTATCTAACCCAATTGAAAAACTAAAATCTTCAATTGCCGTTTTGTATTCTCCTATTTCGGATTTTGCAATGCCTCTATTCATATAGAATTCGGCTGTATTCGGATTCAATTCAATCGCTTTTGAATACTCTTCTATGGCACCTTTAAAATCTTTTTTATCTAATTTATCATTTCCAGTATTATAGAAATCCATAGCAGTTTGACTAAATATGTCAAGACTTATAATAAGTAGAATAAATAATAATTTCTTTTTCATTTCCTTAATTATCAGATTCATTTTTCTGTCATACAAAAATGAAAACTTACCATAAATAAAGGTATAATTTTATTAATAATCAAATTTTAACTTAGAAAGGTGTAATTAGTAGATTATTTTCCAAAGAAATAATCCATGTGCTGGAACGGACATTTTTGCTTCACAACGATCATTTTTTGCAATAATTGTATTTATGTCATTAGGAGTAATTTTTCCCTCGCCGACTTCTAACAAAGTGCCAACAATGGCACGAACCATATTACGTAAAAAACGATCAGCAGTAATTTCAAAGAAAAAAGAATGCTCGTTCACTTGTGACCATTTCGCGTTACTTACGGTACAAATATTTGTAAAGACATCTGTGTGAAGTTTAGAAAAGGATGTAAAATCTTTTTTGCCAATTAATAATAATCCTGCTTCATTCATTTTATCGATATCTATATCTTTTTTATAATACAAACTTGTTTTATGAATAAATGGGTCTTTTTGTGTATGAATGAAATAGCGATAAGTTCTTGTTATTGCATGGAAGCGTGCATGGAAATCTCCACTTACTTTTTGTATTTTGAAAATAACAATAGAATCTGGTAGAATCCGATTCAACTTGTAGGTTAAAATATCTTCTTCCCATTTTATTGGTAAATCAACATGTGCAATGTAGTGTTTTGCGTGAACACCGGTATCTGTTCTACCACATCCGACAATGTCAATTTTATTTCCTTCGAAAAGTTTTGAAAGTGCCTTTTCGATGGTTTCTTGCACGCTAATTTGATTTGGTTGAATTTGCCAACCAAAATAATCGTGTCCATTATAGGCCAATTCGATGGCATATCGTTGATAATCCATTATAAAATATTTACTTCTCGTTCAAGAGTAATACCAAACTTACGATCTATATCTTCTATAATTTCACTAGATAAATTATATATTTCATTTCCAGTTGCTCCGCCATAGTTTACTAATACTAAGGCTTGATTTTTATGTACCCCACATGCTCCTATTTTTTTTCCTTTCCATCCGGCAGTTTCAATCAACCATCCAGCAGGAACTTTAACTGATTTTTCGTCTATCGGGTAGGATGGTGCATCTTTATATTTTTCTTGAATTTTGTTGTAAATGTCAATTGATACTACTGGGTTCTTGAAAAAACTACCTGCATTACCCAGTTCTTTAGGGTTAGGTAATTTACTTGTACGTATTGCAATTACCGCATTACTGACATCTTTGCAAGTTGGGTTAGAGATACCTTGTTTCGATAGTTCACTTTCAATTGCTCCATAGTGTGTACTTGTTTTTTCCTGTAAAGACAAGCGAAAATATACCTGTGTAATAATATATTTACCTTTTAATGCACGTTTAAAAACACTTTCTCGATAACCAAAAGCACAAGCTTCTTTAGAGAAAGTATGTATTTCTCCGGTTTGGATTTCAAGTGCTTCTAATTTTTCAAATACATCCTTAATTTCTACGCCGTAAGCACCAATATTTTGCATCGGACTTGCGCCTACACTACCTGGAATTAATGACATATTTTCTATTCCGTAATATCCCTGTTCAATAGTATAAAGAACAAACTCATGCCATACCTCGCCAGCCCCAACTTTTAATACAATAGAATTTTCATTTTTTTCTTCTGCAGATATTCCTTTAATTTCATTTTTTAGAACTAGACCATTAAAATTTTTGGTCAACAATAAGTTACTCCCACCACCTAAAATCAATAATTCTTCCGTATTGTTATAAGTTAATTTACGCGCTTCTTCTTCGGATGAAAAAGTTGCAAAATGAGCAGCTTCAGCAGAAACACCAAAGGTTGTGAAGTTTTTTAAATTAATATTTTTAAGCATATTTCTAATGAATTTCTAGTGAGAAAGGCATGCGCATTTGAATACCTTGCATTGTTTCTAGTTTGAGTAATTCAGCGTAATATTTTTGAATATTTGCAGGGATTTTTGTTGTGCTATTTTTTTCGCTAATTGAAGTGTTATTTTCTTTTATGTCTTCCAATTGACTAAATATTTCTTCCATTGGTTCTATTTTTTTTTCTGGCCAATAACGCGGAATTATTTTTTCGATTTTTGCTTTTTTCGCTGCATAAGCAATAGCTTCATTTAAACCTCCTAATTCATCAATAAGGCCTATTTTTTTTGCATCACTTCCAGTCCAAACACGTCCGCGCGCAAATTGATGTACGCGTGAAATATTCATTTTTCTACCTTCTGAAACTTTAGTTAAGAAATCAGTATAAATTTTGTCAACTTGTTTTTGAATTATGCGTAATTCTTCTGAGGATAATTTGTGGTTTAATGATAAAGATGCATGGTTATTGGTTTTGATGTTATCAAAGGTAATACCTAATTTATCTTGAAAGAATTTACCTGTATAAGGAATAATCCCAAAAACTCCAATAGAACCGGTTATAGTGGTTGGTTCAGCAAAGATTGTTGATGCTGCCGTTGCGATATAATATCCTCCAGAGGCTGCAACATCTCCCATAGAGACTATAACTTTTTTCTTCTTGTTTGCTAAAACAACTTCTCTCCATATAATATCACTTGCTAATGCACTTCCTCCAGGACTGTTTACACGTAAAACGATTGTTTTAATATTGTCATCAAGTCGAGCCTCTCGTAAGTATTTCGCAATATTATTTGAAGTTAATTCATCTCCGTCAACACTTATTCCACCCTCTGCTAAAATTATTGCAACATTTGGTTTAGATAAGTTGTTACTTATTTGTTGGTTATAGAAATTTTTACGTGCATATTTTTCAAATGCTAACAAGTCTAAATCGTCTGAACTTTCAATATTTACTTTTTGGGTTAACATATTTAAAATTTCATCTTTGTATTTTGTTGCTTTAAAAAAATGAAATTTTACTGCTTCTTCTACTGAAGTAACAAGTGCTTGATTTGCAATTTTGGAAAGTGTAGCAGTGTCTATTTTTATATCTTTTGCAATATCACATCGAAGCTCTTTCCAAATATTTTGTAAAAGTTGTGAAGTTTGCAGTCTGCTCGAGTCGGACATTTTTGTGTATAAGAATGGCTCTACTGCACTTTTGAAGTCGTTACTTCTACCGCGTATCACTTGCATTTCTACTCCTAGTAGATCTAATGTATTTTTAAAAAACATAGGCTCTGTCCCGAGTCCTAAAAATTCTACCATTGTTCCAGGGAAGCCGTAACTTTCTTTTACAATAGAGGTTACATATAATTGTTTTTGTGAAATCATTTCTCCGCTTGTATATGCAACTACGAATTTTCCTGATTTTTGAAATTGACCAATTGCTTTACGAATTTCTTTAGCCGTAGATATTCCACAATTAATTCCATTAAATTCAATATAAAGTCCTTTAATGTTTGGATCAGATTTAGCTTTCTCTAATCCAAATAATATGTCACTTAAACCTATTTTTTTTTCAATTGAAAGCGAAGATGGATTGAATTTTGAGGAACTATTTTCAGCAATTACACCGTCCAATTTCATGTGAAGAATCGTTTTGGGTGAATTATCCTCCGTTTCTTTGTTGGATATGCTAGCTACAATTGCCCCAATAATTCCAAAAAAAATTAGCGCATAAATTGCAGATGCAATTATAATTGCGGTGAAAGTTGGCCAAAATATCTTCCAAAAAGAAAATCTTTTTTCTGTCATAAACTTTAATTTAGAGCAAATGTACGGAACGATTTTGAAATTTTGTAACCCACTTTTGTAAAGCGCGTATCATTTAATAAAAAGTGAGTGTATGGTGCAAGTTTATATTGGAATAGGTTCTAATTTAGGAGATAAAATAGCGAATATTAAACTTGCTATAACTAAGATTCATAGTGAATTAGGAGAGGTGGTTGTTCGGTCTTCGTTATACGAGTCCGAACCATGGGGATTTGATTCTTCTGAAATGTTTGTAAATGGCGTATTAGAAATTAGAACTATATACTCTGCACAAACACTACTAGAAGGATTAAAAAAAATTGAACTAGATTTGGGGAGAGAAGAAAAAACGACTGCTATATATACTGATCGATTAATTGATTTAGACATTTTGTATTATGGGGATATAAATATAAGAATGGATGAATTAGAAATCCCTCATCCTCGTATATATGATCGTCGTTTCGTTTTAGAGCCGATGGTAGAAATTGCACCAAATTACATCGATTTAAAATTAAATAAAACAATGAAAGAACTATTAAATATTTGTTCAGATGTGTCATTATTAAAAAAAATATTAAATTAGTCTAATGATATTGATTGTTAACTTCACGATTAATTATTAATATTGTATAAATTAGTAAATTAAGATTCATAATTGAGAATGAAAAAACCTAGTATCAAAAGTATAGCAATATTGACTGTTGCTAGTTCTCTGGTTGCAAGTTGTAGCTTGATAAAAGATGTTAATTATACAGTAACTCCAAGTCCGTTGGAGATGCATGGAGATAGTGTTCGAGTTAAGGTAGACGTAACTTTCCCTCAAAAAGGGTTAAATAAAAAAGCTTCTATTGAAATTACCCCGATGTTAGGCAATAATGCTTTGAATTCTGTATTGATTATGGGCGAAAAGTCTACTGGGAATGGTACTACTATTTTATATAAACCTGGTGGAGTAGTAACATATGAAGATGTTATTGCTTATAAACCAGATATGGAAAATGCAGAGTTAACAGTTTCTGGCAGAGTAATGAAAGGTGGAGTAGAAAAAATGATGACTCCAACAAAGAAAATAGCAGATGGTACAATCATAACACCATTATTGGTTAATAAAGATTTCAAAGTTGCATTAGAGAAAGATCAACATGTAAATGTACGTGAAGAAGTCTACACAGCTCAGATTAATTATTTAAAAGGAAAATCTGATTTGCAAGCAGGAGAACTAGACAAAGAATCATTGAGATCTTTTGAAAAGTGGCTTGGTGAAGCGCAAAATAACCCAAAGATTAAAATTAAATCGATACAAATTGTTGGATATGCTTCTCCAGAAGGTGAAGAAAATAAAAACAATACTTTATCTTCAGACAGAGCAAATACTGGAAAAACAACTTCTATTTTATTAGCTAAAAACGCTAGAAATGAAGTCGCTGGTAAAGAAATTTATTCTTTGTTTGGTCGTGGTGAAGACTATGATGGTTTTAAAGTAGAGTTAGAAAAATCTGCGATGGATCAGGATGAAAAACAATTGGTTATTCGTGTGTTAGAGATGTATAAGGATCCTATTCAACGTGAAACTGAAATGCGAAATATGGCAAAAACGTTTACTTATTTAGATAACACGATTTTTCCAAAATTGCGTCGTGCAGAAATTAAAGTAACGTACGAAACTACTGGTCATTCCGATGATACTTATTTGGTAATTGCAAAAACGAATCCTGAGAAATTAGGCGTTGAAGAACTTTTGTACGCTGCATCATTACAGTCTAATTTAGCTGAAAAAGTATTAATATATACTGCTTGTGAAAAATTATACCCAGTTGATCATAGAGCTTACAATAACGAAGGTGTATTATTGTTTACACAAGGGAAATTAGCAGATGCAGAAATTAAATTTGAAAAAGCATTATCCGTGAAAGAAAGTGGTATTGTAAAAAACAATCTGGCTGCTGTTGCAGGTGCCAAAGGTGATTTAAAGAAAGCGAAAGAATTATTAGATAAATCTAATGGTGCTGGCGTGGAAGGAAATTATAATAATGGTATTATTAGTATCGTACAAGGTAATTATTCTAAAGCAAACTCTAGTTTTGGAGACACTAAAACGTTTAATAAAGCTTTAGCTCAGGTTTTAATTAAAAATTATGAATCTGCAATTGCGACAGTGAATGCTTCATCCGATGCATCATCTGCACAAGGATATTATTTGAAAGCTATTGCTTATGCACATCTAGATAAAGTAGATGAATGTGTTAAAGCATTACAAGCTTCTATTTCCAAGGATGCTTCTTTCAAAGCTAAAATGATTAGAGATCGAGAGTTCTTGAAATTTGCTGCAAACGAAAACTTTATTGCTATTTCAAAATAAAAATTTATTTCAAAATATTTCAGAGGCTGGTTCATTGAATCAGCCTTTTTTATTCGCAATCTCTTCCTGTATTTTGGTGTTTAGCATGTTTCTTTTCTAAAGTTTCCATTTCATGAAGGAATTTTTTGGAAGGTTTATTGTTAAGTAAATCGGATAAATCTGGTTGACCTGCGTCTACCCAAGCTGTATACCACATACTACCAGTCATATGTATAGCGGAAGTTAATCTTCGCTCAACCATATTATTTAATCTTTTGTGATAAGTTAGAGAAAATTCTTTAGAATAAACTTTAATGGTTGTAGTTCCTCGTTGTTCGAAACTATATTTTGGAAATAAATTTTCAGTTGTTATTTCAGATTCAAATTGAAAAACAGAATCAAGTGCTAAATGGGATTCTTTTAGGATTTTCCAAGTTTCCTTATGGATGTTAGAAATATAAGATGCTTTACCAACAAAATAATTGTAATCTTCCGAAAATAATTCTACCAATCTACTCTCCCAAAGACCATGTATACCTTTTTGATTGGTCAATTGACCATTATAATTATGCGTAGTATGTAGAGGTACATGCGCATCACCTATATAATGACCAATATCTGCAGAATATTTTAATATTTTCTCTAGATTTTTTTCTTCAAATGCTTTTTGTAAGTTCAATTTTGTACTATAAATGTGCCATGGAACTATACCATGTTTTCTTAAACTATCTTCTGAAAATTTTTCTATTGCTTTTTTCCAAGTATGAGGAATACTGTCGAATGGATTTTTGTAATGGTCTAAATCAATAAAATGACAAGGAGCTTCTGTTGATACGATATATCTTCTTTTGTCAGGGTCGACAGCGTGTTCTGTAATGTAATTTATATTTTCTTTGTAGAACGCGAATATACTCGGAGGTAATGTAAAAACTGCGAGTTTATTAATTTTTTTATGTCCATAAAATCCCCAAGGTAATGAAGTACTTATTAGTAAGCCAGTAATAAGTACTGTAAAACCAACAAATTTATAGTTTGACCAACTTCCCATCTTTCAATATTGGAATTACAGAAGTTTGATTTGGTGTCAAACAGTAATGAACGTCTTTGTTTAGATTTAATTTTTTTAATCTTCTTCGATGGGAACTGGATTTAATAAACCCAAGATGATTTTTTTTGGCAGATTCGTATAAATATTTTGCAGCGATAGATGAATCTTCTGTCGAGTAATAATTTCCTGTTTTAATTAATTTTTCAGTAATTGCACCAGCACAAATTGTATCTTCTAAATTAAAATTGTCTTGCCAACCCGAACAGAGACAAACAACATCTTTTTTTTGTTTAATAATCCAGTTACAGATTGCATCTAAATTTAAAAATGACGCAACTAAAACAATTTCAGCATCTTTCGCAACATCTAGTGATCGAGTTCCATTGGTTGTAGTTAAAACAATATCTTTTCCTTTGAAGTCAGGATTCATATAACTAAAAGGAGAATTTCCAAAATCAAAACCTTCTACAATTTGTCCTTTTCGTTCAGCTCCTGCTAAAAAACCTTTTTGTTTATATTCCCACGCTTCTTCAATTGTTGGAACTGGAATGATAGAATTTACACCATATTCGAAGGCTGCACAAATTGCAGATGTTGCTCTTAATACATCAATTACAACAACAATGTTAAAATCATTTTTGAAATGTTCGTATCCACCAGGCGTGAAACACACTTCAATACGTTTTCTAGTTTCTTTGCTCATTATTTAATATCTTTTTTTCAGCGATAAAAGTACCAAAGGGTATAACGGAAGCTAAATATAGTAATGTCTTCGTTTTCCATGTCCATTTTTCTGTTCTTGCATTAATAAAGACTAGTAGAATGTACAAGATAAATAATATTCCATGGCTCATTCCAACTATTTTATTTGGCCATTGGTAGTTGTATATTTTTTTTAACGGAACTGTAATTGCAAAAAGTAAATAACTAATACCTTCTAGGATTGCAATTATTTTTAATAAGTTTAATTGTTTTGGTTTCATTTTCATTTTAATTGATTAAAGTTACAAATCCATGTTCGATGTATTCTTTGTTATCTCCGTCTAAATATCGAATTATATACATGTAATTACCATTTGGGGACATTTCATTTCCAAAATAACCGTCCCAACCAATTTTATAGTCAACACTTCTAAAAACAGGTTGGCCCCAGCGATTAATAACGGTTAAACTATATTCATTTGGTTCGAATATGGTTATTACAGGATGAAAAATTGGGTTTTTACCATTTGGAGTAAAAGTATTTGGTACAAAAATCAACGGTTTAAACGTAGTACAAACTTCATTTGTATTTGCAATTTCAGGTTGCTTATATAAATTTTCAGTTTCGATTCCAGTGATATAATAACAAACTTGTCCTTTAAATTCATTTAAGTTAAGAAGGTTGTCTTGGTATGAAAGTTGGTAATTTGGCAAAATAACTAAAGGATTAGGGTCATAAACGCCATTTAATTTTCGATAGACGGCATAATTGAGAATGGTGCCATTAAATCCTATATATGGAGACCATGAAAGGTTTACTTTCAAATTATCATTATCATTTTGTTTGTTTTCAATTTTAAGTAACATGCTCGTAACTTCGTTTCCATATGTTGTTTTATTCCCACAACTATCGATGATTCTTGTGCGATATGTATACGTTTCGAAATTTGACTCTACAAGAGAGTCTGTAAAATAAAGGATAGAATTAGTGACTTCTTTTCGGGATATTTCTTTGAAAATTCCAGATTTGTTTTTTTTCTCTAGTATTATTTTGGATACTCCACCTACTGGATCTATCAGGTGTTCGATTTGTATGGCTTTATACATCACTTTTGCAACTTTCGTGTAGTTGTATTTTGGAAGGCTAGGAGCTTGTGCAAATAAAAATATCGGATTTGAAAAAGCTTTTATATTATCTTTATTTATTGCTTCGATGATAAACGCATAATTTTTAAATCCAATTAATGTATCGTTGTAGTATTGATTCACGGTTGAATCTCTTAATTTCCAATTTCCATTATCTATTTTGTAGTAAATTTTGTAGTTTGTTATATCCTCCCAGCCTATATATTTAGACCAATTTAGTGAGATAACCCGATTACAAATGGTATACGTGTTTTTTAAATTGAAACTTGTGTGTGGTTGAGAATTACCTGATAATTGGTTGTTGGGCGGACTAGATGAGATGCAAGAGTCGTATGCGGCAATACTAAAGGTTATTGCAGAATTATAAGGTGCGTTTACTAAATTATAGGATAAAGGTTCTATATTCTTTTTTGTTTCTACGCTATCTAAAAATGAAAGTGGAGAATTATCATAGCCAATTTTCAATAGATATCCTTGAACATCTCTGGCAGGATTTTTATACCAGTTGACAGTGATGCCTTTTTTTAAGGTATCGTAAGTTATCGATTTAATTACGGGGATTGTTGGAGGAATTACATCTTTGAAATTATCTCCTTTTAGATTTGAATAGGTAGTACATCCTTCTTGTTTTATGGAGATTCGGTAATTGAGGTATGCGGAACACACATCAATCGTGTCGGTATAAATGTTGCATGTATTTTTTACAGAATCACGGTCACTCCAACCAAATTTAGGATGTTCTCGTTCCACATGAAAGAAATTTGCGTTGTAGTTTGATGGATTAGTCCATGTCAAAGAAGCGCGACCATCCGTTTGGTTATTTAATTGTAAATCAATAGTTTTTACCGTATCTCCAAAGTTAATTACTTCCACGCCGTTACATAATGAAACAACACCAACATAAAATTCACTATTTGCAAAGAAACTATTTATTCTAGTGTTGTTGTTATTTGTGAAAGTCGGAATAGAAACAATTGCACCATTCGTTCCTAATCGATATACTTCATAACGTACAAAAATATTATTAGGGTCTGTAGGTTTTGTCCATGATAGTGTTAGATCTCCATTGGTTTCTGTTGTAGTACATGTCGAATTTGGCCCGGGTAAAGCACATCCTCGCACAGGTTTGTTTGTCTGAGCAATTGAAAAAATTGACAAAGTACTAATGAAAAAAATGCATATTTTTTCTAACACACGTTTCATGTAAAATTAGTTACTCGAACCAGCTGTTATAATTGTTAATGACTCCCATGATAAATATTGACAGGCAATTTGTTTTAATTCTTCCGCAGTGATTGTGTTGACTCGTTGTATAAAATCAGCATAAAATTCAAAACCTAATCCCTGTAATTGAACAGACATAAACAAATCCATCATTGCATTTGGTCCATCTGCATGTTTTAGTAATTGACCTAACAAATAATTTTTTACCAAGGTTAATTCCTCTTCTTCTACTAGTTCATTTTGTAAACGTTCAATTTCTAATTTTATTTCATGCAATGTCGCAGAAACAAATTCTTTTCCTACTTCTGTCGCGATAATAAAATAACCTGTTTTGTTTGCCTCCGAAAGTCCACTCCCAATTCCATAAGTATACCCTTTATCTTCCCGAATATTTGACATTAATCTACTTCCGAAATAATCACCAAGGATGGTTTGTAGTATTTGAAAATCAATAAATTCCGGATTGGTTTTGTTGAATAATGGCATTCCTATACGAATTGCAGTTTGGACTGCATCTTCTTTTTCTATATGAAAGACACCTTTATTGTTAATGAATTTTTTTTCGTATGTTGGTATTGATTGTGTAGTTAATGGGGTTACTTTATTTTGTAGGTAGTTTACAAAATCTTGTTCCATATTTCCTACCAATACCACTTTCAATAACCCATTAAGGTAAAATTCTTGATGAAATTTTTGAAGACCTTCTACCGTAATTGCATCGTAATCTTTTAATTCAATTTGTCGAGCATAATTTGGTGAATTGGCAAAAAGCTGTTTTTGAAATTCTCTTCGTGCTAGGATATTTACTTTTTCACTTGCAATTAAATATTGTTGTTTTTTTTCACGAATATTATCTGCTACCTCTTGTTCTTGGAAACACACGTTTTGAATTGAATCAATTACTAATTCAACTGCAGCTTTAGCGTTTTTTCTTAGACAATAAAGAGAAATGATAGCAATTTCCTGCCCTAATTCTTGATCAATAAAAGCACCTAATCCATCTAATTCTTCATGAATTTGAGTACTTGTTTTAGATGGAGTTCCTGAAAATATTAAATTATTAACGCTTCCTGCTATTTTTTCGTTACTTCTAATGGATCCTGCATTAAAATGAAATTCTATACGTGTCGTTTCATCCAATACAGCGTTCATCCAATACATTTTTGCAAATGGATTAATTTCAATAACTGTTGGTTCAACGAAATTAATTTTAGTAATTGGAAATAATGGAGGTTGTAATGTTCTATCTATCATATTAAATTGCTTTAACTTTTAATAAAGTACAGTTATTTTCTTGTAGTATTTCATTTGCAACTGCTTGTATGTGTTCTGCTTGAATTTTATCATACAAAATAGCTTCTTCGTTAATGCCATTCGCGTCTCCAAGTAATTCGAAATAACAAAGGTTCATAGTTCTATTTAATAATCCTTGTTCTTGAAATTCTTTTGCAGTACGAATTTTATTTTTTAGTCTATTTAATTCTTCGTTTGATAATTGGAAGTTTTTTATTTCAGATAAAACAACCCAAATTGCATGCTCGACTTCTTCGAATGTTTTTCCTTCGGATAATTTTCCCTCAATAACTAATAAGCCATTGTCTAAAGAACCAGAAATGTATGCGTTAATTTCTGTTACTAATTTTTGTTCTTTTTGAATTTTGGTGTAAAGTCTAGAAGATTTGTCACGACCCAATGCATCTGAAAGTACATCTACAACATAGTATTCGATGGATTTACGTTCAGGCATCTTGAAAGCGAAATAAAAAGCATCCGATGGAACATTTCGTTCGATTGTTTTTTCCTTTTTACTAGTTTGTTTAGGCTCTTGAGGTAATAAGCGTGCTGGTTTGATACCACTAGGAATATTTCCAAACCATTTTTCTGTGAGCGTTTTTATTGTTTCTATTTCGAAATTTCCTGCGATGCATAGAATTGCATTACTTGGACAGTAATGTTTTTTAAAGAAACTTTTCACATCTTCCATGGTTGCGTCCTCGATGTGTTTTAATTCTTTTCCAATCGTTGCCCATTTATACGGGTGTACCTCATAGGCAAGAGGTCTTAATTCCAGCCAAACATCTCCATAGGGTTGATTCAAGTATCGTTGTTTGAATTCTTCCATTACAACACTACGTTGTGTTTCGAGACTTTTATCGGTAAATGCTAGGGAAAGCATTCTATCGGATTCTAGCCATAATGCTGTTTCTATATTTTGCGCTGGAATAACATCATAGTAGTTTGTTATGTCATTGGATGTAAATGCATTACTTTCTCCTCCTGCATTTTGAAGTGGTGCATCAAAATCAGGGATGTTTATTGACCCGCCAAACATTAAGTGTTCAAATAAATGGGCAAATCCTGTTTTGTTTTCATCTTCATCCCTTGCACCTACATCGTATAATGTATTTACGACAGCAAGTGGTGTAGTAATATCTTTGTGGAAAATAACGCGTAATCCATTTTCTAGTGTAAATCGTTCAAATTGAATCATTAAAATTGATATTTAGAGGATTGTTGTTCTTTTATTGTTTGTTGAAATTCGGTAATAATTTCGGTAATAATTTCTTTTGCAGGCTTTATTTCTTGAATTAAACTTGCTATCTGCCCAATTTCAAGTTCACCTTCTACGAGGTCACCTTCATACATTCCTTTTTTTGCACGACCTCTTCCCAAGATAGTTTCTAATTCTTGGATAGTAGCATCTTTTTTATACGCATCTTCAAGTTGATTAAAAAAAGTGTTTTTTAGTAATCTTACTGGTGTTAATTCTTTGAGAGTTAATAGTGTATCTCCTTCATTTGCTTTTAAAATAGCTTCTTTAAAGGATATGTGTGCACTTGATTCCGTGGAAGTTACAAATCTACTTCCGATTTGTACACCGTCTGCACCAAGGTTCATAACTGCAAGCATCGTTTTTCCTGTTCCTATACCACCCGCAGCAATTAAAGGTATTTGAATGTGTTGCGCAATATTTGGAATTAAACATAAGGTTGTAGTTTCATCTCTACCATTATGTCCACCTGCCTCGAAACCTTCTGCAACAACTGCATTTACTCCAGCTTCTTGCGCTTTTAATGCAAATTTTAAACTGGAAACCACATGGATTACTATACAGCCATGTTCTTGTAGTTTTTTTGTCCAAATTTTAGGATTACCAGCAGAAGTAATAACAACTGGTACTTTATGTTTTATAATTGTTTCGATATGTTTTTCAATAGCTGGATATAGCATTGGAAGATTTACGCCAAAAGGTTTCTGGGTCGTTTCTTTACAACGTATGATTTGACGATCTAATTCTTCCGGATACATGGATCCAGCACCAATAACTCCAAGTCCACCAGAATTACTAACTGCGGATGCTAATTCCCATCCGGAGCACCAAATCATACCTGCCTGAATGATAGGGTATTGAATATTTAATAATGTACAAATTTTATTTTTCATACCAGTATTTAGAGAACAAACCACGAAAATACAAAAGAGAATGTAAATCAACTCCTATGTTGGTATAAGTTTTAGGTATGTAAATTGTGTATAACATCGATTACTTGTACATTTGAGCAAAAAAGTACTATGAAAATTAAATCTTGGATAAGTGCATTTCGTTTACGCACACTACCTTTATCAATGTCCGGAATTATATTAGGTTCCTTTTTAGCAAAGGAACATGGGGATTGGAATGTGTCTGTTTTTATTTTTGCATTACTAACAACCTTGTTTTTTCAGGTATTATCTAATTTAGCAAATGATTTAGGCGATTCACAGAAGGGGACAGATAATGAACATCGTGTTGGTCCTATGCGTGCGGTACAGTCTGGAGAGATTTCGCACTTTCAAATGAAAATAGCGGTTGTTGTTTTTACGATTCTTTCCTTGCTATCAGCAGCATATCTGATTAAAATTAGTTCGGTTGGTATGGATCAAGAAATGATTTTAATCTATGGAGTTTTAGCAATTATGTCTATTGCTGCCGCTGTGATGTACACGGTAGGGAAACGGGCTTATGGTTACAATGGCTTTGGTGATCTTTTCGTGTTTATTTTCTTTGGTTTAGTTAGTGTACTTGGAAGTTACACCTTGTATACCAAACAGTTTGATTTAGAGGTTGTTTTTCCTGCGATTACGATTGGTCTGTTAAGTACAGCGGTACTGAATTTAAATAATATGCGTGATCGAATTAACGATTCTAATGCGGGTAAGAATACCATTGTTGTTAAAATCGGGAAGGACCGAGCTAAAAAATATCATTTGTTTTTAGTGCTTACAGCAATTGTTTCTTTAATTTTCGCGATTAGCCATTTTGGCTATTATCAGTATGTTTTTTTGTTGCCTGTTGGCTTTTTAAGTGCACATTTGAAAAAGGTAATTGCTACTCAGGAAGAGAAAGATTTCGATCCAGAATTAAAAAAAGTAGCGCTAACAACATTTGGAATTTCAATTCTTTATGCAATTCTCTCATTTATCCACTAACTCTTATATTCTAATTTTTCAATTTTTCAATCTTTCAATTTGTAATCTGTTAACCTGTTAATTTCTAACCTGTCAATCTATAATTTTCAACCCAATGTCTTACAAAGCTTCGTTTAACAAAAAAACGTTTCTATTCAAACAGCCTAGCGGAACTTCGCGAGGTGTATTGACTGAAAAACATGCATGGTTTATTTCGCTTTCTGAGCTCAACACAGGTAACTCTGAGACTGTCGAAGAGTCCCTCGGTGAATGTTCCATAATTCCAGGTCTTTCTCCTGATTTTGTTGATTTTGATTCTTACGAAAAGAAACTTAAAGAAGTTTGTGAAAACATCACTTATTACATTGAAAATCTTTCCGAATTAGAGCAGTATCCATCTATTTTATTTGGTGTTGAAACCGCTTTGTTAGGTTTGAAAATTCAGGATGAACATAAATTATTTGATACACCATTTACACGAGGAGAAATAGGTATTCCAATTAATGGTTTGATTTGGATGGGGTCTAAAGAATTTATGCTGCAGCAAATAGAAGAGAAGGTAAAAGTAGGTTTTTCCTGTTTGAAATTGAAAATTGGTGCATTAGATTTCGATACGGAATTAGAAATACTAGCTTCGATTCGAAAACGATTTTCAGCATCTGATATTGAACTTCGTGTGGATGCGAATGGTGCATTTTCTCTTTCAGATGTTTTTTACAAACTAGAAAGATTGTCAAAATTTCATTTACATTCTATTGAACAACCGATTAAAGCTGGTCAATGGAAAGAAATGGCTAAAATTTGTGATGCAACCCCATTACCTATTGCTTTAGATGAAGAATTAATTGGTGTGATTGGAAGAAATAAAAAAACAGACTTAATACAATTAATTAATCCTCAATATATTATATTGAAACCGAGTTTACATGGTGGTATACTAGGAACTAAAGAATGGATTCAAATAGCAAATGCAAATTCTATCCCTTGGTGGATGACATCTGCTCTTGAATCTAATGTGGGATTAAACTGTGTTTCGCAATTCGCTTCAACCTTTGAGAATTCTTTACCTCAAGGACTTGGAACAGGTGGCTTATATGAAAATAATACTCCTTCCAAGTTATTTATTGAGGGTGGACATATATTTATGAGTCACTGAAAACACGTGCTTTTTCAAGTTTTTTTGGTAAATTTGGCAACCTTGAAGATTTTTTTAAGTCTTTTATTTATAGAATAAATAATTCAATCATATCGTATGAAATATATTAGTTTACTGCTGTTTTTGTTAGTTTTTGTTGGTACTAAAGCACAAGTTGGTACTTGTGGTTCCGGAGGTGCAAATATCGGGGGGCCTTATTCTGACAATACAACATTGAGTGCTGCAATTGTTTCTGGTACAACATTGACAACTGTTGGGCAAGAAGTTTTTTCACCAGCTTTAATAGGAGGATCAACGATAGATTTATATTATAAAGTAAATGGAGGTACATTAGGTTCGATTTCTTTCAGACTTTTCTTTAGTAGTACACCTACTTCAAGTTTTGTCTATTCAGGAGTATCTGCTAATTTATATCCCCTTGGAAATTGTACAACACCAGTCGTGTCAGGTACAACGGATATGGCGCATATTTCTACAAATCCTAATATTGTATTTAATGGTGTGTCAAATGTTGATTATATTTTAAAATTAACTTTAACAATTCCTAATGGTACGACACTAGGTTCAATAAATGTTGGTTATTATTACCATAATCCTCCAGTTACTTGTAATACATGTCAAAATGTTTGCCCGTCTAATCAATTACTTTCCGCTTCAGACAAAGACTTAACTACAGCGTTTAATAGTTTAAAAACTAATTTGGTTGCTTTTGTTGGTAGTTTGTACAATATTCCTATTCCAAAAGGTCAGTCAAATACAATTTGTTTACCTGTAACGATTCCCGCTCAAACTACCACGATTGGTTTTAGACAATATTCTTCGTCTCCAATACAAAGTTGTACACAACCAGTCATTTCTTACGTATTAAAGGATCAAAATTGTAATCCAGTTACTTTTAATCCTACGAGACCAAATGCTAATAACTTTGGGAGTGGTTTTAATCCTGAATATGACAACCCTCCTGCAGGTAATTATATATTATGTGTAAAATATGATAATACAAATGGTACTTGCGAAACTATTTCACCAAATACAATTGGTACTTACATTGCAACAAGTTCTGTTACAGTTCCGTGCGGCACAGTAGGTTTTGATTGGAAGTCAGGGCAAACAATTCCTACAGGAGATAATTTTACAACTTGTCAGAATACTAATTATCAATTGAAAGCGAACGCTAAGGCTACAGCAACTGAATATATTGCTCCTGGATTTGGAATTGTGCTTGGTTCTGGAACAATGAATATTGATAAAGTTGAAATTTCTGAAGGTGGTGGTGCTTATCAGAATATTGGTACAATTGTAAATTTACCTTTTTCTTCACCAAATTACGCTTATAATATCCGAATAAATGGAACGGTTGTTTCAGGACCAGTGACGATTAATATTGTTGATCATGCTACAGGTACTGTTGTTGCTTCTGCTCCATATTCTGCAAATGTTGTTATACCAATTCCTACAGGAACTTTAAAAGGAACAGCAACCTTCTCTGGACCTGGAGTTTCTAATTATCAACTTGATTATCCTTCTGCTGGTAAAACAGATTACACAGCAAATGGATATGCTATTTTTAATCCAAGTATTGCTGGAAATGGAACGCATACAATTACTTATACTTGGAATAATGGTACTTCTGCTTGTGGTACCGCGACTAAAACTGTAACAGTTTCTGGTTGTCCATTACCTCCAGTTACTTGTGCAACTTGTTCTAGTGCAACGTGTAAAGTTGTGGTTTCTTCCGGGACAGACTTATCAGATGCTAGACTGCAATCTACAGCAGATATTACTGCTCAAAAAACAACAAATAATATTTCACTAAATATAAAACCTGGTGAAGTTAAAACGGTTTGTGTACCAGTGACAATTCCTGCAGATGCTACTGATTTTGGATTTAAGCATGCAATTCCAAGTTTTAACAACGCAAATTTATGTATTAACGGAGGAACAGATGCAAGTATTAAAAGAACATATACATTGCAATCTTCCAATTGTAGTGGTGTTAATATTCCACCCAAAACTGCAAATGGAGGTGGTGTAGGTAGTGGTTTTAACCCTGAATGGAAAGTAGCAGCAACGGCTGGAGCAGGTACAATTGTACCTGGTAATTATATTTTTTGTTTAACAGTTGAGTTAACGAGTAATTCTAATTGTGATTTTACAGATTTAGTTTTAGGTTATTATACAAATGGTACTATTCCTGTAGTACCACCATGTCCTACTGAAAAAACATATATTTCTTTAGATTGGAAACAAGTAAATCCATTTATTGCTTGGAATGCTAAATCATATGATTGTTCTTCACCGATCGATACTGTTTTTAAAAATGTTGATATAAATACAATTTCAACAGGTGGACAAATTCAACCATTTCCTGGTTTTAAAATGGATATGACTATGAATACAGGTTCAGATACCCAAACTTCAATGTTAGTTTCAGTAAATGGTGTTCCTTATTCTTATTATGGTCCTGCTGGAACTGCTCCAACTGGTGTGCTAGATTGGGGTAAAATGGCTACTGGTACACAAGAAGTTATGGAGCCTTATATTCCTAAAGGTGCAACAATAACACTGAGTATTTGTGATACGCGTGCTGCGAATCAAAGTTTTGATTATACTATTTGGGATTATGCTACTGGAAATACATTAAAAACCGGAACAGCAACGCCGAAATCAGGTACTTGTACAACTATTACATTTACATTGACATCGCCTACAATGACTTGGAAAATTGATGGCGCTTCTACTGGAGTGATAGATCATAATAACGGTTCATGTTCATTCGACCCTAAAGCCTTAACTGCTGGTAATCATACTTTACAGTATACCTTTACGAATGGTGCTGGATGCACAGTGACTGGAAATTTAGAATCGTTTACTACTACTGGAGGTCCAACGATTACACCAACGACACCTTTGTCTGTTTGTGCTGGAATAACTTCAACAACGTTTACATACACTTCTACAGGTGCACCAACAAAATATAGTATAGATTGGGACGCTGCAGCAAATACTGCAGGCTTTACGGATGTTGTCGATGCTATACTAACAACTACACCACAAACAATTTCGCTTTCTTCTAGTGCAGCTTCTGGTACTTATACAGGAACTTTAACCGTAAAAAATGCTTCAGGTTGTACAAGTACTGGACAAAACATTTCTGTAACTCTTTCTGCAGGTCCTTCAATAACAGGTATTTCGTATATGTGCATTGGTGAATCTATTCAATTAAATGGTTCAGGTACAAAAAATACAACAACACCTTGGAATTCAGCAACTCCAACGGTTGCTACTGTAAACTCAAGTGGTACTGTACTAGGAGTTACAGCAGGGACAAGTGTAATAACCTATAAGGATAATAATGGTTGTTCTTCAACTCAAACTGTTACAGTTAACGGTAACCCAACACTTACTGCTAATCCTACTTCCATTTTGGTTTCAGCAACTTCAGCAATAACTGTTGCAGGTGGCTCTGGAACTGCCGCTTCTTCAAATGCTTGGGTTTCTACCTCTACTGCTAATGCAACTATTGTTGGTGCAGGACAATCTGCTACCGTAACAGGTGTTGCAGTAGGAAATACGAATATTATTTATACGGATAATAAAGGATGCGATGATACGATTCAAGTTACGGTAACTATACCTGGTTGTCAAACTATTTCAAATCCTTCTGCTGCTCAAATTCTTTGTCAAGGTTCTGATCCAAGCCCTTTCTCTGTTTCCACTTCTGAAACAACTGCCAATAGTATTAATTTTGTTGTTTATCCTGCTTTGTTTAAACCAGCAAATGCAGCAGCAGTTTATAGTGGAATTGGTACAACTGGGGTATCTTTATCCAAAAAAACACCAACTGCAACTGGAATAGCTTCATTAGATTTACCGGCTTTAGGTTCAATTGGATCTTTACCAATAACACTAGCTGGAGATTATTATGTATACGCAATTTTAAATCCAGTACCAAGCGATGTAAACTGTAGACCATATGCGGAAATAAAAGTTACGATTAAGGATAGTATCATCCCCGTAATTACTTCTGGAGCGGTTGCTTCCAATGCATCCACATTTACATGGAATGATATTCCAACTGCTAGTAAATTTGGAATAGACACGGCAAGATCGGCTTCTATAATAACACCTTCTGTCTGGAAGCCTGCTGGCACTGTGATAAACTCAACTGGCGGTAGTGGGAATACCTTTACTTTCAGTAATATACCATTAGGTCAAACCGCACATATCAAAATTACCCCGCAAGATAATACTGGTTCAAGTTTAGCATGTTCAAATACTGCGATGTCTTCCGTGATTAATCCAAATTGTACGAAACCAATACCTATGGCTTTAACATCTCCAGTTGCGGTTTGTGAAGGGGCATCTCTAAGTATTTTAGGTAGTTTAGATCCAAATTCAGTGCCTTCAAGTTATAAATGGAGAATTTCTCCAGATGGCATAAATTGGTCAGATGTTTCTGGACCTGATTTTGATGTTACCACTTTACCTTCTACTATATCAATATCGAAGACTAAGTTTTCGATGAACAATAATTTTGTAAAATTAGTTGTTACGGATAAAGCAACTGGAGTATGTAAAGATTCTACATTACCAGTTAAAATTTTGGTTAATGAACTGCCAAATGCATCTTTATCAATTAATCCAGATCCAGCACAATTATGTATTGGAGCAAGTCAAATAATTACTGTTACATTTCTTGGTAACAAAGGAACACCTCCATATATATTTGATTACACTTTGGATGGTGTTGTAAAAAAAGATTCTTCGTTGCTAGCATCAAGTGTATTAGCGTATGACTTTACAACGAATGACATTATTAAAGATTCTACTTTTGTACTTACTAATGTAACGGATAAAAATGGTTGTTCTAAAACAATTAGTTCAAATAATTCGGTTAGTATGCAAGTAATCGCTTCTCCTACACCTGTTTTTACTGCAGACCAAACAATTGGTTGCTATCCATTTAAGGTTATTTTTACGGATAAATCTACGATATTAAACAAAGATGTCGAATGGGATTTTGGAGATGGGACTCCCGTTTCCAAAGATTTGGGATATACTTCCTATACTTTTAAGAAACCTGGTGATTTTACAATCACATTCAAATCTACTTTAAATGGTTGTTCTGATACTATGATGAAAACAGATTATATTCATGTTAAAGAGAGACCAATCGCGCAATTTTCATCCAATATTACAAATATTAATATGTTGGATCCTGAAATTCAACTAAAAAATACTTCTTCCACTAATTCTGTATACTTTAAATGGATATTTGGTGATGGTAGTCAAGTGGTCAGTACAATAAATCCAAAACATACGTTTGTCGGGCAAGGAAATGGTGGTTTACCTGATCCTGGTAAATATGTTGTAGAATTGTATGCATATGTGAATCAGGATTGTTGGGATTCAACAAGTACAACTATTACAATTGACGATGAACAAATTTATTATATCCCTAATACGTTCACTCCAAATGGGGATGAAAAAAATAATGTTTTTCAACCAATTTTCACTACTGGTTATGATCCTCAAAATTATCATTTCTATATCTATAATCGTTGGGGTGAATTGATTTTTGAATCAAATAATGCTGCAATTGGTTGGGATGGTACTTATGGTAATAAACTATTAACCAATGAAACATATACTTGGAAATTACAATTTAAAGAAAGATTGACAGAGAAGGAACATTACCTCACAGGTCATGTAAACTTAATTAGATAATAAACTTTAGGCTGTTTCAATGAAGCAGCCTTTTTAAATTTAAATGATGCCTCAATCTTTTAAACCGCTTGAAGTTCTGAATGCCTCTGCTGGCAGTGGTAAAACATATAGTCTCGTTCAAAAATACTTGAAACTTATTTTGTCGCAAGTATCTGAAAAGAGTTTTAGTCATGTAATGGCGATGACCTTTACAAATAAAGCCGCATTTGAAATGAAACAACGTATTTTGGATGCGCTTGACGAAATCTCTTCGATAGAAACTTTAAGTGGCAAACGAAAACAAAAAGGGAGTGTAAAGATTGTACAACTTTCAAATGAACTACATATTTCTGAAAAGGAAGTGGTCGAACGGGCTAAATTAACACTAAAACAAATTTTACATCAATTCGAAGATTTTCATGTAATGACTATTGATAAATTTAATCTTCGATTGATACGTTCATTTTCGAAAGAATTAGATTTACCAATTGATTCTAAAATAGTTTTGAATGAAGATGAGGTGCTTAGCGAAATCATCGAGAAATTGATGGATAGTATTGATGCATCTGGAAATAATGCAATATCTTCCTTAATAATTAATTATTCGAAAGAAAAGTTGGAAGATGAGGAGACGTGGAATTTTCAGTCTCAATTACGAAGTTTTGCTACAATACTAACAAATGAAAAATATTTTAAGCAAATAGAAGTGCTGATAAATAATGATTATTCGAAAAATGCGTTTGTATCATTAAAGACAGCAATAAAAACGATAGAAGAAAATATTTCTACTAAAGCGAAAGAAGTATATCACGTATTTGAATCAGTGGATGAGAAAGACTTGCCTGGAGGTTCTACTTCTGGAAACGCATTTAGGAAGTTGATTTCAACTAAATTATTTGCGGGTGATGGTTTTGAAAATGGTTTTTTTTCGGAGGCGATGTTAAGAAATATTGAAAACGGAAATAAAACCAAACAATTTCCAGAAACTTTAAAGTCGAAAAGTCTTTCATTTAATACTTTTTTTACACAAGATATTGCATCCTATTTTTTAATGAAAGAGGCATATAAGAATTTTTATAATATGGCTCTTTTGCAATCTATTTCAAAAGAATTAGAAGGTGTTCGTGAAACAGATAAAATTCTTCGAATCTCCGAATTCAATAAATTAATCTCGGACTTAATTCGCGATGAAAATGCTCCCTTTATTTATGAACGAATAGGAAATCGTTTCAAACATTTTTTATTAGACGAGTTTCAAGATACTTCTCGTTTACAGTGGCAAAATATCGTCCCTTTATTACATGAATCGCTTGCAAATAAACAGGAGAATTTAATTGTTGGAGATGCAAAACAATCCATTTATCGATTTAAAAATGGATTAGCAGAACAATTTGTTGCACTTCCTGCATTATATAATCCTGAAAACGATCCCAAAACAGAATTACTTTCAAATTATTTTGAAGAATTAGGGGTGAAAAATCCATTAAAATATAATTATCGATCAGCAAAAGATATTGTAAAATTTAATAACTTATTTTTTCAAGAAATTCAACAGTTTATTTCCTCCCATCACAAGGATTTTTATAAAGATGTATACCAAGATCCAAAAGGACAAGAAGGTGGATACGTAGAAATTATTTCGCACGAAAATGCAGAGGATACTAAAGATAAAACGCTACTTCAATTAGTGAAATGGGTTGAAGAACTTATGAAAGAAGGTTACGATGGAGGGGATATTTGTATTCTAGGGAATACTAAAAAAGAATGTAATACCTGGGCGATTGAACTATCTAAAAAGTATAAGGTAGTTTCAGATGATAGTTTACTTGTAAATTCCGACCATTATGTAAAATTAGCCATCGCTTTCCTTAAATGGCGTGCTAATCCAAAAGGTGAATTAGAAGCTAAAAGATTTTGTGAGTTGTATTTTTCTTGTTTTTCGGAGAATGAAATTGAAAGCCAAAATAATTATTGGAAAACATATGTAAACAAATCTAATAAAACAGTAACATTTTTTGATTCCAAGCATTTTATAGGAGATGTATTCGGTGCAGAAGAGAACTTCTATTATAAATATGATAGTTTATATATGTTATTGCAAGGTTTTTATAAAACATTAAATATAAATGAATTGAATAATACATATCTTCATCACTTGTCGGATATGTTGCATAATTTCGATGTTCTGCATGGACCAAATTTGGAATTGTTTTTAGAAGAATATGAGAAAACCGGAAAAAATAGCGCAATTCAAATCCCAGAGAATAAAGAAGCAATTAAAATAATGACCGGACATAAATCGAAAGGTTTAGAATTTCCTGTCGTAATTCTTCCAAATTTAGATTTTAGTTTAGACTCGAAAAAAGCAAAATATTTAATCCAAGACAATGGATATTTTTTGTATGCTGGCTTATCTGCAAAAAGTCCAATAAAAAGTATTGCCAATTTTACAAAACAAGAGAAGAGTCAAAACTTCATTGATAAATTAAACCTTTGTTATGTAATGATGACAAGACCAGTAGAAAGATTATACATTGGAAATTTATTTCAAAAAGGAAACTTTGGTGCTACATTTCACGATACAATTCTTGGTTTAGAACCAAACATATGGATAAGTAATTCAACTGAAAACCAATTTGTATATGGAGAAAAATCTTTGAAAACAGAAGGAAATAATAGTGCTCCTATAGATAATTTTACACCAACAAATTTTACCGATCGATTATGGTTTCCAGATATTTCTTTAAATGCTAGTTTATTACAAGAAGATGCTGATTTGAATACTGCACGCAGATATGGAAATCAACTTCACGAGGCACTTTCATTTATAAATAGGGTAGAAGAAATTCCAGTTACTTTGGAATGGATGTATAAAGAGGGTAAAATTGAAATTGAATTTTTAGATCGAATTACAAATGAGTTATCAGTCATTTTAAACCATCCTGCGTACCAATTATTGCTTAAAGATTCTACGAAAATTAGTAATGAACAAGTAATTATTATTGGACCAAAAGAAACTAAACGTCCAGATAAAATAATATTTAAAGAAAATGAAACCATCGTTTTAGATTTTAAAACAGGTCTTTCAACTAAAAAGAATGAGAAACAAGTTTCGATGTACAAAAAAGTATTGTCTGAAATGAATTTCACGAATGTTAAAGGGTATCTTTTTTATACAGGTTCCTTGCAATTACAAGAAATATAATCCAATTTCCAAAATCTAAGTATACGTTTTTTGTATTATAGAAGTGTTATTTTAAACTTCTAGTATAAAATTCGTTTTAATGGTTTAAACAAGATAAATCTTGCAGATTAAACTTCATATTTTTTTCATACATTTGCTTATATACATTTAGCTTATGACATCCAGTACAAGACTAACAACAGAAGATAAAGCACTAAAAATTAATTTAACAGCGGATATTTATGGCTGTTTTGCTGAAATTGGTGCAGGACAAGAAGTTGCTGCTAATTTTTTTAAAGCAGGTGGTAGTTCAGGTACAATTGCCTATACACAATCTGCTTACGATATGAAAGTGTCGGATGCAATGTATGGATCTGCTTCGCGTTACGTTTGTGAAGATCGTTTACTTACGATGTTAGAAACAGAATATGAAACGATGAAGTATAGATTGCCCGAGAAACAAAAAACAACGCGTTTTTTCGCTTTTTGTAATACAGTTGAATCGTTAAATTATCATAGAACGAATCAAGGTCAAGGCTGGATCGGCATCCGTTTTCAACGTGCGCTTGGAGAAGAACATAATGATGTTGTTCTTCATGTGAACATGCATGATAATAACAATAGAAGTCAACAAACGGCTTTGGGAATTCTTGGAGTAAATTTGATTTACGCATGTTTTTTCAACTATGATAATATTGATGATTTTATTTCTGGTATTGTTACACGTTTACCGAGAGAACGTATTGAAATTGACATGTTACGCGTCTCAGGTCCTGCTTTCGATGGAATTGATAACCGTGTAATTGCAATGAATTTGGTGAAAAGGGGGGTGACAGATGCTACCATGTTTGATTTGTGTGGTACAGTCCTGCAACCTGCAACTGCTTTATATAAGAAAAACATCCTATTGATGCGCGGTCGTTTTAGACCAGTCACCAAAGTGCATATTGATATGATAGAGCAAGGTACCAAACAGTTTTTACTTGAAAATGGGGTTAAAGAAGACAATGTAGCAGTTGTATTTGAACTTACTCTGAAAGATTTAACTGCGGATGGTAAAATTTCAGAGAAGGATTTTATTGATCGTGCTGAATTATTATGTTCATTAGGGTATACTGTAATGATTTCCAATTATTTGAAACATTACAAAATGATGGATTATCTTGCAACAATTGCGCGAGAACAATTAATGGGCGTCATTTTAGGTGTTTACAATGTGCATGCTATTTTTGACGAACGTTACTATGATAACTTACGAGGAGGTATCTTAGAAGCATTTGGTCGTGGATTTGGACATAATGTGAAAATGTTTGTATATCCTGCGAACGATGTGGAAACAGGAGATTTATATAGCTTAGATAAATTAGAAATTCCAGAGAAATTTAAAGGATTACTTCAATTTTTGAAAGAAAACAACAAAATTGAGGCAATTCAAAATTTTGACACCCAATTGTTACACATACTTTCGGACGATGTGCTTTCGAAAATTAATGCAGGAGCTACTAGTTGGGAAAATGATGTTCCAGAAGAGGTAGTAAAAGCAATTAAATTTTTCGAACTTTTTGGTTATGCCAAAAGAGAAGAAGTAGTTACGCAATAAATAAAACGAATGGGTCAAATAAAGAATGCACTAATTCGTTATCGTGTTATTGATAAAGCAATACGAAATAAATATAAACCTTTTCCATCTAAAGCAGAACTTAGAAAAGCATGCGAAGATGCATTGTTTGGTAGCGAGGATGGAGAGAATATATGTGATTCTACCATTGAAAAAGATTTATTCTTTTTGAGAATGGAACACGATGCTCCAATCAAGTACAGCAAAAGACATGGTGGATATTACTACAATTCAGACACTTTTTCTCTCGATGATATACCTTTAACGGATGAAGACATGGATGCAATTCGATTTGCAGCTAATACCTTATCTCAATTTAAGGATGTGGAAATGTTTAAGCAATTTGGTTTCGCGATTGATAAGATAGTGGAGAAAGTTGCTATATCCAATGACCCGCTAGTAGATGAATCAAATACGTTTGTACAATTTGAAGCAGCGCATTCCGTAAAAGGGAATGAATACCTATCTATTCTTCTTTCTGGTATACGTCAAAAAAAGTACACGTATTTTGAATATGGTAGTTTTACCTCAGAAAAAAAGAAATCACGCAAAGTACTTCCTTTATTATTGAAGGAATATAGAAATCGTTGGTATTTAATTTGTCACGATTGTGTAAAAGAAGCGATTATTACGTATGCATTGGAACGTATGGAAAATGTAGATGTTTCGGATGTTGTTTGTACGGAATTTATTTCGTTTGATAATCACACTTTTTTTCAAAATGCAATCGGAATTACTGTAAATAATTCAACGCCCGAGTCTGTTATTTTTAAAGCAGATAATGTTGCCTCCAAGTACATTGATTCGCAACCTTTTCATACTTCTCAAAAAATGGTGAAAGAAGGTAAAAATAAAACCACCTTTTCATTACAAGTTATTATCTCCGAAGAATTAATTCGGTCTTTGTTAAGTTATGGTGGTGAATTGGAAGTTTTGGAACCTGAAAGCTTACGCAATACGATTAAAAAAAGAATCGTAGAAATGAGCGAACGTTACGATATATAAATAGTATTACATTAAAAGTATGACAATTCTTAAAAAATTAGAAAAAGGTGTACTAACACTTACATTAAATAGACCTGCAGTTTTTAATTCTTTTAATAAAGAAATGGCTTTAGCATTGCAAGAAGAATTAAAACATGCGGATACAAATGACGAGGTGCGCGCTGTTCTTATAACTGGAGAAGGAAAGGCATTTTGTGCAGGACAAGATTTAGCAGAGGCAACTGATACGGATGGACCATCTTTACAATCGATTGTAAAAGAACATTATAATCCAATTATTGAGTTGATTCGAACCATAGAAAAACCAGTTATTGCTGCTGTAAATGGTGTTGCTGCTGGTGCAGGAGCGAATATTGCGCTTGCTTGTGATATTACATTTGCGAAAGAATCCGCTAGTTTTATTCAAGCGTTTTCAAAAATTGGATTAATTCCCGATTCTGGTGGTACTTTCTTTTTGCCTCGAATTATTGGAATGCAAAAAGCAACTGCCTTGATGATGACCGGGGATAAAGTTACAGCGAATCAAGCAGAAACTATGAACCTTATTTATAAGGCTGTCGCAGATGATTCTTTTGAAGATGTGGTGAATACTTTTGTACAAAATATAGCAAAAATGCCAACAAAAGGATTGGGTCTAACAAAAAGAGCTTTAAACGCATCTTTTTCAAACGATTTAAGCGAACAATTAGCTCTAGAAGAAGAATTACAAACGGTAGCTGGTACAACCCATGATTTTAAGGAGGGTGTTCAAGCATTTTTAGAAAAAAGAGTTCCTAATTTTAAAGGAAATTAAGATGAAAAATATCGGAGTTATCGGCGCAGGTACCATGGGAATTGGAATAGCACAAGTTGCCGCTCAAAATTGGAACCAAGTTGTTTTGATAGACACAAACCAAGAGGTATTAGATAAAGCAAAGGTACAATTAGAAAAAACCTTGTTAAAATTAGTTGAAAAACAAAAGTTAACAGAAGCGGATTCAACTAAAATAGCCAGTTTAATAGAATTTACAACAAATTACGATGCTTTAAAAAATACAGATCTAGTAATCGAAGCAATTGTAGAAAACATTACAGTTAAACATAGTGTCTTTAGTCAAATTGAATCGATCGTTTCTTCTTCTTGTATTTTAGCTTCAAATACTTCTTCTTTATCCATTGCAAGTATTAGTTCTGTTTTAAAATATCCAGAACGTATGTTGGGTATACATTTTTTTAATCCAGCCCCTTTAATGGCGTTAGTTGAAATTATTCCAGGAGTTCAAACTACTGATCAAGTTACCATTGCTGCAAAATCGATCATTGATTCTTGGAAAAAGAAAACGGTAATCGTAAAAGATACGCCAGGTTTTATTGTAAATCGTGTGGCGCGACCTTTTTATGGCGAGGCTTTACGTATCTATGAGGAGGGTATTGCAGACTTTGCAACCATTGATTGGGCGATGACGCATTTCGGTGGATTCAGAATGGGACCGTTTACATTAATGGATTATATCGGTAATGATATTAACTATACCGTAACAGAGTCTGTTTTTGAAGCTTTTTATTATGACCCTCGTTTTAAACCATCTTTTACACAGAAAAGACACAAAGAAGCTGGATTATTAGGTAGAAAGTCTGGTAAAGGATATTATGATTATCAAGAAAATGCGATAGCTGTTTCTCCAAAGGAAGATATTCAATTAGGGCAGAAAATCTTTAGTCGAATTTTAGCAATGTTAATTAATGAAGCCTATGATGCATTATTTATGCAAGTTGCTTCAAGAGAAGATATTGATACAGCTATGAAATTTGGCGTTAATTATCCAAAAGGATTATTAGAATGGGCAGATGAGATTGGGATCGACAATGTACTTTCAACGTTAACAGATTTGTTTCAAGAATACGGTGAGGATAGATATCGACCAAATCCATTATTGAAAAGAAAAGTACGTGAATTACAAGTTGGTAATTAATTGTTAATATAAGGTTAAAAGAAAGGTGAGTTGAATAACTCACCTTTTTTTGTTATATTTAAATAGTAACTAATTATATATTCGAAATGAAACGTATAGCTTTATTAACTTCAGGAGGAGATAGTCCAGGTATGAATGCTGCTATTAGAGCGATTGTTAAAACATGTTTGTTTTACAATATCGTTCCGGTTGGTATTCGAGATGGATATAAGGGAATGGTAAATAAAGATCTTTTTGAAATGTCTTATACAGATGTGGATAATGTGATTCATACGGGTGGAACTATTTTGGGATCTTCTCGTTGTTTGGAATTTTTGGATAAATCTACTCGTTTTGTTGCTATTAAACATTTGCAAGAAAATGAAATTGATGGTTTGATAGTAATTGGAGGAGATGGTACATTTACAGGTGCAACAGTTCTAGCTTCTGAAATGGGTATTCCAGTTATTGGTATTCCTGGAACAATAGATAACGATATATATGGAACAGATCACACAATTGGTTATGACACCGCTTTAAATACTGTTATAAGTGCGGTCGATAAAATTAGAGATACTGCTTCGAGTCATCATCGTATATTTTTTATTGAGGTAATGGGAAGGCACGCTGGCTTTATCGCAATCAATGCTGCCGTAGCAAGTGGAGCTGAAAGTGTTCTCATTCCGGAAGAAGTTCCAGATTTACATAAGTTAGTTGCTCAGATTCAACATCAGAATAAAGGTAAACGAAGTAGTATTATAATTGTTGCGGAAGGAGAGCAGGAGGGAGGAAGTTTGGAACTTATAAATAAAGTGTCTCCCATGCTAGAAGGATTTGATTTACGACCAACGGTTTTGGGCCATATTCAAAGAGGAGGAAGTCCTTCCGCTTTTGATAGAATCTTAGCGACAAGAATGGGTTCTTTTGCTGTCGAACTACTTTTAGATGGCCAACATGGAGTAATGATTGGTTCATCTGGAGATAATTTAATCACAACTTCATTAGAAATAGCGATGAAATTACATAGTACGCCAGATCTTGATCGTCTAACTTTGCTAAAGAAAATGCTTACGAGATTCTAATTTCCATCGCATTATTGTAGAAATGAAGAAAAAATCAATTTTCAACACCTTTGCTTACTGCATATTAAGAAATAATTAATTTTTTATTTAATAAATCCATTGTTAATTCAAATAAGTGTTCTATCTTTGCACCTCTCAACGGAGAAACGGTCACTAAGATTTGAAATACTAAGTTAAACAAAAAAAAATAATTTTTTTTTCATTTTTTGTTGTTTAATTAAAATTAATACATATCTTTGCACCCCACAACACGATAGAGTGTTTGAGTTATTAAGATGGAAGTTTTGAAATAACTGCAAAAGATTAGTTCTTTGACATATTAGGAAATAAGGAAACAGCGTAGAAATACAATAGAATGAGCTCAACAAAAATTCAACGTTTTATACAACGGAGAGTTTGATCCTGGCTCAGGATGAACGCTAGCGGCAGGCCTAACA
>CANFHU010000004.1 GCA_947446925.1 Flavobacteriia bacterium
ACCAAGAAGGTCCAGTAAGTGTAACAACTACACCTGTTGTCGCACCGAGCCATGGAACCATCACTGTGAACACGAATGGAACATTTACCTACACACCAAGTGTAAACTTTAATGGTAAAGACACCGTGGTTGTGAGTGTATGTGATAATGGATCACCAAGTATTTGTGTGAACGATACGATTTTCATTACAGTAAGTCCAGTAAATGATAGCCCAGTAGTTGCAAACGAAACAGTTAGTGGCCCAGAGGATGCACCAATTACAGGAAACATTACAACCAATGATACAGACCAAGAAGGTCCAGTAAGTGTAACAACTACACCTTTTGTCGCACCGAGCCATGGAACCATCACGGTGAACACGAATGGAACATTTACTTATACACCAAGTGCAAACTTTAACGGAAAAGACACCGTGGTTGTAAGTGTATGTGATAATAATGGATCACCAAGTATTTGTGTTAACGATACGATTTTCATTACTGTAACACCCGTAAATGATAGTCCAGTAGTTGCTAACGAAACAGTAAGTGGCCCAGAGGATACACCAATTACAGGAAACATTACAACCAATGATACAGACCAAGAAGGTCCAGTAAGTGTAACAACTACACCTGTTGTTGACCCTAGCCATGGAACCATCGCAGTGAACACGAATGGAACATTTACCTACACACCAACTGTAAACTTTAATGGTAAAGACACCGTGGTTGTGAGTGTATGTGATAATGGATCACCAAGTATCTGTGTGAACGATACGATTTTCATTACAGTAAGTCCAGTAAATGATAGTCCGGTAGTTGCTAACGAAACAGTAAGCGGCCTTGAGGATGCACCAATTACAGGAAACATTACAATAAATGATACAGACCAAGAAGGTCCAGTAAGTGTAACAACTACACCTGTTGTCGCACCGAGCCATGGAACCATCACTGTGAACACGAATGGAACATTTACCTACACACCAAGTGCAAACTTTAACGGAAAAGACACCGTGGTTGTAAGTGTATGTGATAATAATGGATCACCAAGTATTTGTGTTAACGATACGATTTTCATTACCTTAACACCAGTGGATGATGCGCCTATTTTTGTAACAAACGATACGACGATTATTATTGATGCTGTGACAACCTATTGTTTTGCAATTGCAGATATAGATGGAGGAAATAATACGATAAGCATTGCTTGTAACAAGAATGGAAATGCACAATTGGAGAATGGATGTATTAAATACACTCCAAATGACAAATTTACAGGAGTAGATACCGTGTGTGTTTTAGTGTGTAATGCAGTTACATGTGATACTTTGAAAGTTATTTTCAATGTAATTCCAAAAGCGAATAATGACACGGAAATTACGGATGATCAAACGCCAATTACGTTTAATGTACTTTCGAATGATAAGAATCCAACAGGAGGTGCAGTTTCTGTAATCATTATTCAACAAGCGAAACGTGGTAAAGCATCCGTAGAAGCAAATACCGGAAATGTTGTGTATGTTCCGAAACCAGGATATTGTGGATTAGATACTTTCTACTATAAAATGTGTGACATACAATCGCAATGTGATTCAGCAATGGTGGTTGTAAACAATACATTGAAAGATTCTGATAAAGATGGTATTCCAGATTTCATTGAAGGAACTACCGATACAGATGGGGATGGGATTCCAAATAATTTAGATTTAGATTCGGATAATGATGGTAAATTGGATTCGGAAGAAAATACAATTATAGATCCTTGTCATGCAGAAACAATTACGATTGTGGATTCAGATAATGACGGTAAACCAAATTACTTAGATTTCGACGGTATATTTATTCCAGAAGGTTTCTCTCCAAACAGCGATGGTGTGAACGATGTATTTACCATCAAAAACATTGATTTATTCCCTAAAAACCGTATTCAAATTTTCAACAGATGGGGTAATTTGGTGTATGAAAAAGAAGGATATGCAAACGATTGGAATGGGCACCCAAATGTTCGAAATACATTAGGAGATGGCGAGTTACCAATTGGAACTTACTACTATGTATTGGATTTAAATGATGAAGCTAATACACATTTCAACGGATATATTTACTTAAATAAATAATTATGAAAGCTATATTACAATACGTATTCGTTGTAATTACCATGTGTATCATTGGTAATGCAGCAGTAGCACAGCAAGAAGTACAGTTTACACATTATATGTATAATACATTGACTGTAAATCCTGCCTACGCTGGATCGAAAGGGATGCTAAATATGTCAGCGTTGATGCGTCAACAATGGATAGGAATAGAGGGTGCGCCAGTTACCCAAAATTTCATCATTCACTCGCCAATTGTCTCTAAAAACATAGGAGTAGGATTATCCTTTTTAAATGATAAAGCAGGACCTATCCAACAAACTTCGATAGCAATGGATTATTCATATAGTATACGAGTAAATTCAACTGGAAGACTTAATGTTGGAATCAAAGGGATGTTGAATTTTGTGCAAGCAAACTTAAGTTCGTTGAAATTAGAGCAATTAAATGACCAAACATTTACAGCAAATCCAACGATATTAGCACCGAATGTTGGTTTGGGGTTATATTACCATACCGATAAATGGTATCTTGGTGCTTCCACGCCAAAGTTGTTAGAAACAAGTATTGCAGGTAATGCTAAAACCATCGTTTCGAAATTAAACAGACACTATTACATTATTGGAGGTTATGTTTTTAATCTTAACACAGATTGGAAATTAAAACCAGCATTTTTGGCTAAGCTTACCTCCAATGCTCCAATAAGTGTGGATGCGTCTGTTGAAGCCTATTATAAAAATTTAATTTCTTTGGGTATTATGCACCGTTTTGGAGATTCCTTTGGTTTTTTATGTGGTTACCAAATCACGAATCAGTTTAAAGCAGGAGCATCTTTTGATCAGACAATTTCCCGTTTAAAGAATTATAACAGTGGAACATTTGAAATGTTTTTAAGTTATGATTTTATATTTAAGAAGGATAAAATTATTACACCAAGATATTTTTAATACGCGTTATATGAAAAAAATAGCATTACTACTTCTTTGTTTTGTAATTTCCTTACAAAGTAGTGCGGAAGAATCTCCGAAATTAAAACGAGCAGAAAATTTGTTTGCACATTTTGCCTATAAAGAAGCAATTGATCTTTACCAAGAATTGTATGCGCAACAAATAGATTTGCAAAAAGTGACCGAAAGATTAGCAAATAGTTATCGTTTTATCAATGATACACGAAATGCAGAAATTTGGTATGAAAAATTTATTGCATTTGGAAAATATTCAGCGAACGATGTATTCTACTATTCATTAGCATTACGATCGAATGGTAAAACAAAACTTGCCGATGATTGGATGTTGATCTTTAAACAATTAAACTCTTCCGATTCGCGCGCATTGGCTTTGGATTATAAGGAAAATAAATTACGTGAGATAGAAAGTAAAAGATCCAATTTTGCAATTCGTAATCTGCCATTTAATACCGAAGGAATTGAATTTTCGCCAGCATTTGTGCAGGACAAACAATTAGCATTTGTGGCTGCGGATCCAAATCAACTTGTAATTAAGCGTGAATTTTCTTGGAATCAAACGCCATTTTTAGATGTGTATTTGGTAGATAAATCTTCAGACACGACGTTTGGAACACCTTTTCCAATTGCAGGAAAAGTAAATAGTAAATACCATGATGGACCAGCAACCTTCAATCAGTCTGGGGACATGATGTTTTTTACACGAAATAATTATTTGAAAAACAAAAAATTAAGTAGTGATGGCGTTTTGAAATTAACTTTATTACGCGCAGAAAAAAATGCGAAAGGAAAATGGAAAAACATACATGAGGTAGATTTAGGAACCAAAGAGTATTCCGTTGGACATCCTTCGATGAGTGCGGATGGTACAAAACTTGTGTTTACATCGGATATGCCAGGATCTATTGGTGGGACAGATATTTGGATGATTACAAAATCCGGAAATGCTTGGAGTAAACCGATTAATTTAGGTCCACAGGTGAATACCGAAGGGAATGAAATGTTTCCATATATAGCTACAAATGGAGATATGTTTTTTGCATCCAATGGACATATAGGTCTAGGAGGTCTTGATATTTTTTATGCACCTTTAAAAAATAATGACTATCGCAATGTTGTTAATTTAGGAGCAGGATTAAATTCACCACAAGATGATTTTGGGTTGATTGTTACATCCGATTTTACAAAAGGATATTTTACCTCTAACAGAGCAGGTGGTAAAGGAGACGATGACATTTATGCGGTATCTTTTTTAAAACCGATTCAGATTAAATTATTACACTTGACGTTAGAAGATAAATTGACTAAGAATCCAATTTTTCAAGCGACTGTAAAACTAAAAATCAACGAAAAAACATTGGATTATGTTTCGGATAGTTTAGGTAAAGTAGAACTTATCATTAACCCGTTAGACAAAATTAGTGCAACAATTTCTCGTGAAAATTTCTTTTCAATCGATCAGTTGTCTATTGCAAATGATAGTTCATACGTAACGATACATGAAGCAATACATTTGGTTTCGAACCAACAGTTAGTGTATACTACAAAGGTAGTTGACCATACAACGAAAAACCCTTTGGATGGGGTTAAAGTAAGTGTGAAATCGCGTAAATATTATACTTCGTTAGTTACGGATGCTAATGGAAATTTATTTCTAGATCTTACCACCTTCAAAAAGGGGGATAAAATTCAATTAGACATTCGATTAGAAAAAGAAGGGTACCTAGGGAAAGAATTATTGATAACGAAAGTGATTGATAAACCAGGTATGTTGTCACTTGTGAACGAGAAGGTAATAAGCATGCATAAGTTAGAAGTTGGTTTAGAAATTGGTAAAGCGATCAAAATCAATCCAATTTATTTTGATTATGGAAAAGATGCAATTCGTCCGGATGCTGCAACAGAATTAGATAAAATCGTTAAAATTTTGAAACGTCATCCAGAAATTGTGATTGAATTAGGATCGCATACGGATTGTAGAAGTAGTGTACGTTTTAACAATGATTTGTCCGATCGTAGAGCAAAAACTTCGGTACAATATTTAGTGGATAATGGAATTGCAGAAGATCGTTTGTATGGTAAAGGGTATGGTGAAAGTCGCTTGGTTAACAAATGTGCTTGTGAAGATCAACAGGCAGTAGAATGTTCGGAAGAACAACACCAACAAAATCGTAGAACAGAATTTGTGATAAAGAAAATTCGCTTATAACTTTTTTTACACGTAATTTTAAGGATTGGACAATGTTCAATCCTTTTTTTTTGGCATGCATTTAAACAGTTACTTTACATGGAAAAAGACATTACTACTTGGCATTGGAATACAACTTATTTGACAGTTAACCAACAATTATTCAGCAAGGTATTACCGACGCATGTGTTATCTCCGCGACTTTTGTTATACAATCACCAATTGGCAAAGGAACTTGGTTTACCGAATAACTTGGATGAATTTGAATTATCTGCATTGGCAGGAAATGGTTTAATAGAAGGTTCTGAACCGATTGCGCAAGCATATGCAGGTCATCAATTTGGGCATTTTAACATACTAGGAGATGGCAGAGCGATTTTGTTAGGAGAACATATAACGCCATCTGGAAAACGCTTTGACATCCAACTAAAAGGTGCTGGTAGAACCCCTTATTCGCGTAATGGCGATGGACGTGCTACAACGAGTGCTATGTTGCGTGAATATCTCATCAGTGAAGCAATGCATGGATTGGGTATTCCAACTACGCGTAGTTTGGCGGTTGTTGGGACAGGCGATGAAGTGTATCGCGAATATGTAAGTGAGGGTGCTGTGTTGACGCGTATTGCTGCGAGTCACATTCGTGTGGGGACATTTCAATATGCATCGAAGTATTTACCAAAAGATGAATTGCTTGAATTTTGTGCTTATGTAATCGAACGTCATTATCCGGAAGTTGCAGAGGAAGAAAATCCTCCGTTAGCATTTTTGAGAAAAGTACAAGACAAACAAATTGATTTGATTGTAGACTGGATGCGCGTAGGATTTATCCATGGGGTCATGAATACCGATAATATGAGTATTCCTGGCGAAACAATCGATTATGGTCCGTGTGCGTTTATGAATGGGTATGATCCTGCGACTGTTTTTAGTTCGATAGACCGCAATAGTCGCTATGCATATGGTAATCAACCTTCGATGGCCCAGTGGAACATTGCGTGTTTGGCAAGTGCGTTGATTACGATTATCCATGATGATAAAGAAGAAGCGGTGAAACTGTGTCAAGAAGTTATTAATGACTTTCCAATAGCATATGAAAAACGTTGGACGAAGATGATGTGTTCCAAGTTAGGTATATTGGAGGAACAGGAAGGAGATGATAGTCTGATTAAGGACTTGTTGCATTGGATGGAAGCAAACAAAGTGGATTTTACGAATACGTTTTTGCAGTTGCTTAAACCAAAGAACGAACACATCGGAATCTATGGGCTAGCAGATTTTCAAGCTTGGTTTGTGCGTTGGGAGGAACGTGTTTCCCATTATAAGCGAGAAGAAGTTCTTCTATTGCTGGAGAAATTTAATCCGAAGTTCATTCCACGAAATCATTTGGTGGAAGAGGCTTTGCATCAGGCGGCGAATTTGAATGATTATGGTTTGTTTAATCGTTTGTTGGAAGTCTTAAAAGCGCCGTATGAAACACAGAAAGGCTATGAAGATTTTCAAGAACCACCGATAGAAGGAGATGGGGATTATAGAACGTATTGCGGTACGTGATGGTGTTTTCCCACTTTCTTATGTAATGTTTGTTACAGGGAAACACAAACTATTCATTTAAGTTTGTAAAAAAAAATAGGTATGTCTGAAAAAGCACATTGGGAAAATGTATACGAAACAAAAACACCCGAACAAGTAAGTTGGACTCAAGCAGTGCCGAGTACTTCTTTACGTTTAATTCAGGAAACGGGTATCGCGAAAGATGCAGCAATTATCGATATTGGTGGAGGGGATAGTCATTTGGTGGATCATCTACTGAAAGCAGGGTATAGCAATATTACCGTATTAGATATTTCCGCAAAAGCGCTAGAACGTGCTAAAATACGTTTGGGAGAAAAGGCGAAATTGGTGACTTGGATAGTATCCGATATGAATGAATTTGTTCCGAATCAACACTATGCAGTTTGGCATGACCGCGCTGTTTTTCATTTTGTTACGAAAGCGGATGCCATTCAAAACTATGTTCACCGAGTTGCGAATCATGTTGGCGGATACTTTATCGTCGGTACTTTCTCCGAAAATGGTCCTTTGAAATGTAGTGGTTTGGAAATCAAGCAATACAATGAAACTAGTTTTCAGCAGTTATTTGGTGCTTATTTGGATAAAATTGGATGTTTTACGGAAGATCATGTTACGCCATTTGACACGGTGCAAAATTTTATTTTTTGCAGTTTTAAGCGCAGGTATAGTTGTTGTTAAACTTATTTACGCTCGCCAATCTTCCATTGTACCGTCACATAAAAATTCCGTCCATCCGAAGGTAAGATACCTGGACCAGGATAAGCCGTAGCTCTTCGTGTGAAATAGGATGCATTTAAAAGGTTATTGATACCGCCTTCAAGTGTAATCCATTTCTTACAATTATATTTTGCAGACATGTCCATGACAAAATAGGCTGGAACTTCTCCAATTACGGCATCGCCACTCGGCTCCACAGAATTTGAAGCATCGGAGAATTGTGCGGCATTATAGGAGCCTTGTATGGTTGCCCCCCAGCGGTCGTGTTTGATTTTTATTCCCGTCTTCAGAATAATTGGGCTAACGTATTCCAACTGTTTGCCTATAAAGTTTGTTTCTTTAGAAGATACATATTGAGCATGGATGTAAGAGAAATTTACATATAAGGAGGAGTTGTAGGTGGAACTATCTTTCCACGCTTTTAGGAAGTCAAATTCCACCAAACATTCTACACCAACATTACGCGCATTCCCAATATTGGTACGGATTTTTTTGATGCTACCGGCAAGAGGTGTGATTCCTATTTTATCCCCATAATACAGGTGAAAAGCAGCTACATCGACATATAAAAAGCGCTTGATAAATCCACGGAAACCGATTTCTGCTGTGGAACCATACTCATCTCGCATCGCACTATCAATCAGTAAGTTTGGGTTTGTAACGCGAATGTCACTAAAATTGACTGCACGATAATTCATACAGAAATTTCCATACAGATTTGTTTGTTTACTTGTTTTGTAGGAAAGTCCAAATCCACCCAGCGGTACGGAGCGCGTCAAGGAATTGCTCGACTCCAATTTTTGAATTGCGAGTGTATCTTGGGTTAAGTTATGGATACTGTAAACTTTGTAATAACCAGAAGAAGCACTAGTAATATATTCGTAGCGAAATCCTACATTGAAGGATGTGCGCGGACCTAAAAACCAAATGTGCTCGGTGAATAAAGATAGATTTTTAGAAGGAAAGAGGTAGTTTGAATTTTCCAGTTCGTTACTCGATGTAAAACGAAAATCTGCTGCGCTGCCACCTGGTGCATTTCCTTGTAAAGCAGAAGTTTGACCGTTATAATATCTTCCGCCAACCAAAGAAGCACCTTTGATCGTTTTTTCTTTCAGGGTAAATTCATATTTTTTCAAGATACGCACTTCCGTACCTGTATTTTTAAAATCCCCATAAATGAGTTGTCTTTCATTACCGGGATCTTGTTGATTTATTTTACCCAAGAAACCAAGCGATTCGCGGGAAGATAGAATTCCGAAAGTACGAATGTTCAGTAATACATCTGGTTTAATTTCCAAGTTGTAATGTAAGGCAAGAAGGTTCCAGTTCACCTTAAACCAGTTTCTATCGCGGACACTTTGAATTGGATTTTCGTAAAACTGTTTGTCTGTTAATCCTCCCGGCTGTTGAGCATCGTAGCTCATGGTGGTGTATTCTAGGCGAATGGATTGTTTGTCGCTAAAACGATAACCAAGTTGCGCAAAATATTGGTGTTGATTAAACGGACTATTTTCGCGGTAACCAGTTCCTTCTTTATATTGGTAATAGGTTTGGTATTCTAATTTGTTTTTTGTTCCACTAAAACGCAAAAATCCAGCCTTGTATCCAAAATTACCAACGGTGGCGCGCGAGGTAAATTCAAAAGGAGAATTTTTTGCTGGTTCTTTGATAATGAAGTTCATCAATCCCCCGAATTGTGTACCATATTGTAAAGAAGCAGAACCACGAATAATTTCAATAGCAGAAAGCGCTTCTAAGGGTGGGGTATAGTAAGATTCCGGATACCCTAAAGCGTCTGCACTGATGTCGTACCCATTTTGGCGCGTATTGAAGTTGGCAGTTCTGTTTGGACTTAAACCTCTTCCTCCAACTCCCATTTGAATACCCGCACCATCGCTTTCCCAGATGTTAAGACCAGGAACTTTCGCGAATAATTCACGTGGGTTTGCACTTGATTTGGCGCCACCTTGTCCTTCTGTTTGAATTAGGGTACTAGTACCTGTGGTGATTTGCACTCCTTTGACAGGAGGAAGATACCCAATATCAAAATTTTCAAAGCGATTTTTGATTACTACGGCTTCTTGTATCTCTTTTGCGTTTGCTAGTAAGGTGCAGTGTATGAATTTTTTTGGTAGCTTGGAAAGCAAAATTAGTTGGGTTTCGAAGCCTATATAGGAAATTATAACGGTATCGGAGGTTGGATTTTTTAATTCAAATCTCCCATTCCAATCGCTGGCAATTAAGAGGTTACCACAACTTACTTTAGCACCGATGATTGCTTCTTTATTTTCATTTTCCACATATCCATGAAAGTCTTGCGCTAAAGTAACTAATGTAGTAAGTAAACTGAAAAGTACTATTGAAATCTTCATAACTTAGAGTTGTATTTTGCTAACCATTGTTGGGGATTAGTCGTGTATTTTTTTTCTTGTAAACTATGTTTTTTAGCAAGGAAAAGTTGGGCATTTCTACCATTTAAACTGACAAAAATTTCTGCGTGAATGGATGGATTTTTAAGTTGGAATGAGCCTTGACTAGTTTGAATTATACTATCGTTGAATGTGCGATAAAGATGGTCGGCATATTGTTTAATCATATCAGGTTGGGTAGCCATTTGATCGATTTGTCCGACGGTGAGGAAATCTTCGTTACGCACTTGTATCTCACGTTTCGAATTTTTATCCTTTACATAAAACGTTGCAAACCCTTCTTTATGCATGAGCATCACACGCCAGGAAAATCGCATGCCTTCTTCGTGCCAAAACAAGGTTTGAGGATGGTTGAAAAAACAACGTATCGGAAGAAATAATTGAAGAAATACATATACCAAGACAAACAATGTGATAATTTTATTAGTTTGATAATGAGAAGGTAATATGTTTTTATCTTTTTCCCAACGAAACCAAGTAGCAACTTTGGACAACCATTTTTCGTGAAATGTAGCGGGAAAGAAAATGAGCGTGGAGAAAATCATAACCCATGGAAATACACCGATTGGAAACAATAACCACGTAACGATATGAAATACAACGACAAAGAAATAGGCGTAAGGGCGCGTTTTATTTCCTAGAAGAAAAAATGGGATGGTAAGGTCGTAGATACACCCAAACCAACTAAATGCAAATGCCAACCAACTGGTAGCGAAGTAATCTCCAACGATGGGTAGGTCGCGGTAGGCCTGCAGCCAAATTGCTAAAGGTTGCGCGTGGAGTAACCAGTCTGGATTAATTTTTGCGACACCAGCAAAAAAGTATACCACTGCTAATTGTAGTTGTACGATACGGATGGTCCATAGTGGAACTACTGTTTTTTGGATGGAAGTATTTCGTTTGCTATCCCAAGACAAATAGGCATTCGCGGGAACCAAACATAGCAGAAACAAAACTAAACTCACAAAATAGTAGTGGTTTAGGTAGTTCGTTTTATCTAATACTTCGATATAGGTAAAACTGATAAAAGCAAGGGTAGTACTGAAGCGGTAAAATGCGCCAAGCACGATACCAATAGCTCCAATAAGTAATAGGATAAAAGGAAGATACATCCAGTTTCCTGGTAGGGGTGAAATCCCTTCGATGAAACCAAAGTAGAATTTTGGTTGTATGTAGAGTTGGTGTACCCAGCCATTGAATAAAAATCGTAGTGTTCCAATAACCATCAACAATCCAAAGATAATTCGAAATCCAACTAAGGGTAGGATGGAAGTTTCTTTGAAGAGATATTTTTTCATTGATTTAATTTTTCATTTTGTGTGTTTATTAAAATTAGATTTTTTGAGGCAGACAAAAAATTAATTCCGCTCCCGATAACAATCGGGATTACATACGTAAATGAGGAAGTTAATTTTGCAGTCGAACGAAGAAAAAGCAATTTTAATAACTCACTAACTAATCTCCGTCGTTGTCTGAGTAGGTGATTAAAATCCCAAATGCACTCACCATGTCCGTTTTTAATGCTATTGTATTGAAGTGAATCGCATTGTACAAATCAATCATTTTCTGCGTATCTGTGTTTAATGCCGTTTCCAAACTAGTTGGTAATGCATCGATTTGGGTTAGAAACACTCCCCAATTGGTTTCAATGGTAGTGGCAGTAGTTGTTTTCGCTAAAGCTAGTAAATAGTCGTGCATGCTTTTCCCATCTTTCCCATTGCTACCTTTCCCTAAATAAATTTGCTGTAGGGCAAGAACATTTGCGCGTAATAGTTCTTTCCCGATTCCTGATTTTCTAGCTTCTAGTAAGGCAGGATTTTTTACATTTCCACTATTTGCACCAAGTGGATATCCAAGTTTGGTCCATTTTAATGTTTCGTAATCATGGATGTAGTTATTTACAACTAAGGAAAAAGGACTTGTGGATGCGTTACTTGTGCCATCTACAAATGCAGACCGGTATGTATTCCATTCCGTGCATGTTTTATCGATTTCTGCTTTCATTTTTAGGATTAACTCGCGCACATATACTTTTCGATTTAGAGTTGTCGTGATATCGGTATATGCATTTTTTGAAAACAATAGATAATCCAAAGCAGGAAAACCGATAGCATCGTAATTGGATATGCTCGTTAAATTGTAATTTCCAGTATTAATATTTGTTTCAATTGCAAGGGTATCTGTTGGGAAAGTACCAAGACTCATCGCTAAATTTTGGTTCATTCCTGGTCCAAAATCAAACATTTTCACGTATTGAAAACGAATATAGGCACGTTTCCATTGTGCTCTAATGGAATCAAGTTTTGTTTCGCTTGGTTGGTTTTCAAAAGCATTCCAACTAGTTACTAATTCGTCAACATGAGACTGTAAGGAAGCATATTCCGGTAAGATGTAATTATCCGCTAGTTGCGATAATAACTCCGTTTTTTTAAACGTGTCGTCTTTCATGCCGCCCATCTTATCCCTACAAGAGGAAAATAAGATGCAAATTGCGATGATCCAATAATATTTCATGGTCGTTATTATTTAGTTGCGTCTTTTGCTTGTTCCACCGTAAATCCAAATCGTGTAGCAATTTTTGCAGCGATCGTATCTAGTGCGGTATTAAGGTAATCCACATCGTACAAACCATTTGTACCTTTTAGTAAATCTGCAAGCATGCTGTCTACTTCTTCTTTGGAGAAATATGGCGCTTTCGTTGTAGGATTTTGTGTAAAACGTAAACACCAGATAAATCCATACCCTTCTGATAAAGCGTGGAATGCTGCTTTGCCGTTGTTTGTTGCTAATTTACTTTTTGCTTCACCAACTAAGTAATATACTGCTCTCACTGCAGGAACTTTGGATAATTCCGATTTAATGATGGTAATTTGTGCATCACGTGTGGCATAGTCGGCATTCGAAATCGCAGCTCTACCTTGGATGAACGCTTTGGAAATCGCATCTTTTACCGTGTTGAAATTTGGATCTGCATTTACTTGATTGATATAGGAAGACCAGTATTTGTACACCGATGGATTAGCTGTAATATTATCATTTCCATAGATGTAACCATATGCTTCATCCCAAGCATGTTCCATGGTCGTATATGTTTTTCCAGATTCTACTACTTTGTTTGTGTTGTTAGTTAGGTTTGAACCAGCATCTAATTTGTTTTTGCTCAGGTAGTTGTTAAGAATTTGATCTAGTAAACACGCACCCATCATCCCTTTTGCAAAAACTTGTTGTGGTTCTAAACCATTTGCATTGAAATAGCGTTTTTTCGTTCCATCCATATAATAGCCAGCAACACCAGCGCTTGCTTCTGTACTTCCGGCAGTTAGTACTTCCGCATCTTTGAATAAGGCTTTGAAAGTGTTGCTAATACTTGTTTGCTCAGCATTAATTCCAGAGAAATAATCAACAGAAGAAGCCGTTTTATCACTTAATTTTTTTCCGGAAGTATTCAATGAATCCCCTAAAAATCCAGTTCCATCAAACATTGCTAACAGCGTCGCTTCGCTTACAGGGGTAGTTCCCCCCATCAAAGCGCTGATTTGGTCCAGCATTACCAAACGCGTTTTTTGTCCGCTGTAGTCTACGGTAGAAATATTACTTGTGTTTTTGAATTCGTAGGTGCTTGGGATTGTGTAAGTATCCTTTGTAGGATTAATTGCTTTTTTTTCACAACTAGTTAAAAGCACAGATGCCATTGCAAGCGTAACTAGAAATATATTTATTGCTTTCATCTTTATTTAGATTGATTTTAAATAAGACAAAAGTACATGCAAGGAGTATAGTTGGCAATACCACAAAAAAGGTATTTTGTAACTAAAAAAATACTGCCTCGGAAAGCAGTATTTTAAACGTATAATTTTATTCGAGTAAATATTAAGTTGTAGTTGTTTCTATTTTTTGCACTTTATAAATATCTAATCGTCTGTCTTTTAAGTTTGTAACACTTCCGTAATTATGAAGTTCGCGCAATAGCGATAAATCGATATCACAAATTAATATCATTTCGGTATTAGGTGTTGCTTCTGCTTTGATGCCATTGGTTGGAAAAGCAAAATCACAGGGGGTATATACAGCAGATTGTGCAAATTGAATATCCATGTTGCTCACTTTGGGTAAGTTACCTACCGAGCCAGCAATCGCTACATAACATTCATTTTCAATAGCACGCGCTTGTGCACAACGTTTAACGCGGTGAAAACCATTTTGGGTATCGGTTAAGAATGGCACAAATAAAATATCCATTCCTTCATCTGCTAAAATTCTACTTAATTCTGGAAATTCAGAATCGTAGCAAATTAAGATTCCAATGCGACCACAATCGGTATCAAAGGTCTTTAGTTCATGACCACCAATCATTCCCCAGGCATATGATTCACTCGGAGTGATGTGAATTTTTCGATATTCTTCGATGCTTCCATCCCGACGACATAAATATCCTACATTGTATAAATGATCATTTTCAATGTAAGGCATACTCCCGGTGATAATGTTAATATTATAGGAGATAGCAAATTCCTTAAATTTAGATTTAATTTTCTTGGTGTATTTGGCCAACATACGTATCGCTTCCGATTCAGGCAAATCATTGTATTCCGCCATTAATGGTGCGTTAAAGAATTCTGGAAACAAACAGAAATCACAACTGTAATCGGATACCGCATCGATAAAATATTCCATCTGTTCAAAAAGCGTATCTAATTTGCTCATTGGTCGCATTTGCCATTGAACTAAACCTAAACGTACATCTGTTTTTCGGAATGATTTTTCAGTAGTGTAATAAATATTATTCCATTCGAGTAGCGTGGCATATTCCTTCGAACTTTTGTCTGTTGGCAAATATCCAGTCATTAACTTCAACACGTGAAAATCATTACTTAACTGAAAGGTTAATACCGGGTCGTAAATTTCTTTCAATTTTACTTTATCGATATATTCTTTTGGGGTAATATTTTCTGCAAATTTTGAATAATTAGGAATTCTTCCGCCAAAAATAATTCCTTTTAAATTTAATTGTTCACACAATTGTTTTCGCTCATCGTACAACCTTCTACCTAATCTTAAACCGCGAAATTGTTGGATAATAAACACATCAATTCCATAAAGGATATTTCCGGTTGGGTTGTGGGTGCCGAATTTATATTGATCCGTTATTTCAAAATAGGTATGGTCACGTTCTGCCAATTCATAATTCACTAAAATTGATAAGGCACATCCTGCAAATTCGTCATTGATAAATACTACTTTCTGTCCTTCTGGAAATTTTTTGAGTAATAACTTGATGTGTTTTTCTTTCCAATAGGAATTTTCCATATCGTCGTATGCACTTTGCATCGCGACTTTTAGTTTAGGATAATCTTCAATTTGTAAATTTCTAACTTCAACTTTATGTATGATCATAGATTTTTCTTATAAATTTCTATGAATTCAGTTAGATAAACGTGCAGATTAATAAGTATTTACAATAAGTTAATGATTAAGTGTAGGTTGTTTAATGTTATTTTTATTTGCGTAATAATTTAATAACCTTTTAGCATTGCTTAAGAAACAATATACGTAGGTTGAGACTTGGTTTGGTGATTTGTGGAAAAGAAAATAGTGGAGGTGAGTAATTTTAATTAGAGTTGAGACATAAAATGTAGCCAAGATTTTTCCCCATATTCTGCCATACGAGAATAGGCGTTTGGTAAATCTCTTCTTGGAAATGAATGTGCAATACCAGCATGTATAGGTTGGTTATTCCATTTTAATTGTATAAATGAAAATGCTAGACTGTTTTTGGTGATTCCGGTAAATTTTTGTTCTACCTCTTCAATTTCAATAATTGGTTTTACTTTTTGGTGATAAATTTTGAAAAGAGAACTAAAAATTCTGCTTCCAAATAAAACATATGTTCTAGGGTGTAATGCGATTGTATCCAGCAATTTCTCTACATAAGGAGCAATACTACTTGGTTCCAGTTCGAATGCTTTTACAATTTTATTCGTATCAATACTATTCGAACCGTAAGGAAATAACTCTAATTGTAATTTTTGATTCAGAACATTAACACTATTGAATTGTTGAATCGTTTTATCGGCTAAATCTCCTTGCTTTAATTCAATACCGCTATTTTGCCAATGTAAAAGAAAACAAGCCTGTTTGTAATCGAAATTGTCGAATTCATTTTTAATTACAAATCGATTGTAGGCATATTCAGTCCATTCTTGCACATAGATATGTAAAAAACGATTTATATCCATTTCTTGGGTTATATTTCGTTCTTGATAAAAAGAGCTTTTATTCCATTTCTGATTAAAAAATACCTCTGGGGTAGAGCTATCTCCAAGCCCAGCACCAGGGTTTAAATGAACAAACACCGTTTTAGCATCCAAATTAGCAGTTGGGTAATGTGGAATAGCATGATGACTAAAATAAATAGGAGAGCCAACCAATGCACTTAAACTCTTACTTAAATGAATAGCGCGATTGATTTTCCCTGTTGATAAAAGATCATTTAGATCTTGATTTAGCAAATTATTATGTATGTGAGACATATTATTTGTATTTAAGCTCTTGAACGGATGTCTTGAATATATCTTCTTGTGCGTTCAATACTTTTTTTTAATGATTCAATGGAGTTTGAAATTTGAAGGTAAGCTGTTGTTTTAGATTTTCTTATTTGTTCCTTTTTTTTTGAATCAGTCGTATTTTTTAATTCTCGCGCAGTTCGTTCAGCGACTCTCTTTTTTTCATCTCTGTATCTTTGTGTTTCTCTCTTTAGTCCTTCAATCTGTTTTTTATAGGATTCGATGGATTGTTTTTGACTAGCTGTTAATGCCATGGTTTTAAAATTTAATTTATGAAATTATGATATAATAAAGTTGGACCCTTTTTGTGCATCATTAAATTCAAGTAAAATGGTTTTAATTTTTTTTGCGTCACTTTTCGATAGGCAATAGACAGAAAGTGAACCACCTACCACTTTAATATGTATGTCTGCTCCGATGAGGTGTTGATCGATTTTAATGGAGCGTACGCGCTTGAAGTTTACGACATTTTCATCCACCCCTATTAAAAATGAATTCCGTTTTTTAACTTCTATCGTTTCTTTTGCTAGGTCTATCGTAATGTGCCAAGGGTTCACTACATGCGCACCTTTGCCGTTCATTACTAATGCATCTTTTGCCGAAGAAAAATGATATTTCATGGAATAAGGGAATTATTGCCTACTCTATTAGGGATTTTCGGCATACCTCCCGTCTTTTATAAATGCTTGTATTTTTCTTCTTGATATGTTTTTTTACTTTCAGATAAAGTAGAACTATCTTTAGCAAGAACCTGGTCATTTGGGCTTGCAACTTGTACTTTTAAACCGGTTGCTTTCGTGAAGTTTTCCTCAAAATTTCCAACTTTCATGTTTGAATTTGCTTTAAATTCTTCTACTTTTTTCTCGGATAGACTTGCCAATGTTGCGCTATCATCCGCAAACTTACTTCCTTTATATACGCGCAAGGTTAAACCAAAAGATTCTTTAAATTTTGCTTTTAAAGTCTTAACCTGCATTCTTCCGCTGATTGCTAATTCACCCATAATAATTTGATTTTTAGTGTATTCCTACTCTTTTGTGGATTTTCGGATTCTCCATTGTTTATTTGTTCAATACATATAAAGTGACCCCTAATAGTAGAATTATTAAAATAATTAACCACCAATAGTTTCTTGTCTTAGTTTGTTGTTGCATGCTTTCCAAAAGGGTAGGATTTAATACTTTTAAATTGTATTCTCCTTTATTAAACGCATCTTTTTTTTCTACTTTTACAACTCTAACTCCATGTTTTTCCACATGATTTATTAAGTTTTGTAAGTCATTTTCTCCTGTTTCAGTATCGCTTGATTCCCATAATTTGGATACCAAAATTTCTACGCCATCTGCAGTTTTAAATGTCTCCTCTTCCTGCGTAAAATGCGTACTTGTTATATCGAAACCTTGTTTTGTTATTTCGCCACGAATAGTTCCAGGTTGGAAAACTCCATAATTTTTAGTGGTAAAAGGCTTGAAAATAGATTTGAAGTTTTTAGGTGCGGATGGATTTAATGTATCTGGTAAAATTTCTTGCAGTTCAGTCAGTGTTATTTTCGGATACAAGGTGAAAATTGCATCCACCACACCTAATGCGGTACGATTCATTGCTTTGCCTGTAACTTCAACAACACCATTCTTCAATGCTTGGATTTGAGAATCGGATAATTTTTGATGAATTTTAATCATTTTCGAATCAATTTATACAAACAAAGTAATCAGTTTTACCTTAATTTTCATCCGTTCATTTTGTTCATTAAGTTCACTTTGTTCATTTTGAAAATTATTGATTTACAAGGTGTACTTTTGTGTTTATTTTTTTTTGAAATGCTATCAAAGGTTATTATTCTTCATATTGAGAAAAAGTTCGGTAAAGAAATTCGATACCCTTCCGATTGTGATGCACTTTCAGAGGATGTTTTTTTACATACAAAACAAAAAATAAGCGTCTCCACCTTAAAAAGATTATTAGGATTTGTCAATGGTGTGCAGGATCCACGACTATATACCCTAGATATATTGGCTAAATATTTAGGATATACGAATTGGGATGTTTACTTAGAAGAAATTAAATCCAGTAGTAGTTCTGAATTTTTTAATGTTGAGCGTTTAGATGTTGAATCCTTAGCTGTAGAAACCAAAATCAAAGTAGCCTACGAGCCAAATAGAATTATCGAATTAAATTATATTGGAAATTTTAATTTTAAAATTGAATCTTCGGAGAATAGTAAATTACAAGTGGGTGATATAGTTAAGATTACTAACTTTGTGAAAAACTTTCCACTTCTTATCAGCGAAGTCAAAAGAAATGACCAAAATTTAGGTCAGTATCGTGCCGGTAAAAGTGGTGGATTAAGTGAAATTAAAATTATTGAATAATTTACCTTCCATAGATTCTGATTTTTCTGATTTTGAAAAGGATACTATCTACAGTATACATTTTGACCCAAAACAGATCACCAAAACGCTTGTTCAAGCATCGAAGTATAGTGCAACGTTTAAATTTAAGTCGCATAATAAATGGCTATGTGTTAAATCATTAAATGATGAATATGTAACAAATGGCATGTATGTAGATACATTTGAAAATGAATTTACGATTGGTTTCGAATTAAATCATCCCAACATAATTCAATATTACAAATTAGTCAAAACAGTAGATACTGTATATATTCTTAAAGAATATGTTGATGGTATAGCATTGAAAGATTATCTTTTACAATTTACCTCAACTACCACCTTTTTTTCGGCGCTTCATGCTATTTTATTGCAATTAATAGATGTGTTACACTATTTACATTCGAAACAGATTTATCATCTGGATGTGAAGCCTGCCAATATTTTAATAACGAGTAAAGGACAGAATGTCAAATTGATAGATTTTGGGTTATCTACGCGCGATAATCACGATTATTACCCTGCAGGCACGAAAAATTATTCTTCGCCAGAACAACGGAAATCTACACGTATTATTGATGGGAGAAGTGATATTTATGCGCTAGGGAAGACATTGGACGCATTAATTTCTTTGCCAAAAAGAAAAGGAATTCTCTACTTTTTATATTGGATAAAATTTAAATGGCTAGTAAAAAACTGTATCTCTGAAAGTCAAGCCAATCGATTCCATCGCACGACAGATATCGCACGTTTCCTCAAAAGATTTTCGCTGGTAAAGTATACCGTAATTTTTCTTTGTTGTATGGCTGTCAGTGTATATTTTGTAGCAAAATCCATTGAAGATAAAGTGGAGCCACCAATAGTTACCCAATTACAAATGCACACGGAAAAAACCCATAAACCAGGTGTAAATGGAAACTTAAAATTTAATAAACCGCTACAAAATAAGCATCCCATTTTTGAGGATGCACGCACAAAAAAGGTTCAAAATGATTCTACGTTTCAGCGAACAAACACTAGGAGTAAAGCAGTAGTGCCAATCCTTAGTTATTTAACGTTAAATGATATAGATTTGTTAGGTGTTCAAACTCCGAACTTGGCTTGTTTGACTGCTGAGGATAAATGGTTTTGTGAAAAATTATTAGATACATTACATAGTAATTTCATACATCAATTTGCTGCTAAACCTCAAAATATTGATAGTAGTTTACTAGTTTTTAAGTATAAAAATCAACTCAATACATATGCTAGAAGACAATTGAATCAGTATAATTACAGTCGCTATAACAATGATAAAACCAAAACGTTGGCGCTTCGAGAGTATTTTGAATTACTAAAACAACAAGAATTTCAACGAATTAAAAAAGAGATTTAATTAATTACATAGTATCAAATTTTCACTAAATTCCCCACCATGAAAAATGCGTTTTTATTTAGTTTCAAAATCAGTTTGGTGATCTAATGTATTTTTTTGCTGGTTTTGTTTAGAAATAGGTGGTGTTATGTTTGCTGATTTTTTTCTGTACATACTATTTTAGAAGTTATTTCGTTTAAAAAGTAAGGGTAGATTAATAAAAATATTAAATAAAATAATAATTTTATACACTTTAAAATTAGTTACTTATGAAAATTATTTTGATTTCTGTTACTTCCATTGCACTATTTGCTTGCTCAATAGTACATAAAAAAGGCCCTTTACATGCAAAATCGGGCGTGGTTAAAATCGATATTCAATGCTTTAATGATACTGTAAGATTTTTAAATGAGACAGATTTAGTTTCCAGAGCCGAAATTAAAAATCTAGTTACAAAAGTATCGGTAAAAACCAAAAATATTGCTAGAAATAAGGGGTTTGAAAGAATGAAAATAAATATGGATGGCTCACCAATGGTTAAAACAGATCCGATTACAGGTGAAGTAATGAGAACAAATGGTCCATGTGGCATACAAGATGTATTAGACATGGATTTGGTTTTATTTTCTTCTATTGCTCCCTTGAATAGTGTCTTTACTGCGCTTCCAAGTGATACCATTTTAGTGACTTTGGAATGCACTGGTAAGTCTAGTAATAATAATCTTAAAGAGTTTCAAATGATGAGTTATGGTAAGTTTGTAGATAATGAACTTGTTGAATTTAAAATTACCGATATTGCTGAAATTAGAAATTCTAAGAATTAATCATCCTATTCTTTACTACCTAATGGCATGAAAATTATTACCGGTTGACTTAATGGATTTTATTTTAGACGATATAGATTTTGTAAATCGAGTAGAATCAGATTTATTACAATTTACACCTTCGTTTAATTTTTAATAAATTCTCCTATACATAATAAAGGCTGGATCATCGATCCAGCCTTTGCTTTTTTTACTTTACATCAAAGCGATCTAGTTGCATCACTTTATTCCATGCCGCAATAAAATCGTTTACAAACTTTTCTTTTGCGTCGTCACTTGCGTATACTTCGGCAAGTGCTCGTAGCTCCGAATTAGAACCAAAAATTAAATCTACGCGACTAGCTGTCCATTTCACATTTCCATTTTGACGATCTTTCCCTTCAAAGTACTCTTTCTTTTCATTGGTCGGAGTCCAAACGGTTTGCATATCTAAAAGATTTACGAAAAATTCGTTTGTCAATTTAGAGGTACTAGTTACTAATGCGCCAGTTTTTGAATTGTCATAATTAATATTGATTGCACGTAAACCACCAATTAATACCGTCATTTCTGGCGCTGTTAAGGTTAATAATTGTGCTTTGTCTAATAATAATTCTTCTGCAGAAATCGTGTAATTTGCTTTTTGATAATTTCTAAAACCATCTGCAATTGGTTCTAATACCGCCATGGATTGTACATCTGTTTGTTGCTGTAACGCATCCATTCTACCTGGTGTAAAAGGAACGGCATAAGAATAACCAGCATTTTTAATAGCTTGTTCAATTCCGGCATTACCAGCCAACACAATTAAATCTGCTAGCGATATTTTTTTACCGGTATTGGCGTCATTAAATGTTTTTTGAATTTTCTCTAACGCTTTTATTACTTTCTCTAATTGCTTAGGATTATTTACTTCCCAGTTTTTTTGTGGTTCTAAACGAATCCTAGCACCATTCGCTCCACCGCGTTTATCCGATCCTCGGAATGTGGATGCAGATGCCCATGCTGTCTCTACTAATTCATCTACTGCTATTCCTGCTTGCAGGATTTCTGTTTTTAATGCAGCAATATCCTTCGCGTCTACCAAAGCATGATTTACGGATGGAATAGGGTCTTGCCAAATCAACGCTTCTTTAGGGACTTCCGAACCAAGATATAACGCTTTAGGACCCATGTCACGGTGTGTTAATTTAAACCAAGCACGCGCGAAAGCATCAGCATATGCATCTGGATTGTCTAAAAATTTACGTGAAATTTTTTCATACGCCGGATCAAAGCGTAACGACAAGTCGGTAGTTAACATGGTAGGCACCTGTTTTTTATCCTTGTCAAATGCATCTGGAATAATAGCTGGCGCATTTTTAGCTGTCCATTGTTTTGCGCCTGCAGGACTTTTCGTAAGTTCCCATTCGTAAGCAAATAAGTTTTTGAAAAATCCAACTCCCCATTTGGTAGGTGTTGCTGTCCATGTAACCTCAAGTCCAGAAGTTATTGCATCTTTTCCTTTACCAGTTTTATAACTGCTTTTCCATCCTAATCCTTGTTCTTCGATTCCTGCTGCTTCAGGCTCTTTTCCAACTAATGAGGCGTCACCAGCACCATGCGTTTTACCAAAGGTGTGACCACCTGCAATCAGTGCCACGGTTTCTTCATCGTTCATACCCATTCTTCCAAAGGTTTCACGAATATCTTTCGCAGCCGCAAGTGGATCCGGATTTCCGTTCGGTCCTTCTGGATTCACATAGATTAATCCCATTTGCACGGCAGCAAGTGGATTTTCTAATTTTCTTCCATCGCTATAACGTTTGTCTTCCAACCATTTTTTCTCATTCCCCCAGTATACATTTACCTCTGGTTCCCAAACATCTTCTCTTCCCCCAGCAAAACCAAATGTTTTGAAACCCATATCTTCTAAGGCAACATTTCCTGTTAGAATCATTAAATCTGCCCATGAAATTTTGTTACCGTATTTTTGTTTTATCGGCCATAACAATCGACGCGCTTTATCTAAATTCGTATTATCTGGCCAACTATTCAATGGCGCAAAACGTTGTTGTCCAGCGCGCGCACCACCACGACCATCTCCTGTTCGATACGTACCAGCACTATGCCATGCCATACGGATGAAAAATGGTCCATAATGTCCATAATCTGCTGGCCACCATTCTTGCGATTGCTTCATTACTACTTGAATGTCCTTTTTTAAGGCGTTTAAATCTAAGGTCTTAAATGCTTCTGCATACTTAAAATTGGTACCCATTGGATTGGATAAATTAGAATTTTGGCGCAGTACGGATAAGTTCAGTTGGTTGGGCCACCAATCTGCGTTTCCTGTACCACTGCTTGCTGCATTTGTTCCTTTGATGCCCATGTGCATTGGACATTGGGCTGCTTTGTCGCTGGTGTTTTGTGCGTATACACTTCCAGTTAAAGCTAAACTCAGGGTTAATACTTGTTTTATCATGACTTTTGTTTTTAAGGTGAATGTTGCGTTGTTTACTACAAATATATATGCTACATTTGATTTATAATAACGATATTTTAGATGTTACTATTGATGATATGAATGTTAGACAGTTCGAATATATTTTAGCCGTTGCGAAATACAAACATTTTGAATTAGCCGCGGAAAAGTGCTTTGCTACGCAATCTACGTTGAGTACCATGATATCCAAGTTTGAAGAGGAACTTGGGATAAAAATTTTTGATCGAAAACGAAAACCGGTAGAAATTACAGTCGAAGGGGAAGCGATTATACAACAATTGCGACTCATTTCAACGCACATAGAACAATTGTCGGAGTTAGCAAAGGAAATGAAGGGGGAAATTAAAGGTAATCTAACCATAGCGGTGATACCAACGATAGCTCCTTTTCTGTTGCCTTTATTTCTACAAGATTTTGCTGCAAAGTTTAAAGATTTGCATATGGAAGTTCGGGAATTAACCACCCATGAAATAATCCAACGTATTAAACGAAGAGAATTAGATATTGGAATTCTTTCTACGCCCATCCTAGAGGAAGAATTAGTGGAACATCCACTTTATGAGGAACCTTTCGTCTTATTTGATGCAAGTGGAAAGTATACAGATATAAATCGGGTACAACAAATTGCTGCTGAAGATCTTTGGCTGATGGAAGAAGGGCATTGCATGCGAACACAAATTGTCCATTTATGTGAACTTAGCAAAAAAGCAAAAAATACGACGCTAAACTTTGATTTTAGAGCCGGTTCGATTGATAGTTTATTACGTTTTGTCAAAGCACATCAAGCAACAACCTTGGTTCCGTATTTGGCAACTAGCCAATTTAGTGAACAAGAAAGAGGATTAGTGAAAACAATCATAGCACCTACTCCTCAACGCGCTGTTGGTTTGGTCGTGCATCGTGATTTTGTCAAAAAATCGGTACTAACCCTATTGATTCAAGAAATAATCACCAAAGTATCTCCGTTGTTACCTACTGTTTCGCAGGACAGTGTACAATTATCACCAATTTAATTTTTCGTAACAATCTCCGCTTTCAGGTCGTGTAGTAAGTTATACAAACCAAAAAAAGTACGATTGATATAAAGGAAATGTTTGGAACCTCTATTCCCGTTTAATTTCTTGAGATTTTCATTGTTGGTGAAGGATTCTCCCAAGCGTGCAATTTCTGCAAAAAAGGTATCGTTCGCAAAATCAAACGTTTCTTCCTGAAATGGTTTGGTAAATAAACACAGCAAATCATGGAAAAATGCTTTAATTTCTTGAATGCCTGCTTCGGTGTCGTCCGGACGAATAATTTCTAAAGCGATTAATCGTTCTTCAAACGCAACTTCATTATGCAGAATTTCTTTGTCTACTAAATCAAAATACGGAAAATAGAAATTGTCTGGAATTGTTTTGATACATCCAAAGTCTATTGCAATTAATCGATTTTCAGAATCTACAAGAAAGTTCCCCGGATGTGGATCGGCATGTACTGCTCGTAGGGTATGTATTTGAAACATGTAAAAGTCCCAAAGTGCCTGAGCAATTACTTTTCGTTTTTCTGGATCTGTTTCTTGCGCGCAATATTCCGAAAGATGTTTTCCATCCATCCATTCCATACTGATTATCTTTTCCGAAGATAACGCTGGATAGTAGGTTGGAAAGCGCATATTCGGGATCTGTTTACATGCGTCCGAAATTTCTATACTTTGCTTAATTTCAAGGTGGTAGTTTGTTTCTTCTAATAGTTTTTGTTCTACCTCGTTAAAATAAACATCTAAGTCTTTTCCTTTCATATTAAACATCCGAATCGCGAAAGGTTTTACCAAAGCTAGATCCGAACTGATACTGTCCGCAACTCCTGGGTATTGAATTTTAATGGCAAGTGTTAATCCATCTTTGGTTGCTTTATGCACCTGACCAATACTTGCAGCATGAATTGCATCCGGCGTGAAGGTGTCGAATAATTCTTCCGGATAGGCATTTAAGTATTTTTTGAATGTTTTGCGTACCAATGGTGCCGATAAAGCAGGAACTGAAAATTGCGATAACGAGAATTTGTCTACGTATGCTTGTGGTAGGATGCTTTTATCCATACTCAACATTTGTGCAACCTTTAACGCACTTCCTTTCAAATTTTGTAAGCCTTCGTAGATGTCGGTGGCATTGTTTTCGTTCAGTTTGTCTTTATTCAAACTAGGGTGGATGATTTTCTCGCCATAATAAGCAATGTAATTTCCACCAACTTTGAGTCCTGTTTTCACTAACTGACCTGCGCGCTCAATTTTACTTGTCGGAATACGTTCGATTGTTTTCATAGACTAACGTTTTGTTTTCCAAAGAAATTTACCTAAATCGATCAGACTTTCCATCGGTTTTGAATTGCTTAATTCTTGGCTGGTATGAATTAATTTTTCAATCAACACATCTGTTTTTTCAAACCCTTTAGAAGTGTCGTTTAACCAAAAATGGAGGATAAATAAAAATTGTACCCAATACGATTCGTTTACCAAAGGTTGTGCAAAGGAACTCAATTGCTCTGGGATAAAACTTGGACTTTTTGGATTCAACGATTCACCTAAAAATGCTTTGAATGCAGTTCGTAGTCCTTTAAGTTGATTTAGATTTTTGAGTGCTTCCGCATTATTTGGTAGTACACAGGTGATGTAACTGCGGTTTAATGTCAACACTTCAAAGAAGGTGAAATAGAGCGCTACTAATTTATTTGTATCGTTGTATTGCGCAAAAGCAGCATCTGCTTTCAGTGTTTCCGTAGCGTTGTGAAAGAAGGTAATCCAAATTTGTTCTTTTAATTGCTCCATCGACGAAAAATGGGTATAAAAGTCCGTTTCTTGTACGCTATGTTTTTTACAGAATTTGTAGATGTTATCGGTAAACTCTTCTTCCATAACATCTTCCATATAGAACGTTAGAAGTTGCACTTCCGTTGGAAATTTTAATTCCTCCACGATTTCAGCAGCAGTAGACATATGCAATTAGATTAGGTTAAATTCTTAACCAAATTACAGCAATCTACCCGTATAAAAAAATAAATTCAGGTGTTTTTTGAAAGATTATATATTGCTCTGAATATCAGTATTTATAGGAGGTGTAGTGCGCGACCTAGAGCCAACTATTATAGATTAAGAGAACTTTATTTTTCTTTCAAAATTTTTTCTTTTAAAATTTGAGCATTGATTATAAAATGAGATTCACCCGCAATAATTTTGTCAAGATATTCGATAGACTTTGCTTTATTTCCCTTTTTTAGATATGCAATTGCTAAATAATAGTCCACTTCAAAGGGGTTGTAATTATTAGTTACCTCTCCTTTGTCATTCACTTGAAATCCTAATATTTTATAATTTAAAATATCAATGGCTTCATCATATTCATCGGTAAGAATATAATAATTAGCGCGATAAATTAAATTCGTATAATTGGTTTCGTCATAACTATTGATATTATCATTTATTTTTTTGAAAGCATTATGTAGTTCTTTACTATTTAAAGTTTGACCATATTCCATGATAAGGCTATAGAGAGAACTCTTTTCTATGAGCACGTTGTTTATTGAATTGGTATATTCTTGATTTTCATTGTAGTAAAAGTCTACCAGTTCAATGATTTTATTGGTGTACTCGGTATACTTTTTGAGTTTTACAGACCAAAACAACCACTTAGATAAGATTGTATAATTATACGAGTGTTTTTTATGGAAGGAATCTAGATTTTGGTAAAATAAATTTGTTATGGTACTGTCATAGGTAGAATTACCTAAGTTTTTAACTAGTATTGAATCAATTTTTAAAAGATTATTTTCATTCGTAGTTTCATCATTACTTATTATAAAATAATTTTTTGGGATACTATTTTTAATGTTTTGAGTAAAACTACAATTAGCAATCATCAATAAAAAAACGAGACTCAATATTTTTTTCATAGTTTATTTAATTATGCTAAGCGTATTTTAGTACAATTCCACTAACACTTCATTTTTCCGATTAAACACTTCATAGGGTGCATTATACCCGAAAAAATAAAATTTGTCGGTATACTTAATGCCTTCCGCGTCTAAAGCTGCTTTTAAATCCTGTTTATACTGCTTCAGTTTCGCGTCATTGGCCCAACCGCTAAAGCGAATTGCAGCAAGTTTTTTGGCAGGTTCTTCTTTAAATTCGATAGCCGATTGTCCAGGTTTAGGAAGCGTTTCCTTCTGTAATTTCTTTGGCACCATAAACATCATCGTCATCGTATCCTCCAAGGACATCGATACCGGGGATGTCATCGAAATTTTTTCATTCCGTTCATTGTTCCCAAAAATATATCCAGCTAAAATCGAGAAACCCTGACTGGAAGCATTTTTGTATCCTTTTTTGGAGAGTTTGACGGAGGTAAATAAGGTCGCTTCATAACTTCTTATTTCAAATCGGTCGTATTTTTTTTTGACTACATAGGGGTACGTTTCAATGTTTCTTTGTCCGAAAATAAAGAAAAGTTGGACGGCCACAAATATCACTACGATTACGATAAGTAAGATACTTAGAAGTTTCATTTTTTAGAATTTAGTATTGTGCCATGGATAAAATCATCCAAGTAAATATACGGTTTATTGAACGTCTTTTAGTTGTGAATTAGCATATATAAATAAAAAAAGCCAAGTCGTTTTGACTTGGCAGTACTGCTAGTTAGTTGGACAAACTCTATTTTAAAATAGTTCTTTTAATTTAAACTTTGGTAAACCGAATGGTAAAATAATAATTGCAATAAACCATAAAATAGGTCCGCCATACGTCCCCAAGTCCCCTTTAATATGCCCTGGTGTTACTTGTAAAAACAAAAAGGATAAATCGGCTAAACCAATGATACATAACCCTACGAGATACGCAAGCCAAGGTTTGGTGTTTTTCCATAACATTACTCCCAATAAAATGCCAAGCATTCCATATCCTGCCACATCTAAGCAAAAGTTTAGAATAAAGTTTGCAGTTACCTTAAGGGTCATTGGGTCGGAGGCAAATTGGAATTTATCAATAGGCATTTTGTCACCACCAATTAATGCACTCCATAATCCTCTGTTGGGGTCAGTAAAATATTGGCTAATACCTATATAACCAACATAAATGTGTAAAATACCCCAAATAACATATGCTAATGCACCAATTTTGATTGCATAGTTAGGTTTTTTCTGATTTTCAAAGTTGCTATTTTCCATTTTATTAAATTTTAAATTAATACCTGGTGCAAAATTGCAACACTGAACTTAAAAACTTTTTTACCTAAGTTAAAAAATCATTTTTTGGCTCTTATTCTACTTAAAGTTACTTGAGAAATACCTAAATAACTTGCAGTGTCTCCCAAACTAATTCGCTGTAATAAATGATGGTTTTCGTTTATAAACTCGGCATAAAGTTCGGTTGCATCTGCGTCAAACATTTCTTTGATTCGCTTCAAATTTACAACAGCTGCCATGGTATATAGTTTTCGCGAAAAGGTTTCAAATGAATGATGTTTTTTACACAATTCCTCAAAATCAGTATAATCAATTGTGCTGGTTTCGGTATCTTCTAAAGCAATTGTAATGAAATTCGATGGTGTTTGATTAGCAAAACTATCCAGTACCGTAAAGAAATTAGTCTCTGAAAAAAAACGAAGAATAAAAACTCGGTCTTTATGATAATAATAATGTTTAACCAATCCTTTGTCGATATAGAATAGATTTTTACAAATTTGTCCTTCCGTGTTTATGACTTGCCCTTTTTTAAAAGATTTTACTTTAATTCTAGGTAAAAGGTCGTCTTCGGCTTCTTTAGAAAGCGGAGAAACTTGGTTCAAATAGTTTATAAAATCTATGGACATTACTTAGTAGTCTTTTAGTTTGTATAATACTCTATACCGAGGCAAAACACCCATTACCCGAAGCGCGTTTTATTTCAAATGTAGTAAATATTTTCTTCGGAGTAGGACATAATAGTATATTGATAAGGCGCTCTTATTTGCGGGGTTAAATTATTGTATAACTCACATTACGTCCCGCACCTTGTTTTTCAATAATCCCTTTATTTATTAATTCCGATAATATACGTTTTACTGTAGGTAATGGTATTGCTAATTTTGCTGAAATTTCTCCCGATTGAATATTTGGTCGATGTTGTATAATTGTAAAAATTGATTTTTCTTTTGGAGAAAGTTGTTTTTCCAAACTATTCGTATTCAATTTCGTCATAAGTTGTTTTTGAATATTTGACAAACAACTTAAAAAGAACATCATCCAATCTGTTATGTCTTCATCAGGTCGTTGCGCTTGACAACTTCTAAGAACTTGATAATATTCGCTTTTTCGCTTTTCTATTTCGTGTTCAAAACTCACATATTCTATCCATTTATATCCATTTTTGAGTAGTAATAGTGTTGAAATTAACCTACTAAGCCTTCCGTTACCGTCTTGAAAGGGATGAACACTTAAAAAATCATAGACAAAAGATGCAATTTTGATTAAAGGATGTACTTCTAATTCTAAATTATACCAATCGATTAATAGTCTTATTGCATCATCGGTTGCAAATCCTACTTCAGTTGTTTGAAAAATAATTTGACGCGTACCATCTGGAAATGAAGCTTCAACTGCATTGCTGTGCGTTTTGAAATTCCCTTTATGCCATTTATCTTTAGCACTATATTTCATCAAACTATTATGTAAACTTTTGATGTTGTTTTCGGTAAGATTGATTTTTTCATAGGTCTCTGAAATCAAATCTAAAACTTCAAAATAGCCGACCACTTCTTGTGAATCCCTGTCAGTAAGATTTGTTATCTCAATTTTTTGAAGTAGTACATCCACCTCTTTATCACTCATTTTGTTACCTTCAATACGATTTGAAGCTCCTACACTTTTTACAGTTGCAATATTTTTTAACTCCTTTAAACTTTGACCTTCTTTTCGTTAGATAGCTGTCCAATTAGCGTCAAATCGGTCAATCTCACTTAGTAAATTTATAAGTTTCCAGTCAATACTAAGGTAGAAATTATATACTTTATTCTTCATTTTGATACGATTTGACAGATAAATATATGATTATGATTTGAAAAAACAAGCTGGAATGATACGATTTGATACGTTTATGTTTGATTGTGATACGAATGAACTTATCGATTAAGTTCTTAGTTATCTTGAAAAGGATGCGTCTTGCCTTGCTACAAACGTTCCGCCCCTGCCACACTGGGCGATACCGAAACAAAACATCCATCTCCCGAAGCGCGGTTTATTTTTTTCTATTTTTCAGATAAAGCAACGAACTTTTTCAATTCAGTGTGATTTTCTGCTTGTTTAATTAAAAAGTCAGCAACGTCTGCTCTATTAATTCCGCCTATATTAATTCCTTTGAATAATGTGTTTTCCGTCCGATATTTCTCTGTCAATTCCTTGTCTAATAGCCTTCCTGGTCTCACGACGGTCCAATGTAGATCAGAATTAGTGATAATTTCCTCCATTTTGGTTTTGTCAGCATAAACGTCTTTTAAAAAGTAGTTTAAAAAAAGTTTTACTAGCCAAGAAACATAATTTTTACTTTCTCCAGCACCAAAACCTGTAACAAAAATAACTGGAATAGTTATTTTATTCTCGTTATGTATTTCCACAAGCAATTTAGCAAAATCTGAAAAAAGGGTAGTAGTTTTCATATTCTTACCTGTCCCCAACGTTATAATTAGCGCATCTGCGTTTTGGATTGCATGTACTAGATCAACTTTATTAGTTGCATCCCCAAGTAGCATGTTTATTGATTTTTTTTCCTGTATTTCAATTTCAGATCGAGATAGGGTAGTTATCGAATGATGTTTAGTTAATCCTCTTTTTACTGCTTCTAGTCCTATTCCAGCTGAGGCTCCTATGATAGTTATATTCATTTTTTTAATGATTTTGGTTTTTTGCTGACTGGTTATTATTTCCTTGCTTATATTTTATCTACAATACCGAGGCAAAATAACCAAAAGCCGAAGCGTGTTTTATTTCAAATGTAGTGAATATTTTCTTCGGAGTAGGCATAAGAGCCTTGTGTAAATCTCCGGTAAAGATCCTTTTAGTCAACGAATGTTTCTCGTATCACACGTTTACATTCCTGTATTTCTTTTTCGGTAAGCGAACTAAAAACTTTTACAATACGAATCTTATCGATAGTTCTTATTTGATCAATTACTATCCAACCTTCTTGACTGTTGTGCTTTACTTTAACTCTGGTTGGATATTTTCTGCTGATTGAAGTCATGGGGGCAATGACAACTGTTTGAAGATTGTCGTTCATTTCATTTGGGGAAACAATAACACAAGGCCTAGTTTTTTGAATTTCACTACCCAAGGTTGGGTCCAAATTAACCAAAACGATTTGATATTGTTTTACTTCCATTCGTCAAAGTTTTCATCTTCAAAAACATCATCCAACAGCAGTTGATCATCCCCATTTTTATGCATCTTTTGGAATGCTTTATCCCAGCCTTTTCGAGGTTCGGAAATAGGACGCAAAATGATTTGTCCTTTTTCAAGGATCAATTCAATTTTATCGGTGATGTTATACCGCTCCAAAATAGATTTGGTTAATCGAAACCCTTTGGAATTACCTATTTTAATAATTGAAACTTCCATGACGTATACTTTATGTAATTACAAAGTTATTACAAAAGTTTCGATTTATAAAGTTTTTTTATAGGTTATGTGTGGTTTCTGTAACGTTCCGCGCATTTAGCGATGGGCGATACCGAGGCTTTACACCCATCACCCTAAGCCCGGTTTATTTCAAATGTAGTGAATATTTTCTTCGAAGTGGGGGTACAAGTTCTTAATAATTTAGGGTCTGGTAGATATTCAGAATTCAATTCAACCCTCTGTTTTCAACCGTTTTTTTAGCACAAAGGCTTAACAATTACCAAATCCATATTTACACTAGACTTTCCTTAATTCAAATTCCTAAATTCCTTGGGAGTTCTTCCTGTCTTTTTCTTGAAAAGAGTATTGAAATATTGAGGGTATTCGAACCCTAAATTATATGCTATTTCATTTACGTTTTTTTCTGAATTTAAAAGTAAATTCTTTGCTTCTTCGATCAGGTAAAAGTGAATGTGTTCTTGTGCGTTCTTGCCTGTTTCTTTTTTTAATAAATCGCTCAAATAACTTGGCGATAAATGAACTTTTTCGGCTAAATATTTAACGGTGGGTAAACCTTGTTCCTGTATGGTGTTCGTAGAAAAATAGTGAGTTAAAATGCTTTCTATCTGATTAATAGTGAGTTTGTTGTTTTGACTACGGGTAATCATTTGTCTGCCATAAAACCGTGAGCAATAATTTAAGAGTAGTTCTATCGTAGACACAATAATGTATTGGCTATACACATCTATATTTTCTTGTAATTCGGCTTGTATTTTTTGCACACATTCATATAAAACTCCTTTTTCTTTGTCAGAAAGATGCAAGGCTTCGCTTATTTCATAATTGAAAAAAGTATAATCTTTTAATTTCTCATTTAAAGTGGTAGCTCGAATTAAATCGGGGTGAAAAAACAAACCCCAACCCATTTTATCTTCCCTTTCTTCTTCCTCATTGTCCATGTCAATGGTTTGGTTGGGAGCAATGCATATGAGATTCCCGTCCTGAAAATCTATCGCTTTTCTGCCGTACTTTATTTTGTTCTTGCAGTAGTTTTTGAACATGATGGAATAAAAATCGGTAGTAATTTTTGAATATTCCGCCACGTTTTCGGTCACTTTGCTAAAATCCAAAACGGTAACCAATGGATGAAAACTATTTCCTAGATTAAATAACGTGTGTAAATCGGTAATGCTTTGAAGGTGAATGAGATTATTCATATTTTTTCAATCAATTCTTGTAAATATAAAACATAACTATGTCCCCGTCTTTCGGCAAAAAAATCTAAACACAAAACAATACTCGCTTGTATAAACAATCCGAGCCCTAAACCTCTCCAAAAAGTATCCTGCATAGAGCTGTACATCAATACTATACCTAATATGATTAAGGCTATTTCTACATAACGATAAACCACAAAGTTCTTCATTACTTTTTCCATTCGTGGAATTTCAATGGTTTTGATGCTTTTGGGTGCTTCTTGAAGATAAGTTTCTACACGAGCAATATCTTTTGGACTGCGGGTAACAATGGTATAACCTATCACAAATTCAAGCAAAGCCACAAGGATAAAAGGCACAGCGACACCTTTCCAAAACAAGGTTTTTAAAGCAAATAAGAAATATAGAGCCATCGCAAGCGCAACGACTCCTATCATCATAAAAATATAGCTTTCGGCTTTTTCGCCATGAAAATATTTAATAATGGGATTCATGATTTACAATTTGAAGAACTTTTTATTCATACTTACGATGAAGTTATAACCAAGTAATTTATTCATGAAATTAAACATTTTCGCATCTTTTCCTGCCATATATCGCAGTTTGTTTTTCCCATCCGTCGCTGCTTCATAAATTACTTTTGTAACCACATCCGTTTTGGATGCTTTTTTAATCATTGTTGGAAAAACAGTGGTTACTTTAGTAACAATGTCATTGTATTCTTTAAGCTTTTCATCATGATTGAAATCAAATGAACGACCTGCAAAATCCGTTGCTATTGCTCCAGGCTCAACTATTTTAACTTTACATCCGAATTGTTCGACTTCGTATCTCAAGGATTCAGAAATTCCTTCTACAGCGAATTTAGTACCATGGTATAAAGAACCTAATGGGAATGTCATTTTACCGCCCATAGAAGAAATATTGATGATTGTACCATTTTTATTTTGACGAAAATGTGGAAGTATTGCCCGGGTAACATCTAACAACCCAATTACATTCGTATTGAATTGCTTTAATACGCGTTCTCTTGGAAATGACTCTAATGGACCATAAGCGCCATATCCAGCATTATTAAGCAAAACATCAATTTTACCGAATTTTTGAATACCTTTTTGTATGGCATTGTCAATGGAGTCTAAATCCAGTACATCCAATCGTGTAATTAGTACATTGCTTAATTTGCTTAACTCTGCTTCCTGTTCCGGATTTCGCATCGTAGCGATCACATTCCATCCTTTGGATTGAAATAATTTTGCAGTTTCTTTTCCTATGCCACTACTTGCACCTGTGATAAATATTGTCTTTTTCATTCTTGTTGATTTTTAATTTATTTCAATTCTTTTAATAAAGTTTCTGTTGCTAATTTCCCAAGTTCATTTGCTGCCAAGGGACTGGCTCCTGTAATCAATTTTCTATCCAAGCAAACCGTATTATCTGCTTTTGTATTCAAAATATTAGCGCCTAAACTTTTCAGTTTTTCACTTAATCCCCAAGGCATTTGTCCAGGAAGGTATCCAATTTTAGGAGTCATTTTATCTACTGAATCAGGAAAAACCGCCATTTTGTAGTTCTCATAAAGAAATGGCTGATTATCCAATGTAGTTGCTAATAAGGAACCAGGTCCATGACAAAGTGTGATAGTGAATAGATTATTTTTATGTGCCCACGATAGTATATTCCCTACATTTTTGTCTTCAGGAATTCCAAGCATGGCACCATGTCCTCCAGGTATGAATACAGCTGCAAACGATTCAGTCTCGGCTAAAGAATTATTTACAAAATCCTGTAATTTTTTTGGTTTTTCAAAATCGTTTTTATATTCTTGGTGGAATTTTTTGACATTTTCGTCTTTTTCTGGAAATGCCCACATTTCAAAAACAACTGGCCTTCCAGTTGGGGTAGCTATTTCAAAACTAAAACCCGCATTTTTTAAATGCATCATGGGTAAGAGTGCTTCAACAGGATGATTGCCCGTAGAAAACATTTTACCATTTTGCATTTTCATGTTTTTCTGTTCGGTAAAAATTACAAGGATTTTTGATTTTTTACCTTGATATTTTTTATAAACAACAGGCTTATAGTCGGTTTTTTGTTTAGTTGCCAATTTCAAAGCAAGTTTTGAAGGGCTGTAAGAGTCATCTGATTCTAGTTTAGGAGCTATACCTAATATATTTTTAAACATACATCTTTGAATTTATATTCAAATGCAAAAGTGATGTATTTACCTAGTGCTAACGTAATACAAATTCGGGTAGTTTGTATACTTTTTTTGTTTTACGATTAAACCTAACACCTTACCTTTCGTATATTTAGAGATCGGCGATACCGAAGCAAAACACCCAATACCCGAAGCGCGGTTTATTTTCAAATGTAGTAAATATTTTCTTCGAAGTGAGTATAAGAGCCTTGTGCAAATCCCCGGTAGAAGATACCTTTTAGTCAACGTATGTTTCTCGTATCACACGTTTACATTCCTGTATTTCTTTTTCGGTAAGCGAACTAAAAACTTTTACAATACGAATTTTATCGATTGTTCTAATTTGATCAATTACGATCCAACCTTCTTGACTGTTGTGCTTTACTTTAACTCTGGTTGGATATTTTCTGCTGCTAGAAGTCATGGGGGCAATGACGATTGTTTGAAGATTGTCATTCATTTCATTTGGGGAAACAATAACACAAGGCCTAGTTTTTTGAATATCACTACCCAAGGTTGGGTCCAGATTAACCAAAACGATTTGATATTGTTTTACTTCCATTCGTCAAAGTTTTCATCTTCAAAAACATCATCCAACAGCAGTTGGTCCTCCCCATTTTTATGCATCTTTTGGAATGCTTTATCCCAGCCTTTTCGAGGTTCGGAAATAGGACGCAAAATGATTTGTCCTTTTTCAAGGATCAATTCAATTTTGTCGGTGATGTTATACCGCTCCAAAATAGATTTGGTTAATCGAAACCCTTTGGAATTACCTATTTTAATAATTGAAACTTCCATGACGTATACATTATGTAATTACAAAGTTATTACAAAAGTTTCTATTTATAAAGTTTTTTTAAAGGTTATTAGTGGTTTCTGTAACGTTCCGCGCCTTTAGCGATGGGCGATACCGAGGCAAAACATCCAAAACCCGAAGTGCGGTTTATTTTCAAATGTAGTAAATAGTTAGTAGAAGTGGAGCGTAAGAGACTAGTGATAAGATTTTTTTAAATATAGATTCTGTAGCCGATAAACTACAAGTAAAATAAAAGCCAATTCGTTCAAACTTGGCTCAACGAATCAAAAATCAATTTTCGAAAAATCAGAATAGGTTTCGTTCAACAGCCCATTACCTGCGGTGCTACTCCGTGGTCATCGCTTGTCAGGTTGCTGAACTTGACGAAGTGCAGACACGACGAAAGGTAAGTTGTTATATGAGGTTTTTTTATAGATTTATAGACAATTCAAGATTTCCTCCAAGACCTAATTCAATAATTTTTTTCAGAGTTGAAAGTCTTACTTCTTTGATGTTATTTTCAATTTTAGAAATATAGGATTTTGTTGTACCTACTTTTTCTGCAAGTTGTTCTTGAGTCATTCCTTTTTCAAGTCTTGCTTCCTGAATTAATGCACCAATCTTAAAACTTTCATAACCCTCTTCTAAAGTGTCACGTTTTTTTGATCCAACTTTTCCGTAATGTTTGTCTTTGAATTGGTCTAGTGTCGATGTGTTATTTTTCGTTTTGCTCATAGTAATTTTATTTTATTTGTTTTCGCGAATCGAATTCTCGAATTCATATTCTTTCTTAATTTTTAGAGCCTTTTCGATTTCTTGTTTTGGTGTTTTTTGAGTCTTCTTTTGAAACCCATTTGCCAGAACAACTAGTTTTCCTTCATCAAAAAAACTAAATATTCTATAAATATCACTTCCAAGTTTTACTCTTATTTCATACAGTCCATCCGTGTCTTCTAGATGTTTTAAATACGTTTCAGGTACTCTTGGTAATTCTTCTATTAAATCTAATGTCCAGATTATTTTGTCTTGGACTTTACTTTTTTGTTTTATGAAAAATTCTTCAAAATAACTTTTATACGTAATAACTGTTCTTACTTTATTATTGTTCACTTTTCAAATTTACGATAAGTTTCACTAAAGTACAACTTTCTTTTTATTAGGTGTTTTAGATAATGGAATTTTTTTAGCTCGAAGCGAAATACTTTTCAAGATCTCATATAACGTTTTGCGCCTTTAGCGATGGGCATACCGAAGCTTTACACCCAAAACCCGAAGCGCGGTTTATTTTCAAAAGTAGTAAATAGTTAGTTGAAGTGGGGTGTAAGAACCTAGTTTAAAGGCGCTATTATGCTTCGCCATTAAATTATTCTAGATGAGTTGAATAAACTGTTTTTCTAATGTAACATTGAAATGAATATCAGCTTTTAATGCTTTAAATACTTTTAAAATAGTATCAATAGTAGCGCTATTTGTACTTTTTTCAAGTTTTGATATTTGAGATTTTTGAACACCAACTAAGTTTCCTAATTCTTCTTGTGTTAAATTTCTTTCTTGTCGAGCAGTTTTAATCATTCGACCTAAAAGTTCCATGTTAAGTTCGTATTCATACAAATCTCTTTCAGTTTCACCGATTTTGCCAATGTATTTATCTTTCATTTCGGCAAGTGATTTTGCTTTAAATTCAGTAGTTGCCATAATTTATTTTTTTAGTTTATTTTCAAAATATTTAATCCTAATTCTTTTTGCTTTCTCGATTTCTTTTTTCGGAACTTTACCTACTTTTTTAATAAATCCATGAGTAGCAAGAACTAATGTTTTCTGTTTATCTGTTTTATCCCAAAAAGCCAATATTCTAATTTGATTACCAAAATATTTTGTTCTAAATTCCCAAATTTCATCTTCCAGTTTTTTAAATAATTCAGGATCATTTGTTTGTTCAGCGATTTCAATATTGTATAAAACTTTTTTAATTGATTTTATGTCTAGTTTTGAAATGAAATCTTCGGCGTCTTTTAGAAATTCAGTTTGAAAATATTGCATTAACTTTTTTATTCAAATATATTAATAAGTTTCCAAATATAGAAACTTTTGAGTTGTTATTGTTTTATGTTTCTACGTCTCATGGTGTAGCATCTTGTTCCACGCCTTTAGTCATTTGGATACCGAGGCAAAACACCCAAAACCCGAAGTGCGGTTTATTTCAAATGTAGTAAATATTTTCTTCGAAGTGAGTATAAGAGCCTAGTGCTAAGGCGCTTTTATTTTTCAGAGTTTAACAGCCAATCTATCGCATTAATTTTTTTTATTCCATTATATGTCCCGGTGTCGTAGTCCATCGTTATTAGAAGCTTTTCGTAATGATCAGGTATATTTTCAAATGGGGCTAATTCACGCTCTAAAGTTTGTCTGTTTTGGACTGTCTGTGAAACTTGTATGTATTGGGTAAAACCATTGTTATTTCGCACTACAAAATCAACTTCTAAATTATTCGTTTTACCGATCCAAATTTGATTGTTTCTACGTTTTAATTCAAGGTAGATAATATTTTCTAGTAGGTGACCTGCATCGCTTGCCAATTCTTTTCCAAGTAATGCGTTGCGAAAACCTAAATCTACCATATAATATTTTTCTTGTGTCGCTAAATGTGTTTTTCCTTTGATGTCGTAACGATTGACTTTGTAAAATAAATACGCTTCAACCAATGTATTAATATATTTTGATACTGTTTTATTATCAATTTTCTTTTTGTTAGCTGTCAAGACTTTTGAAATTTTAAAATTCCTAAAACTTATTAAAAATGAAAACTTTTAGGAAATTAAATTGGTATTCAGTTTAACTATTGCTTTCGTTTTGAAGTGAATAATAACGTTTTGCGCCTTTAGCGATGGGCGATGTCGAGGCAAAACACCCAAAACTCGAAGCTCAGATATTTTACAAAAGTAATAAATAGTTAGTAGAAGTGGGGCATAAGCGCCTAGTGATAAGATTTTTTTAAATATAGATTCTGTAGCAGATAAACTACAAGCAAACAAAAAGCCAAGTCGTTCAAACTTGGCTCTAATAATCAAAAATCAATTTTCGAAAAGTCCATAGAATAGGTTTCGTTCAACAGCCCTTTACCTGCGGTGCTACTCCGTGGTCATCGCTTGTCAGGTTGCTGAGCCTGTCGATGTACAGACACGACGAAAGGTTAGTTGTTATATGCTGGTGTTTTTTCTCTCGTGGTTTATCTGTCCATTATTATTTATTTCCTTTTGCTCTGTTGTGTGTTTTACATAACATTTCACAATTCTTGATGTCTGTCGCACCGCCTTTGCTCCAAGCCGAAACGTGGTCAGCATCCATTTCTGCTAATGACCATATTTTAGTTTTATTTGTGTTGTTGCCAACTGCACAAAGAGGACAGTTTGAAATTTCTTTTTTCTCTGCTTCTGCTTTTTGTTTTGCATAAACAGATTTTTTAGTTGCTTCGTCAAATACACGAACTTCTAAAAGTTTTGTGTCAACTGAACCGCCTAAAACATACTCAAATATTCCTTTTCTGGTTTTTATATATGGGTCAGAATACAATTTTTTGACTTCTTCAGAAATTGTTTTTGAATTGTAAGGCTGTTTATGGTATGCTTCATACAATCGTCCCCATTCAAGTCCTTGCATTTCACTTTCAACATCTGTAAAAACAGTAGAAACCCAATCTATAACACTTGTGAAATAGTTTTTTAACTCTGTGATATTTTTGTCAAAACGGTGTCGGCTCATATAGTCACCAATATTTCCTTTGCTAACCCAATCTAATGCTCTTTCCAAAATTTTCTGTCTGTCTGCACTTCCTGCAACATATGCACTCCATTTTTGAATATTTGCATTTTGACTATTACTAAATTCCTCTTTGCCAAGTGTAACAAATGGTCCAGAATATACTGCATTTAGTAATTCCTGCTCGGTAAGTGGAACACCAGCAATATTGATTGTCTTAAACCATTCTTTTATTTCGCTTTCTGTTCCTTCACACTCATAAATAAGAAGTTTTGCGTCTAAAATCTTTGCTTGTTTGTCAGCAGCAATACTGTCAAAGTATTGCTCCATCCCATTCTCATCTTTGATTGCTAATTTATTTGTTACAAAGCGTCCGAAACTAGTTATACGTTGCTGTCCGTCTAATACTTCAAGATTATTGTCATCAATTTTGTTGAAGTAAATTAATCCCAAAGGATAACCTTTTAAAATAGATTCTATAACAGCAACATCTCTTTTGCCATCTGCATAAATATAATTTCGTTGATATTCGGGTTGAATAGTTAATTTTCCCGATAAGCCAAATAAACCTTTGCCTTCAAGCTTGTTATATACAAATCCATCGCAAATATCTTTGATTGTAATGTCTATTCTTAGTGTTGTTTCCATTTGTTTTGCGATATCTAATTTGTATTTTTTGAAACAATAAATAGCCTATCAAATAATGAATAAGCACATTCACCATTTTCATCTATGTAATAATTACCTTTTGTTGGCTTTCCTTTCATCATAGGATTACCATTAGTTTTTTTACCTGATGAACCAGTAAAAGAACCGTCTTGTCTTATTTCTTTGAAATTATCATATTGTTTATGACTTTGTAAGCCAAAACCATCTTTCATTGATAAACCAATTATTTCAAATTGGTCAGGTGAATGCTTACTAAGGAAGCTTATCGGAACACCCATTACACCTTTATAATCACTTGGTATATGTTTTACAAAAGATATTTCAATTGCATCGAAGTTATCGTATTTTTCAAAAGGTTTTTTTGTGCCAAATTTGATAACATCTTTCTCCGTCATAAGTGGAATTGGTTTATGTCTTCTTCCGTGGTCAAGATTTGTAAACCAAATTGTTCCTGCAACAAAAGCATACTTCTTACCGTTTTCCTCTTTATGAAAACTTGTGAAATCACTTGGGATTTCATACCAAACATTGCGTCCATCATTTTTTCCACCACCAAGCCACATTTTCTTATCTCTAATTATTGGAAAAACCTCTTTGTATTTTATGGCATTCATATTGCCGAGAATCACAAATTTCTTATCAGCCTCAATTATCCAAGCTAAAAACTCACGAAAAAGTGAAAAGGGGGGATTTGTAATTATAATATCAGCTTCATCACGCAATTTTTGAATTTCCTTACTTCTAAAATCACCATCACCTTTTAAATATTTCCATTCTAAATCTGTTACATCAATTTTTCCATCGCCTGATTTATCGTGTTCAAGTGTGAAAATTTTTCCGTTTGTTATTGTTTTCTTTTCGTCAAATTTTGGGTCATTAACTTCAAATAAACTAGGTTGGTATTTACTTTTAAGGATTTTGCTATCTGGGGCAAAACTTGTGCTAATCAATTTTTTCAATCCAAATCGTTCAAAATTTTGTGCAAAAAACTTTGTAAAATTGCTCCATTCAGGGTCGTCACAGGGTAAAAGAATTGTCTTATTACGAAATGTATCAGCGTCAAATTCTAGATACGCTTCAATTTCTTTCTGTATGTCTTGATATTGCGTGTAAAATTCATCATTCTTAGCAGCTTTGGCATTGGTTAAATTATTACTCTTTCCCATTTATTTTGTCTATTCGTTTTGGTCGTAAAGTTACGTTTTAAATTCCTGTTTCTTGTTGGTTTGTGTTTGCACTGTCGGTCGTCCTACACTTGCTTGTAACGTTTTGCTGCTTTGCGTCAGCGGGCTAACAAACACAGTACGTTTCAGCCCGTTGTCGCAAAACAGTTGTTAGCACCTGCTGTGAGTACACGACCTACTTTGGTTTTCAGTTTAAGTTTGTCTCTCGAATTCTATTTTTGTCCAACTTTTTTTTTCTTATGGTCATAAAATAATTCAATAAATATAAATGAACAAAATAAAATAGAACAAATTGTTAAAGTTACAAATCCAATTCCCGCTTTTGTATCAAAATCATGGTCTATAAAGCCTTGAAAATGAATCATAAGTCTTACCAAATAAACACTTAAACAAATTAAACTCGAAAGGAAAATTGTTATAATGTTATTTCTAACTTCTTGTTTGTAGTAAAAAGTAATAAGCATAAAACTAATTGATATTAAAGCGGTTGAGAATTTATGTCCATATTCAATTTTTGAAATATTAAGATTTCCACTATGGATATTTAACCTTATTAAATAAGGTAAAAATAAACTTACAATAGCAAAAACAATCATAGTTATTTGAATTGACATTAAAAATCGTTTTTTCATTTATAACGTTTTTCTGTTGTTTATATTCTGAATTACTCTAGGTCGACCAATGCGGTTGTTCTTTTAATTTAGTTTGTCATTTTTTGTCCTAAAGCCCAATTTTGAATTTTAATTTCAGATCGACTTTTAGTTGTAGTCGTCCTTTGAGGATTTTATACGAAGTGAGAATTTAAAACTTTCCGATTTCCCCCAGATACGAAGCGAGATTTTTGTCGAGCAGTTGGTGCTAACTTATATATACACCTCATAAATAGTATGTTATTCAACTACCTATAGTTGGATAACCGCCATAGAATGAGGTTCACTAAAGTACAATTTTTTTAATAATTTCTTCAAAACAAAAAAAGCCCTACATCGCTGTAAGGCTTTAACTATCATTTTTATATCGTCTTATTTTTCAAACTTCTTAAAAATCACCGAAGCAATATGTCCTCCAAATCCAAAGGTATTACTCATCGCATACGTTAATTTTTTTGGTTCCGCTTTTGCCAATGGAAAATGGAATAAATCTTTAAAGTCTGGTTCAATTTCTGTGGTATTGATGGTTGGTGGCACCATGTCGTCTTGTAAGGCTTTGATACACGCAATGGCTTCAATCGCTCCTGCAGCACCCAACAAGTGACCCGTCATCGATTTTGTACCTGAGATACTTAAAGATTTACGTTCACCAAATACACGTTTCGCAGCAATTAATTCACTTACATCTCCTTGTGGGGTAGAGGTAGCGTGCATGTTGATATAGTCGATGTCTGCCGGTGTAATTTCCGCTTCTTCCAATGCCAACTCCATTCCAAGAACTGCGCCTTCCCCTTCTGGGTGTGTTCCTGTTAAATGGTAAGCATCTGCAGCCATTCCACCACCTACCACTTCTCCAAGAATTGTAGCGCCACGTTTTACTGCATGCTCGTATTCTTCTAAGATGATCGCTCCAGCACCTTCCCCCATCACAAATCCATCACGGTGTACGTCAAATGGTCTCGATGCAGTGCTATAGTCGTCGTTGCGTTTTGATAAGGCTTGCGCTGAAGAGAATCCTCCAATTGCTGCTTGGTTGATCGCTGCTTCAGAACCACCGGAAATAATGATATCCGCCTTGTTCCAACGAATGTAGTTGAACGCGTCAATCAATGCGGTATTGGAAGTGGCACATGCCGAAACAGGACAATAATTCACCCCACGTAATCCATATTTAATCGAAATAACTCCAGAGGCAATATCTACCAATATTCTTGGGATAAAGAAAGGTGTAAATCGTGGAGTACCATCTCCCTGACAAAATTCCATCATTTGGTCTTGGAAGGTTTGAATTCCCCCATTTCCAGAACCCCAAATTACCCCAATACGGTTGCAATTTAAGTTTTCGAAATCCAAGTTTGCTTGTTTCACCGCTTCATCTACGGAAACCAAAGCATATTGTGTAAATGGATCGTATTTGCGAATTTCCTTTACATCAAAATGTGCTTTTGCATCGTATTCTTTTAGTTCGCAAGCGAATGTCGTTTTATATTTTTCGGTGTCAAATTTGGTAATTGGACCAGCGCCACTCACCCCATTTTTTAGATTCGTCCAGTATTCTTCTACAGAATTTCCAATTGGTGTCAATGCACCCATTCCTGTGATTACAACTCTTCTCATAGTACTTTATTTTTAACTTCCCTCCCTAGTTTACACTGAGTTTGTCGAAGTGAGTAGGGATTAAGGGAGGTGATTAATACTTCTTTTACAATAAATATAAAGAAATATTTTTATTTGTCTCCCTCCTTGAGGAGGGATTAAGGGAGGTGACAATTTCATCCCGCAGTATACACTAGTATATGAGGAAATAAATTTTGAAAACCAACGATGAAAGAGGCTTTTAAAATACATTTACAAAAATCCTAATTCTAGTTTTGCTTCTTCAGACATCATATCCTTATCCCAAGTAGGTTCAAATACAATATTCACCTTACACGAAGCAACTCCTTCCACAGAAGCAACTTTGTCTTCTACTTCCTTCGGCATTGTTTCTGCCACAGGGCAATTTGGAGAAGTTAAAGTCATATCAATCTCCACATGGTTTTCAGGAGAAATTTTCACTTCATAAATCAATCCTAATTCATATACATCCACAGGAATTTCTGGATCGTATATGGTTTTTAGCATGTCAACAATTTTGTTTTCTAATTCCATCCTATTTTATTTTGTAGTGCCAAGGGCTACTAATGATGCCATTTTCATTTTTTTTACCATACTCGCTAAACCGTTTGATCGGGTAGGTGAGAGGTGTTCATGCAAGCCAATACGGTCGATGAAAAACAATTCGTTTTTAAGAATTTCTTCTGGCGTTTCATTGTCTAACACACGAATCAGTAAGCCAATAATTCCTTTCGTAATAATCGCGTCAGAATCTGCTTTGAAGTGCATGGTGCCTTCCCGAAATTCTGCATCTAACCAAACTTTCGACTGACATCCTTCAATGATGCGGTCTTCTGTTTTTTTATCGTCCGCTATTTTTGGTAAATCTTTTCCTAACTCGATGAGGTACTCGTATTTCTCCATCCAATCGTCATAGATCGCAAAGTCCTCAATGACCTCTTCTTGTTTTTCTTGTAGTGTCATAGTGCGTTATTTAAGCATCGTAATGGCTTTTTCCAAAGCGCCGATAAAAGTGTCTATTTCTTGTTTGGTATTGTAAAATGCAAACGATGCACGCACAGTCCCTGGAATACGATAAAAATCCATCAATGGTTGTGTGCAATGATGGCCCGTACGTACTGCAATACCTTGTTTATCCAACAAAGTACCCAAATCAAACGGATGTATTCCATCGATAACAAACGATACAACACTTGTTTTCTTTTTAGATTCACCAACAATGTGTAAGCCCTCAAACGTTAACAATAAGTCATGCGCATAATCTGCTAATTCTAATTCATGACGTTCAATGTCTTCGATGTTAAATTGACTCAAATATTCAATGGCTTTCCCCAAACATATAGCACCTGCAATATGTGGTGTGCCGGCTTCAAATTTGAAAGGTAATTCGTTATACGTTGTTTTTTCGAATGTCACTTTCGCAATCATATCGCCACCACCTTGGTAGGGAGGCATTTTATTTAACAGTGCTTCTTTACCATATAATACGCCAATACCAGTTGGACCAAATACTTTATGTCCGGAGAATGCAAAGAAATCACAATCTAATTCCTGTACATCAATCTTGGTATGTTGGATACTTTGTGCACCGTCGATGAGTACTTTTGCACCAACTGCATGCGCACTAACAATCATTTTTTTGATAGGGTTTATTGTTCCTAGCGTATTGGAAATATGGGTAACCGAAACTAATTTCGTTTTTGGAGAAAGTAATTTTTCATATTCCTCCAATAATAAATCTCCTTTTTTACTAATCGGAATTACTTTTAGTACACAGCCTACACGTGCACATAGCATTTGCCATGGCACAATGTTGGAATGGTGTTCCATATGAGAAATAATGATTTCATCACCCGCTTGCAACAAAGCACCAAAAGAATTTGCTACGAGATTAATACTATCGGTAGTTCCTTTCGTGAATATGATTTCGTGTGTATGTTTTGCGTGAATATAGTTAGCGATAGTTGCGCGTGCTGCCTCATATTCATTGGTCGCCTTTTGACTTAAATGATGGACACCTCGGTGAATATTCGCGTTGTTTTTGGTGTAATATAAATTGATTGCGTCAATAACCGATTGTGGTTTTTGAGAGGTCGCACCATTATCAAAATAAATCAAATTTTTCCCGTAAATGGTTTGACGTAATGCAGGAAAATCTTCTCTAACTTCTCTACTGGATAATTTTCTTTTAGGACGTGTTTCCATTTGATGAAATGTTTGTTTAAGTTAGTTATTTTTTTTCAACCACATTAAAAATTCGCGATTACCATCTCCACCTAATAATGGGGATTCAATGCTCTCTTGAACGGTAAAATTACTACGTAACGCATACGTTTTTACCTGTTCTAATATTTCAGGATATAGTTTTTGATTTTTTACAATTCCTTTTTTGGAAATGTTTTCTCTTCCTGCTTCAAATTGCGGTTTTACCAATGCAATAATATCGCCACCCATAGTGATAAATGGGTGTAAGAAAGGAAATATTTTTTCAAGAGAAATAAAGGAAACATCAATTACGATGATTCCTACTTGTTCCGGAATATGGCGTAAGGTTAATTCACGCGCATGGGTTTGTTGTAAATCGATAACCTTTGGGTTGGATTTAATACGTTCGTGTAATTGGTTTGTGCCAACATCCACACAATATACTTTGGCAATATTTTTACTTAATAATACCTCCGTAAATCCGCCTGTTGAAGCGCCAAGGTCCATGGCTGTTTTTCCTGCTACTGGAATATCCCAAGTTTCTAACGCTTTTAATAATTTTAAAGCACCGCGAGATACCCATGGCAATTCTTCTTCAATCAGTTCTATAACTGCTGTTTCAGCGATTTTTTTTCCAGGTTTATTGATTAATTTCCCATCGACTTTTACACCAACTTCTTCAATCATTTTTTCTGCTCGAACGCGAGTAGAAATTAAACCTCTGTTTACTAGTATTTTATCTAATCGCTCTTCCATGCAGCGTTTACCCTTTATTTACACCTAATTTATTGTTTACAAGTGTTGTCACTTTTTCTTTTACTGCTTCAGAAGTAAATTTATCGAGTACGTCACCTATAAAACCATGTAAAAGTAAGCTTTTTGCAGATTTTTCTGAAATTCCGCGTGCACGTAAATAGAAAATCGCTTCTTCGTCTATCTGACCAGTGGTAGAACCATGCGAACATTTCACATCATCCGCATAAATCTCTAATTCTGGTTTGGAGTTCATGGAAGCATTATCACTCAACAATACGTTTGCATTGGATTGAAATGCGTTAATTTTTTGAGCGTCTTGGCGAACATATACTTTCCCATTAAACACACCCGTCGACGCATCATCCAATACGCCTTTGTATAATTCATTCGAAATACAATGTGCTACTTTATGGTCTACGGTAGTATGGTTGTCAACTACTTGTTTGCCATTTAATAAATACGTTCCAAAAAGATTTGTCTCCGCATTTTCACCGATAACCTGCACATTTACATTGTTGCGTACAATGGATCCGGAAAAGGTAGAGGTGGTTAAGGTAAATGTAGAGTCACGTTCTTGGATTACTTGTTCTGTACCGATGTGAAAGTCTTCCGCTCCTTCCGCTTGAATTTTGTCTACAAACAATTTTGCATTTTGTTCCAGATGAATTTCACTGATGGTGTTTGTAAAGTTTTGGGAAGAATTTTCTCCATAATAACTAAACGTAATATGTGCTTGTGTATTTTCAAGTGCATGGATGATATTACGCGTACTAGCGATGTTATTCGAACCAGTTGTCAAATGAATAATTTGAATACTTTGCTTAGCGGCAACATTTTTAGAGATGCTAATCGCAACACCATCTGTCGCATAATACGTATTGATTGCATTAAAAATTTCACCTTCCACAGCAATGTTTTTGGTAGAATTTTCAGCAATCCATTCTGAAGAAACTTGACTTAATGGACTTACTTGCAGTCCTGTTTCTGGATTGATTTCGGATAAAGTTTCGGAGTAAAATCCATTAACAAATACCAAAACAGATCCCGTTAATCCTTCTATTTTATAATTTTCGATAGACGTTATTTCAGAAGAAGTTTGTATCGCAAAATGAGCGTTTGCAATACGTGCCGTACGCGTGTATTTCCATGCTTCTGTACGTGTAGTTGGAAACACATTTTGAGAAAGGGTTGCAAATGCAAGTGCCCTTTGTGTTTCTGGAATTACTAATTTAACTCCTTCCAATGCAATACGTTCGTGAAATTTAGTGATTTGATCCATGTTCAAATTCGATGTAAATTCAATTATTCATTTTTAATATCCTCGCAGCCTGAGGCTCTCGAAAGCTGAGGTTCCCGTAGGTTGAGGCTCTCGAAACCTGAGGTTCTCGAAGCCTAGTCAGCAAATTCAGCTTTAATCCAATCGTAACCTTTTTCTTCTAATTCTAAAGCCAATTCTTTTGGACCTGTCTTAACAATTCTTCCATTGTATAGTACGTGTACAAAGTCAGGAACGATATAATCCAACAAACGTTGGTAGTGGGTAATAACGATGGTTGCATTTTCTTTCGTTTTCAAGGTGTTTACCCCATTTGCCACGATACGTAATGCGTCGATATCCAAACCTGAATCGGTCTCATCTAAGATGGATAATTTTGGTTGTAACATCGCCATTTGAAAGATTTCGTTACGTTTTTTTTCACCTCCTGAAAAACCTTCGTTTACGGAACGCGATGCTAATTTTGCGTCTAATTCCACAATTTTAGATTTCTCACGAACCAATTGCATGAAGTCTTTTGCGGAAATTTGTTCTTCTCCTTTGTACTCGCGAATTTCATTTAAGGCAGTTCGCAAAAAGTTAATGTTTGAAACACCAGGGATTTCTACAGGATATTGGAAAGCTAAGAACAAACCTTCACGTGCACGATCTTCGGTAGATAGTTCCAATAAATCTTTACCGTCAAAATCTACAGATCCTGCTGTAATTTCATATTCTTCACGACCAGCAAGCACAGATGCCAAAGTACTCTTTCCAGCACCGTTAGGACCCATAATTGCATGTACTTCACCAGCTTTAACTTCTAAATTTAATCCTTTTAGAATTTCTTTTCCTTCGATGGAAGCGTGTAAATCGTTTATTTTTATCATTTTTAATAGATTAAAAAATTTTCAGATTACAAATTGACAGATTGAATTTGTAATTTATTATTCTTTTCGTTTAATTTATAATTTCTTAAATATTTACTAAAACCTGAAAGTTGTTTGCTTGTCGATAAGCATTTTTCATTCAGGATATCGAATTCGATGTTTGATATATAGTTTAAGTTTGAAGCAATTCGAAGTTGCGTTCTTAATTCGCCACAAGAACCTTTAGAAATAGCAAGAAAATAGAGAAATTGATTTATTCCATCTCTTTCATACCCTTCAGAAATATTAGATGGAATTGAAATAGCTGATCTTCTAATTTGGTCTTTTAGTGCGAAATCTTTAGAGAAAAGTTCTTTATTCGTTAAATTATATACTTCCGTACATAATTCCATAGCAATTTTCCAAACTTCTAATTCTTCAAAATTCTTTATAGTCGCCATTTAATAATCAATTAATTCTAAATTCTTCAATCTCCCAATCTATAATCTGCAATTTACTAATTTGCAATCTACTAATCTGCCAATCTTATAATCTGTAATCTGCAATCTACTAATCTGCAATCTACTAATTTGCAATCTACTAATTTGCAATCTTATAATCTGCAAATCTGTAATCTACTAATCTGTAATCTGCAAATCTGCAATCTGCCAATCCATCATCCTACCGACCCCTCCAAACTTATCGCCAACAATTTCTGCGCTTCCACAGCAAATTCCATCGGCAATTGGTTTAATACTTCCTTGCAATAACCATTAACAATCAAACTAATCGCTTTTTCTTCACTTATTCCACGTTGTAAACAATAGAATATTTGATCTTCTCCAATTTTGGAAGTGGTAGCTTCGTGTTCAATTTTAGCACTGCTATTTTTACACTCGATGTATGGGAAGGTATGTGCACCACACGTATCTCCCATTAATAAGGAGTCACATTGTGAAAAATTACGCGCGTTTTGCGCACTCTTATGTATTTGAACAAGACCTCTATACGAGTTGTGCGACTTTCCTGCAGAAATTCCTTTAGAAATAATCGTACTCTTCGTGTTTTTTCCAAGGTGAATCATCTTAGTTCCAGTATCCGCTTGTTGGAAGTTATTCGTTACTGCTACGGAGTAGAATTCACCAATTGAATGATCACCTTTTAAAATGCAGGATGGATATTTCCAAGTTACTGCAGAACCAGTTTCCACTTGTGTCCATGAAATTTTAGCATTTTTCTCACAAATTCCACGTTTAGTCACAAAATTAAAAATCCCTCCTTTACCATCTTTGTCTCCTGGATACCAGTTTTGTACGGTGGAGTATTTGATCTCAGCATCCTCCAAAGCGATTAATTCTACAACTGCGGCATGTAATTGATTTTCATCGCGTTGTGGAGCGGTACAACCTTCTAAGTAAGAAACGTAAGCTCCTTGATCTGCAATTACTAGTGTACGCTCAAATTGTCCAGTTCCCCCTTCGTTGATTCGGAAGTAGGTAGACAATTCCATCGGACAACGAACTCCTTTTGGAATATAACAAAATGAACCATCCGTAAATACGGCGCCGTTTAGTGCTGCATAAAAATTATCGGTGTGCGGAACAACCGTTCCCATGTATTTTTTAACCAATTCCGGATGCTCTTTTACAGCATCGGAAAAAGAACAAAAAATAATGCCTAATTCGCTTAGTTTTTCTTTGAAAGAGGTTGCAACAGAAACAGAGTCCATCACAAAGTCAACTGCCATGTTAGTGCCTGTCAAACGTTGTTGTTCGTCCATCGAAATCCCCAATTTTTTCATGGTTTCTTTCATTTCTGGCTCTACATCGTCCCAACTTTCGTATTTCTTTTTCTGTTTCGGTGCAGAATAATAGATAATATCTTGAAAGTTTGGTTTTTCGTAAGTAACGTGTGCCCATTCTGGTTCAGTCATCGCTTGCCATGCCTTGAAAGCATTCAAACGATATTCTAACAACCAAGATGGCTCTTCTTTCTTCGCAGAAATAAAACGAATAATATCTTCATTCAGACCTTTCGGTGCTTGATCGGACTCAATATTGGTAACAAAACCAAATTTATATTCTTGATTTTCTAAATCTTTTGCTAATTGATCTTCGGTATAACTCATACTAGTTTTGTTAGATAGAAAAACTTTCCCCACATCCACAAGTTCTTCCTGCGTTCGGATTTTCAAAGACAAATCCCTTTCCGTTCAAACCTCCTGAAAAATCAAGGGTTGTACCAATTAAATAGAGAAAACTTTTCTTATCTACAACCACCTTCATGCCATTGTCTTCAAAGATTTTATCATCTTCTTTATCCTCGTTGTCAAATTTTAACTGGTACATCAAACCAGAGCAACCACCACCTTCAACGCCAACACGGATAAAATACCCCTCTTTGTTTTCGTCTTCCATTAATCTAATGGCTTGTTTTTTAGCGTTATCTGTTATTTTAATCATAGGAATGAATCTTAAAAATTGTGTTATTTAGATTAATTATAAATAAAATAATTTTTCGGTACAAAATTACCCTTTTTGTGGTATTGAACCAATAAAAATTTCGTTTATAATTTATTTTTTTTTCAATTAATTCTGCACTAGCCACTTTCAACTTTTTCATCTGTCGTTTTAGGCAACCTTTTACCGATTTTAACGTAATAATTTTAATTATTTATGTTATTTTTGGAGGTTGTACAAGAATCGACCAGATAACTACATCGAGATAAAAATTAGTAACAATGATACACGCATACCATACGTGGAGTAATAAGAGTTTAAATTATCTTGCTAAGATTGTGTTAGCAATGTTTTGTTTGTTTAGCTCTTTTTCGTATTCGCAAAATATAGTAGTAGAAACACTGAATACATTAAGTGGAGATCCATTTCCATATAATAATATGTGTCCAAATATTGGACGTTCATTAGGTGTTAAATTTAAAAATACGGGTGGTAGTGCGATTTTAAACAAAACAGTTACAATTACTGTTTTAGTGACAGCTCCAGATAATACGACACAAACATTTAGTCAAAACTGGAGCGGAATATCAATTGCAACTAATACTGGAATAACAAAAACTTTTACGGCTACTGTTGATATGCATTTACAAGGAATGTATGATTTTGCAATGGTAGCAACGTATGCTGGAGATGTTCCTCCTGGTGGAGATGGTTACGATTTACATGAACAAGTTTTTGTTGTTGGGAATGTGATTGGCTTAACTTCTTCCCTTGCTACAACTTCTCAAAATATTTGTAAAAATAGTGCCTTAGATACCATATTTTATGATGTTTCTTATAATGGTACGGATGCTACGGCAACTGGTTTGCCTGCTGGTGTAACTTATTCTTTTAATTATCCAACGCTTAAAATATTTGGGAAACCTACAACTACAGTTGGTTCTCCATATGCTTATGCGGTTACTGCTACAGGATCTTGTCCTACAAAAGATGATTCCACTTTAGTAGGTACTGTCACCGTGAAGGATCTTCCAGTGGTTGCTTATCTTGGTAACGATACTATCTGTGAAGGATTTGCCTCATCGGTATCCCCAAATTCATTGGGTACTTGGACAAGTTCTTCACCAACTATTGCTTCTATCACAAATACAGGGGCAATTACTGGTTTATCTGCGGGGAAAACATTACTTACATATACCAAAACAGCAACTGGTTGTCATGATACTTTACGCAAATTCACCGTTAACCCATTGCCAATTGTGAATGCTATTACTGGTACGACTAACATTTGTATTGGAACAACCACGCAACTCGCGAATACTACTGTTGGAGGTACTTGGAGTAGTAGTTCTACAAATATTGCTACAGTTAACCCTAGCACAGGTCTTGTTTCAGGTATTAGTGATGGGTTTACAGAAATAGATTATACAGTTGTTAGTCTTGGTTGTACGACGGTTGTTAGTACTATCGTAACTGTAAATGCATTACCTGCAGTAAGCACAACTTCTGGTATAAAACATGTTTGTGTCGGTATGAAGACTAAATTAACAAACTCAACAGCAATTGGTGTTGGGGTTTGGTCTATTGCTTCACCAGCTGTTGCTTCAATTAACAATGGTTTGGTAACAGGTGTTGCGGCAGGGAAAACATTGGTGAGTTATACAGTTACGGATATAAATGGTTGTATTAGTTCAGATACTACTACTATTAGAGTATATGCATTCCCAACTGTTGCACCTATCACGGGTATAAAAACAATTTGTGAAGATGTTACTACACAATTAGCTGACGCTACTCCTACTGGTGTATGGTCAAGTTTAAATACAGGAGTTGCAACAATAAACTCACTTGGTTTAGTTACTCCTGTTTCTGCTGGACAAAGTATAATTAAATATGTTGTTACAACCAATGGATGTGCTACTACTGTAAAAGATACTTTAACCGTTAATGCTTTACCAATTGTGGACCCAATTGCTGGTTCAACAAATGTCTGTGTTGGTGCTACAAGCCAGTTAACTAATACTACACCTGGTGGTGTATGGTCAAGTTTCACTACTGCTGTTGCAACTATAAATAGTACAGGATTAGTTTCTGGATTAACGCCAGGTACAACACTAATTGATTATACAGTAACAATTTTAGGGTGTACTTCTAAAAGTTCTGAAACGGTTAGTACTTTTTCCATGCCAAGTGTTAATCCAATTACTGGAAATACTACCGTGTGTGCGGAGGCAACTAGTCAATTATCAAATACAACTTTAGGTGGTGTCTGGACGAGTGGAACTCCAGCGAATGCTACTATTTCTGCAAATGGATTGGTTACAGGTATAAAAGCAGGTACTAGTTTGATTACGTACGCGGTAACTGTAAACGGTTGTACAACGATTAGTAACGCTACTGTTTCAGTAACCGCCCTTCCTGTTGTACCAGCGATCACTGGAAGTGCCTCTGTCTGTGAAGCAGCTACTACTAAGTTTACAAATACTACTGCGGGAGGCACTTGGTCAAGCGATACTCCTAGTGTAGCAACAATCGATCCTACCACTGGTACTATAACAGGTGTAAGTGCCGGTACAGCAAGTATCAGTTACCTAGTAACTCAAGTAGGATGTTCCAAAACGGTTACCAAAACAATAACCGTGAATCCATTGCCAATTGTAGCAAGTATAACGGGAACGAAACAAGCATGTATTGGTCTTACAACTCCACTTACAAATGCAACTGCTACTGGTGTTTGGTCAAGTGGAAGTACGAGTGTAGCAACAATATCAGGAACAGGTTTAGTTACTGGTAAAACTGCTGGTTCGAGTTTAATTAGTTACACAGTTACGGATGTAAATGGGTGTGTTAATACAGATACGACAACAATCCAAATTTACGCATTCCCAGTTGTTGCTGCTATTAGTGGAACTACAACACTTTGTGAATTAGCGTCTACCCAACTAGCTAATACAACTGCAAATGGTGTTTGGTCAAGTGGAACAACAAGTGTTGCAACGATAGATGTAAATGGGCTAGTAACAGCAATCAAGGCTGGAACTAGTAGTATTAGTTATGTTGTTACAACAAACAACTGTGCAACAACGGTGAACAGTACAATTACGGTGAATGCATTGCCAATTGTAGTTCCAATAACCGGTTCAACAAATGTTTGTGTTGGAGCAACCAGCCAATTAACTAATACTACACCTGGAGGAGTTTGGACAAGTTTAACTCCTGCTGTTGCCACAATCAATAGTTCTGGTTTAGTTTCAGGATTAACACCTGGTACTAGTCAAATAGATTATACAGTTACAATTTTAGGTTGTTCTACAACTAAATCTACCATTGTAAATACTTTTTCCATGCCGAGTGTTAATCCAATAACAGGTCTTACGACAATTTGTGCTGGTGCTTCAACGAAATTTACTAGTACAACACCAAGTGGAGTTTGGTCAAGTGGTTCAATAAATATTGCAACCATAGATACAGCTGGTTTAGCAACCGGAATTTCCGGTGGATCAAGTATAATTGGATATGCAGTTACCATAAACGGGTGTACAACTACACGTAATGTGACATTGAATGTTACTCCGCTTCCAGTAGTACCAGCGATTACAGGAAGTTCTTCTGTTTGTGTAGCAGCTACTACTACCTATTCCAATACTACTGCGGGTGGTACTTGGTCAAGTGATACTCCTAGTATAGCAACAATTGATCCTACAACTGGTACTATAACAGGTGTAAGTGCTGGTTCAGCAAGTATCAGTTATACAGTAACTCAAGTAGGATGTTCCAAAACGGTTACCAAATCAATAACCGTGAATCCATTGCCAATTGTAGCAAGTATAACGGGAACAAAACAAGCATGTATTGGTCTTACAACTCCACTTACAAATGCAACTGCAGCTGGTGTTTGGTCAAGTGGAAGTACAAGTGTAGCAACAATATCTGGTACCGGTTTAGTTACTGGTAAAAGTGCTGGTTCGAGTGTAATTAGTTATACGGTTACGGATGTAAATGGGTGTTTTAAAGCAGATACTGCAACGGTTCGAATCTATGCATTCCCAGTAGTTGCAGCCATCACTGGAACTACAACGCTATGTGAATTAGCAACTACCCAACTAGCAAATACAACTGCAAATGGTATTTGGTCAAGTGGAACAACAAGCGTAGCAACAATAGATGTAAATGGTCTAGTAACAGCAATCAAAGCTGGAACTAGTAGTATAAGTTATGTTGTTACTACAAACAACTGTGCGACAACTGTGAATAGTACAATTACGGTGAACGCATTACCAATAGTAGCTGCGGTGACTGGTTCTTCCATCGTTTGTATGGGTAAAACAACACAATTAGCATGCGTCACTCCTAGTGGCGTTTGGTCTAGTGCATCTGCAAATGTTGCATCTGTAGATGCTAACGGATTAGTTACAGGTTTAATTTCGGGTTCTTCTAGTGTAATTTCGTATGCAGTTACCGCTAATGGATGTACGTCTACGAGTAATTTTACGATCACAGTTAATCCAATGCCAGTGGTTTCTTCCATTACTGGAAACTTAACCGTTTGTTCTGGTTTAACTTCGCAATTAGCAAACGTTACAGTAAATGGTGTTTGGACAAGTGCTAGTCCAGCTATTGCAACTATTTCGAATACAGGTTTAGTTACAGGCGTTACTGGTGGATCTTCTCAAATTAGTTATGCTGTCACAATAAATGGTTGTACAACGACACAAAATGCTACAGTAATTGTGGTTAACTCTCCTGTTGTACCTGCTATTACAGGGAATACAGTAATTTGTGTAAATGCTACAAGTATATTAGCAAATACTACCACCGATGGTGTTTGGACAAGTGATTCAACTGCTTATGCTACAATCAATTCTTCTACAGGGGAAGTTACTGGGATAAAAGCGGGAATTTCTTTGATTCGTTATACGGTTAACGCGAATGGTTGTAGTACTGAAAAAACAAAAGCAGTAACGATAAAACCTTTGCCAACTATAACTCGAATTATTGGTGCAACAAATGTTTGTGTTGGTGCTACAACTCCTCTGTCCAATGTTACTCCAACCGGTATTTGGAGTAGTTCCGATCCTTTGGTAGCTTCTGTAAATGGTACAGGGGTAGTAACAGGAGTAAAACCAGGAGCGGCAGTTATTTTATACACAGTTACCTCTGGAGGTTGTTCTAATACTAGTTCAACTGCTATTGCTGTAAATGCTTTGCCTATTGTTGCTCCAATAGAAGGAAATACAACTTTCTGTTCTGGTAATGCGAGTCAATTAACCTGTTTAACTCCAAAAGGTAGTTGGTCTAGTAATAATCCAACGGTTGTGACTGTTGATCAAAATGGAATGCTTTCAGGACTTACTTTTGGAACAAGTATTGTTTCGTATGCTGTTTCTGAAAATGGTTGTACAACGACAAATACTGCTATTGTTACAATTAATGCCTCTCCAATGGTTGCTGATATTACTGGTGGCTCTACAATGTGTATGGGTGCTACTTTGCAATTAGCAAGTGCAACTACAGATGGTACTTGGAAAAGCGCATCCCTAGGGGTTGCAACAGTAAATACTGCCGGATTGATAACAAGTACCGGTCCTGGGACTTCGGTAATCACTTACAGTAAAACAATAGGAATTTGTACCACAACAAAAAAAGATACAATCCGTGTATTCGCAATGCCCGTTGTTTCACCAATAACTGGTAAAGTAGAGATTTGTGCCGGTTCTTCAACACAATTAGAAAATGAAACACTTAATGGTGTTTGGTCAAGTTCAATCCCCGGAATTGCTTCTATTGATGGTTTTGGTATGGTTATCGGAATTAATGCAGGTTCTAGTACGATTTCATATGCTGTCTCTGAAAACAATTGTACAACTACGGTTACTACCAATGTAAATATTACTGGTGCATTAAAGGTTTCTCCAATTAGTGGTAATACTACGGTATGTGAAAATGCAACAACGCTACTCGAAGATGTAACTCCGGGTGGTAAATGGTCCTCTTCTACAGCGAGTATTGCCTCTATTGACTCAATTACAGGTTTGGTAAGCGGTAAAACACCAGGGACTAGTATAATTACTTATTCCGTGGTTACTAACGGTGTTTGTCCGCAATTTGCACAAACAACAATAACCGTGAACCAAGTACCAACAGTAAATGCTATAACCGATAAAACTGTCTGTGAAGGTAGTATGGTAAATGGAATAACTTTTACTGGAAATAGTACACCAACGTATCAATGGACAAACTCAAATACTGCTATTGGTTTAGCATCATCAGGTACAGGAAATATATCTGCTTTTAAAGGCACTGGTACCACTTTGGGTGGACCTGCGCAAACAGCAGTAATTAATGTTATTCCAAATATGGGTGGGTGCGTAGGTACGCCAAAGTCATTTTTTATTACGATCAAATCACTCGAAAATCCAGCATTCTCATATAATGCTACTTCTTACTGTAATTTAGATGCGGATCCTTTTCCAACCGTTACTGGGACAACAGGTGGTACATTTACAGCATTGCCAGCAGGACTTGCTTTAAATCCAATAACTGGTGTTGTAAATCTTGCAGGTTCTAAAGATGGTTATTATTCCGTAAAATATACTACTGGAGGTACTTGTTCACAAGACTCTACTGTACTTCTAAGTATTTCAAATAACCCTAGCGTAAATGTTACAAGTGATCAATCGGTTTGTGAAGGCACCAATTTTAATGCTGTCAATTTCGCAGGAAATCCAGGGTCATTATTTAATTGGACAAACTCAAATAGTACAATTGGATTATCTACCAATGGAAGTGGTAATATTGCTAGTTTTAAAGGTACCGGAACAATCGCGAGTGGCTCTAGTGTTTCAGGAATTGTTGTTGTAACTCCTTTTGCTGGTTCATGTATTGGAAAAACGGATACATTCCAATTACAAGTTAATGCGAAAGATAATGCTTCTTTTACTTACCCAAGTAATTCTTTTTGTACGACGCTAGATGCAAACCCAATTGCTAATATTACTGGAAAAACAGGAGGTGTTTTTAGTGCTTCCCCAAACGGTTTAACCTTGAATCCGTCTACTGGTTTGATTACATTAGCTAGTTCAACTCCTGGTGCATATCTTTTAACATATACCACTAATGGAACTTGTCCTAATTCTTCTTCGTTAAATTTGACATTAGGGGATAATCCTTCTGTAAATTCAATAATTAGTCAGTCTAAATGTATTGGAACTAGTTTTGACCCGATTAATTTTACTGGATCTGCTGGTACTTCTTTCAATTGGGTAAACAATACACCATCGATTGGATTGGCAGCATCTGGAAGTGGTAACATCGCGGCATTCTCTGGTACAGGTGTTTCTGTGAATATGAACACATTGTCATCCACTGTTACTGTTACACCTCGTATTGGATCTTGTATTGGATCTACTAAGACATTTACTCTGACACTCAACTATTCCGATAATGTTGGGATAACGTATTCGGATAATTCATATTGCGCAGCAGATGTTAATCCAACTCCAACAATTTCTGGTGCAACCGGAGGGGTGTTTTCTGCTACACCAAATGGATTAACGATAGATGCTTTAACAGGTAAAATTGATATAATAACCTCTACAGAAGGGTTTTATAATGTAATGTATCGAACTACAGGTGTCTGTGCAGATACTGCAATTGTTCCTGTAGGAATTAGTTTTAATCCTGCGGTTAATACCATATTAGGTCAAACAGTGTGTGCAGGTACTAGTTTTACTCCTACTAGTTTTACAGGTTCTCCAGGTTCTGTTTTTGATTGGAAAAATTCAAATACAAGCCTTGGTTTAGCTACTTCCGGTACTGGTGATATACCTTCTTTTGTATCCATTAATACTTCAAAATCTGCTATTCAAGGAACGGTAACCGTAACTCCTCGAGCAGGTTCTTGTAAAGGAACACCTAAATCTTTCGATCTTAAAGTTAATCCAGTGGATGATGCTACGTTTAGTTATACTGCGGCATCTTTCTGTTCTAACGCACAAGATATAACCCCAACAATTACAGGTACTGCTGCTGGAACCTTTTCTGCTATGCCAGTAACAGGTATTTCATTGAATCCGACGTCCGGTAAAATTGCAGTAAGTTCCTCCTCACCAGGTATATATAATATAACCTACCTAACTCCTGGTGTATGTCCAAAGGTTTCTTCAACAGTGGTAAAAATTAATCCTGAACCAGTAGTTAATTCGGTAAGTAATCAGATTGTTTGTCAAAATGCAAACTTTAATTCTATTAATTTTAGCGGTACATCTTCTACTTTGTTTAATTGGACAAATAGTAACACCTCAATCGGTTTAGCATCATCTGGGACAGGAAGTATATCTTCTTTTAAAGCATCCGGCACTTATAAAGGTGGAAATCCGGAAACAGCAATTTTACAGGTTACACCTTCGATAGGGGTATGTTTAGGTACTCCTATTTCTGTTGTACTAACCGTGAATAATTTCGATAATCCTGCTTTCGCATATTCGGATAATTCCTTTTGTAAATCACAAGTAAATCCAATCCCTTCAATTACTGGTGCAACTGGAGGGAATTTTACGGTATCACCGATAGGTTTAGATTTAGATAATGTTAGTGGTGCTATTAATTTAGCGAATTCTACCTCTGGAACTTATGCGATTACTTATACCACAAACGGAAATTGTCCGATTGACTCTACAGTAAACATTGCTGTTGGTAATGATCCAATTGTGGATGCAATTACGGATCAAACCAAATGTGAGGGGGTTGCTTTCTCTACCATCGCTTTTTCTGGAAACCCTGGTACCGTATTTGATTGGACTAACACGAATACTGCAATTGGATTAAGTGCAAGTGGAACAGGGGATATCCAGAGTTTTAATGCAACTGGAACAATAATAACTGCGTCGGATATTTACGGAACAATTACTGTAACTCCGAGAATGGGTTCCTGTGTAGGAAGTCCTAAAACATTTAAATTAACTGTAAATGCATTAGATAATGCTAATTTTTCTTATTCGAACACTTCATTTTGTAAAACACAAGCAAATCCGTCTCCTTCTATAAACGGTTTATCTGGTGGTACATTTAGTTCTTTACCTGCTGGAATAGCAATGAATTCAAGCGGTGTTATCGATCTAATTTCTTCTTTAAGTGGAACTTATATGGTTAGTTATACCACCCATGGAAAATGTCCTAACGTAAACTCGGTGCCAATGTCTATCGGGAATGCGCCTACTGTAAATACAGTTGCTGATCAAACGGTGTGTGCTGGAAGTAACTTCCATGCTATAAGTTTTACTGGAGCTTTAGGATCCGTATATACATGGACGAATAACAATTCCGCAATTGGTTTGGCATCTGCTGGAACTGGTGATATCAACTCCTTTACGAGTGTTGCTTCTGGAGTAAGTAATATAACTGTCACTCCAAGTGTTGGCGCCTGTATTGGTTCTCCAAAAACATTTAAATTAACAGTAAACGGACTACAACCTACAACGGTATCTTATCCTCAAACTTCTTATTGTTTAAATCAAGTTAATCCGTCACCAACGATTTCTGGTCCAACAGGAGGAAATTATTCAGCATTCCCATTTGGATTGTCTGTGAACCCAACAAATGGTGTCGTTGATTTAGCGAATTCTACTCCTGGTAATTATGTAGTAACTTATGCAATAAATGGTATTGCATGTGCTTCAAATGCAACAACGTCCATTGCTGTTGGCGAAAATCCAACGGTTAATGCTATTTCTTCGCAAACCGTTTGTACGGATGTGAATTTTAATACCGTTATTTTTAGTGGAAATACAGGAACTCAATTTAGTTGGGCCAATACGAACTCAGCAATTGGTTTAGCAGCAACTGGTACTGGTAATATTCCTTCTTTTACTGGAACTAATTCTACAAATAATAGCATTGCAGGAAATATTACAGTAACTCCAATGATTGGTACCTGTGTGGGGACTGCTAAAATGTTTGTGTTAACTGTTAAACCTTCGGATGATGCTTCGTTTAGTTATTCTTCGAATAAATATTGTGCGGATGCCTCTAATCCAACGCCTACAATTTTAGGTACATCAGGTGGAACTTTTACTTCTAATTTATCAAGTATAACATTAAGTAAAACTTCAGGAAAAATTACTTTAGGTACATCTACTCCAGGTACGTATAACATAACGTATTTAACTTCTGGTGCTTGTCCAAAAGCATCTACAGAAGTAATTACATTAGTCCCTTTACCAATTGTGAATTCTATTTTAGATCAAACGGTTTGTGATGGTTCGAATTTTAATACGGTTATTTTTACTGGTTCACCAAATACACAATTTGATTGGACAAACTCTAAAACATCCATTGGTTTACTTGCTTCAGGTGTAAGTGATATTACTGCATTCAAAGCACGGGGTACTACACCAAATGGACCTTCTGTAACTGGTAAAATAGTGGTTACACCAAAAATTAATGGATGTATTGGTACGCCAACATCTTTTGATTTGACTGTAAATTCCATGGATGCGCCTTATTTTTCTTACCCAAAAAATTCTATTTGTCAGTTAGATGCAAATCCTACTCCAACAATTACTGGGACTACAGGTGGAGTGTTTACTTCAACACCTGTTGGTTTATCCTTGACTCCTAGTACCGGTAAAATTATCATTTCCACTTCCACTGTAAATACATACACAGTTAAATATACCACTACAGGTTCCTGTGTAAAAGATTCATCCATTTCTATTGTAATTAATCCTACTGCTTTTGTAAATCCAATATCAAGTCAACAACGTTGCCAAGACGATAGTTTTAACCCGATAATTTTTTCAGGTTCTGCAAATACTATTTATAAATGGACAAATTCCAATACAGTAATTGGATTAGCAGATAGTGGTGAGGGTAACATCCCATCTTTTATTGCAACTGGTACTGTTTTTGGAGGTGTATCTATCCTTGGAAATGTGCTTGTCACTCCTGAAATTAATGGTTGTACCGGTGCGACTAAGTCTTTTAATTTATCTGTTAACCCAATTGATAATCCAGCATTTGCTTATTCTGATAATTCGTTCTGTGCGGTGCAAGCAAATCCAACTCCAACGATTACTGGGACACCTGGTGGAACGTTTAGTTATTCTCCTAGTGGTTTGGTAATAAATACATTTACTGGTGAAATAAATTTGTTAGCCTCTACGCCAAATAATTATTTGATAAAATATACTACAGCAGGTAATTGTAAAGATGATTCTACGGTAAGTATTGGTGTAGGTGGAAATCCATCCTTGGACGATATAGATGACCAAGATGTATGTGAAGGAACTTCGTTTGATCCTGTTGTATTCACTGGAAATCCTGGTTCTGTTTTTAGTTGGACAAACGCAAATGCAACTGTAGGTATTCCAACTACTGGAAACACAAATATCCCAGCATATGTTGCTAAAGGAGTAGTGAATTATAGAGATACATTAGCGCAAATGATTGTTACGTCTCGAATTGGTACGTGTATTGGAAACTCTGTAAACTTCAAATACAGAGTTCGTGCTAAACCACATATTCAAGGTAGAATCGTTCAAACTTCATTAACGAGTAAATTGGTCAAAGATACTGCTGTTTGTAAAGGTTCCAATATTAAATTAATTGCAACTGGAATCACTAAAAATGCAGATTATCATTGGTCTCCAAATACAGCATTATTAGGCTTCCAATCTTCTGGTGCAAGTGTGACAACGAACCTGGATTCTACGCAACAATTTGTAATTACTGGGCAAAACCAATTTGGTTGTAGTAATACGGATAGTGTAATAGTTCGTGTATATAATCCAAAAGTGGTATCTTCCCATAAGGATACAACCGTTTGTTCGGGTATTACCTTTAATGGAATTATTTTTAAAGGAAATACTCCAACACCAACATTTACTTGGACGAATACAAATACTAGTATAGGTTTGGGTGCATCTGGATCAGGAAATATTACTCCATTTATAGGGAAAAATGTTTCAGCAAATCAGATACAATCCGCAACTATTACCGTAACGCCAAAATATACCATTCCAACCTCTGGTGCAATTTGTACTGGTACACCAACAAGCATTAAATTAAATGTCAATAAATTGGATAATCCTTCTTTCACAGGTTATTTATCACAATATTGTTCGAATGAGACAGCCTCAACAATTCCAACTATCTCAGGCACGAAAAATGGTGTTTTTACTTCATTGCCAACTGGACTGGTATTAAATCCTATTTCTGGTCAATTATTCCCAACAGCATCCCTTGCTAAATCTTATTTTGTGAAATATTCTACAACTGGTGTATGTCCAAAATCGGATTCTATGAGTTTAACAATCAAACCATTACTTACTGCTTCTATTGCCGGTGAAAAAACGGTTTGTCGAGATGCTGCTCAACCTATAATTACATTTAAAGGGGCAAATGGGACTGCTCCATATACTTTTAAATACACAATTAATGGTGGAGCTATTAAACAAATTACCTCTGCTGTATCAACGGATTCTGTGACATTGTCAGTATCAACTGCCAATGCAGGAACTTTTGTTTATGCATTAGTTGGTGTGGAAGAATCTAGTGCTTCTCAATGTAGTAACGGAGTTAGTGGAAGTGTAACCATTAATGTAAATACTTTACCAATTGCACAGCTTAGCGGAACTGCAACGGTTTGTGAAGGAGGTACATCGCCAAATGTAACTTTTACAGGGGTTAACGGAACTTCTCCTTTTACATTCACCTATGCAATTAATGGATTAACACAACCTTCAATATCAACAAAAACAGGTGAATATAGTGTAAACGTCGCGCAACCAACTACTACCAGTGCTACGTATACCTACTCCTTAATCGGAATTAAAGACGGAAGTAGTTTGGCATGTTACCAACCACAAAATACTTCCGCGACAATTTCAGTGAAGAAATTACCAACGGCTACTATCAAAGCAAGTATAAAATCTGTTTGTATTGATGGCACAGGTCCTACAATTACGTTTGCTGGGGCAAATGGTGTTCAACCTTATACTTTTGAATATAAAGTGAATGGAGTTTCAAATTATATTAGTTCGAATAGTAATTCATTTGCAGTAATCGATGTCCCAACAAATGCAGCGGATAAATATGTATATGAATTAGTCAGTGTGAAAGATGGAGGACAATATTCGTGTAAAAACACAAATATTTCAGGAAAAGATTCTGTAGAGGTAATCCCAGGTGCGTTTGTTAATCCGTTAGAAGACGTTACTGTATGTAAAGGAAATAATTCCGGATTAATTACATTTACGGGTTCTTCGAATACTACATTCAATTGGTATACAAATAATACAACAACTGGTTTGGTTTCTACTGGAAAAGATTCGATTGGCAATTTTAAAGGATTAAATACTTCTACAAATACGCCAAATATTTCACTTGTAACAGTAACCCCATCAAAAGGAGTTTGTAAAGGAAAAGCAATTACGTTTAAAATATTAGTAAGACCTAATCCAGATCCAAAAACAAGTCCGGTAACAATTATTTGTCCCGGTGATTCTTTATTAATCAAAGGGATTACTCCAAATGGTATTTCGCCAGATTATCAATATATCTGGACTCCTGATGCAACTTTAAGTTGTTTAGATTGTCCACAAGTTTGGGCAAAACCAACGAAAACAACCGATTATACGTTTATTGCGAAAGATGCCTTTGGATGTATTGGAAAAGATAAGTTTACGATGCTTGTTCGTGATACACCATTGATTCAAGGGAAAGACACCACATTATGTGGGGAAACCAGTGCAATTATATTAAAAGGAACCGGTGGAATATCTTATGTTTGGAGCAATGGAATTGTGGATGGACAACCTTTTACACCCAACTTTGGAATAAATAAATATGCAGTAACAGGGAAAGATACGTATAATTGTATTTCTACGGACACAGTAATCGTGAGTGTATTAACGCAACCAAAAGCTTCATTCACCCTAAGTACGAATGAAGTGTTTGCAGCGCCAAATCAACCTGCAAGTATTCTTATAACGAATACAAGTAAAGACGCTACTAAATATGTCTTTAATTACGGAAATGGTGAGCCACTTGTAACTGCAACTTCGTTAGAACCAAAAACGGCAATTTACCAATATCCTGGTATCGCTACTGTGGAATTAGTAGTATATAATGGTGCTTGTGCAGACGCATATAGTTTACCTATCATCATTAAAAAAATTGATACTACCTCCATTGTAAAATTACCAAACGTTTTCACGCCAAACGGGGATGGAGACAATGATGAGTTTATGATTGTTGTGAAAAACGCTAAAACACTTCATTTAACTATTTTTAATCGTTGGGGTAATCCAATTCATGAAATAACAGATACTGCACCAACATGGGATGGTAAAATAAATGGGTACCTAGCAGCAGAAGGAGTATATTTCTACGAATATACAATTGAAACACAAAATGGCCCTCCAATGAAAGGGAATGGATATGTACAATTGATTCGAAAATAATGCTCGTTGTTACGTAAAGAAAAATTAAATTCGCACTTAAATTAAAATTATATATAAATGGGAAGAGCGTTCGAATATCGTAGAGCATCGAAAGAAAAACGTTGGGATAAAATGTCAAGATTATTTCCAAAATTAGGAAAAGCAATCACTATGGCAGCAAAAGAAGGAGGTGAAGATCCTGCTACAAATGCTAAATTACGTACAGCAATTCAAAATGCGAAGGCTCAAAATATGCCTAAGGATAATATTGAGTCGGCTATAAAAAGAGCAACTCAAAAAGATACTGCTAATTTCAATGAGATAAATTACGAAGGAAAAGGTCCACATGGTGTATTAATTTACATTGAATGTGCTACCGATAATTCTACTAGAACCGTTGCAAATGTTAAATCATATTTTAATAAATCTGGAGGAACCGTTGTTCCAAATGGTCAATTAGAATTTATGTTCGATAGAAAATCTGTTTTTGAATTAGCCTTGAAAGAAGGGTTAGATTCAGAAGAATTAGAGTTAGAATTGATTGATGCTGGTTGTGAATCCATCGAAGTAGAAGAAGATAAATTTGTTGTTTATGGTGACTTTACTTCTTTTGGAACTTTATCTAAAGCAATCGACGATTTACAATTAGAAGTATTAAAAGCGACTTTACAAAGACTTCCAACTTCTCCAATTGAATTGACAGAGGAACAAATGGTAGATATTGAAAAATTGTTGGATAAAATCGAAGAAGACGATGATGTTCAACAAGTGTTTACAAATATTGCCTAATTAATAGTATTTCGAGGCTATCTGAAAAGATAGCCTCAATTTTTTCTACCATGCCTGAACTCATACTTGTACCAACTCCCGTAGGGAATCTTGAAGATATTACCCTACGCGCGATTCGAATTTTAAAAGAAGCAACTATTATCTACGCAGAAGATACTAGAGTGACTAAGAAATTATTAAATCATCTAGAAATTCAGAAACAAGTATACCCATTTCATGCTCATAATGAACATAAAATGTTGGGGAATGTGATGGAATATGTAAAGTCTTCTGAATTAACTGTTTTAGTTTCAGATGCCGGTACACCTGCTATTTCAGATCCAGGATTTTTATTGGTGCGCGCTTGTATTGAAGAAGGAATAAAGGTTTCTTGTTTACCTGGACCAACAGCTGTAATTCCTGCATTAGTTGGTAGTGGTTTTCCATGTGATCGTTTCTGTTTTGAAGGATTCTTACCACATAAAAAAGGAAGACAGACGAAGTTGATGGAACTCGCTCAAGAAGAACGAACCATTGTGCTATACGAATCTCCACATCGCTTAGTGAAATGTTTAGCGCAAATTGAAGAGTTTTTTGAACCAACACGAAAAGTATGTGTGGTTCGTGAGATTTCTAAAATTTACGAAGAATATCAACGCGGAGAAGTTACGGAAGTACGAAAACATTACGAACAAAAACCACCAAAAGGAGAAATTGTGGTTGTGATTGAAGGAAAAACGGCAACCAAAAAAAGTAAAGAATAATTTTAAATTAATGCAAAAGAAGTTTCTTTCAAATCTAGTATGGATGGTTTTTTTTAATCTATTGATTAAACCATATGCTATTTTTGGAATAGACGCAGAAGTGCAAAATAGGGTAGGTACTGAAGAATATGGACTCTACTTTACGCTGCTAAATTTTTCCTACTTATTTAATATTTTTCTGGATTTAGGTATTACGAATTATAACACACGGTACGTTGCGCAACACCCGAATTTGGTAAGGCGTTACATTGGAAATATTTTGAGTCTACGACTTGTTTTATTTGGTGTTTATGTGGTTTTAAGTGTCGGTTTAGCTTTACTTTTAGGATATGATACCAACCAATTTTGGTTTGTTTATGTGTTGATTTTTAATCAGTTTTTGATAAGTATTCTCCTCTATTTTAGAAGTTGTTTTGCGGGATTACTCCTTTTTAAATGGGATATTTTTCTTTCTATTTTAGATCGAATTCTTCTAATTTTGATCGTTTCTGTTTTATTATATCATCCATTTTTTAGGGGTAAGTTTGATATAAAATGGTTTGCTTTGGCACAAACAGCATCCTTTTTAATTTCTGTTTTATTTTCAGTTTTGTTGGTTTTCAAACGAATTGGATTGCCACGCTTACATTGGGGTAGAGCATTTAATATGGTGATACTGAAAAAAAGTTTTCCCTTTGCATTATTGATTTTGTTAATGATGTTATATACGCGTGTTGATGCAATGATGATTGAGAGACTCCATGTGCATGGCAATAAACAAGTAGGGATTTACGCACAAGCGTTTCGTATGCTCGATGCAAGTTTGATGTTTATTATGTTATTTACTGGATTATTGTTCCCACTTTTTGCAAGAATTTTAAAAGAGAAATCAAGTATTACACCCCTTTTAGATATTTCTTCTAAGTTAGTAGTTGCTTTCACCACATTGATGAGTTTTACGTGTTGTTTATTTGCTTTTTTTATCTTAGATACGATTTATTTACATGATATTTTATTCGTTGTACCTACATTTCAAATTTTAATGTTAAGTTTAATTCCTACTGCTTTCATCTTGGTATATGGTACATTGATGACGGCAAATGGGGATCTAAAACAGTTGAATATTTTATCTTTTATTGGATTGGTTTTAAATGTCGTACTAAACTTTGTTTTAATCCCTAAACATGGCGCTTTTGGTGCGGCGATAGCAACTTTTACAACACAACTATTGATTGCATTTTTTTATTTTTTGTCTGTTTGGAAACAATTTGAATTACATTTTCAGGGAAAAGAATTGTTGCGCTATAGTGCATATGGAATATGGTGTTTATGTGCAACATGGGGGAGTGGTCAAATGCACGTAGATCACGATCGATTTTTTACATTTATAGGATTATTAATTTTAGGCATGCTATTGTTCGGATTAATTCCAATTAAAATGATGCTTTCCTCGTTTAAAAAAGAAATACAGTAATTATGAATTTTACCTACTCTCGTTTTTTTATTTCTCTGAATTGGACAACTTTGGTATTTATTTATCTTGTTGTAATTGCAGGTAGTTTTGTACGTATTACAGGCGCTGGAATGGGTTGCCCAGACTGGCCGAAATGTTTTGGACAATATATTCCACCTACGGATGAAAAAGTGTTGCCACCCGATTATAAAGATATATATGCTTCTAAACGCGGTAAGAAAATTGAACGCTTCGCTAATTTTTTAGAGAAGATTGGATTTTCAGATGTAGCAGAAAAAATGCGCAATGATAAAACGATGCTAATAGAGCAAGATTTTAATGCTAAAAAAACCTGGACGGAGTATATTAATCGCCTTTTTGGTGTGCTGGCAGGCTTTGGCGTACTTTTTATTTTTGTCGCTGTAATACGTAAATATCGATCCAAAAAAATGGTGTTATTAGCCACAAGTAACTTGGTTATATTAGTTATTCAAGCTTGGTTTGGATCAATTGTAGTTGCTACAAATCTGGTACCATGGACTATCACTTTGCATTTGTTTTTAGCACTTGTGATTATTATACTTCAGTTATTATTAGTGATAGAGGTAAGTGGTTCTCAAAGTAAAAAGTTAATTGCTACATCGAAAATTAAATCCTTTGTTTGGATTGTTTTGATTATTACGTTTGTCCAATTATTTTTAGGAACGCAAGTCCGTGAATCCATTGATTTTTTAGTGAAACAAGGATACTCTAGACAATATTGGGTCAATCATTTAGGGGTACCATTTTTTATTCACCGAAGTTTTTCCTGGATTGTATTGATAGGTATGGGGTATATGTTTTGGCTGAATAAAAAATCCGAAAACTTAAAGATTATTTCAACCGCTTTTTATTTACTTATATTGGAAATACTTACAGGAGTATTATTAGCATACGCTGATATGCCAGGGTTGGTTCAAACGAGTCATTTATTATTTGCTACTGTATTATTTGGTGTCTTGTTTACAGCTGCAATTCGTTTTGGAAAAAGGGAAGTACTAAATCCTTGAGATTGAATATTAAGATTAATGTTTAAAACATTCATCCGGATTTCCTAGTCGAATCGTAAAGGTAATTCCATAAATAAAATACCAATCTTTGGTTTGACTATTCCCCCTTGGACCATAGGCTGATCCATTCAGATTCCGATTTGAAAGTGCTATGGTAAGTGGACTTGCGACTTCTGCTAATTGTGTTTTGTCTATAAATCGGTCACCGCTAACATCATCTAAGTAATCGGTAAACGTTTTGCGAACACCATACTCCATACCGATACAAAAAATCTTCCCAAAAGGATATTTAAAACCGATGCCAAAAGGTAACGCTAGTTGATTTTTACTGTAATAATCTTGTGTATTCAAAGGAGTGCCTTGTCCTTCGGTACCTAAGGTACGTAGTTCCACTTTTTCACCAAGATAGGTTGTGGTTGGATTCATCTGAAAATAAGCGATTTCGGCAAAGAGATACCCGGAACCTCGATAGGTTTTATTTCCAAGTTGAAATGGAAAATAATTGAATTCAATTCCTGCACCTATTTCTGTAATCGTAGAGGAGAATGAAAGATTGCGATTTGTATAAACTCCTTGGTACCTGGAGGGTGAATTTGCATCCTCTGCAGAAACACTTCCCGTCATAAATAATCCCCGAAGTGCAATTCGTGGATTGATATTATATTTTGCAATAATACCAAGCGCAACATGCGAATTTTTAAAATGGTCTAACGAATTTAAGTCACCAATATAATAAGAAGCTCCACTAAATAGCCCAATTTCACTTTTGGATAGATTGTTTTGACGTTGTGTAAAAACAACATAAGGTAATAATAGTATAATCAGTAAAATGCGCATATATACTGCTATAACGAAAAAAATTTTTTTTTGTTGCTTTGGAAGACGTATAAAGTCTAAGTATTTCGTTTTGTTGTAAATATATTTTTAATTTTGCTCAAATTATTATAAAAACAATCAATTTTTTTGCTTATGCGGTTTTTAGTATTAACAACTTTTATTATATCCCTAGCGTTTTCTAGTTGTAAAAAATTAGATGTGGATAGTATTAAAAATGCTTCTTGGAATACGAAATTTGCTACACCATTAGCCTATGGTACATTCACCGTGAAGGACATGTTAGCAAAGTTTGATTCTTCTGGAGTGATTAAATCCTCGAATGGTGATCTATCCATTGTGGTTACTTCGAGTTTTCCTGCTTTGGAAGCTTCCAAATTCATTCAATTACCAACGGTTTCTCATGTTTTTGATTTAACGCCGCCTGAGATTGCTACGTATGGTGCAAAAGCCGCACCCAATAATCTTTTGCCTCTTGGGGTAGAACTACAAACACAAAACGCTAATACGCAAATTATTGATTTTCCAATAAATTCAGGACAAGAAATTGCAAGTATCGATTTTACGAAAGGAGATCTTGAAATTACGCTAGCAACAACTTTAAAACAAGATATTAATGTGAAGTTGTCATTTCCTGATTTTCAAGTGAACGGTGTAGCGTTAGAAGATTCTATAAAATTGATTTACTTGAATTCTACACCAATGTCTAAAAAAATTAAATTTTCATTGGCAAATGTAAAAGCAGATTTTACGAATTTAGGTACTTCTTCCAATAAAATCAGAATCAATGCATCGGGTAAAGTGACAGGAACAGGTCAAACTGTTACTGGTTCTGAATATTTAAATCTTACATGTGCCATGTCCAATTGTGAATTTGGAGTTGTAAAAGGATATTTCGGTCAAATTTCTGTCGCTAACCCAGCGGATTCTATCATGCTAGATCAATTTGAATCATTTAAAATTTCAAAAGGGGTAATAGCGTTAACAAATCCGAGTATAAAAATGAATATCTCAAATACTTTTGGTTTTCCGGTGGAATTAGGATTTGATAAATTCTTATTTCAAAACAAAGCAGGCGGTCCAATTGTAACTATGAACCATACTCCTTCATCGACATCGATTAACTATCCGAAATTTTCAGCAAAAGGAATTCCTGCAAAGACACCGATTACAATTAACACTTCCAACACAACTAATTTAGATCAATTAATTAGCAGTGTGTCGAAATATTTAATTGTTCAATCTTCTGCAACAACAAATAAAGATGGAAAAACAGCAGAATTAAATTACATTTTAGGGAATAGTCAATTAACAGTAGATACAGAAATTGAGGTCCCAATGGAAGGATATGCAACTGGTTTTGAAAGACAAGACACCATCGATGTGGATGGAACATTTGATGTGGATAATGCATTAGAAAGTGTAATCATTCGTTTGGTGTTAAATAATGGATTTCCAATAGAAATTGCTGGTTCTATGTGTTTTATAGATGCTTTTGGAAATACACTTAAGAACAATGGTGTGGTGATTGACTTATTAAAACTGAATCCAACCATTTTAGCATCTGGTAAAGTAGATGCTAATGGAAATGTAACAGCATCTACAACAACAATAAATGATATTGTTATTTCCTCAGAAATACTTCCGCTATTAAAAACTGCTAAAAAATTAATTTTTAAAACCAGTATCGGAACAGCGAATGGCGGAACGAATATGTCTGTGAAATTAAGAGATGATTATACGATTGGGTTTAAGTTAGGGGTGAACATCCAAGCTGGATTAAAAAAATAAAATAATAGATAGTACTTTAGTTATGCAAAAAAAATTAAATAAAATAGGTGTACTACTTTTTGGAATAATAGTAGCTTCTTCCCTTTTTGGTCAACGTGATTTGACACTCTACTCCATGAGTAACATTTCACAATCGATGACCGTAAATCCTGCTTTTAGACCTAAAACAAATGTTTTTGTCTCTTTGCCTCTAGGCATGCAGACTTTCGGAATTACGAATTCTGGATTTGGGGCCGCAGATTTATTCTCTTCGGATCAAAAAAGTTTTACTGCAGACGAACAATTTTTTAAAGGGATGCGTTCTATCAATTATTTGCAAATGCAAATGAAAAACGAACTTTTCGGATTTGGATTTCGTGTAAAGAAAAATTATTTTACATTCAATATAAGTAATAAATATTCGTCGGAATTTAATTATACACCTCATTTTTTACAGTTATTATTACAAGGGAATGGCAGTGGCTTAGCAGGGAAAAGAGCTAGTTTTGATGGGCTTGGATTGCATGTTACAGATTATGTGGAATATGCATTAGGGTATAACCGAGAGGTGAATGATAAATTAGTTGTAGGTGGAAAAATCAAATTGCTTTCTGGTATTACCAATTTGACAACGTCTAAATCTACGTTAGGATTGACCACCGGAGTAAATGGTACTTCCATAGGATTTGATGGTTCCGCATTTGTAAATTCAAGTAATTTAGGGGTTATATTAGACACCAACAATAACACGCAATTTCCTATTGAATCTGGGTTTAATTTTGCGAACCTTGGTTTAGGGTTTGATTTGGGAGCTACATACAATTTGAATGAAAAAATAAAACTTTCTGCTAGTATTATTGATTTAGGATTTATATCCTGGAAAAACGATGTAAGAAATTATGAATTGAAACAGTTTGGGTATACATTTAATGGGGTAGATGCGAGTGCTGTGTTAACGGATACTGCAGCAAATGTATTTGATCAAATTAATGATACGCTAAATAACATGTTTAAAACAGAAGAAAGCAAAAATGCCTATACAACAAGTTTGGCAACACGTTTTTACATAGGAGGAAATTATCATTTCAATAAATATTTTAATGCTGGTGTATTGTGGTATAGTCAATTTGTACGAAATCAGTATCGTCCTGGTTTAGTACTTTCTGCAACTGCTAACGTTCGTTCTTGGTTGTCCGCTTCTGTAAATTATGGAATGTATGCAAATTCATTTACAAATATCGGTTTTGGATTAAGTCTTCGTGGTGGACCAATTCAATTATTTGTATTGACAGATAATATATTAGCACCATTTAACCTAGGTGGTACGCATACAGCATCTGTAAGTGTTGGTTTAAATTTGGTGTTTGGTAAAGGTTCAGATAAAAGTGTTTCATTAAGCAACGAAAAAACGAAAGCACCTGAAAATGTACCAACAACCAATGTGGATTCTCAAAAATCGGAAGTAGTTCCGAGTGCCCCAGCGACACCTTTAACACCTGCACCTTCAGAACCAGCAAAATAGTATACACGCATGCATATAAAAAACCCAGTAGAGCCGCAATGCGTTGCGGCTCTACTGGGTTTTTGTTTGCCGTATAAAAATCTTTGGCCATAGGTCATAGGTATCCTATCTTTTATCTATTTTTGTTTATAAGATTAACAGATAATATTTCAACACAAATTAATATGAAAAGAATTAGAATCATCGATATTTTAACGAATCCTGAAATTGGGAAAGAGATAAATGTAAAAGGTTGGGTAAGAGCATTTCGAAGCAATCGTTTTATACAACTAACAGATGGTTCTACAATCAATACTTTACAAGCAGTTGTTGATTTTGAACAATTCGATGAAGCTCTATTAAAAAAAATTACTACGGCAGCCGCTGTAAGTTTAACAGGAACATTAATTGAATCGCAAGGTGCTGGTCAAGCAGTGGAATTACAAGTTGCTAACATTGAAATTTTAGGAGAAGCAAATCCAGATGATGTTCAAAAAACGGTGATGCAACCTAAAAAACACAGTTTGGAGTTTTTGAGAGAACAAGCACATTTACGTTTTAGAACAAATACCTTTGGTGCGGTTTTCCGTATTCGCCATGCAGTAGCGTATGCGATCCATAAATTTTTCAACGACAAAGGTTTCTTCTATTTGCATACACCAATCATTACTGGTTCGGATGCAGAAGGAGCAGGGGAGATGTTCCGTGTTTCTACCTTAGATGCTAAAAATCCTCCGTTGACAGAAGATGGAGAAGTAGACTTCTCGAAAGAATTTTTCGGGAAACAAGTGAACTTAACGGTTTCGGGACAATTGGAAGCGGAATTAGCTGCCTTAGCATTGGGTCAGGTATATACATTCGGTCCTACATTCCGTGCAGAGAATTCGAATACTTCTCGCCACTTGGCAGAATTCTGGATGGTTGAGCCTGAGGTTGCGTTCAACGATTTGAATGACAACATGGATTTGACGGAAGAATTCTTGAAGTATATCTGTAATTATATCATGGATAACTGCGCGGATGATTTGAAATTCTTAGATGATAGAGATAATACAGAGCAACAATCCAAACCACAAAACGAGCGCAACGAATTGCGTTTAACAGAGCGTTTACAATTTGTAGCGAACAATCCTTTCAAACGTATTACGTATACAGAAGCAATCGATCTATTATTAAATAGTGCGCATTATAAAAAGAAAAAATTCAAGTTTGATGTTGCTTGGGGTACCGATCTTCAAAGTGAGCACGAGCGTTTCTTGGTAGAAAAAGAATTCAAATGTCCAGTAATTATTACGGATTATCCAGCTTCTTTCAAAGCATTCTACATGCGTCAAAACGAAGATGGAAAAACAGTTGCCGCCATGGATGTATTGTTCCCAGGAATTGGTGAAATCGTTGGTGGTTCCCAACGGGAAGAGCGTTTAGATATCTTATTGGAAAAATGCAAAGCATTCAACATCCACGAAGAAGAATTATGGTGGTATTTGGAAACACGTAAATTTGGCACAGTTCCGCATGCAGGATTTGGTTTAGGATTTGAGCGTATGGTGATGTTCGTAACGGGTATGTCTAACATTCGTGACGTAATTCCTTTCCCAAGAACACCACAAAATGCAGAGTTTTAAAAAGTGAGATAAATGAAGTTATTTTCTGTCATATTTTTTATAATATTCTTCATTGGCACTATTTTTTCACAAGTAGTTCATATTAAAGATGTTAACAACTCTCATTATAATTTTATAGAAATTAATGAAAAATATAATATTTCTATAATAGGAGAATTTTTATTATTAATATCTTATGATAATTCTAGTACTTTTTCATATTTGAATATTCCAGATCAACTGTTAATAGCGGATGAATATTTAGATGCGGAAATTATAAATAGTACAACATATATAATTTACGGGAAAAAGTATTTTTATAAAACGATTGATTCAGGAAAAAACTGGAAAAAAGTATTTCAGGTAAATAATCAAATTTTAATTAATGATTCTGAATTTGATGAAGACAAAATATTAGTAGGAGTAGGTTATAATGGAACTACTATCATCTCTTATGACAAAGGTGAAACTTGGATTTTGAAGAAAATTTCATCTAGCAACAATCTAAATAAAGTAAAGTTTCTAAAAGAATCAAATTCATGGTATATTGGAGGGGATAAATTATATTTAAAATCGTTTAAGTTTTCAGATTCAACGATTGCTTGGGTCACGTATTCGTTGTTAAATAATATAATTGATTTACAAGTCTTAAATGGTCAAATTCTAGAATTACAGCAGTCGAGTAACAACAGTGTTGATAATTTCATTGTAAAATACAATTCTAGTTTGTCACCTTTAAAGAAAATTGAAGTTAAAGGAAAAAGTTTATTAGGTGCGAAAATGTTTTCTAATGGTGATATAGTCTGTAATAATGAAAATAATTTATTTCTTATTGAACAAAATTCAAGTCAATTACTCTTCGTTAAAGATTCAATATATAAAGATAATTCTAATAAGAGTTCTATTAAAAATATGAATCTAGATAAAGAATATTTATTAATTACCGGAAATGAAGGTGCTATTGGAAAACTAAATAATACCACAAATTTATTAAAATACATACCTGCAACTTTTACTTCTAATATTTCTGAATGTATGAAGGATAGTCTAAAAGCAAATTCGGATTATCAATATGCTGATTCATATGAATGGAGATTAAATAATGAGTTAATTTCTACTTCAAAAAATATTCAAATTAAATACCCAGAAAAAATTGGAGATCATTTATTAACCCTAAAAGTTGTATATAAAAACAATTTTGATTTTACATCAGTTTATTTTAAAGTTTTAGAAAATCAATTTAGTAATTTGATCACATTTCCAAAAAAAGATACAACACTTTGTTTTGGTGATTATTACACTCCGAGAGTGAAAGTAAAATCTTCTTATAATGACCAATTTTATATAAATATTTTTGATTCGACAAACAATTCAATGTTGTTAGAGAAACAAAAATTAAATAACAGTACTTTTTACGGGTTTTCAAAAGTATTTAAAAAAACCACTACATTATTAATAACAATTTCAGGTGATACAAAATGTGGATATCAAGAAGAAATATATAGAGTAAACCTAAAAGTACGTGAGGATTTATCAAAGTCTTTTGTGTCATTAAATGATAAATTAATTTTTTGTGCAAATGAAAAACAAATTGCTAGATACATTTTAAAAGATACAAATAATATTTATACTCTCAATAATATAGAAATTCAAAAAGTTAATCCAAAAGATACAATAAGTCAAGAATTGAAATATTACTGTTGTGATCTGTATCGTTTTGCTTTCGATAAAATACAATCAAAGATTACACAATGTATTTCATATCGTGCAAACAATATTATTTCTGATATAATTATTAGACCATTTCCAGAATCAACAATTAAATTTTCGGATAATGTTTTTTTGAATACAGATTCCATTGATGTTTCGGATTTTAAAGGAGGTAAAAAAAATTTGCTTACTATTCATAATGCTAATAATTCATTAGTTTATTCTGACACACTAAATAATAAAATTTCAATTAAGCAATCTGGAAAATATATTTTAAATTTTAAAACAACTAATGAATTTAATTGTACTAATAATTTCACTAAAGAATTTTATGTTTCAGAGAGAAAAAATCAGATTGATACAACATTATGTTACAGAACTGAAAGAAATGATATCGTTTTTACAAAAACAAAAATAGATAGAAATCAAAATATTATACAGGCAGGATTTTTCGCTGTTAAATCATCAAATGTTGACCATAATGCCCCAAGGCACACTAACTTTTATTTACGTAAATTAGATAAACAGGGTGTATTAATTTGGGAAAAAATGTATCCGATAGATAGCTTAAAAAAAGATGTTATAATAAAATATTTTTTTATATCAGACATTGATATAGATAAAGAAAATAATATAAATGTATTATTTAATTTTCGTTTTACTAGTGTTAATTACGATGAAAATGAACGTGTTGTAATTAATTTTGGTTTGATTTTAGATACTTTAACTGATAATAAATTATCGAGAGTAAATAATTTAAATTATTTTACTAAATTCAATGAAAAGGGAGAAATGATAGTAAGTAAGAAAATTTCCCGTTTTTTTACTGGTATTAATAATTTTTTAATTTCCAATTCAAATAAAAACTTTTATATAGAGAATAGTGTTTATCAAAATGGAATTGATTGTTTTGTTGAAATAGATAAGCAGGGTGTCCATCTGAATAGGATTGGTTTTGAAAGATTATGGCAGGTTGGGTCTCAATATTATCCTCCTTTTGAAGGTTATTATAAGGGACATGATTTTATTGATAATATTACTGATCAGAATCCTCAATCTGGAATGAAACAACTTCACAATGGTGATTTTGTTGTTTATCAATACTATCACGATCAAAGTGTAAATAAATCAATTTTTCTTACATTGTTTGATGCAAGATTAAATATTAAAAAGAAATTTTATATTGGAGAAAATACTAATATAGGATGTATTGAGGTTGATTTGAATGATAATATTTATTTTGCTCATTCAAACACAATATATAAATTCGATAAAGAATTAAATCTAGTATGGAAAAAAAGTACAACTAACTTATCACACAGATTTTTAAAGTTTATTCCTCAAAACAATACTCTTATAATTTCTTCATATTCTAGTACTAATTCTTGTATTTTTGATAGAGATAAATATATATCAATTAATCAATCTAAAATACTAAATAATTCAATTATTATTCTTGATGCTCATTCAGGTAATTTCTTAAATTATTTTATAAAAAAATTCGCTCAAGAACCTATATGTTTTACATCTTTTGTAGATGATAATTCAAATGTATATTTTAATGAAGGATATTGTAAAGATCTTTCTTACTATAGCGCAACAAGGTACAATGAATATGTTTCCTTTTTTTCAAAATTAAGTTTAGGTAATTGTAAATCGGCTGATAAAATATTTAAATTATCTTATTTAGATACTATTAAATATTGTCAATATGATTCATCAGAAAGTCGGTACGCATTTTCAATAAGCAATAATATAGGATACGACTCATTAAAATATAAGATAATTGATAATATAAGTCAATTAGAATCTTTTGATTTAGTATCTGACTATACTTTAGATATTAAATACTCAACAAATAGTGATTATTTTACTCTAATAACATATTCCAACAGTTCTATTGATACTTTCTATGTGAAACGTTTATTAAATAAAAAACCAATATTTGATATTCCTAAAATAAATTGTTCAAATGCGACTTCGTTAATCAAGTTTGATTTTAATGAAAAAATTACAATTGATAACTCACTCAATTATTTAGTGAATGCATATAATCTCGATTTAAGTAAAAGTAAAAACGATCAATATTTATTACCTTATACTGGATATTACAAAAATGAATGTATTTTGAATGATTCATTACAAATCGTTAAAACGTTGCCAATTAAAAATGAATTATTATTTAAAACGGATAATTGTATAAACGAAATACAAAAAATAGTTGCTAAACCTTTTGATTCAAAGCATTACTTTTCATTAAATAATAAATCTTCTTTTACAACTGATACAGATTCAGTTGCTTATAGTAAATTTAATAAAGGGATAAATCAAATTTTTGTAAAATCAATTGACACAAATGATTGTATTTTATTAGATTCTATATTAATTAATCATATTGATAATAGTTTTACATTAAATAAAAATTATAAATTAAATTGTGGTGGTAATGTTGATATTCGTATTCCAAATTCAATGAAATCAGTTTTATGGTCTGATAGCACAACTAGTTTTTCACATAATTTTAAAAATCAACTTCCATATAAAAATGATACTTTGAGTTATTATGTATCTTCTATTGATTCTTTCGGTTGTAGGTATTTGAATTATTTTGACGTAATATATAATTGTCAAACAAATTCAATTAATCAAAATTATTTTTCAGAAAAAGTTCTTTATCCTAATCCTTTTTCTGATTTACTTTACATTCAATTTGTAAATTCATTACCAAAATTTATCTCAATACATTCCCAACAAGGTAATTTAGTATATTCAAGAAATTCAATTTTAGATTCTGAAGAATTAAAACTTGATTACCTAGCATCAGGAGTATATTTTTTAACGATTGAAGAAGAAGGAAATACATACACACAAAAGATTGTAAAATTGTAACCATGGCACTAAAACAACATCTTGCACAGAAGTTAGAGCAACGTCTCTCTCCGCAACAAATTCAGTTGATGAAATTGTTGCAAGTGCCAACGATGGAGTTAGAGCAACGTATTAAACAAGAAATTGAAGAAAATCCTGCGTTGGAAGAAGGTCTGGATACAGTCGAAGAAGACTTTGAAAACGAAGAAGATTATACGGAAGAATTGGATGGTTCGACGGACTTTGATTTATCGGAATACATGGATGATGATAGTCCAGATTATAAAACGCAAGTCAATAACCGATCTAACGACGATGAAGAATATTTTGTACCGCTTTCAGGGGAACAATCGTTTCAAGAAAAGTTGATTGAGCAATTGCATTTATTGGATTTAGATGATACCCAATTCAGTATTGCCGATGTTATCATTGGTAATTTGGATGAATCTGGCTATTTGAATCGAACTGTGTATGCTATCGTCGATGATTTGGCCTTTTCTGCGAACATATATGTGACAGAAAAACAAGTAGAAGAAGTTTTGTCTTTGGTGCAAGAATTGGATCCTGCTGGGGTAGGAGCGCGCGATTTACGTGAATGTTTACTGTTGCAATTAAAGCGTACCCAATCAGGTGATATTACACGCTTTACTGCAAAGAAGATTGTAGAAGCTCATTTTGAAGAATTTATCAAAAAACATTACGATAAAATTCAGTTAAAATTAGAAATTGAAGACCAAGATTTAAAAGAAGCCATCGATGAGATTTTGAAATTGAATCCCAAACCAGGTGGATCCATGAAAGAGTCTGCTAAACCGATGCAGCAAATAACACCAGATTTTACCATCATCGAATTTGAGGGTAAATTAGAATTATCCATACACGGACGTAACGCACCGGATTTAAAGGTGAGTCGCGAATACGAGAACATGTTACGCGGTTATTCCGAGGGTGCTAAAACTTCTAAGTCGGATAAAGAGGCCGTTAGTTTTGTAAAGCAAAAATTGGAAAATGCGAAGTGGTTTATTGATGCAATCAAGCAGCGTCAAAACACCTTGTTTGTTACCATGACCGCAATTATGAATTACCAACGTGCTTTTTTCTTGACTGGCGACGAAACTAATTTACGCCCAATGATTTTAAAAGACATTGCAGAATTGGTTGGGTTGGATATTTCTACTATTTCTCGTGTAGCAAATAGTAAGTACGTTCAAACAAATTATGGGATATATACTTTGAAGTATTTCTTTTCTGAATCCATGTCAAAAGATACGGGGGAAGAAGTTTCAACGCGTGAGGTTAAAAAGATCCTCTCAGAAGCCATTCAAAGTGAAGAAAAGAACAAACCCTTAACGGATGACAAACTAACGCTTATATTGCAAGAAAAAGGGTATAATATCGCACGACGTACCGTTGCCAAATACCGGGAGCAATTAAATTATCCTGTAGCTCGACTTCGTAAAGAATTGTAAACTTAAAATATTATATTTATATTTGTGATGAATCTGAAATTTAGTTAGTCTATCAAGTAGGATTCCTCCGGTAGCTTTATGCTACCTTTTTTTTTATATGGATATTATTCCATTTTCATCAGCTAAATTATTCTTAATTACAACATTTTTTATTCTTTTAAAATAGTTGTGACCACCCTTTTTTTTCATGTAGGCGTTGGGTTCAAAATTTTGTCTAACACAATATGCAATTACATCATTCATTTGATGTAAAAGTGAGTTTTTAGAATCTCTAAAAATAGGATCTTCAATTAGGTTTTCAATTTTATTATTTATTGCATGTCTTTGCTTTCTTACTATAATTCTAAGTTTCTCTCCTTCTGTGTTATCGGATAATATTAACCCTTTTTCATATTGGTGTTTAGATTTTAAATTTTCCTCAAACGTTTGTATTAATTGAATCCATGTTGAATTAAAAACATCTACATTAGGGTCTGATTTGAATTTTACGACACTGAAAATTTCAATGTTTTCTTGTGAATTTAACCAATCGATACATTTTTTTATAATATCTAATCGATCATTCCTCTTTATTCTTACTAATTCTTTAGGACGATTAATTAATTCATTACAATGAATTTCTTCTCTTAGTTTTAGACCTTTAGTATCCCTTAGTTTTTTTCTAAAATTTACTAATTCATCTAATGTCTCCCTCCATTTTGATTCATGAACAATTATTGCTGATAAAACAAAATATTTTGTAGGGCTGTTATTTAATCCAACATCACCGCTTTCGTCTACATATAATAAATACATCTCTTAAATTTGTCTACCTAAGATAATTAACATTTTTATTAAATAAAAGTTTCAGTACATTTGATTCATGAAATTTCTCGCTAACCTAATCTCTTGGATTTTCCTTCCACTGTTCATGCCTGTCTATGCATTGATCTTAACGATGTATATTCCTTCCTTAGAAGCGGGATCTTTTGAAAACAAGACGATTTATCTATTGGACCCACGTTTGAAGTTAGCTTTGTTAGGTATCTTCTTTCTTTTTTCATTTTTAGCGCCTGCAATTTCTTTGGTGATTTTGAAGCGAAATAACAAAATTTCTAATTTAGAGATTGATAATCGTTCGGAGCGTTCGATACCAATTTTAATTACCGCAATCTATAGTGCCGTTCTTGCTTGGTTTTTGATGGTAAAGACTCCTGCAGGAATTTTACCACCTGCTATCTATTTATTACCAGCCGGCGGTACGATAGCGATTTTATTCGTTTTGCTTATTACCCGATTTGATAAGATTAGTTTGCATGCCTTAGGTGTTGGTATGTTAATGGGGTTTTTGATTGCTTATTTCCAAACTCAGGCTCAATTTCAATTAGGCATTTTGTTTCTGGCGACGATTGTAAGTGGTGTAGTAATGTCAGCGCGTTTATATTTAGGTAAACATAATTTACGCCAATGTTTGATGGGGTATTTTTTAGGGATGTTAGTTATTTATATTACCATTAAAATGTTTGGATAGTTTCTATCTTTTTTATTTGTCGATTTCGGTGTTTTAAGTAAATACCTCCATCATTAAGATGGTTTCTAAATGTAAGTTCATTCTTCTTTAATTCTATTTCACCCTCCTCTTTCCTCCCTCAAGGGAGGATGCCTTTAAATTATTTATAAAACTCTGTTTATCTCGTTTCTTGATTACAAAAAAAAGGCTGTTTCAATCAAGAAACAGCCTTTTAATTTAGTTGTCCAAAAGTCTAATGTCTTTCGTCTAATAGTCTTTTGTCTAGTATTCAAAAGTCTCCATGAACTTAGTCGTAAAGTTTCCATTACAGAAATCTTCGTTCATCATTAATTTTTGGTGGAAAGGAATGGTAGTTTTAATACCTTCAATGATGTATTCATCCAATGCTCTTCGCATTTTAAGAATTGCTTCTTCACGTGTTTGAGCTACTACGATCAACTTTGAAATCATTGAGTCGTAGTTTGGTGGTATTGTATATCCTGAGTATGCGTGTGTATCGATACGAACTCCGTGACCACCTGGACAGTGGTATGTTGTAATTAACCCTGGTGAAGGTCTAAAATCATTGAACGGATCTTCTGCATTGATACGACATTGAATCGCGTGTAATTGTGGGAAGTAGTTTTTACCAGAGATTTTTTCACCAGCAGCAATTTTAATTTGCTCTTTAATTAAGTCGAAGTTAATTACTTCTTCTGTAATGGTGTGCTCCACTTGGATACGTGTATTCATTTCCATGAAATAGAAATCACGGTTTTTATCCACCAAGAACTCAACTGTACCTACACCCTCGTAATTTACCGCTTTCGTAGCTTTAATTGCAGCTTCACCCATACGTTGACGTAAGTCCTCTGTCATGAATGGGGATGGTGTTTCTTCTACTAATTTTTGGTGTCTACGTTGGATGGAACAATCACGCTCGGACATATGACAAGCATTACCATATTGGTCACCCGCAATTTGAATTTCAATGTGACGAGGTTCCTCAATGTATTTTTCCATGTAGATACCATCGTTACCGAATGCAGCAGCAGCTTCTTGTTTTGCGGAATTCCAAAGCGCTTCCATGTCTTCCTCTTTCCAAACAATACGCATCCCTTTACCACCACCACCAGCAGTTGCTTTGATGATCACTGGGTAAACGATTTGTTTCGCTTGAACGATTGCATCTTCTAAACTTTCTACTAAGCCAACAGAACCTGGAATACAAGGAACTCCTGCAGCAATCATTGTTGCTTTTGCAGTTGCTTTATCTCCCATGTTACGGATTTGTTCTGGTAATGCACCAATGAATTTAATTCCGTGTTGTTGACAAATTTCGGAGAATTTTTCATTCTCAGACAAGAAACCATATCCTGGGTGAATTGCATCCGCATTCGTTATTTCAGCCGCAGCTATAATGTTTGCGATTGATAAATAGGATTTGGAACTTACAGGAGGTCCGATACATACAGCTTCATCTGCAAAACGAACAGGTAAACTATCTTTATCAGCTGTCGAATATACAGCAACAGTTTTAATTCCCATTTCTTTACATGTACGAATCACACGTAAAGCAATCTCACCTCTGTTTGCAATTAATATTTTTTTAAACATCTGTTACTAATTTAATATGAAAAAGGGACTTGCATTTTAGATTATATCTAAAATTTCAAATCCCAATTAAATGAATGAATTATTAAGCTGGATCAACCAAGAATAATGGTTGGTCGTATTCTACTGGAGAAGCATCGTCCACTAATACTTTAACGATTTTACCAGAAATTTCTGCTTCGATATCGTTAAATAATTTCATTGCTTCAATGATACAAACTACCTTACCTTTTTCGATTGAATCCCCAACGTTTGCTAATGCTGGTTTATCAGGTGATGTTGCACGGTAAAAAGTTCCAATCATTGGAGACTTAATAGTAATGTATTTTGATTCTTCAGAGGCAGCTGGTGCTTTTGGTGCTTCAGGAGCAACAGAAGTTGGAGCGGCAACAGGTGCAGGAGCAGCAATTTGTTGTGGAGCTTGTACGTATACTGTATGCTCTTCTTTTTTACTTTTATTCTCTGCTTTGATAACGATTTTAAAATCTTTTTGTTCGATTTCAACTTCGCTAACGCCTGATTTAGAAACAAACTTGATTAAATCTTGAATTTCTGTTAAGTTCATGTTTTGATTTATTAGTTCTTAATATTATGAATTATAGGCCCATTTTAAATAAACGGATCCCCAAGTAAATCCTCCTCCAAAAGCAGATAACAATAAATTATCTCCTTTTTTCAATTGTTTTTCCCAATCCCACAAACATAAAGGTAATGTTCCTGCTGTTGTATTACCATACTTTTGTATGTTAATCATCACTTTTTCTTTTGGAATTCCACATCTTTCTGCAGTCGCATCAATGATACGTAAGTTTGCTTGGTGTGGTACTAACCAATTGATATCTTCACTTTTCAAATTGTTTTTCTCCATGATTTCTGCAGAAACTTCTGCCATGTTAGTAACTGCAAATTTGAAAACTGTTTTTCCTTCTTGTTTTACGTAGTGGTCTCTGTTTTGTACAGTTTCTAGTGTTGCAGGATTTGCAGAACCACCAGCTGGTTGAATTAGGTAATGTCTACCAGAACCGTCGCTACGCAAGATAGCATCCATCACACCTAAATTTTCGGTGTTTGGTTCTAATAATACAACTCCTGCACCATCTCCAAAGATAACACATGTTGTACGATCCTCATAATCGATAATCGAACTCATTTTATCTACACCAACCACAAGTACTTTTTTGTGTGTTCCTGCTTCAATGAATTTTGAACCTGTTTGTAGTGCGTAAATAAATCCAGAGCATGCTGCAATTAAGTCGAATCCCCATGCATTTGTCATTCCAACTTTATCACAAATAATATTTGCTGTACTAGGGAATGGGTGATCTGGGGTAACTGTTGCAACAATTACTAATTCAATATCTAATGGATCAATCCCTTTTTTTGCGAGTAAAGCCTTTACAGCTTCTGCGCCCATGTCTGAAGATGCACCATTTTTCATGATTCTTCTTTCAGATATTCCGGTTCTTGTCAGAATCCACTCGTCTGTTGTATCAACGATTTTTGCCAAATCGTGATTTGTTACAACAGTTTCTGGTAAATATCCATGAACTCCGGTAATTGCGGCTGTAATTTTGCTCATATAACTAGTTAAATGCTTCGTTAACACGTGTGGCTAATCCGGATTTTGCTACTTCATAGGAATGTAACAACATGTTTTTTACTGCGATATCATTGGAGATACCATGTCCAATAATCACATTACCTTTCACTCCTAAAATTGGAGTACCACCGTAATTTTCATAATTGAAACGATCGAAATATGCATCTTGTATACCTCGTTTTTTCATCATGTAATACAATCCTTCCGCTTGCTTAAGCACAATATTCCCTGTGAATCCATCACAAACAATAACATCTGCCTTTCCTCGGAAAATGTCTCTACCTTCTATGTTTCCAATGAAATTTACTTCCTCGGATTCTGCGAGTAATTTGTGTACTGCAATCGTTAGTAGGTTTCCTTTTGTTTCTTCTTCCCCTATGTTCAATAATGCTACTTTAGGATTTTCTATACCGTATACGTTTTTAGCATACAATGAACCTAAAACAGCAAATTGATAAAGTACATCTGGTTTACAATCTGCATTAGAACCAACGTCTAATAATACAGAATTACCTCCGTCAAACGATGGTATAACCGAAGTAATACATGGGCGAATAATTCCAGGAATTGTATTGACTTTATAAATCGCTCCCACTAACATTGCGCCTGTGTTTCCAGTACTAGCAAAAGCATCAATTTCTTTTTTTGCTAATAAGTCAAAGCCTACAGAAATAGAACTGTTAGGTTTTTGAGGAATTGCACGCGTTGGATGGTCATGCATTGTGATGACATCTGGTGCATGTACGATTTCGAAATCATCAGGATTGGCTCCACGCGCCTTTAGGTCATCAACGATAGTATCGTGATCACCTAATAGTACGAGTTTTACGTCCCGAGGAAGTTCTTTTTGAGCGAGAATCGCACCAGATATATTTGCATCTGGTGCGAAATCGCCACCTAAAATATCTATTCCTATCTTCATCAGGAAGAATGAATTAATTAAATCGCTACTTCTTTTTCAGCTACTACTTTACCTTTGTAGTAAAGTTTTCCTTCATGCCAGTGCGCATGGTGGAATAAATGAGGCTGACCTGTAGTTGGACAAATCGCAATATTGTCAGCTACTGCTTTAAAATGCGTTCTTCTTTTGTCTCTTCTAGTTGTCGAAGTTCTTCGTTTAGGATGTGCCATTTTACTTTGTTTATATTATAACGTTTAATTCAAATTTTTTAATATCGCGAATTGCGGATTAATTGGTCTGTCAAGAGGGTCGTCTTCCGGTTCTTCTTGGTCGTCTGAATCATTTTCGTCTTCATCTTCCCAATCTTCGTCGTCTTCCCAATCTTCGTCCTCATCCCAATCCTCATCGTCAAGTTTTTCCTCTTCTACATGCGCATTGATAGTATGCTTTTGTATTAATTCCCACATTTCTTCATCACATTCACCAGGTTTATGTGTTGCTCTCAATGGTAATAAGGAAGTAATTAATTCATAAATCGGGAACGTAACGTCTATTTGATAACTATCCGGGTGTAATACCACTAAATTTTCATCTTCTTCGTCTTCTGTTCCGAATTTGTAAATCAATCTATATTCTCCTTGAACATCCAAATTCATTGGCGTATCACAGCGATCACACGTAGTAGAAACAGAACCTTTAACTGCAAATAATGCGATTAACATGGTTTCTTTTTTTTCTAATTCTAACGTCGCTTTCAACGCGCCTTCATGAATTATGGAGTATTCCATGGATTCAAAGAACGGTGTATTTATCTCGTATTCGAAATAATGTTTTCCTACTTTTAAACCAACAAATGGAATGTTAAATTCGTTCTTCATTCTTTTCGTTTCATTAAAATAGGAAAACAAAGGTAATAAAATTAAACGAAGATTGTTTATATCTTTTTAATTTTTACTCTTTTTATTCCTTTTACGTTGCTTTTTCTTTATTCAACGCGATTGTTTGCGAATGGTTTTCGTTTAAATTCAGGCGATTTTTGTTCCGTTAATGGGTTCGTTTGAATTTCTTTTACAAATTTTCGTGTTTTATAAATATCTACTGCTAAGTATATTGCATTTCGCATAGATTGCGCAGATGCAATTCCTTTCCCTGAAATATCAAAAGCAGTTCCGTGATCTGGGGAAGTACGTACAATTGGCAGTCCAGCGGTAAAGTTTACTCCTTCATCAAAAGTTAATGCTTTAAAACCAGTTAGACCTTGGTCATGATACATGGCTAATACCGCGTCAAATTGATTGAATTGGGATGATCCGAAAAATCCATCTGCTGGGTAAGGTCCGAAAACAAGCATTCCTTTATCAAAATTTTCTTTAATAATTGGAATGATTATTTCTTCTTCTTCCTTGCCTAATTTACCATTTTCACCTGCGTGTGGATTTAATCCAAGAACAGCAATTTTTGGTCTAACTATCCCGAAATCTTTTTTCAAACTGTTTTCCAAAACGGTAAGTTTCGCTTGAATTTTTTCTTTCGATAAATTATCTGAAACTTCTTTTACGGGGATATGACTCGTTGCTAAAGCAACCCGTAAATTTTGACCAACCATCATCATTAGTGCTTCTTCTTGATTCGAAAGATGCGCTAAATATTCGGTGTGACCGGGGAATTTAAAATCTGCTAAAGCAATTGCTTCTTTAGAAATTGGTGCCGTGACAAGTACATCTATTTTACCAGATGCTAAATCTTGCGTTGCTCTTTCTAATGATGCAAAGGCATATTTACCTCCTGTTTCATTCATTTCACCAATTTGAAAACGTACTTCGTCATTCCAAACGTTGATCACATTGATTTTATGTGCAATTGCATCATCTGCGGTTCTACAAGATTGGTAAGCGAACTCTTCCTCTTTCACCATTTTTTTATGGTAAGAAATAGTTTTTGTTGAACCGTATATAATTGGTGTAAATTCAGTTAAAATACGTGCGTCACCTAGCGCTTTGATGATTACTTCCGGACCAATTCCATTGACATCTCCGATGGTGATGCCTACGCGAATTACTGCTTGTTTATCCTTTTCCATGGTAGTTGTTTTCTAAGAAATGTGTTAACAAACGAATTCCAACACCGGTACCTCCAAGTCCTTTATAGTTTTCTTTCGCTTCTAAGAAAGAAGGTCCAGCAATGTCTAAATGAACATAAGGGGCTGTTACGAAATGTTCTAGAAATTTACCTGCAGTTATCATTCCTGCATTTCTTCCGCCGATATTTTTCATATCTGCAATGGAAGACTTTAATTGGTCTTTATATTCATCCCAGAATGGAAGTTGCACTACGCGTTCGTGTACTTCATTTCCAGATTCTGTTAATTTATCCAATACTTTTTGTTTTGCGTTCCCCATCATACAGGAAGCTTTTGTTCCGATAGCTACCACTGCGGCACCCGTTAACGTAGCAGCATCAATGACTAATTCAGGGTTAAATTTATTGGAATATGCTAAAGCATCGGCTAGTATCATACGACCTTCTGCATCTGTGTTTAATACTTCGATCGTTGTTCCGTCGTACATGTGAATCACATCCCCTGGTGCATACGCATTAAGTCCTGGTCGGTTGTCAGTCGCTGGAATTAATCCTATGATATGTACGGGAAGTTTATTTAATGCAGCGGCATAAATTGTACCAGCCATACAAGCAGCACCAGCCATGTCACTTTTCATTAAGTCCATGGAACTAGCAGTTGGTTTTAAACTTAAACCACCCGTATCGTACACAACCCCTTTACCTATTAACACAACTGGTTTTTTGTTTGTTGCATTTTTAGGTTTATACTCGATAACTGTAAACGTTGGTGGATCAATAGAACCCTTGTTTACAGCAAGTAAACCACCCATTTTTAGTGCTTCGATTTTATTTTTTTCAAAAATTTCCACAGAAAAACCAGCGATTTCGCCAAGGGTAGCAATTTCATTTGCTAATTGAGTTGCTGTTAAAAAAGAAACTGGTTCATTCACCATGTCTCTTGCCCAAAGAACAGATTTAATTACGTTGTTTAGGTTTGTAATTTCTTCTTTGCCGAATTTTCCGATTACAAAAATATTCTCCAGTGCATATTTTTTCTTGTCCGCATCTTTGAAGTATTTTAAGAATTGGTAGTTTGACAGTGCGAAACCTTCAGCGACACTTAAAACGCCTTCTTTTTTACCAATGATGGTGATGTTTTTTTCAGCACGCGGAAGTTTTGCTCTTACATCATGCCCTGCAATGCGTAATTTTTCTTTGTTTTCATTTTCACGGATGAAGAAAATGTGTTGGTTCCCTAATTTAAGGAAATCGAAATCTTCTTTTCCTTTAACAAATTCAGCCGCTTGTTGAAAAACAATTGTGTTTTCAGATTCTGCAACCGTGTTTTTTTTGTCCAATAGAAAAACGAGGCTTTCCGTTGGCGCGTAATTTTTTATTTCTTTTATCATAGTAAATCTTTTTACAAAAGTAAAGGTAATGATTCCTTGTTAGATTTGGGATACTAGATAAAAGTCAATCAATAATAGGTGCGAAATAATTATTTTTTTGTAAGTTGTTTTAATAATTTCTTTGGATCTTGTCTATTATCCCAAAACGCTAGTATTATTATGTCTCTGTCTTTAATTGTATAGAAAATACTGAAATGACCCATAGCAGATTCGTATACATTTTGGATTTCAGTTTGTTTACATAGCAAAGGATTTTTTTGAATTAAATTGACATGGGATGATGTAATGTCAATTAAATCTTCTACATACTTCATATTTCCATTTCGCTCTATCCAATATGTAAAAATATTTCTTCGTTGTTTAAAGGCAGTTTTTGTCCAAATTATTTTCCTTTTAACCATTCTAAATCAGATTTTAAAACATCTTCATTAGAAATAATGTCTCCATTTTTGATATCGTTCAAACTAAATTGCAACATTGTTTTTTGCTCTTTAGTTAATTTAATTTTTTCGGAATGTACATTACTATTATCTAATAAATTTAGAATTGAAGAAAGGTAATTTTTATCTGTAATGGTTAATAATTTGTCAATTATTCCATTTCTAATAATATCTATTTGAGTCATCTTTTCTTTTTTACTAAAATAAAAAAAATGAATCTATTTTACAGTTTTTCCACATGTTTTTTGAAATTATTCAAAATCATTTGCCAGCCTTGTTGTTGTAGTTCGTGGGAATTTTGCGATTCTGGATCAAAAGATTCAACGATGTTTACTAAACCATCTTCGTTTTTGAAGGTAATTTCGACATTTCTTCCGTCTGGTAGGGTATAGGCTATGAATGTGTGTAGCTCTACTTTCGTATAAACACCTTCTAAATCAAAACTAAAACTTCCGTCTTTAGCCGCCATGGTCGTTTTGAAAGTTCCATCTACTCGTACATCATTATCTGCATAAGGTGCATGCCAGTCGTCGGATGCCTGACACCATTGTGTAATGTGTGTTGGATTCGTCCAAGCATCCCATACTTTTTCGATGCTTGCTTCAATTGTTGTTGTTACAGTAATCATACATTAATTTGTTTTTCCTTTAAATGCTGCGAAAATGGCCATGGCGTGCCCATGACCAAGTTCGAAATCTTCTTTTAACCAGTTGACAATTTCTGTGGCTTTAACGGTTAATTTTCCCTACACAAGAAATCCTTTGTCAGTCGCTATTTTTTTTAAATCGTCGAGGTTTTTACCTGTTTTTTTCTCGATGTTATCCAAATATGCTTGAAAAGACATGTTAGTTGTTCGTGTTTAATTTGGTGTAGTTGTAGTAAGAAGTTGCTAAAATAGCCAGTATGATAAATGGAAAAAATGTTTGAAAGTTCACGCCATCCACTGCGCCATGACTGATACTTGCGAATAAGAAATTAAATGTAAATCCTGCATAAGCAAGTTCTTTTAATTTGCGTGGTAATTTAGGAATGATTAAAATCAATGCGCCAAATACTTTAAAAATTACGAGTGCATTTCCAAAATATTCAGGGTAGCCTAGGTGGCTAATTCCTTCTTTCGCAAGTTTTGTTTGTGAAGTTAATGCGGGCATTACACCTTCCATTAAAAAAATTAAACTGGTTGTAATCCAGTAAGCAATTTTGTTCTTTTTCATAGTTAGTTAGTTTTTAAGACAATAAATATATTTAAATATTTTCTTTTTCTAACAAAGTCGCCAATTCCTCAAAGGTCATTGTAATTCCTTGTTCGAAACCCATTTCTACGATTTTTCGAACTTCTTCTTCCGAATTATATACTGTTTTGAATATAACTAAGGTACCAGTTTCCGTTTTTGTAAAGGTGTTTTTCCGCGTGATGTTGGTAATTCCATATTAGTATTTCCTTGTTCATCACAAAATTCATCCTGGATTGTGTAACTTACCAATGTATCAATCGTTAGGAAGTTCATTTTTCCCCAATGTTTTTGATTTTCAGGACTCACCATGGCATATAACCAGAAACCACCTTCGGAAAAATGCATTGTTTTTGTTTCAGCGCGCCAAGGTTTAGGAGCCCACCATTTTTCTAATGATTCACTTTCTGTGAACGCTTTCCAAACTGTTTCTAATGGTGCATTGAATTCCCTGGAAACTAAAATGGATTTTTCTTTAAAATCTTTTTTGACAGTTGTTTTATGCATGAAATTGGATTTATTTTATCCTTTAAATTACAGAATGTTTTTAAATTCTCAGACGAATTGTAAACAGTTTTTGAATTTGTAAAATTTACATCGTAGATATCCTTGTTTAATCGGGAGTATCGCTTACTTCATCGATTATTGTTTGATTCGGATTTAGTAAAAATTAAACATTTACAATTAATTATTAATTTTAAATGGAAGAAGCATGGAAACTATATATGTAGAACGAAATAAAGAAAAGCACGTGAAAAAGATTGTTTTTGGGATATTAGTGGTGTTAGCAGGTGCTACCTTGATGGCATTCAATTTGGGATATTTTCCAATGGAATATAAATCGTTCGTGTTTTCTTGGCAAAGTTTAATTATCGCGATTGGATTTATAAGTCTTTTTGGTAAGGAAAGTTGGATCATGGGAATCATCATGATGGCTGTTGGGAGTTTTTATTTAAGTTCCAAAATGCATAATTTACCTTTTGATATGGATGCGGTATTTTGGCCTTCTATACTCATTTTGATAGGGGTCTCGATTATTTTAAAGCGGACTTTAAAATCTAAAAACGCGGTCAAAAAAAGATGGGAAAAATGTAATCCTAATAGAATAGACACTTTTACATTTGAGGAAGGAATGATCAATGAGTCGAATATTTTTGGTGGAAGTAAACGGGTAATTTCCGAGGAAAATTTTAGAGGTGGTCGTATTGAAAATGTTTTTGGAGGAACAGAAATTGATTTAAGAAATAGTAAGTTGGCTCCTGGAATAAATACGCTTGAAGTAAGTTGTGTTTTTGGAGGGATGAGTTTAAAGGTACCTTCGGATTGGCATGTGCAAATTGAAATGCAGAGTGTTATGGGTGGATTTGTCGATAAACGAAGAATTATTCAGTCTGACGCTCTTTCTTCTACAAAACTGATAATCAAAGGATCCTGCGTTTTTGGAGGTGGTGATATCAAATCCTATTAACCATGCAACATCCATTTCTTCAGCATTTAAAAGGGTTATTTATTTATCTTGGAATGTGGGGTGTCGTTGGGGTAATTCATGTAGTAATATTGATTTATCTAAAAGAAATGGGCTGGGTAAATGCTATAATTACATCATTTGTTTCCAGTGGGATTTTTAGTATTCTTGGCTTTTTTTTATGGTATGTAGTGGTGTATAATCGTCCAACTAAATCCATTATTTCCAATTTGTTTTTTTCTCATCTTTTAATAGCAAGTACTACCATCTTAATTTGGTATGGGTTAAGTACTTTATTATTAACACATCTTATTGAAGGTAAGGATAAGTATATCAATGGGGTTGTAATTCCACCGATGATCTTTTACTATATTATAATTATCTTGATATATTATTTAATTATCTATTACAAAGATTTACAAGGGAAGTTACAAGACGAAAATTTTTTGAAGGAATCTTTGCGTGTGACCGAATTGAATTTATTAAAGTCGCAGATAAATCCTCATTTTTTATTTAATAGTTTAAATTCTATTAGTTCCTTAACCCATATCTCAGCGACAAAAGCCAATGAAATGATTCAAAGTTTATCGGAATATTTACGTTATTCGATTGCATTTCCGGATAAGGAGCGCGTATCGTTGCATAACGAAATAGAAAACGTACATCGTTTTTTAGCCATTGAAAAAATTCGATTTGGGGACCGATTGTCGTATGAATTTTCCTATGATATAACTTGTTTGGATACGCTGATTCCTCCTATGATTTTACAACCAATTTTTGAAAATGCGGTGAAACATGGTGTGTATGAAAGCATTGATACGATTCATATTACTACACGTTTGGAAAAGAAAGAACAGTATTTGGAAATTGTGGTAGAAAATAATTTTGAAGTTTCAACTTCTTCAAAAACTGGAACTAAATTAGGTCTACGTAATTGTTCAGATCGTTTACGCATTTTGTATGGAAATGAAAACTTGATTCAAACAAGTATTGTAGGTAATATATATAGTGCAAAATTATTAATTCCTTATGAACTCAAATAATCTGGAACGTAAGTATAAAGTAATCATCATCGATGATGAAGAATTGGCGCGTGCATTAGTTGTACGTTATGTAGAAGCGTATCCTATGTTGGAGATTGTTGCTACTTGTTCTAATGGTTTTGAAGGATTAAAAGCCATCGAGGAGCATCGGCCAGATTTAGTGTTTTTAGACATACAAATGCCAAAGTTGACTGGTTTTGAAATGTTGGAGTTAGTTGAAAAGCAACCGTTAGTCGTTTTTACAACTGCGTATGATGCATTTGCAATTAAAGCGTTTGAAGAAAATGCGCTAGATTATTTATTAAAACCATTCTCCCTAGATCGTTTTGATAAATCAGTACAAAAAGCCCTAGAATTGTTATCCTTCAAAACACCCTTACCTTCCTTGCGTGATGATGTTCCGATGCAGCAAAATTTTTTAGATCGAATTGCTATTAAACAAGGTTCGAAGATTCATATTGTTTCCACGGAACAAGTCTTTTTTATTGAGTCGAACGGAGACTATGTATTGATTCATACCAATGAAGGAAGGTTCATCAAAGAGAAAACGATGAAGTATTATGAGACAAATTTGGAAAAGCGTTCTTTTGTACGTATCCATCGTTCCTTTATTGTAAATGTAAACTATATCCAACGCATTGAGAATTTTGAAAAAGATTCCCATGTGGTGATATTGAAAAATGATGCTCGATTGAAGGTGAGTGCAGAGGGGTATAAGTTGTTAAGGAAGAGTTGGGGGTGAGGGTTTCTTACTTTTTTCTGCTCAAAAAAGTAAGCAAAAAGAGTTAGTGCTGTAAAAGCAACCACCCATAACGAAACGTAAACTAGAAAAAATCAACTCGTCGTACCTCCTCAAACACTATTTTTTCTTGCGTTTACTTTTTCTATGGGTCCCGGTTTTACTTTTACTAAGCACAAAAACACTAATACATGTATAGGTTAAAATATTGAAGTTTCAACCGCTTTATTATTTTGAGCTCTTTGTTAATTTAGAAAACTTTTATTTCCACAAAAACATACTGACTCCATTCGTTTGAAATATTTAAATAATTCAGTTCGTAGCGGACAAATAATGTGATTTATGTATTAATTCAGAGATTTATTCTGTTAATTTATTTTTGTAGAATTAAAGTATGCAAATTCTGGACTTATGTCATATTCACATGTCAATATAGATCCATCGTAATTCTTTATTTCTCCTATATTGTCCCAATAAATTTCACCGAAACTTCCAATTTTTGCAAGATGAAAAACTGCATCATTTAATACCTTGCTTTTGTATTTATTTGAATCGTCAAGCACTTTGAATAAATCCAATACTTTTTTTTCACCATTGTTAAAAATACAACAGATTTTAAAAGCTTCTAAAATCGATATGTTCGTTATTTTATGCATTATCTCAACGGTTCAATTTTGTGAAAATCTTTAGAATCCCACATTTCAAGTAATTCCACTTTGTGAATTTCCGCCCAAGCAGCAACTAGTTTTAATTTGCTTATAGGTAAATCTCCATTCAATATACTTCCATTTTCAATCAAAATATTTGCTTCAAATTCAGAATATTTTACTTTGAAGTGTGGAGGATTATGATCATTGAAAAACATATAAATTATAATTCCATAAAATCTACTAATCTCAGGCATAGTACCAAATATAATTCATTTAGAAAAAATCTTCAAATTTATTTATAATAATCAATCAGAAATTTAAAGTAAAACCCAAAAAAACATCTTGACTCCATTCCCTGGAAACATTTTTGGAAATGCGTAAATAATTCATTTCGTAACGGACAAAAACTGCGTTTTTTTCATTCAACTTCCAATTTAGTTGAGGTAAGATAGCATACGACATTCCGTTTGTATACCAACGTGTCCAAAGTGGGACGGAGTATGAAACTTTTTTATAATTCCCATGTATTGCTATATTCACTAGTGGTTCTGCCGATGAGGTTGCAGTACTTCGACTATCATTAACTAGACGAATACGCGTATCCAATCCAATTCCTGCAGAAAAATACAAGGGCTTTTCTGTTTTGGAGGAATAATATTCTAGAAGTGGCGTAATATCATACGCTGTTTTAGAGAAGAAATAAAGGGTTCCATAGGAACGAAGTCGCGCGGAGAAACGAAAAGCACTCGATTTAATCAAGGCGGTCGTAAAGTTGATATCCGTTTTTGGATAAATGTATCTGTTTCGCAAACTTCCAAAGTCAACCGAAATAGTATTTTTCTTTAGGGCATTCTCTTCTTGTGCATGGATGAAATTGCCAATTAAAAAGCAAAGGAAGAGTACTTTTCTCATGGCGCTACTTCATTATACGTTGATCCAATCTTTACTTCATCGAAATAGATAATGTTGGTGTGTTCGGATTTATTTTTTCCGCGGTATTGACCGAATTTGAAATAATTTCCTGCGCGATTGAACAAGTTTCGGTGGTAATATTTAAAATCTACCCCGTTAAATGGTGTAATTGGCTCCCCGTTAATCCAAATCTCTTGATACGCGGAATTATCTTCGTTCCAATAGATATGAGCGACCATATCATACCATTTGCCCTTATGAATTTTTAACGGAGTACTTACATTAAAAGTTTGATTCGATGCGGAAGGATTGTCGTTCATTTTTAGTTCGACGTTATTATTTACATAGGTTAACGAAATTGGAGGCGGAGAACCATGCAATGTAGGACTTGGAGACCAATCTTCCCCTTGCAGATAATAAGGTAAATCTTGCCACTGACAGATTAAATTGTACGATGTATCTTGGTAGTTAGTATCTACCCAAAAACTAAATCCATAAAATACTTCTGATTTATAGTTTGCACAATCGTAAATTGCTAATTCTGTGCGATAACCGTTATTGACATAATCCTCTGTTTTTAAGGTATTTTTGAGTGCGTATTTTCCTTTACGAACTGGGTAGGTAACGATTTGAGTGTTAAAAGTAGTATCCGCTACAAGATAATGAAAATCGGAAATTGTACCATTTTCAAAATCGCCAATAAATGGATTGAAAGGTTGATTTGGTTCGGTGGTAGGAACTTTACCACACGCAACGAAAAATAAGGTAGAAATAGTATAAAGTACACGTAGAAAGGTGTTCATCTATTTGTAATTTGCATTTACGCGTTTCATCTGGGAAGTCTGACAAATTTCATATAAAACATCCAATAAAGCATCCGCTTGTTTTGGCGGAAACATGGAAACCAATTCTTTCTGTATTCCATCGTAGTTTACGGTTAATGAAATTAAAGAACCATCGCAACATTTTACACCATCAAAGGTTAGGTTGCACATATCGCTTCGTTGAAATTCTACGATAAATTTTTCGTACATTTTTTTATCTAATTTTCCAATGAAGTAACCCATTTTAGCAGAGTCTAATTCACGGGTTTGGCTATTTTCTAAAAAGACAATTTCAGTATGCAGTTTGAATGACTTGTCTGCTTTTAATTCAAGGTGATATACCGGACATGTTCCGAAACAATACGAAGTTTGGAAGGTGATTTTTTCAAAGATTTGAGTTTTACCTAGTTGTGCAAAAAAGCATAACAAACTAATTAAAAGGTACTTTTTCATACTGGTTTAACGAATTTTAAAGTGGATTCGTATTCCAAATGTAGAAATTAATTAAACGATTTTTGCTACGTATAATTTTTATTTTTAATCCACCTTTTTGCATTACCCAAAAAGGTGGAGCCAAAAAGTCTAGGCCTCTAGGAAGTAACTTTGAAAAATACGTTTAATTCACTGTCTGCACCCAAACTCACAAACGCCTTTTGCTGATTTTTTTATTAAAAATCAGAAGGCTGGGTTCAAACAAGGGTTTGACAACGTGCATTTAAACTTATTTTCTACTGCAACTTCCTAAATGGTCATTTTATTGCTTCGAAAAGAATTTTTTGTTTCTTAAACTAATTCATTCTTGTTTGCTATAGTTGATAATCCATAAAAACATAGTAACTTAACGTCAATTATGAAATTTACAGAATTACAATTACACGAGAGTATCCTTGAAGCGGTCTCTCACATGGGGTTTGAAAATGCAACTCCAATCCAAGAAAAGGCAATACCGAGCATCCTTGCAAATAAAGACTTGATTGCTTGTGCACAGACAGGTACAGGAAAAACAGCAGCCTTTATTTTGCCAATATTACATAAATTAGTAGGAAAAGAAGATACCACAATTGATACATTGATCATTGTTCCAACACGCGAATTAGCCATCCAAATTGAGCAAGAAATACAAGGATTATCCTATTTTGTTTCGGTAGGTTCACAAGCAGTATATGGAGGAACAGATGGGAAAGATTGGGATATTCAAAAAGATGCACTCAAAAACGGAACAGATATTATTGTTGCTACTCCTGGAAAATTGCTTTCTCACTTAAAAATGGGATATGTGAATTTTAAACATGTGAAGCACTTAGTGTTGGACGAGGCAGACAAAATGTTAGATATGGGATTCACAGAGGATTTAGAACAAATTTTCTCTTATTTACCGAAGCAGAAACAGACATTATTGTTTAGTGCGACGATGGCTCCAAAAATTCGAACATTAGCAACAAAAATACTTACTTCCCCAGAAGAAATTACCTTATCTATATCTAAGCCAGCAGCTGGTGTTTCTCAAAATTTGTATTTGACTTTTGATAATCAGAAGATTCCTGTAATTAAACACATTTTGGAATCACGACCTGAATATACAAGCATCATTATTTTTACTTCTTCGAAAAGTAAAGTTTCGGAAATCGTGCATGGCTTGCGCAAAGCTGGGTTTAAATCACAAGGGATTTCTTCCAATTTAACGCAGACAGAACGCGAAGAAGTGTTGATTGGTTTTCGTTCTAAACGTATTCGCATTTTGGTTGCAACCGATGTGATGAGTCGCGGAATTGATATTAAGGAAATTAACATGGTCATAAATTACGATGCTCCACATGACGCGGAAGATTATGTGCACCGAATAGGTAGAACTGCACGTGCAAATACCAAAGGGGAGGCGTATACCTTAATCAATGAGAAAGACATGTTGCGTATGCAAAATATTGAGAAATTGATTGAAGCAGAAATACCACGTTGTGTTTTACCAGAAGCGTTAGGAGCAGGGCCAGAATGGAAAGTGGTTACTGGGGGAATTAAGCGAAAAAAGAAAAGTGGTTCTTGGAAGAAGAAAAAGAAACCAGTAGTTAGTTCGCCACAAATATAAGTCCCAAGACACCAATTGCATAAATAAGTACTACAGTCCAAGAATCAAATCCAAGTCTGAAAAACTGTTTGGGAGTTTTTATGATTAATCCAATTAAATAAACTCCGGTTAGAATAATTCCGAGTGCAGTTAGGTACATATCTGTTGTGTCGATGGAAGTGATAGCTGGAGTTTTTGAGATTAACGACCCCATGAGTAAGAGAACTGGTAAAAATGCATTTCCCCCAAAAATATCACTCACTGCCATTTGGTAATCTTTTAGTTTCGCAGATTCAATTCCAGTAGATATTTCTGGTATAGCAGTCACCATCGCTAGGATTGTAGCACCAAATAGAACGTTGCTAATCTCAAAACGTGTGGCTAATGCCTCGCTGCATAACTCTAAAATTAAACCACTTATTAATGTAATTATTGCCAATAAGATAAATATAAAAACAGCCATTCGGGCTTGTTTTGGTGTGATACTTTCCGTATTCGTTTCTGCGCTTGTTTCTTTTTTTAATGCGAGTGATTTTTTACGCGTATTTACATGTGGATTTTTGTAAATCAGGTAAATTCCAATTATCCAGGTGCCAAAAATGACCCATTCTACAATAGAGCCATGTAAAAATGTGAAGTCAGTGTGCATTTGTTTCCCAATAATTACCATGGAAAGAATTAAAATCAAGATAATTCCTTCTAATAATAGTCCGACAGAAGAAGATTTATAGGATAGAGGTGCAGTTTTTCCTACCCCAAAAAAATCGATTAGCGCTAAAACAACGGTTTGAATTGCGATACCCCCAAGAATATTACTCACTGCAATGTCCAAGTTTCTATTCCATGCAGCGATTCCTGTAATTGCAATTTCAGGTAGGTTTGTCACGATGGCTAAAAATATCATCCCACCCATTGCTTCACCAAAGTTGAAATATTTAGACATTTTATCGAGTGCAATTGTCAGTTTCACCCCAGAAATCCAAATTGCAATTCCTGCAATGATAAAAAGGATTATTAACCAAGGAGTAGAAAGAAATAGTAATGACATACAGCGGAAGTTAGGGATTATACATCAAAACCAAGGATAAATTTGGAGTTGTATAACTCTTTAACCAGATTTTCATGATTTTGTGCGCTTCCTTGGATGGAAAACAAGCACGAATGCATTTGTTGATTTTTAATTTTTTTAGTGATTGAAACGCTTAAATCGTGGTTTTTTATCAATACCAATAATTCTTCCAAGTCAAATTCATTGGAATGCACAAAAGTGATGTTATAAATTTCAATTTTATTGGAGCGTTCAATTAGGCGTTGTATCCAGGTAAAACTGAGTAAAACAATCATTACAATTATTAGCGCTGCAAATGCGAATTCATACCTGCCTATTCCGATGGCCATTCCAATGGCTGCTGAAATCCAGATGGTTGTTGCGGTAGTTAAACCTTTGACGTTCATTCCTTCCCGGAAAATTGCACCAGCGCCTAAAAAACCGATACCTGTAACGATGTTGGAAGCGACCCTGCCATCGTTGCTTATGTAGTTGGATATCAATGTGAATAGGGTAGAACCTACGGTGATTAAAATGACTGTTCGGAAACCTGCAGCCTTACTTTTATATTCTCTTTCCGCGCCGATAATTGCACCAGCGAAAAGTGCAACCAAAAGTTTTGTTATTTCATCGACGAATAGGTGGTTGATGTACATACTTTTTTTTTCAAGATACAAATAATTGTTTTAATTCCGTACATGCTCCTTTTATCCTACATTGCCGAACCGAAATAAATCAACACTTGCCGCTTTTTATAAGCGTGTTTAATTTTGTTATTACTTAAAAAAGAGATGTATTTATTAGTTTTAATCAGAACATTTATTGTATCTTTAAATTACAAAAACTATAACCTATGAACAAACAAGAATTAATTGATGCAATCTCAGCTGAGTCTGGATTGACTAAAACAGATGCTACAAAAGCATTAAACGCACTTGTAAACGCAACTTCTACTGCATTGAAAAGTGGAGATAAATTATCTTTAGTTGGATTTGGATCTTTCTCTGTTTCTAAAAGAGAAGCAAGAACAGGACGTAACCCACAAACAGGTAAAGAAATTCAAATTGCTGCTAAGAATGTTGTTAAGTTCAAAGCTGGTTCTGAATTAGAAGCAAACGTGAACTAATTATAGGTTTTCTTTGAAAGAGGAAAGGTTGATTCAGAGATGAATCAACCTTTTTTTTTGTTTGTTATCAATTTTAATAGGTGATGACAAAATTAGTTTCAAACAATCTTTATAAAGTATTTTTAAATGTTTAAAATTTATTAATGAATTTTTCTTTCAATCGATTTATTTGATTCTCACTATCTCCACCATAAACAGTACCATTAATTGTTGCTTTATTATTTAAGTTTAAGAAGGTATAATTTAATCCGGACTCCCAATTCATACCTCCATATTCAAATTCAAATGCTGGAATCAAACAGTTTTCATCCAATAACCAATAAATTTCTTGTTGTGTTCCAGAGCCGAAAGCAAAAGTTACCCAATATGTTTTCTCACTAATTCTTTTAATTTCTACTTTTTCACCATTACTGCCTAATCCATTAGGATAATAATCGTTTAGGTATTGAATGTATTTTTTGTCAATTTCAGCATTAGAGACCTCGTTATTTTTATTTCTTGTTTTTACTTCGAAAGAATCATTTTTAAATACAACATTACCTTCAGTATCTTCGATGTAAAAAATATAATTACCCGATGGTGGAACATCATCAGTACCAATATTATTCTGTTTAAGTTCTTGGAATTCTTTTTCGAAGGATAAATTTTTATAAATCAATGTGTATTTTTTTCCTTTAACTAATTTATCAGCAATTTTATTCCAACTTTCATTATCATTATATGCAACAAAGAAACTTTTTTCTTTATTATCGTTTGACTTAAAAATAAAATCTTCAAACATTTGAGCATCAATTCTATCAAAACATAATTCAGTTAATTTTTCATCTTTTTTCAAATCAAATTTTGATTCTTCCGATAACTTAGACTTTGTATTACAACTAATAATTAAGATAATTAAAATAAGTAAAATATATAATTTTTTCATTTTCTAAACTTTATAAAATAAATACTAATAACTTCTAACTCCTTTTCCTTCACACATTGGACAAATACGCCCTTCAACTTTACCGGATATAATATTTTGACCTTTTTCAATGCCAGTACCTCTACATAATTCACATTTATCATTTTCATATACACGCCCATCATTTTCCATATGATAACCCTCTGGGTCTTCACTGTATGAATTATTGCTAGAGTTTACATCTATCCCATATTTTTCTGATATATTATCCCATTCAGCATCATTTTTGTTTTTGCCTTGTTGTGCACATGAACTGCTACAATAATTACCAGTATAAGGATATTCTACTGGAGCTACTTCTCCATGAGCAAAACCGTAACCTCTTCCAGTAAACCTATTACCACAATTAGAACAGTTACTCGTATTCTCTTCTTGTTTTTGTAAATTCTTTTCTTGAATTATTTCGTTAAAATAATCGTCTTTTTTCTCTTTCAAAATTTTGTAATTAACATCTGATACTATGATTACTTCACCATTGATAGTGAATGTAATATCATCATAAAAAATTCCATCATCGTATACAGCACTATACCAATTACTTAGTGCAAAACTTTTAGAGTCTATATCCCATATATTTGATAACCCATCACTTTTACTAACAAGAATCCAATTTGTTTTCTTGATTTCTTCAAATTTTTCACAGTCAATACATTGTTCTTTTATTAAATCTTCATTTGATTTGTGAAAATAATTGAAGTAAATAGCCATAAATAGGATTGCTCCAACGAAAATAAATAAATACCACTTTGATTTCATGAGTTTTATTTTTAAAAAATCACATTAGTGATTTCATCTAATCTTATTGATTCAAATTTTTTTTCTTTTTCATTCCAATTCCAAATACCAGTAGAATTCGTTTGCATATCTTTTGACCAAGCCCCATCCGCTTGAACAACTATAATAGAATTGTTTTTAGAAGATAGTACGCCAACATTTCCATTTCCTTCCCAATTGTCTAATCGAGGAAATTCGTAAGCCTCTCCAGTTCTTGTATCAATTATATATCTTAAAAGACATCCAGTACCACAAGAAGTTGATACTTGTATGTAATAATTTGCAAAATTTATATCGGATTTTAAATATTGTTCATTCATTTCAGCATTTTTTTCTTCATACATATATGATAAAGGAATATGTTGAAAAGGTGCTTTTTTTATATTTATATCAGCATTTGGTAATTCATATTTTTTAAAATCAAGTTTTAAAGATTCAACTTTAGTTTCTGTTTTAGATCCATTAGAACATCCGAATATTGATAATATTCCAATAAATAAGATAATATTTTTCATGCTATTGATTTTCAGTTCAATTATTTAATTTTCTTGTCACTTGTTTTAGTGTAACAATAATCATAACCTTCTAGGTGATAACAAAGACTATTTTCAGTTAAGATATAGTTTACCTCTTCATCATCCATAAGTAGTTTTTGATTAATATAAGACCCTTTAATAATTCTAATAATTTCGTTATCTCTGTAAAATTCCATCGAAACATCTTTTCCATCGAGGACTAATTTTATATACTCATTCGTATTATCGTCTGAAACAAAATTCATTAACCTTTTTACTGGCTCTACCATATTTGAAGTTTTCGCCTCAGTTAACGGGTCATTTTTAGCATTAAAAATATTTGCTTTAAATAATAATTTAGCATCAACGAAACCTTGTATTTCTATTACTTCCATAGAAACAATAACTTCTTTCTTTTTTTGAAATAGATATAATAAGTTATATCTACCACCACTTGTTTTGCAATAAGAAGTGTTTACCAATTTATACGTTGAATCTATTTTATAATTTAATCTTGTTTGAGATTCTACATCTTTTTGGTATGCATGTTTTTTCCCCGATACTAATATTGGTTCATCAAATTGATAGATTACTTTACTACCACCATTTGGTAAATTTAATCTTACTTCTGTAAAATCTCCATTTTCTATATATGAAATAGATGGGGTGAAACTTTTATCTTCTTTCAATTCATTTTTAGAAGTACAAGCGATAATAGATATACTAACTGCTATTAAAATGATTATTTTTTTCATATATTTAGTTTATAAATTATTAATAACTATAGGTAAGCTAAACCGACTTCTAACAGGTACACCACCATTCTTGCCAGGTTTCCACTTTGGCATTGACCGTATTACTCTAATTACTTCTTCACTAGACTCTTGAGAAAGACCTCTTGCAATCTCAACATTTGAGATAGAACCATCTTTCTCGATTACAAATCGAACAATAATTTTACCTTCAAGATCAGCAACTACATCTGGATTTAAATGAGATGCTATATAGTCACTTGGTCTACCACTTGGAAATTCAGCATCTTGATCTACAGCTTCGTAAATATTATTATTACCCTCATTATGATAATTATTCTCACTATAATTATTATCTACGTATTCGTTGTGTTCATTACTCTCATTATAATTATTATCTACTTTTTCGTTGTATCCATCATCCATTGGTTCGTTTTCGAATTCAGATTTAGAATTTGATTCTGAAGAATGACTTTTCTCTTCAATTTCAGATGTATTTTCTTTAAAATCTATATTTCTTGTCTCTTTAGTTTCCGATTTATTAGCTTTATTATCTAGACCTTCATCATTACTTTTCATAAAAAAAAATATTCCAATAGTTAAAATTAAAAGGATAATTGCTATCCATAATGTAGGTTTTTGAAGTTCAGTTTTGTATTCTGTTGAATTTTTAGTTGAGGTTTTTATTGGTTCAATATTTTCATTTTCAATAATTTTTACATTTTGAAAACTCTCTTTATTATTTTGATGTTCAATATATGGAAAACCACATTTAGAACACGCTTCCTCATTATTATCTCTAGAACTATAACATTCTGGACAACTTGTAAGAGTTGTAATTGGATTTATAATCTTTGCAGATTGAACTTGATTATCATTAAATGGAAAACCACATTTAGAACAAGTAACTTCTTGATTAAGCCTAGCATTATTACAATCTGGACAACTTTTTAAAGCAACTATTATATTGTTATTATCATATAAATGCGATTGATTATCATCGAATGGAAAACCACATTTTGAACACATGGGTTCATTGTTATATCTGATATTATTACATTCTGGACAATTCTTATTTTGCGTTACTTCTCTTATTTTTTCCTCTACCTTTTTTCCACACTTTGTGCAAAATTTATCACTTAAATTAAGAGAATTATTGCATGAAGTGCATGTATCTTTATTCTTATTTTGAAGGTAGTCGTGAACATTAAATCCACATGAAATACAAAAGTTATCCCCCTCTTTAAATTTATTATTACAATTGGGACAGCATTCATTATATGAAGAAGCTGTATTGTTAGAATTGTATTCTTTTATTTCTTCAACGTTTAATAATTTTTTTCTTAGAACAGAAATTCTATTCCAATAAATTATCCAATTGATTAATCCTATTAAAGAAATTATTAAAATAAGCAAGCCTAAAATTGTAGTTACTTGAGATGAGAATATTTCCTCAAATGCTTTTTCATCAGATAAATTACCATAGGGATAATTATTGTTGTTTTGCAACTTTTCTAAACTAATATTAAAGTAGATCACATAGGAAATGTTCAAAAAGAAATTAACCATATTGGCTATACTAAATACTTTTCCAGCAATTATTCCAAATCGAGAACTTTCAATTTTAATATTTCTGTATTTAAACTCTTTTTTCAGAGTATTATCTATTTCCAATATATGATGATAATGAATAAATACCCCGACAATTGGAATGAAAACCAACCAAACACTCGATGGTTTTATAAATCTATTTTCAACTTTTGTTAGTTTTATTATTCTTTGAAGGTTTGTTAAGTATATGAATGGTATAAGTAAAATACCAAGCAAAACCAACAAAATTAACAGCTCTGATCCACCAAATTTCCCCATAAAACATTTTATAATATAAATAAAAAAAGATTAACAAAAACACCAATTATACCAAAGAAAATTGATATTGCTATTTGAATTAGTCCATGAACATAATTACCTTTAACGATATTAAAAGACCCAATAAATAAGGCAACTAATACAAACATAGGGTGTAAAAGAAGTGCTAAAAAGGGAGTTAAATAGCCACTAATAATCCAGGCTGAATTATTGTATTTTACAGTTTCATTTTCTCTCTTTTGATGGTGGTAGTTTTGTATCGAATATCCGCAATTATTACAACTCTTAGCATATTCAGAAACTTTTATTCCACATTCTCTGCAAAATATTAAACTCATTATAAAAAGCTAAAGAAATCTAATGTAAATAAAACAATCCAAACCCAAAAATATGCTTGGTCATGACCTAAATACTTTGCTCTTCTGTATAAATATACTGGAACTAACCATGTAGAACCAAACTCTTCTGTGTCAATCCCTTGATTTTTAAGTTTATTCTCATCTATATTACAGAGCAATATATTCAATACGATGGTTACAATCCAAAATTTGTCATAGTATATTTCCCAAAAATCACCATACACAAGCCCAGCTATAAAGCATTGTAACAGTTCACCAATTAAAGGTGCAAAAGCTAGTATCCAAACTACAGTATTATCAACCTTCACTTTTTTTTCAGCTTCAGAAAAAGAGTTAGTTCCCAATTTATTTATAGGATAAGAACAATTTAAACATCTTGAAGCGAATTCTGAAACTTTATTTCCACATTCTGGACAGAAGATTAAAGCCATATATTTTTATTTAGCACTTTTTTATTGTACAAAATATAGTTTGCTCGTATCATACCATGAACTGACAAACCTAATCCAATAAATCTATATATACCCTCGTTAACTCCGTATCCACCAACGTTTAATAATTCAAATATGATTGTAAACAAAACTATTATTATAACATATGCTAACCCAGTAGCCCAACATCCTTTTGCGAAAAACCAAAATAATTGAAAAAAGAAAGCATATCCATTTTTTTTACCTTTGTATTCTCCTTTAGAATCGTGAAATTTTTGGAATTCTTCAGCATACTTTTTATCAATTGATTTGAAGTCTAAAACTTCATCAATAACACTTGTTGCTGTTCTCATTGGGTTACCACACTTAATGCAATTAACCGCTTTGTCCGATATTTCCGAACCACATTCGTTACAAAAAATTAAAGCCATATGTATTTTATTTAATTATTAATTTTCCAGATAAAACCTTCTTCATCTACATTTACCACAACTTCATAAGAGAACTCTTCACCATCCTCAATAGTTTTAAGTATTCCATCGTATTCATTACCTCCTTTATGTACTAAAATTAAATCCTTAATTTGATAATTAATTCCTTCGGATTTAGCTTGAGATTTAAAAGACTCATTTATGTCATTTCGAACCTCTTCTGTTAATCCTGAAGTTGACACTCCGTTATTGCAAGAAGTTGCAAGAAGTAAAGTAATTAGGAGTATAAAAAGAATTTTCATTTTTTTAATTACATTTTGTTTTACCATATTCAACTCTATCAAAATGATTTACAACTTTTATTTCAACAATCTTTTTGTTGCAATTTGAAGTAATTGTTTTGGCTGTTTTCGCATTTATTGCCCATGGAATTGCTCCTAACAACGTTGCATAAATCCATCTTCTTGATGGAAACATTTTAATCTTAACTATGTCAGTATAATAAATTTTAGTGTTGTTTTTTTCTAAAGTCATATAACTTGGTGTTATAGCAATAATATTACTTGCTACTCTTAATCCTCCTTTAGTTTTAACTGTAACTGCAGCACGATATTTTAGAATAAATTCTTTCGACATTGTTCTAATACGAACTGCGGGACTAATAATTTTTTCATTTTCACTAATTTGTGTATTTGATTTTGTAATACTTGAATTTTTACTGTTTTTATTATCAACTGCTGGATTTATAGTTGTTGAGTCAATAACTAAATTGAAATTTATTTTATTTGTTTTGATATCCATAACAGCTCCAGTTTTGTAATCAACAAGAGTACCAACTTCCATTGTAAGAATATTTCCGACTAAAGAGATACCTGACCATAGATAATTAAACTTTGTTTCAATTAAAGCATTTGAATCTTTATAGCCTTCTTTTTCAATTCTAACAGTATATTCTTTTCTTTTTTTGACTTCATAATTGAGAGGTGATTTCCCAACCAATTCATTATTTACATAAACATTGGCATCTTTCGGAGTTCCCGAAATCCTAACAATTTCATTTGTTTTACCTCCTCTTAATATTGTTGCACATGAACCAAAGAGAAATAATGCGGCACTTAATAATACTAATTTTTTCATTTTATTTTTTTTCATTTTATTTTTCAAAACTACTTTATCCATTTCTTCTATTTTTCATCATTTATTTTACGTAGATATTTCCAACCTAATCGTATAATTATGCTAAGTTTTCGTTTCAAAATTATGTAAATTATAGCACAAATGCTATAACATTATTATTTTAATTGTTCTCATTTTGGCATGTGAAATCAAATGAAGAAAATAAAAGAAAGTTAATCTTTGATGAAGAGGGATTGAAGCTGTTAGCACAACGCTTAAAACAGTTGCGTTCTGAAAAAAAAATCACACAAGAAGAGTTGGCTTATCGTTCTGAATTAACACTTTCTCAAATTGCACGAATAGAAACTGTAAAGATTAATCCAACGGTTTCAACCATGTTTCGAATTGCAAAAGCTTTGGATGTAAGTTTATCAGAATTATTCGATTTTTCTTAGTCGTTACTTAGTTACTTACTTAGTCGTTACTGAGAAACTTGATGAAAACATCAATAATGTTAATTAATTGAAAAACAGTTTTTTAAATTATTTTTCTTAATCGTTATTTAGTTACTTACTTAGTTACTTACTTAGTTACCTAGTAGAGTTTTTCCTGTAAAAGTTGTAATGTATTTTTGGTTTCTATCTTTTGGATTTTCGGGAATTGTCAGTGTAAGAATTTTTATTTCGAGTAAGGGAAAAATATTTTTTTTACCGCACAAGAATGATTTGTATGTTTACAATCTGTTTAACTGCTCTTTAGTTAGACCGGTAGACAACATGATAATTTCTAATGAAACTCCATTCTTAAACAGTTCTTTAGCGACTGCTAATTTTCCTTCTAAAATTCCTTCATCCCTAGCATTATCTAATACTCCTTTCAAATCACGGTAAATTTTCAAACTATTTTCGTAATTATCAACTTCTATCGCGTTGAGTTTTGAAAGTTCTGCTTTCTCAAAAGCTTGACTGATAATGTCATTATTAAAAATATGAGGTATTGACTGAAAGTCTTCTAGATGTTTGATAAAATAGAGCCATTTGTCTAAACGAGTAGTTAGTAGTGATTCTTCCTTAACAAAATTGGGCATTTCAAGATAAATATAGGTCAATTTATCGTAAAAGATATTTCCATGTTGATTTTTCAGTTTTACTGTGTGAATTACGTCGCTTCGCTCAGGTTCAGCAGCATAGTCATCAAACGTAAAGTCCAAAATTCCAATACAGTAAACGGCATTTAAATTATAATTCCATTCTCCTTTTTCAGCTTGTTCTCTTATTGGAAATGTAGAGTAATAAACGGTTCTTTCTTTGAAGTAATTTTGTTTTGCTTTTTGTAACTCTACAATAAATTTTTCCCCGCGATCATTTTCACAGTAAATGTCATATATTGCTTTTCTATCACTATCCGTTTGACCTAATTGTTCCGTATTCTTAAAAGTTAAGTCGCTGATCGTATGTTTCTCAGGTAATAGTGCATTCAAAAAATCCATCAATAATGGCTTACTAGCCTCTTCTCCAAAGATCTTTTTAAAACCGAAATCTGTAAAAGGATTAATGTATTTTGCTTTCATGCTAGTTTAATGAATACTTGTGTTTATAAACAAATTTACAAAAACAGAAACAATATTTTTATTTAAGTTTGATTTATTTCAAATACGTAATTAAGCTTCAGAAAGAACAGCTTCTTGTGATTTATCTGCTTTGGTTAAGAAAGGTATATATAGCTTACTCCAACAGCAAAAGAAAAGCAATCCTTACTTGTGTTCCAGATAAATTAGAATCTAGTATCTTTAAGTTTGTTATTTCGTAATTAAAATCCCTTGTTTCAAACTCTCGATTGAGTAAATCCAATCTATCTTTTGTCAACTTTTGACCAAATGATTTATGAAAAGAATTTGTAGCACCTTCCTGGAATCCAATGCCATTATCTCGGATTGTACAAATTAGTTTTCCTGCATCGATGAAGAAATATATATCAATCGTTTGTTGCTTATCCGAATCATTTTCAAAGGCATGCTCAAAGGCATTTTCTATGAAAGGTTGCAAAATCAAAGGTGGTATAAGCGTTCTATATTTATCAATTGAATTGTCCATTTTAATTGAAGTTGTCACCCTATCAAATCGCATTTTCTGCACATTCATGTAACTTTCAAGAAAACGAATTTCAGTTTCTAAAGACATCAATTTTTCAGAAGCATTTTCCAGTGTTTGACGAATCAGTTTCGAAAACTCTCCAAGGTAATGCAACGCATTGGTCGTATCATTATCAATGATGTAATTCTGAATGGAATTCATTGCATTGAATGTGAAATGCGGATTCATTTGCGCTCTTAACGCTTCTAATTTGGTTTCTGTCAGTTTATTTGTTACTTCCGCTTTTTCTCGCTCTCTGTGTTCAATAATTCGAATTCGATATCGAATGATTAGATAAGCTAACGTTATCAAGATAAGCAATACCAAAGTAATAAACCAAGTTGTTTTCCAGAATGGTGGGGTAATTTCAATATGAAAGTGAAGTGGTTTAAATGATTCGCCAGTACCTAAATTTTTACCTTCTATTATTAAATCATAGTTTCCAAATGGAATACCATACAATCGAAGATTGTTTTCCTGGGTGTATGAAGTCCATACTTTACTTAAACCATTGATTTTATATCGAAAAACATGTTTGTCAGAATTATATAAATTGGTGGAGGTAAAATTTACTATAATGTTATTTTTATTATAAGGTAGTTGCATATGATTTGATACTATTCTCCCCCAATTAGAAATTGTATGAAATTTGGATTTCTCTCCATTTACTTCAAGTGAAGTTATTTTTATATTTCTATTTTTTCTAAGAGGTGAGACTATTAATTTATCCACATTTAATTCTATCAAACCTTTTGATGAAGTTATCCAAAGTGTATTTTTTTTATCAAAAACTGCATCGTTAAATTGATTATCAGCTAATCCTTCAGATTGATTAATTAGTTTAACAAAACGATTGTTTCGAACAATATTGATTCCTTTGTTAGTTCCTATGAAATAAGTTCCTTTAGCATATTCAATAAAAGAAATCGAAGTGCCAAACAATTCTTTATCTGGTTTAAGGACATTTTTAATCATTAATTTTTTACCATTCCAACGTGTGATATATACTATGCCACTATTGGTTCCAATCACTAATTCATTTCGCGTATTTACTAAGATGTCGTTGATGTTTTTTTCCATAAAAAGTCCATTCCACATAAAAGAGGTGAAATGCCCATTCTCAAGTAGGTATAAACCATTGGAACTAGAGGCAAACCAATGTTGGTTTTTAGTTGAAAATGTTTTTTTTATGTCTCTTGGAATATTTTTGTTTTTTAAATGAATATGTTCGTATGTTTTTAAGTTCATAGCATTGTTATACTTAAACATGATGCCATACATATTTCCGTAATACAAACTATTATTTTTAGTAATAATACTGTGACCACCATCGGATGGAAAAAAATTCAAAAGGTTGAATTTTTCATCAAAACACATGATACCCCAAGTAGTATTAAACCAAATTTTATGGAAGACATCACTATGAATATTAAAAGTGGTAAAGCCATTTTCTGCTTTTTTCGCTGTTAAAATTGTGTCAAGTGAAAACTTTGCATACTTAGATTTTATAAAATTTACAACCTTGTTACGAAGTTTTGTTTTGTCTAATAGTTTTGTTTTTTTCTCTTTCGTCATACTAATTAGATAGTCTTTTGCTCCCATCCATATAGTTTGATTATCATCAATAAACAATTCTTGTAAATTAAGTTCTTTCTCTCCAAAATAGGTAGAGGTATACAACTTCATTTTGTCACTTAAATCGTTTATATATATACCATTATCGATAGATCCAACCCAAAGTTGATTGAATGATTTGTCAAAATAGAGACACCAAAGTCCGGTACTTTTTATCTGGAATGTAGACGTTACGTTTTGTAATGTTTGTTTTGAATATTTAAAAAGCCCTCCATTCGGGTCTGTGACGTTCCAACCAGCACCGTATAAATTATTGGCATTGTCTTTTTGAAAATCCCAAAGTATTGGACAAGCGAAAGTTTTTTCTTTGTGCGTTTTTAAATTTCGCATAAACAAGAAATGTCCAGTGCCCCCACCATAGTATGTGTTTTTATCTATAAAAGATGAATATGAAAATAAAGGTTTAAATATTTTAACAAGTTTCGATTTTTGTATGTTTTTATTTAATTCTAATTGATAATTATTATCGTATGATATGGTAAGCATAATTTTATCCAAATAACCATCTATACCTACAACTTGGAAATGATTTATAACCGTTTTCTTTTTGAAAGACTTGAATTTTTTCTTATTAAAAATAGATAATCCATCTTCTGTTCCTAAGACCAAATAATCGAATTTTTTAGAATAATATATTTTCCGAATACGGTTGTCTACTAATCCATCTTTTTGCGTATAATATTTAAAAGATTTACCATCATACTTTGCTAACCCTAAACCATAAATTGATATCCATAGATTACCAAATTTATCTTCAACTATATCCCAAATTTGATTCGTTTTTAACTGATTTAGTTCGGTGAATGTTTTAATGTTTTTCCCGTCGTACCTACAAAGTCCAGCTTCGGTTCCAAACCACATATAACCTCTAGAATCTTTGAAGAAACATTTGATGTTATTACTTGGTAAACCATCATTTACAGTAATATTTTTGCTAGGTATTGATTGAGCAATGGTAATTCCAATACAGCTAAAACTTAAAATAAAACAAAGAATTAACCGCATCTATATAGATCTATTTTTATAGATGAAACTTACCAATTGTTCGCTTTTACGCACAGAAACATCTAGTTTCACTCCAGTAGTCATTGTTACAGAGTAACCGTCTACTCGGCTATAACTTGAAATGTAATTCAAATTGACTAATGTAGATTTATGTATTCGAAAGAAAACGGTGTTGGGTAAGGTTTCTTCCAAATACTTCAACGTTTTAGTTACCGTAATTTCACGACCTTGAAGCGTTATGATTTTCGAATAGTTGTCCATGCCTTCACAGTAGATAATGTTGGATATCTTTTCTAATTCGTACCCAGTTGAAGTAGGTAAGGCTATTTTATTGAATTGCGTGGAGTCCGTATTTAAATTCTCTAGCAATGCTGAAATTCTTTGTTGATTCGTAGAAGCTGTTTGTTTACGCTCAAGACGTTTAATAGCATCATTTAAGTCAACAAAATTGATTGGTTTTAAGAGGTAATCGATGGCAGAATGTTTGATAGCATCGATTGCGTAGTTTTTATGTGCAGTAGTAAAGATGATATCAAAAAACACATTGTCAAAGTATTTGAATAACTGAAATCCATCTTCGCCTTTCATTTCAATATCTAAAAAGATAAGTTCTGGATGAAGCTTGTTAATCAATTCCACACCTTGACTTACAGATTCCACAGCACCCAAAACAATAAGTTTCGTTCCGAAGTATTGATTGATTAACTTTTCAAGAAATTCTCTCGCTGGCTTTTCGTCATCGATAATAATGCATGTAATCATGTGTGATAGTGTAATGAGTAATTCATATATACTTACGACAAAACTAAAGTAATTTATTAGAATTATATTCTTGTTTTATTTTTCGTTGGGATATTTTGGTGAACGATATATTTCGAAGTAGGAGTGTTAAAATTCCAGATATTCCAGTCGTTTTTAGTTTTAAAAAGAACCTAAACTAAAATCTTGTACAAGTATTTCATATACCAAGTACCGAAAATCTCTGTTTTTGACACTATAAAGTAATGATTCAATAAATAAGTTTGTTTATCAAAAGGAAGAGTGTAGAAGCAGAAAACCCAGTAAACACTGTGTGTTCACTGGGTTTCTCTAGCGCTCTCTCCTGGGCTCGAACCAGGGACCCTCTGATTAACAGAGGTTAAAACGTTAAAATTATAGCCTAACAATCAGAATGTTAACTTTTTTTATTTGTACAAAAGTATGCATTTTTGTGCATTTATGCACCTATTAAGTGCACTCTAAATTTCTTTTTTCCCAACCACTATTAACTCTTCCACAAGCTTGTAAATTTGAGTAGAAGGAACCCTCATATGTAATGGTAAATTCTTTTCATTAAAATATTCATCTATTTTTTTTGCACGTGTGATAGCTTGTTTTGTTTGTTTGATTATGTGTGGAATTACAATATTGCTGAAATTCTTTTTAGATTTCAAGTCTTTTTTATAACTAAATGTATCAAACAGTTCTCTGATTTTAGATAAATTACCTTCTGGATTTTCTACGTTTTTAAAAATATTTGTTAACTGATTATAGTAATAGTCTCTCGATTTTACTTCAAAATTTTCAGTATCTATACTTTCAAAATGTAGTAATATCCACAATTCAAATGCATCATTACTCCAAGCTGTGTTTATGTTATATTTTTCAGCTTTTTCTATAGATGTATTAAATTCTATATCTGAAGGATAAATATTGTCATATGACTCGATTTGGTGATTTTTATCTCTATCATAAACACTCCAAATAATTATATCATTGTTTATTCTTGTAAGTTCTGAATCAATATATTTCATGATATTATTATCTAGACAATATTTTATTGTTCTAGTTAAATTATCATTCATACTTTTTTGACCTCTTATAAGATTGATTTTTATCAATGGGGTTTCAAAGTATTTAATATAATCTGGTTCACTATTTTCATCTTCACAAAAAATCAGATAAGTTGGCAATGAATCAATTTCTCTATCATCATTAGATTTATACTCCCAAGGTTCTAACATAATTAATCGATTAAATCATTGTGAAAGGTTCCCAAAATAGGTAGTCCCCCATAAAAACCAGCTAAATATTGTCTTGCGAAATCCGCATCGTTTCTTATACCTTTTAAGTCCGCTAATGAATATAATCTTGTCGCATCTTGATTATCTTTTTCAGTAAAATATACTTGGTCTCTCCTTAATAATGATGGGTTTAATAAGTTTGTATCATGACTTGTAAATAATATTTGTACCCCAGCTTTGTTTATTAATGGGTTATTAAATAATTTGATTAATTGAATTACTAGTGAAGGATGAAAATTACTATCTAATTCATCAATTACTATTAATCCACTTGTTTTAAGATTAAAAGCATGAATCAATAATCCAGAAATATCAAATATTTTTTTGGTTCCTTCAGATTCCGTATACATTAAATTCAATGTTGCATACTCATTATTTATGGAATTAATTTTTTTTGTTAGTGAAATTTTATTTTGAGGCACAACTCTTTTCTTATGTAACTCATCGTCTTTTATTAATGATATATCAGAATAATTTAACTGAAATTCTGATAAAAATTGTAATAATTTTTCTTTACCACTATCTAAACCTTCAATCAAATTAATTGTATGAAATCTAAAAGATTCTATTCCGTTCCTATAATTTGAAATCATATATCCACCTAGATAATTTCTAATTTTTGAACAAATACCTTCTCTATCATATGATGCAACGTGTGTTAAATAAAGACTATGTTTGTATTCTAATTCTGGGATTAATTTTTCTGTAGATAAGTTATCATTTTCAAGTTTTAAATCTTTTCTAATAAAATATTTTACTTGATTAGTTTCTTTCGGACCATATAGCCATTCATTTGTTATTATTTCATTACTTTCTGCTTGTTGGCTATTTGATTCTATTTGATTTTTGATTTTATAATTACTCTTTCTGACAGTAAAACCATATCTATATTTTTTACCTTCAAGTAATATCGTAATTTGAAAAAATGAATCTGTTTCATTAAAATTTTCTTGAAATAGGTATGGGTCTGCTAAGTTTGACAATCTAGAAACTGGACTAGGTAAATCAGAGATAGCGTTATAAAAATATTCTAAAGCTCTTATAATATTACTTTTTCCACTTGCATTTGCACCATATATTCCAACTGTTTTTAATAATCTGAAATTTTCTTTTTCAACAATATTATTCAAATCGGTATCTGGAAATTTTTCTTGATTACTGTCTAATTTTGTTGCAATAAAACTAATTGTTTGTAAGTCTTTTATTGACCTAAAATTTTTAACGCTAAAATCTATTATCATGACTTTTGTACTTTATAAACAAAAACTAGGATAAAATTAAGATAATTTTCAGTTTTATTTTAATTTTTGTAAAATATTGTCAAATATTAAAATAAAACATCAAATTGTGTTGTAGTTTAGTTTTTTATCAAGATAATTGCTGAATCTTTAATCTGATTTCAGCAATTTCTTTTTCTAACCTTTTCTTCCTCAACTTTTTCTCCAATCGTTCTCGCTCATCTGGAGTTCTTGCAATTGTGATTTGTTGTGATATAATGTGAATCTGTTGGTCATATTCTTGTGGCGTCATACTCTCGTTTTAATGATAAATATCTCATCAAATAACCAAACATCTAACTTTTTCAAAATAATTCGTTAAATCGAGGCTAATACTCACACATAGCATTATGTTAATGATTATAAAGCTATGATTATGTTTAAAATCAAAAGAATAAAAGTTTGCTAATCATGGTGCAAATGGAACAAATAAAATAGCCGAAAATCCAAAAAAATATTTTTTGGGAAATGGACCTACAAAATTGTAAGCCCATTTTTATGGAAAATTTTAAAAGCCTATTCAAGTGCTGTATTTTACAACTTAGAAATATTGAACACGTTAGGGGGGTAACGATTGATTATCAATACAAAACCTCATCGAGTCCCCCTTAAATTAAATAGGTTTAATTTCAAACTCACAATTTCCAATCTTTGAATGAAGATTTTGATACATTGGAAGATTAGGAAGGAAAATAGCATCATGTAAGCGTATAGCATTTTCATCTAATCTATTCCATTCCTTGAAATCTTTTATTACTTGTTCTTCTTTCTTGGTCATTTCTCTGTAAAATCCACCTTTTTCTTTTGACGTAATTTGGATAATTTTTTGGATTTGTTCATTTGAATAGCCACAAATCCTAAAAAAAGCTCTCGCCTCAATTGTGTTTCTTCTGTAATCATTTAGCATCGAGTTGTAAAGTGTTTTTGCTTGACTTCTATCTACTTTTTTATTTTTCATTATGTTTCCATATACATCTAGAGCAATGTTGCTTCCAACCATAACATCCAAAAATGTAGCAAATGCACTTTTTATGTCACACTGTAACATTTGATAAGGTGTATATCCTCGCAATTGTCTTGTAGTTTTGGTTGCTGGATTAAATACACGATTGTCACTTCTTGTAGTTTTGAATCCAAATATATGACCAGCACAAGAAATTGAAAGGAGAGAAAGAATATAGTATTTATGTCTTTCAACTTGTTTTCTAATACTATAGGTATTCATTTTGATTGTATTGCGAATTCCGTGTTTACATTCTATCAAAGATGATTTTATGTTTGCCGCTTTATCCATAATTTGATTTATTTCTTCTTGATTATAGTGCTCAAATCCATCTAGTTTTCTTAATTTTTTCACTATTTTTCTATTCGTATTTCTGAAAACTTCACTTGATTTTAATTGATTAGCAAACTCCTTGGATAATTTATGTAGTTTTTCTTTATCATCACTTATTATCAAAGCCTCTACTTCAATTCCAGATATATCAGAAAGAGCTTTGATATAATCATCAATTAAACATTCACTTACAGAACTGAAGCCATGAACTATTCTTTCTGTATTGGTTGAATACTGACCATTTTCCACAAGATTTATTGCATACAAACTGTTTATGATTTGTTTAGCTTTATTGAAAGTATCATCAAAATATAGATTGCTCATTTTAGTATACATTGTATCTTCATAAACATCAATAAATTCGATTTTATTGTCGGAGTTTTTTATGATTTTTTGAGCTTTGATTTGATTACACAATGCACCATCTTTGATTGCAATCTTTTGAATATTTTCAGAAACTCTAAATTTTGTTACCTTATCCATTTCTGTCATTTTGTTTGGATGTGCTAAATCATTTACATCAATGAATGTTTTCACTCTTAATAAAAGTCTCTCGTATCTTTCGGGAATATAGTTGGTCAAATAATCTGAATCAGTAACAACACCTATATATGCAGCTGCCCACAATAGTAGTTGTTTTTGGTTGTAGCCATTGTAACTAGAATCATCACCTTTGATTTTGCTATAAACTTTTATCAACTCTTTCTGTAAGTAGAACTGGTCCTTGTTTTCTTGATTTATTAAATTTTGATATTTATCTCCAAACGTTGAACTAGTGCTTCTGACTTCATTTGAAGTTTCATCTACTTTAACTTCAAAACCATATTCAGTCAACGATTTGATTAAATTAGATTGAGGATAACTTAAAGAATTATTTAGGCTTCCAAGATGAGATTGTATATTAGTAAGATAAACAGAGTTGTATTCAACCTGGTTAATCATTTTTTCAATCTCGGTGATGCCTTCGTTTTCTATTTCGTTTGAGTTATAGAAGATACTAGCTTCAATTACATTTTTTCTAATTCTACCATAAGCTTGAACTAGTTGATTTGCATTGAAATTGTCAACTTCAGAATTTTCATTCATTATAATTCCAACTGACGCATCGAATTCCAAATCGAATCCAATAAGATATTTGGTTGATAGAATAAAAACATTTGCATCTAAATCAACCATAGATTTCTCTAGTAGGTTATACTCTTTGAGAGATTTGGTTTTGATTGCACTTGTTTTAATTGCAAGTGTTTCCCCAATCAATAGCTGAATCTTATATCCAAATTCTTCGTTGTTTATCAAGTTTTTAATCTTATTGATATCGTTAGTGAATAGGACCACTTTATTTCCTCTATCACAATTACTCTTGATGAAATTGTAATAATTATTCAGTGGTTCAATAGTTAATTGTTTCTCTCTTTTTTCCATTCGTTTGATTGTAATAAGTTCCATACTTGTCAATATATGATTTGGAATATCAAGGTTTTTATAGGTAGGAGTTGCAGTTGAAAGTGTGAAATTTCCTCCATGCTCATTAAAGAGAATGTTATAGAATTCATTCATACTTTTTCTATAGTCACTTTCACCGTATACTTGGAATTCATCCACAAAAAATGGAATATCCATTATCCTTTGAAATAAAGTAGAATTATTCTTTTTAAGTTCAATTATTTGTTCTGGAGTTGTGTTTAAGATAATAAATCCACCACTTCTTACTTCTTGTTCGTAATGATGCCATTTGTCTTTGGAGTTTTGATAAATGAACATTTGGTTTGATTTTCGGTCACTTTTTTGTTCTTTACCAACTATCATTCCAGCCAAAGGTGATATTATAATCACATTTTTATCCGTTATGTTTAGGATAGAAGTTGTTCCACCTATTCCAGTATCACCTTTTACAACAAGTTTATTGTTATCGAAGTTTGTTATTATTGTGTTTGCAATTTCATCATTGCTTACGAAGTCATTAATTAAAATAGTTCTCATTTTCTTGTTTTTTATAGGTTATTATTACAATTTTTTTTGGTTGAGAAGGGCAACCAACCCCCTAGTTGCAAGCTAGGAGGAACCCTATACTTAAGGACATAGTTATCCTTTTAGCATAGTCAATTATACTATCACTTTGATTGAAAGTAAAGCTTATTGGATACGATTCTTTATGAATCTAATTGAATTAGTGATTAAAAAAGTGAGCGAAAATATCGCTCATAAAATCAGTTAATAAAATCACTTAAATGCATGTATATCAAATGTCTGACTATGCATATTGTGCTTGCCAATATTGATGTTATTATTAAAAAGATAAGGATAATTGGCAAGACTCAACATTAATACAAATCCACTCTTTTTAATCATATTTCATTCTTTAAAATATCCAAATCCTCGATTAGCAATCTCTTGTACTATCTTTCTTTTATCAATGTAGTTCTTATGAATCACGTTAGCTGTTTTTTGATATCCAGCAGCTGTTGTTAATCCAGTTTGTGTTTCAAGCTTTGTAAGAAACGTTTTTCTAAGGTGTTTGATGCTGATATTTTTAGGAACACCAGCTTTATCTCTAAAGAAAGTGAAAGAATGACTCATTTGTTTCGTTACCGTATTCCTACTAAGGTTTTCTTCTTCATCAAGAATGTATTTATCACTATTTATGTGTTCTTTATAGTTTAAACGATTAAACAAATCTTCTAATTCTGGAGTGATTGGAATGTATACTATCTTTTTTTCTCTTGTAGAATCCAAATTATGTGTTCTTTCAAACTTCAAATCAGTACCTTCAAGATAAGCCATTCTTCCGTCTGGATGAAATTTTAGGTCTGAATACTTGAATATTGCAATTTCTTCCAATCTCATTCCAGTGTATGCAGCCAGCTCAATACTAGTTCTAATGTATGGTCTAAACATATTTTTCTTCACGCCATTTTTATAAACTTTGATGTTTGGTTCATTTGAAATCTCATCAATCTTATTAAGAATTTTAGTTAAGTCATCATCTTCAACACTTCTTGGGTCTGGATTCTCATATTTCAATTTGATTTTCTTAACTAAATTCGGAATCACATATTCTTTTTCGTTGATTAAAAAGTTATAGAAATTCTTTAAAGCACGAATATTATGGTTGTATGTTGTTGCTTTATCTGTCAATATCAAAAGATATTCAACATATTCACCAATGATATATTTGTTCATTTCATAGATGGTGAATTTATTGAGATTGTATCCACTTCTTCCAATAAAATCAACCATCCGTTGAACATAACCAATACATTCTTTAATGTACTTATCTGTTCTAATCTTTTGCTCGTGTTTTGGAACATCCACATTTTCTAACCAATCCCCAAACATCAAAACACAATCAGTTATTAAATCGTGTTTTACTACCTTCTTTTGTTTTGGAATTACAATAGATATTGGGTTCGCCAATTCTTCTTTAAAATCTAATAGTTCTTTTACAGCTTCATCATATTCCAACGATTTTAAATCTTTGGTTTTACGTCCTCCATTTATCGTAATTACAGCTTTGTATCGCTGTTTTTCAATAGGATGATTACAACCTTTGTATTCAACATTTGAAATTTCAATTTGCTTTCCACACTTCTTGCAAACGATGTGCAAGCCTTGGAATTTTTTATACTTAAGTTTTTTCATTTTACTTGTTTGTTAATGCGAGTGTAACTCATTTATATTACTTATTCAAAAATTTACTTGTTATTTTCCCTTTTGGTATATAACTGGACTTGGAACGTGTCGAAACAGTAGACATTTCTAACATCTTGAATAGCTCATCTTTGTTATATGCTTCGTAGTAATCTATCCAACCATCTCGATACTTTGCTTTTAATTTCAAAATCAAGGGACTATCATATGCCAAATCAAAATCGTTTTCATATACAAATTCACCCGATGAATCTTTGAACATTTGGAGATGGTTTTTTTTGCACCATCTACTAATTGTTCTTTTGTCTGTTCTATGAATCAATTCTCCGATTGATTTCAAATAGATTCTATTTATAAAAAAATACATCTTGATTGTTTAGATACATAAATAAATGATTTTATCACTTCCTTCATATTTACATAATTCAAACTCTCTTAAAATGAGATTTTCATAGTCATCAATTGTAATATCAGTTATATATCCCTCATGATTACCCATTATAATATTTACTCTTATACAAATACTATCATCATAATTTTTATGAAGCATAACGTGACCGACTGGGTAGTAATGATTTTCATCATCTATTATAATACCTTCATTAATGATTTCTTCTATGTCGATTGTTCTATTAAAATCTTCAATTTCCGAGTTCATATTGATTTCTATCAGTTCTTTCAGAGTAACTGATTTTAAAGTTTTTATTACCATTTATTTGTTTTTTTAAGGTTAATAGGATTCTAGTCCATTCAAAAATGGATATTCTAGTTCCCGATAAATTATTGTGTTTTTTTGCTTATCTGAATTGATAAGACTTTATTTTGATTTTGTAAAAATCTAATTACATCTTGAATTTTTTATTCAAGCAAAGACAAAATCCATAGAAGTTTGAAATTTCGTCAAATGGGTCGTTTGAATTTCTATGATATTCTTCCCCATTTAAGCTCACCACATTGTCTGTAACCAATACTATCTCTAAATTGGTATGGTAAAACGCACCAGCTCTATTTGCAATATCTATCATGCAATTCAAATTGAATCTTTCTTTGTTGTCACCTTCAAAGATGGTGTCCAAATATTCAGAATACAAATTATCCAATATCCACTCGTGTGTTTTTTCCTTATTGATAAGTTTGTTTCTTGTATCAATGATTTTTTCAATTTCATTTAGGTCATTTTCCTCTAATAGAAATTTAACTTCTGCTACAATGTTTTTGAAGTCTACTCCATTTTTGAACATTGCTTTTACTGTCTTTTTTTGATAATTTTTCATGTGTGTTTTGATTTTAAAGTTTAAACAATATGATTCTACTCAACTTCATTGTTGATTTTTTTGAACCATAAAATATTTGATTGTTTTACTTATTCGATTGAATAAGATTTTTAGATTTTATTGTGAATTTTGATTAAGATTTTAAGGGTTCATCTACTATTGTTCAATGAGTCCTAATTGTTTAATGATTCTATGTCATTTTACTTGTTTTTAGAGGTTATTCACTTTGATTAAGCTACATTATTTAACTTTGAAAGGGGTAATGTATTTTCAATTATTTCATAAATATCACTCATAATTTTATCCATATCATTAATCGAATTATTCTCCAAATACTTATTAATTTCTTTCTGTGCTTTTTTTAATTCTCTATCAGTTGCAAGTCTTGTAGTCGTACAATTATCATTTAGAACATTGTCTCCGTTTTGGGTGCCAATAGTCCATCTGAACCAAACCATTTTTTCTGACTCATTCCAATGACTAACTGAAACAAAATATCTTTGATTAACTCTTGTTAATTCCAATATATTAACAAACTTTAATATCAGTTTTTGCATGAAATTTCTTTCTCTACTAAATTCTTTTGTAAAATACACATACCCTCCTTTTTGACTTGAATATGTACTTCCTTCTGGGTTATTCTTAATAAATTCCTGGTTTAATTTTTTACAAGCATTTATAAAATCTTCACCCATTTCAGTTTTTCTCCTACCAAATTCGTCACTGATAAAACTCAATGAACTATCAAATAATATTTGTTCAATCAAATTATGTTCAATTACACAGTTATGTAACTTCATATCTAAGTTATTTGCTGCCTCAAGAACATCTAGTATCAAAGTAGCATAGATTCTTTCTTTTGGCGTAAATTTCATTTCTCTTAATAGGCAGATAATGTATCCGTTTCTTTTTTGGTTTGCTTTAGTTCTCATAATTTTTAATATTAAAGTTTAGTCAATTGTATTCCATTCAACAGAGTTGTCCATTTTTTTGGAAGTAATAATTTTTGTTTGATTTGTTGCTTATTCGGTTGAATAAGACGAATAAGATTTCATTTAACTTTCTCTCGAAAAGTTATAATGTTTTGTTTCATATAGAAACTAAGTTGTATTTTTTTCTTTCATTGTATCATAGTTTTTAAATTAAACATTTTCAGTATAGATTATTTCTAATTGAAATATTGTTTGCTGTTTGTATGATACAAATGTATATTGGGTCAAATTGGGGGTTGACCCTTTTATTTACTTTTTAGCATAACCGATTGACTTACAAGGTATTCATTCAGAGTGTTTATATCTTTGTCACTAATTTCCTTGTATGTTCTATTATGTAACTGTTTAGCATTGTCTGGATTAATCCCCATAATTAGAGCTAAAATCTTGTATTTTGACATTTGTTTATCAGTATCCAATTTAGAAATGATATCTTCAAATCCAAGTCGTTTAAATAATTCGAATCGCTGTTGAACATTTAACTTAGGTAGTCCACTTAACTGCAAATCTTCTTCTTTGAATTCTTCTAGTTGAATCAATTTGATTTTTAAATTGTCACCAACAGCATATGTCTCATCTAAATGACCTAATTTCTTAAGTTCATTTCGAAGAAATTGTATTTTCTTCATTTTTTCTAATTGAAACAATTGTGATGTTTCTCTTGATAAAAATTTTCGATAATTAACTAATGCTAAATAATCATTACTTTGTTCATTTAAATGGGAAAGATTAGTATCTAAATCATTATCAGATAAAAAATATTCTATTTCGTTTTTGATAAAATCCAATTCATTTGAAAATGAATTGGATTCAAGAAAGTAAGTTTTAATATTTTTAAATGAATTGATATAGACTTCAGTAGGACAGTCCTTCCAAAAATATTTTTCTCGTTTACTAAAATCAAAAATTAATAATATCATATCATTAATTTCCTCTTTTATTTTCGTGTAATTAGCTAGGTATTTTTTATATTTTTCTGATTCTTTATTTAGATTTTCGACAGAATCCAAACCAGTAAAATCTTTAGATGCTTGCGTTATTACTGTTGAAATTTTATCTGCTATTATTACTGTACTCAAAAGTACTTGAAAGAAATCAAAATATAAATCATCTTTAGCTTTGGAACTACCATCTATTGGATTTAAATCTGAAGTATATTTATAACTTTTTCCCGTGAGATTTGAAAAAAAATCTAATTCATTTTGTTCAAAGTATTTATCTAACTCATTATTGATATCATCCATGATTTTTTAAGATAAAAATAATATAAATTATCAATTAGTTAGATTTCTTTTATACAACCTACTAACACTCGTAGAATTATGTCGTTTCCCATTTGCAGTTCCAAAATTCAATTCATTCAATTTCAAAGCGATTTTATCATACGAGAATCCTTTTTCTCTATATTCTACTATAAGAGCTGTTGATTGAATATTGGAATGGTTGTTTCTAGCTTTTTGTCTTATTGATTCTAAACCTTTTAGCTTTCCTTCATTTGTTAGGTTTTGAGGAGAACCCAACTTAAATCCTTGTTTCTTTTTTTCAGCCAAAGCATTCCTAGTTCTTTCTGAAATTAATTTTGCTTCCATCTCTGCTAGGGCTGCGTATAGGTGGATTGTGAAATTTGTTGCTTGAGGAAGGTCACAAGCTACAAACTCAACTCCAGTTTCCATAAGTGAACTTACAAAAAACACGTTTCTGGCCAAACGGTCAATTTTGGCAATTACTAGAATTGCTCCATTTTGTTTTGCAAATTCAATTGCTTTGAAAATTTCTGTTCGTTTTCTTTTTGATGTTCCAGTTTCGATTTCAGTAAATGAATTGATAAGTTCACCATTATTTGTATTGATGAAATTATTCACCATAAATTTTTGAGATTCCAAGCCTAAACCAGATTTTCCTTGTTCAGCTGTACTCACTCTATAATATCCAACGTATTTCTTCATAATTTCTATTTTTTCGAGTTTCACAGCAAACGTTAAACATCCGTTTTGAGTTCGCCGTATAGACACGAGTTTAGGCGTATTACATGAACCACGCAAATTTCTAAGAGTTTATTTTCACTGAAGTTATTAACGTTCATAAGTAAAGTTGAAAACGTATAAAAACAAAAAAGTTCTATCCAATTAAGAATAGAACTTTTGATAATCTCAATGAAATAAATGAATCTACACAAACTCCGCAATCAATTTAAGTTGCCGATTGATATATTCAATATCAGCAATAAAAGACCATTTGGGATTTTCTGTAAAATCCCGTTTGTGTTGTTCCAACTTCTTTTTTAATTCCTTCAAACTACTCTGTAATTCTTGGAATAGTTCTTTATATCTTTTTTCTGCTTGGCTCATGATTTATTATTTATTCACCTTTTTCAACCCAATCAATAACTGGAACCAACATGTCACAATAAGCTCCTTCAAATGTTTTAACGATTACTTTTCTTCTATTCATGAAAGTGATTGTGTAATCATCTACCCATCTTAATTTAATCGTTACGAATCCTTTGAATTTTAACCCATTTACATAGAAGGATATTCCTCCTTGAAATTCATTTGATTCTGGTACAGTTAGAAATCTAGATGCTCCCCACGCCATCAATGCAGAACGGTCAGCATATTTTATTTGTTCGATAATTGTGTTTGCGATTTCTTTTGTTCTAGTAATAGTTTCCATAATTGTTTCGTGTTATTTCTAACACGAGTATAGGTGTTCCGTTTGGATAAACACCTGGACTTCAGTAAAATAAATTAAAAAAGTTTTAAACGTAATCACCTCATCCTAGGGAGAGTATAAATTATTTAAAATATCTCCACCACAAATTTGAGGCGTTTTGAAATTTCCATAATACTTATTAATAAATGATAACTATTATGGAAAATGAAACAAATAAAAATAAAATTAAAAATGAAGGGCTTACAGTTCTAAGCCTTTTCGATGGAATAAGTTGCTGCTTACTGGCATTAGAAAAGAATAATATAAAGTTAAAAGATTACTATTCTAGTGAGATTGATAAACATGCTCTCATGATTCAGAAAACAAATTTGAGTGCTGATACTAGATTTCATCAAATAGGGGATGTAAGGGACATTAAAGGTGTTGATTATGCTAATATAGACCTCATCTGTGCTGGAAGCCCTTGTACACAATTATCAGCAATCAATAGTAAAGATAGAAGTGGATTAGATGGTGAGGAATCATCATTGTTCTATGAATTCATTCGTATTATAAAAGAAATACGTGCTGCCAGAACAACAAATAAACCACTTCAAGTTTTGTTGGAAAATGTCTGGTCCATGAAGAAATCAGAAAAAGAAAAAATTACAAAAGCATTGAGTGTAGCAATGGAAGTCGATATTGAACCAATCTTTATTGATTCTGCTATTGTTGCACCAGCTCACAGAAGAAGATTATATTGGACCAATATACCATATACACCAATCAAACCAATTGATATTAAGTTCAAAGATGTAATTAAAAACGGATGGGTAGGTAAAGAAAAGGCTAATGTTGTTTTATCTGGACAGTTAACGTTAACATCTGGATTGGAACGATACTTTAAAATGAATGTTGGGAATGTTATTTATCTGGATGATGAATTTGGAGCACAAGGTGAGCTTACACAACTAATGCAATATTCAATGCTTTTGAAAAACTCTGGATATAATTGGAAAGAACATCGAGGTAATAATGATGAATATGCGTTTAATAATGATTGTTATAGAGTTCCATCAGTTGCTGAATGTGAAGCTTTGATGACGATTCCAGAAGGTTGGGTATCTAATGTGTTAAACGTTAGTAAAACAGCTAAATACAAAGCAATAGGATTGAGTATGACTGTTGATGTTATTGCTCATTTGCTAAGTCCTTTGAAGGCAGCATAGTGTTCTAATCAAAATACAATGGTTTTAAATTCAATAATTGGCACTCATTTGTAGTGCCTTTATTGTTATTTACCTTGCCAATTAACCTTTCTTTATTAATAATATATCAATTATTGGCAAGTATCATTTTTGAATATTTACCCTTATTTTATATATGTTTCAGCGATTTTTTATACGATTTTTGTGAGCAATTTTTTTACTCTTGATTTGATTTATAAATAATCATTATTTTGATTATAATTTAATCTTTCATAGATTTGTTGAAATTGAAATTCTATGTGTGCTCTACAATTACAATCAACTTCATCTCTAGATATTTACTCAGCACTATCTGAATCTATATTAGAATTACCAGTTATTTCTTCTGGAATCAGTGCTGGTTTTCCAAGTCCAGCAATGGATTTTATCGACTTATCAATCGATATGAATAAACACCTCATCAAACATCCTTCAGCAACATTTTATGGAAGAGTTAAAGGTGTGTCCATGAAAGATGCTGGTATTGGTGATGGTGATTTACTGGTTATAGATAAAAGCATCCAACCTACCAATGACAAGATTGCTGTGTGCTATATAGATGGCGATTTTACAGTGAAACGAATCAAGATTGAAAACGAATGTATTTGGCTAATTCCAGAAAATGAAACTTATAAACCAATCAAAGTAACTAGTGATAATGATTTTATAATCTGGGGTATAGTAACACATGTAATCAAAGCTTTTTGATATGTTCGCACTAGTTGATTGTAATAACTTCTATGCTTCTTGTGAACGATTATTTCAGCCTAATTTAATTGGTAAGCCTATTGTTGTTTTATCTAACAATGATGGTGCAGTAATTGCACGAAGTAACGAAGCCAAAGCATTAGGAATTCCAATGGGTGCTGTCGCTTATCAATATGAAAAATTCTTTATTGAGAATGGTGTTAGTGTATTCTCTGCCAATTTTGCACTGTATGGCGATATGAGTAATCGTGTAATGACTATACTTCAAGAATACACACCAGAACTAGAAATATACAGTATTGATGAAGCCTTTTTAAAGTTGGTAGGGTTTGAGTATTTCGATTTGAACCAATATGGTTATGATATTCAAAAGCATGTTAGAACTTGGTCTGGCATTCCAGTATGTATAGGAATAGCACCAACCAAAGCACTTGCAAAAGTTGCTAATAGAATAGCCAAAAAGTATCCAGAACGCACAAATAATTCTTATGTGATAGATACTGATGAAAAACGAATTAAAGCCCTTAAATGGCTTAAAATTGAAGACGTTTGGGGAATAGGTAGAAAGCATTCAATCCGATTAAAAGAAGTTGGTGTTTTTACAGCCTTTGATTTCACACAAATCAATGATGCATGGGTCAGACGTAATCTTTCGGTTGTTGGATTGCGATTGAAGCATGACCTTCAAGGAATACCGACTCTGGATTTAGAAGATATTAAACCAAGAAAGAATATTGCTACCACACGTTCATTTGAAAGAAATTTAACTGAATACAATGACATTAAAGAACGAATCACAACATTTGCGGTAAGTTGCTCTGAAAAATTAAGAAGGCAAAATTCTTGCTGCACAAGTGTTATGGTATTTATCAGAACAAATAGCCATAGAGCTGAGTTGGAACAATACAATAATAGTGTTGTAGTTAAGTTCCCTTTTCCTACTAATTCAAGTATAGAGATAGCAAAGTTTGCGTGTGATGGGTTAAATCGAATATTTAGAAAAGGTTATCAATACAAAAAAGCTGGAGTTATTATTATGGATTTTAAACCTCAAGATGAGGTGCAATTAAATCTATTTGAGAATAGCAATCCAAAGCATTTTCCTTTGATGAAAGTGATTGATAGAATCAATACTTCGTTTGGTCAACAAAAGATTAAACTGGCCAGTCAAGACCAGAAAAGAGTATGGAAAATGAAGCAAGAAAGATTATCACCAAGGTACACAACTAGATTGAGTGATTTGATTGTTGTAAAATGTTAAGCAATTTACCCTTGCCATTCTTCCATTCTATATTTATATAATACACCAATTTTGGCAAAATGATTTATTTTGTTAAATGATTTATTTTGATGGTTTTGAATTCTTTATTGAGATTTTTAATCTCTTTTTTAAATTTTGAGATGCTATCTGCATATATATTGTTAAGTCTATTCATTTCAATTTTTTCAATGTCAAATTTTGCAAGCCCATTATCATGTCCAAGCTTATATGAAGCACTCATTAGAATAACTATGACAGTCCAAAAAAGTGGATTTTTAATCAAACTTAAGATTTGATTTTCTTGATGTTTTTTGTTAGGATTTAATGATAGACATGAATTAATCGCACCCTTAAGTTTATTGAATTCAGTTTCAAATTCACTTTGATAATATCCACTAAATTTAATTTTCTGTACACTATTTAGCATTTTATAAGGACCACTACTTTCGTCAAAATTTGAAGAAATATAATCCTCTACTTTCGATACCCAAGCTAAAAACTCTGGTGTAGCTTTACTGTAGTGTTGGTTTGAATTGTATTTCTTGTTGTTTTCAAAACTGAATTTATTTCCTTCTTCAATAAGTTCGTTTATAAATGTTTTATTTTTTTTCATATTAAGTATCCCCCTATTAACTGTCAATCTTATAAATTTAAAATACTTTTAAACCAAATAATTGCAGCCTCTCCATCTTTAAGCATGATGTCATTCAATTCATTATTGTGAGCTAATTGATTTCTTAACGTCATCAATTGATTGAATCTAACATCAACATTCTGTCTGATTTTAAAAGTAGGTTCAAAATAGTCCCAGCAATTTCTTTTGATGACAACTTCTTTTAAATCCCCAAGTGTAAAATAATTCAACTTGGTTTTAAACGATGAAAACATTTCCATCGTATCTCCAGGGAATTTTTTTAAATGACCACTAATTTTTCCATTAACTGAAGTTTTTGTGAAATCAGATGCGTATTCCTCGAAAGGATTACGACTGGTTGGTTCTAGAGTATTACAAACTAACTCTCTAAGTTTAATTTCAATTTTTTCAACATCAACCAATATATTTTCAAGAGGTTTAGGCATTTCAAATTCCTTTCTGAATACAGCCTCTTTGGTTAATTCTTTTCCTTGAGTTAATATTTCGATAGCTTTTTGAACTAAATCTGCTCTTGCATCCAAAAAGATGTAATAATCATTTTTTATTTTTTGAATACGTTCCTCTCCTTCAAGGTTTTCATAACCACCATTTGCCAATTCGTTAATAGGGATTAAATGGCTATTCAATCTATTGTTAATTATTTCTTCATCAGCCCACTGATATCTTTCGGTTAAATATTTTAATGGGTCCTTTCTTCCAATATTTCGATTTGTTTTACCAGTAATCAAAGCACAGTTTAAAGCATAAAAACTTTGATTTTCGATTTTAGCTTCGTTTAATAAGCTATCTGGGAAAATGTGATGGTACTCTCTATTATTGATGTTTTCGGGTGAGATTTGTCTCCCATCTGCGAAATCGTGTGCACCTAGATAATTAGCAATTGCTAATACGCCTCTACCTTTTATATTTACTTTCTTAGGCCATCCAGTTTCAATCAATTCTTCTTTTTCAATTAAAGGATAGTTTTTACGATTTAATACTGGTACATCTTGTTCTGTATAAGGAACATCTTCGTTTGTCTCTTGTAGTAGAACTCTTTTTAGATTTGTAAAATCTTGATAAGCTCTTGATGCAGTAGAGTTTTCATATCGATTAGTGAAGAATGATGACCAAAGGTATTTCTTAAGTAAGATTTCTCCTCTTCCAGCTAAATCTCCATTTTCTGGAATGTATGCATACAATGCTGCTATTACAGATAGAACGGCATTTGTTGGTAGTCTATGCTTATCGTAAATTCCTTGAGATGCAAGGAATACAGACATACGATATAGACAATTCTCAAGTTTATCCCATTCATCAATAAAAATGGATTTATTTAGTTCTACCATACCTCTTTGGTTAGGTAGTTTATCTTGAAGTAAAGAAGAAGTTGCAAGAATTAAGAACTCTAATTCAAAATAATCTTTAATTCTTGGATATTTTTCATCTAATTTATTTTGAAGTTCATGAAGCGATTGTCCAATTTCTTCTTCTACTTCAGCAACTATAATATCATATAGTGACAATTGTTTACTATTCGTATTCATGTTAATGAAAACTTGTAAAGCAATTTCCTTAGATGTCGATGATGGCAATGAAAGAAAAGGCAAATTGAAGTGAGAAATTGTTTCTCTTAATTTAGTGATTTTATCGCTTACTTCTTTTTGAAATTTGGTGTATTCTTTAAGTTTAATAAATGCATTTTCATCGTCTTCACTAGGCTCTTTATATTTAGTTGCTGTATCAATCCATTCATCAATTTCAGATTGAATATTTTCTGGTCTAAACAATTGTATTGGCATCAATCCCCTTCTAATACATTCAGTAGGCATGTCAACCCAAAGTGGATATCTTTGATTATTTCTAATGAAACGTGTCTTATAGATTACACTTATGTTTTCATCATCTGAATTTGTTTCTTTGTATTCATCATATTCTGGAAAATAGACGAAGTAAGTTTCAGATTCGTAGTTATTATGTAAAGTTCTCCAAAAAGAAGTAAGTCTTTGTTGACCATCTAATAAGTGTTCAGTTACCTTGTCAAATGTTGAAGGTGTTGCAGTACTTATAAATCTTGACTTAAATTTTTCTTCGTTTCCAACAGATAGAATCAAAGTTACACCTATTGGTAAATTATGTATTACTGTATCCCAGAAACTTTGAATTCTCCATCTATCCCATGCTTCCATTCTTTGAAACCTAGGTAATTTAATATTTCCGTTTTTTATTTTGTTATACCAATCTGCTAACTCTCTATTATGAGCACTACTAGATGTAATTTCCATCACTATTTATTTTGGATTTGTTCAAAAAGTGATAAAGTTAAGATTTCTGTAAAATAGGTCTTTCGAAATTTCTACTTTTTTAAAAATGACACTCTAAAACGACACTCTATATAAATCAGAAAATCACTTATTGTTTTTATTTAGAATTTTGCATGTTATCTCTTAGCTCAGATGATTAGAGCATCTTAAAGATAATCAGTACTTTATGCAATAAAAAAAGCCTTACATTTCTGTAAGGCTTCTAGCGCTCTCTCCTGGGCTCGAACCAGGGACCCTCTGATTAACAGTGCAAGGTGGTCGGCTCTGTGTTCCAGTGTTTACGGTAGGTGTAGAAGGTGTTGCATATTTTGTGCAAGTAATTCATAGTAACAGCGGTTAATAAATGTGTTTAATTTGGGTGGAGTTGGCTCATCATTCCTTCATTTGAAAAACTGTAGAAAGAATGGTTTGATGTTACAATAATATGGTCAAGCAAATCTATGTCAAGTAACTTACAAGCTTTGTCAATTTTTGCTGTAAGTTCTATGTCTTGAATACTTGGTGTCAAATTACCCGAAGGATGACAGTGAGAGATTATTAAACCTGTAGCCAAAGACTTTAATGCTGCAACCATTATCAGCCGAATATCAACCATAACACCTGTTATACCACCTGTTGATACTTTATAAATCCCTAAAGGCTTGTTGCTTCTGTTTAGTAGAAGGACTACAAATTGTTCTTGCATTCCTATTGTATCTTGGTCATAGCCTTCAAGCAGTTGCATACAGGCATCGTGAGCACTTGTAATCTTGTTTCTTTTGAGTATTCCAGAATGAGGTATGTATTTCAGTTTTACCTCGCGCACTGACATTAAATTGTTAGATGTTTTCATAGTAAATAATTTTTAGTTAGCTATTCGAATGCCTAAACATTCTATCTAACTTTAAATAGGAAGTTTATTATAGATTGCGAAGCAATAGTATTAATTTGATTGATTTTATCATTTATATGTTCTTTCTAAAGCATAACTATTTTTAAGTATGATTTTTATATTCATTCAATCTTAAATTAGACTTGAAGTATCAATAGGTAGATTTTAGTGAAAAATAAATTAGGAATAATAACTCTAAAATTTCTCTTTGTTATTTATTACTAGGGGGTGACTCTTTTTTATTTATAGAGAGGGGGGTAAATAGTTTAAGACTTATCAGATGTAAGTTTTAATCATATAATTAATACATATCATTTAATTGTAAAGTTTCTAGATTAATAAATTATAGTGTTAGGGTTATACATCTATTTAAAAGAATATATAATAAACTGGATTGTGAACAGACCTGTTAAAATGATTTGATAAATAATTTTAAATCAGATAAAAAATAGACATTAAAATAAATATTTATATTTAACAACTAACTTAGATGAAATTGATTAATCATCTGATTTTAATTATTAATTTTTAAATTCTATAATATGCGTAAAATCTGGAAAGATATTATACTAATTTCATTTGCTATTTGTTTGTTATTCAATCTCATTTTTGAATTTTTACCATTCAAAAAGTCTGTTAAATCTATAGATAATATGTTCTCTATAGATTATTATGACAATGTTTCTGTCTCAAGGGCATTAATTAAATTACAATCTTATAGCACTAAGTGGAATGATTATGGTTATAATCCTGATAATTCTTCTAATAATAATATTGGATTCTATGAAAGTATGACTTCACCTTTAGAACATTTTTCTAGAACAGTAAAGGGGTGTTTTATGGTTGCTAGTATAAAATTTAAGCAAAATGTTTTATTAAGAATTTTCAGTATTGGAGACAGGCCATATATCATACATTCTAAAATTAAAGATAATATTTTTATATACTCAAATTTAAATGGAAGTTCTTTTCAAAATATAATTGTAAAATCAGGCTATTTTATAGGTATTATTGGGGGTAGTTTATTTCTTCCATTTATATTTTGGTGTCTAGGAAAATATGATTCATTAAAAGAAAAATTAAAGAAAGAAAAACAGTATGATATAGAATTAGCCACAATAAGAAACTCTGATAAATATTCTAAAGAATTTGATTTAAAAATGGAATCATTACAAAATATGTTTAATTCAAAAATCTTATCAATTAGAGAGTTTAATCTGAGGAAAAATGAGATAATTGAGTATTATCAAGATTTAAATAGACTTGAGCTAGAAAAAGAAAAAAAGAAGAATCAGTTAAAAATTCTAGATAAAGCTTTAGAAAACAAAACTATATCTGAAGAAGAATATTTAAAAAAAATTGATTGGTTTGATTTAAAATAAAAAATGTATTTAGTTACTTAAGCAAGATGAAAAAATTTCAAGTGATGAAGCTATAAGTAAAGAAATAATTTAGTTGATTTATCCTTAATTTTTATTCATTCAATGTTAATCAAGAGTTGATTTTGAAGGGATAAATTTCTTAAATATTTTTAATATTCAGGGATTAAAATAATTATTTAAAATCATATTTCATTTACTGTAGGAGGATAGTTGTAACTTAGAATACATTCTTTTTTACATTGTTTAAAATGAGAAGCTTAAAATTAGAAATATATTGATTGTCTTTTGTTTCAGAATAGGAATCTATAATTTCCAGAACTGAATTATAGTCGGCATTTAGTTTTGTAATATATTCTTTTACCATATTTTCTGATTGTGAGAATAATTCAAATGGAATTTTTGAATCTTCCTTATTATGATTTCCTTGCTCTAGAAACAAATTAAAGTAATATCTTATATCAATGTATGAACTTGATGGTTCAAAGTCCTCTTGTCTAATGTAATTGAAAAATAATGCATCTACTCTTGTAGTTCCAAATGTATTTTCTTCCTCTTTGGCTTTGTATTCGATTTTACAATCAATTGAATTTTGAAGGAGTTTGTATACATCCTTGTGATTTGTATAGGTACATCTTAGTTCTTTTAATTTTTTTAGACTAGTTATTGGTTGAATGGAATCTAATTTGTTACCATATATCCAAAAGTGCTTTAGATTAGTTAATCCAGTTAGCGCTTCCAGATTAGTAATAGCATTGTTTGATAAATTCAAGTATTCTAGTTTGTTCAAATTCCTGAATGGTTCAAGTGACTTGATTTTGTTTGTAAAAATCCAACCATCCAAATAAATATGTGTAATGTTGCTGCATTGTGAGATGAATTCGATATCTCCATCAAAACCTTCATCTTCAATATACAGAAAAGTAATCTTAGTGAAATCGATAGAATTTAATTGCATTTCTGTTGGTATAACATCCTGAAGTTTTATCAGTAAGTATCTTTCAATATCTATGGTACTTGCATGTGAAAAAGTATCTTTAAATGTTGCTTTAAATTCTAAAATAGCTTCAAGAGTTAATCCTAATGAACACCAATATAGGTGTCTGTGTAAAATCTTAGTTGTTTCGGGATTCATTGTTTCTATTGAATATTTATTGAGTGTTGAAAGGTAATAATTCATAGTTCATTACAACTTATTTCTTCCTACAGTAATTACATATAAGTAAATTACTGTAGGAAGATAGTATTAAACTAGAATTACTATTTTGCTTTAGTCAGTATTCTAATTTTGCTTATTAATATATAAAATATTATTTTGAATCAAAATTCTAAAAATCAGTGTTTAACACTTATAAAAACACTTTTTTTATAAGTGTTAAAAATAAGTGTTTTTATACAATTGTTTTTTACATTTGTAAAAATTAATAACAATTGCAATGATTAAATTAAATATTCTGTTGTCCAGAATCTTATTGTCTTTTTTAAAAAAATATTTGAAGAGTACAGATATGCCTGCAAATACAATAAATGATAAACTAAAATTTGTTATAGATTCAAATATGATTGCTAATTATTTAAATGGTTATAAGAATGAATATAAAATTGATGATGCATTAATAGAAAAGATTAAGGATAATGAAGTTATAGATAAACCTTATGAAAGCTTTTATAGAGTGAGTTTAAAGTCAGGGGTGAAATCATTGATAGATCTTAATTATTATTTTGAACATATTGGTGCGCTCTATTACTTGGTATCTTTTTTAGATTTTAACAGTAATTATATAATTGATAGAGAATATAATATCTCAGGAAAACCAATTAAAAAAAAGGATATTGCAGAAAAATTAGCAATGTCAAATGAAAAAGTTAGCAGATTATTAACAAGTATAGAACATTACATAAAAATAGATCATAATAATAAGGATTTAAAAGGTTTTTATGTTAATCCTAAATTAGCTTATAGAGCCATTACTAATCAAAGAATTAAAATTGAAAGTAGTTATCACTCATCAAAGTATAGTGATGCATCATTAAGAATTAATGATTCGTTGTTTGATCTAGAAATTTTTAAAACTTTAAATAAGGAATATAAAAGTAATGGAATGAATAAATTAGGTATTCTAATGTACCTAACCTTACAGATGGATAAAAGTAATGTGATTTTACTAACTTCAGCAACAGAGATTACAGATATAATTATAGAATTATGCTGTAAATTTAAAGTGTTAAGTAATGAAAAACACAAAGTATATTTACAAGAATTGATAGAAGAAAAATTAATAACTATTTCTACAACATCTAAAAGTATCATTGTTAATCCAATGTTTGCAATGTACACTAAAAGTGATATTAAATTATTTAAGAAAGATCTTAATAATAACCCCTACTATAATATACATACAATTTAAACTATTAGGCGACAATATTTATATTGTTTAAAAAAACAAGGTGATTACAGGTTGGCTATAGTAACCACAACAGCAACCTTAAGTTGCTATTGTGGTTGTTTTTAATTAACTGCATCTATTATTTGTTGGTTCACTCGGTCAATTTCATCTATATTGAAATCTTGAAGATATATGTTAGTTACATCTAATCCCATTTTGTGACCTAATAAGGAACTAATTATATCAATTGGAATTCCAAGTTGTTTAGCAAAATTTGCATAAGAATACCGAAAAACATAAGAGGATAAATCTTCTTTTGTTTTAAGCATAAGACCAATTCTTTTTAGCTGTGCATTGATAACTTTTCTTCTTTGAATAATTATTTCAACAAGCTTTGCTTTATCCTTGTGGTCATTGTCATTCAAAACACCAAGCAATGTTATGTTTGACTTAAATTCACTTAGAATTTTGCGAACTTCATCTGTGATTTGAATGCTATATAACTTACCAGTTTTTTTGCGAGTATATATAATTCTATCATTCACAATATTGTTTTGAGTTAATAATAGCAAGTCGGTTATGTTTATTCCGCGAAGTATTAAAATGAGCTTACCTATATTCCAAGTCTTATATAAAGGATGTGACTTTTCAAGATTAAGATGCATATATCTTCTCATTTCTTCCATAGTTAATACCCTTGGTGTAGTCTTTGTTTTTTTTATTTTGAATTTTCGGAAGGGGTAGCATTCTTGAGGTGCCAAATCATAATTGATTGCTTTGTTACAAATAGCCTTAAAGCTCCTAAAGTAAGACCCCATACCATTAATGGAGAGTCCTCTTTGATATAACTTTGTTTCCAATGCAACTATATCCTTGTAACTTATCTTTTTAAAAGGAACATCCAAGTTCATTTCCTTGGATATAACTGACAAGGCAGTTTTGTAGACTCTCGCACCACCACTTCTGTTAGCAATGTGTAGTGACTGTATGTGCTCATTCCAAAATTCTTGAACTGTTACTTCATCAGGTAGTTTGTCAACAAGATAGGACTTGATAGCTTCGAGGTCTTCGGAGCCAATGTTGTTATTCATAAAGGTTCTGAATCTGTTTACATAGTGTGTATTCAGTTCCTGTAGTTGTGCATTAAAGGTTGCGTTATTGATGATAGTAGCAGTTGTTACATCAAACTCTTCCTTGTTAACTGAATACCCAGTGCTAATGTCTTTGAACTTTTTATAAGAGGTAATTCGGAACACAATATTGTATGTTCCATTTTTCTTGGCTCTGCGCGTGTCCAAGACTAATTTAAAGGTTGCCATTAGTTGTTAAGTAATGTGCTATTACAATGAATTTATGTGCAAGTTTTGTGCAAGTATTTCATATGCCGGAGTGCTAAAATCACTGTTTTCAACACTAAAATTGATTGGTCCTACAGATAGTGAATGTTAATCAAAGGAAGAGTGTAGAAGCAGAAAACCCAGTAAACACTGTGTGTTCACTGGGTTTTTCTAGCGCTCTCTCCTGGGCTCGAACCAGGGACCCTCTGATTAACAGTCAGATGCTCTAACCAACTGAGCTAAGAAAGCATTTCACAACTCCGACTGAATTGTGAGTGCAAATATATATAAAAAATTTAATTCCAATATATTTTTGCGATTTTTTTTAATTAAAAATCATCTTCGTCAATGGAAAAATCTTCTAATGCTGAGTCAACGTATTCATTATCATCACTTTCAACTTCGTCAATTATGTCTTCCGTCATGCTTCCGTCAAACTTAGCAGGACGTAAAATATTTGTTTGCGCAACATTTAAGCGAATTTCTGTACGTACAAAACCATCCTCCATCGTGTATGCTTTAGCAAAAGGCGAACCAATTAGTTCAACCAATGCACCTTTTTTAAGGAAATCAAGTATGCGTAAGTTTGCCCCTTCTTTTTTCCAAATGGTGCAATTTACCCAAGTTGTTTTTGTTTTCGATTCACCAGAGCGTTTATCTCTCCAGTTTTTGTTGTGTGCAACAGGAAAGTTAATCGCAATCACACCTCTATCCATCGTTTTAAGTGTAGCGTCTTTTCCAATGTTTCCGATAAGTCTGGTCTCAAATACTGTAGCCATATTGTTATTTATTAATCGTTTAAGGTTGAAAATTAAAAAAAGAATTTTGAATATGCAAATTCAATTATCTGAATTTATACCGCTTACTTTTTATATACATACACTTTATGACCGTTCATATTTTGTGTCATTGTCAAACTGTTATCTGTAATGCTTGAAAAATCATACCCTTGATCATCGTAACCTCCGTCTGATTTTGTGCGAGAAATCGTAATCGAACCCGATTTAATAAGTGCATATTTACCGTAGGTAACCACAGGGATTCCCTTGGTTGTTTTCGTTTCGGTGATTGTTCCTCCACGACCATCTGGCGCAAAATTCAGTTGTTCTTTATAGTCTGCATCGATAGATTGACCGTCAATCGAAACTAAATACCACATACCTGCTATTTTTTTATTGGTCATTGCTTCTGGTGAACAAGAAATTAGCGTGAGAAGTAAGGAACTGAATACAACGATTTTTTTCATGGTTTTGTTTTTTTTAAGTAAAAATAGAAATCTTTTTAAAGTAAACGTTTGTGGTAACGTTGAATGTCTATCTCGCGATCTAAGATTTTACCTTCTACGATAAAGTCGGTCATTTCTTTAGCGAGTAACGGCGCCATCAAATATCCTTTTGTTCCTAATCCGTTGAAAATATATAATGAAGGGAAATTTATATGTTTTCCCATTAATGGTCTTCGGTCTAATACGGTAGGTCGGATTCCTGCTTCTTGGTCTATTACTTCAAAATTACCTGACGTTAAGTTTTGCAGGTGGGCAATAAGTTCTGTGCGCGCATCTTCGGTTGTATGTAATGTAGGATCGTCCCAAGCGTAGGTTGCGCCAACTCGGTAAATAGCATCTTTTACAGGTAGGGTAAAACATTTTCTATTGAGTGATTCGGAACGTGAAATTTCTTCGGAACGTATGGTAATTGTTTCTCCTTTGGTTGCTTGTAAGGGTAAATAGTTAAACCAAGGGTTTTCTAGTCCATGGTACCCTTCACAAAAAATGATTTTTGCATATTGTTCTCCTTTATAGGTTGCCTTTTCAGGATCGATGTCTGTGTATTCTATTTTTTCAATGCAAAGTCGCTTGGTTTGTTCTAACCACTTAAAAGCATCCTCTAACAATTGCTTGGTAGATATATACGCTGCATTTAATACTTCTCCGGTTCCAAAGGTGTTAATTACCGAAGTGTTCTTGTGGTCCGAATCATCCAGCGGCTTCAGGTACGCTTGGTATTCTTCGATGTCTTGTTTTTTTAGCCAAAAATCAAATTCTTGTTGGTGAGCAAATGCACGACGGATTGGAATTCCATGGAAATAGGTTTGTCCCCATTCGGAGGATGCATCGCCGTAAAATTGTTTTGCGTAGGGTAAAAATTCATCTACACGCCAACTTTTAGCCATGCGACGGAATACCATCGGATTGATTAGGCCTGCAGCGATGCGCGAACTATAGTTGGTTCCAGCGTCGATCACTTCAAATGGGATGTTTCGTTTGTCTAGGTGTCTAGCAAGTGCTACGCCAGCGATTCCTGCTCCTATAAGTAATATTTTCGGTTGTTCCATTATTTGGCAATTGCTAAAGTGATAATACTAATTTTTAGTTCTGGATAGTGGGTTTGTATTTCTCGTACACACACTTCTAAGGTAGATCCCGTGGTTACGACATCGTCCACTAGCGCGATGTGTTGATAGTTGTTTAATTGGGTTAGATCCAATGTAAAGGTGTTTTGTACATTTTCCCAACGCTTAAACCTCCCTTTTTTTGTTTGACTCTCACTGTGTTTGATTCTTTTTAAGAGTTTCTCATTACACGGGATATTACTTGTTTGAGTTATTCCTTCTGCCAGTAACTGGCTTTGGTTATAACCGCGTTGGTAAGCCTTTTTTGCGTGTAATGGAATTGGAATTAAACAGTCAACCTCTTTGAATCTTGCTGTTTTTAAAATGTTAACACCTATTCTCCTGCCCATTTCTAGGGCTAAGTTTTTTTTGTTTTGGTATTTAATACCATGTAATATTTGTTGGGTACTTATTTCTTTTTCAAAATATAGAAGGCTATAAGTTGCTTCCACTTTAATTCTTCCCCAGAAAAGTTTATCCAGTTTACTTGCGTCTTGAAACTTTTCGAATTGTGTGTAATGCAGGTCGTTTTCGCATAGGTGACAAATTTGAATGTTCTTATTGCTGGTTTCTGCACTACAAATTAAACAAGTGTTGGGATAGATTAAATGGCTTAAATCTGCTTTCCATTCAACTAATTTTTTTTGCCAATTTCGGTATACGGATAGTGTTTTAGTGTGTTGCGACATGTGTAAACAATTGGATGTTAAAAAGGCTCATTTTTTTTTCTTGACAGGTGTAGGTATATGGTGTAAATTTATACAAATCTCTTGTAATATAAGTGAGTAAAAAACTTGAATTATTTTCAAAATATTTATCGACAAAATGATTTTATTCGTTGTGAATATCTTTTAAATCGTCGATAAAAAGTTGATTTTCTTCGGTACTACAAGGAGTTCAGAAACGGGTTGTTGAAAACGTTTGTCTTTTGTGAATTTCTTTAATTGCAAGAACTGATTAAAATGACAATTTTTGTAACCCCGTTAATAATTCCTCTCCATAAAAAGAGATGCATTTTTAAAGACTTAATATATACCAATTTAATTAAATAGGATGAATCACGTAGAACCAATTTTAGTACCTAACGAAGGAAGGTTTGTATTGTTTCCAATACAGCATGATGATATTTGGGCTTTTTATAAAAAGGCGGAAGCAAGTTTTTGGACTGCAGAGGAAATTGATATGTCTGCGGATATTATCGATTGGGAAAACAAATTGAATGAGAATGAAAAACATTTCATCAAACATATTCTTGCGTTTTTTGCAGCGTCTGATGGTATCGTAAACGAAAACTTGGCAGAAAACTTTTTGTCAGAAGTACAATATACGGAGGCTAAATTCTTTTATGGTTTCCAAATCACGATTGAAAACATCCATTCAGAGACGTATTCTTTGTTGATTGATACTTTAATCAAAGATTCAGCAGATAAATCACATTTGTTTAATGCGATTGATACATTGACATGTGTTCGCAAAAAAGCAGATTGGGCGTTACGTTGGATTGAACAAGGGACATTTGCACAACGTTTGGTAGCGTTTGCAGCGGTAGAAGGAATTTTCTTCTCGGGTTCTTTCTGTTCTATTTTCTGGTTGAAAAAACGTGGTTTAATGCCAGGATTAGGATTCTCTAACGAGTTAATCTCTAGAGATGAAGGTTTACATTGTGATTTCGCTTGTTTGTTATACAATAATCACGTTGTAAATAAGTTAGATAAGAAAGAAGTAGAACAAATTATCTTGGATGCGGTAGCGATTGAAAAAGAATTTATTTTGGATGCGCTTCCTGTAAAATTAATTGGAATGAATAGTGACTTGATGTCGCAATACATTGAATTCGTTGCAGATAGATTGTTAGTGGAGTTAGGAAATGAAAAGGTGTTTAATGCAACAAACCCATTCGATTTCATGGATATGTTGTCGATTCAAGGTAAATCGAATTTCTTTGAAAAGCGTGTGGCAGAATACCAAAAAGCAGGTGTAATGAACAGTGGGAATGATAACCACGGTTTTAGCATGGACGAAGATTTTTAATTGAAAAACAAATTACCCTTAAATATAGAATAAAGATATGTACGTAGTAAAAAGAGATGGACGTAAGGAGGCAGTGAAATTCGACAAAATCACTGCGCGAATTATTAAGATGTGTTACGGTTTGGATCCGTTAGTGAGCCCAGAAGCAGTTGCAATGAAAGTGATTGAAGGTATTTATGATGGTGTTACTACTTCTGAGTTAGACAACTTAGCGGCAGAAACAGCAGCAGCAAAAACAATCGATCACCCAGATTATGCATTGTTAGCTTCTAGAATTGCAGTTTCTAACCTACACAAAGAAACAAAGAAATCATTTTCTGAAGTGATGGAGGATTTATACAATTATGTAGATCCAAAAACAAATCAACCAGCATCTTTGTTGGCGGAGGATGTGTATAATGTAATCATGGAAAACCGTGAAGTACTAGATTCTAGTATCATTTACGACCGTGATTTCAAATACGACTACTTCGGATTTAAAACATTGTCGAGATCTTATTTATTACGTTTGAACGGAGAAATTGCTGAACGTCCACAGCAAATGTTGATGCGTGTTTCTGTTGGTATCCATAAGGGGGATATTAACGAAGCAATCAAAACGTACAATTTAATGTCAGAAGGTTGGTTTACACATGCTACACCAACATTATTTAACGCGGGTACACCAAAACCACAAATGTCTTCTTGTTTCTTATTAACTGTAAAAGAAGATAGTATTGATGGTATTTACGATACATTAAAATCATGTGCGAAGATTTCACAATCAGCAGGTGGTATCGGATTAGCAATTCACGATATTCGTGCTACTGGTTCTTACATTAAAGGTACAAATGGTGCTTCGAATGGTATCGTACCTATGTTGCGTGTATTTAATGACACTGCAAGATACGTAGATCAAGGTGGAGGAAAACGTAAAGGTTCTTTCGCTGTTTATATTGAACCTTGGCATGCAGATATCTTCGACTTCTTAGATTTGAAGAAAAACCATGGTAAAGAGGAGCAACGTGCACGTGATTTATTTTACGCATTGTGGATTCCAGATTTATTCATGAAACGTGTGGAAAGTAATGGCGATTGGACGTTGATGTGTCCAAATGAATGTCCAGGTCTTTCGGATACGCATAGTGCTGAATTCGAAGCATTGTACATGAAGTATGAAGCGGAAGGAAAAGGTAGAAAAACGATCAAAGCACAAGATTTATGGTTCAAAATTTTAGAATCACAAATTGAAACTGGTACACCTTACATGTTGTACAAAGATGCTGCGAATGCAAAATCTAACCAACAAAATTTAGGTACAATCAAGTCTTCGAACTTGTGTACAGAAATTATTGAATATACTGCGCCAGATGAGGTTGCTGTATGTAACTTAGCTTCTTTAGCATTGCCTAAGTTCGTAACGGAAGATGGTCAATTTGATCACAATAAATTATTCGAAGTTACGTACCAAGCTACAGTGAACTTAAATAGAATTATTGATGGAAACTACTACCCAGTAGAAGAAGCGAAAAATTCTAACATGCGTCACCGTCCAATCGGATTAGGAGTTCAAGGATTAGCAGATGCATTTATTATGATGCGTTTCCCTTTCGAATCTCCAGAGGCAAAACAATTGAATGCAGAGATTTTTGAAACTATCTATTACGCTGCAATGACTGCATCGAAAGATTTAGCGAAAAAAGAAGGTGCATATGAAACGTTCCCTGGTTCTCCTTTATCTAAAGGTGTGTTCCAATTCGATATGTGGAATGTTACACCATCTAACCGTTGGGAATGGGATGTATTACGTAAAGAAGTAATGGAATTTGGAGCAAGAAACTCTTTGTTGTTAGCTCCTATGCCAACTGCTTCAACAGCACAAATTTTAGGAAACAACGAATGTTTCGAACCATATACTTCTAACATCTACACACGTCGTGTACTTTCAGGTGAGTTTATTATCGTAAACAAACACTTATTGAAAGACTTAGTGAAAGAAGGTCTTTGGAATAAAGATATGCGTTCTAAATTGATGGCTTCCAACGGATCTGTTCAGAATATTGTTGAAATTCCAGCACATTTGAAAGCTTTATACAAAACAGCTTGGGAGATTTCTCAAAAAGCAATCGTTGACTTAGCTGCGGATCGTGGTGCGTATATCTGTCAATCACAATCCTTGAACATCTTCATGGAAAATGCAAACTTCGGAAAATTAACTTCCATGCACTTCTACGGTTGGAAACAAGGTTTGAAAACAGGTATGTATTACTTACGTACGAAAGCGGCTACAGATGCAATTAAATTTACAGTAGATAAAACGTTTACTTCACAACCAGAAGTTAACCAAGTTTCTACTACTAAAATTGCTGCTGTTGCTCAAGCAAACCAAGATGCAATCGCATGTTCATTAGATGATCCAGAAAACTGCGAAATGTGTTCAGGGTAGAACTTGAAAGATTATGAGTTATAGCTTATAAATAATAAATCAAGCGACTTCTGTAACGGAGTCGCTTTTTTTATTTTGATTATATTTGGCTATCCAAAAATGATTAAAAGAAAACACATACCGTTTTTAAAACTATTTGTAACGTTTACCTACTTGGTGGGTATGTTGGTTTCGTTGTTGGTGCACGACCATACCGACCATATTGTTTCTTATCAAGAGGCAGATGCGTGTGAACGTGTTATTTATTATGCAGATACACATAGTGACTGTCATCACCAAGCCCACTTCACGAATGAATTAGAAAAATGTTCCTTATGTGATGTGCATGTATTTACCCCGCACGATGGAATACAATCTTTTCATTTTTCTTTTCATAATCAACATCATTCAGAGTCTTACAACTATACAGCTTTAGAATCATTTAATCCACCTTTATCCTATTCGAATAAAGGCCCTCCCTTTAGTTAATAGATCCCAAATTGTGGTTTGAATATTTTTATTCAAACAAGGTATTTATTAAATAATATTCCAATGAAACATAGTTATTATATAATTTGTGTGTTGTTCTTATGTATCACACAAAATGTTGTTGCACAATTACGTGTAACTGGTGAGGTACAAGATGAACTAAGCCAACAAAAAATAAAAGGTGCCACACTTTATTTAGTGGAAAACAAAAAAATAGTAAAAACAGATTCGCTCGGTAAATTTGTTGTGAATGATCTTTCACCTGGTGCGTATTTAGTTGAAATTTATGCTTCGGGTTATACTAAACAGGCGAAAAATCTAGTTTTAACGACGGATACTTCTTTGGTCATAGATCTTTCTTTTGCTGTAACGGAAATGGAAGAAGTAATCATTACGGCGGTTAGTAGATCGACAGAATTACGTAAAAGTCCGGTAGTCATAAAGCCAATGGATATGGCAACATTGAACCAGTCAAGTGCTACAAACTTAATTGATGCATTGAAAAACGTTCCAGGTGTCAATCAGATTACAACAGGAGCAGGAATTTCTAAGCCAATTATACGCGGTTTAGGTTACAACCGTGTGATTTCTTTATACAATGGAATTCGTCAGGAAGGACAACAATGGGGAGATGAACATGGCATCGAACTAGATGAATATTCGGTGGATCGCGTGGAGGTAGTTAAAGGTCCGGGTAGTTTGATGTATGGCTCAGATGGAATTGCAGGGGTATTGAATTTTATTTCTGCTAAAGCGCCTGTAGAAGGTGAAGTTAAAACACAATTAACCACAAATTTTCAATCAAACAATCAATTGATCGCTAATTCACTTTCCAATGCGGGTAGTAAAAATGGATTTCAATGGGAAGGAAGGTTGACATCCAAATTAGCAAGTAACTACCAGAATAAACAGGATGGTGTGGTAAATAACTCGGGATTTCAAGAATTGAATGGAAATCTATTTTTAGGACTTCATAAAAATTGGGGGTACGCACATCTGACACTTTCCTCATATAACAATACAATCAATATGGTGGAAGGAGATCGCGATAGTATAGGACAATTTTTGTCGCGAACTTCTGGATATACCATAGGTTTTCCCCATCAATATGTACAGCATGTAAGAGTCATGTCTAATTCTTATTTTATTCTCAAAAAAGGATCCTTGCATCTGGATATTGCATACCAAAACAACAAACGAAAAGAATTTGGAGATGTGTTTAATCCGTCTGACATCGCGTTGTTTTTTGATTTAAATACCTTTAATTATTCACTTAGGTATAATCTTAAATCATGGAAAAATTGGGAAACATCTGTTGGGGTAAATGGGATGAATCAAACTAATTCGAATAAAGGATTGGAAGTATTAATTCCGGAGTATAATTTAACGGATGTAGGTGGTTTTTTGTGCACGCAAAAATCGTTGGGTAAACTTACTATTGCAGGTGGATTGCGTTATGACGCACGATTTTTAACTTCTAAAGCATTCGTTTTGGATAGTATGCAAAAGTTTACAGCATTAAATAAAACATTTGGAAGTTATTCAGGAAGTATTGGGTTGAGTTATCCGTTAACCAAAAAAGCAACAATTAAGTTGAATTTATCCCGCGGTTATCGTGCACCAAATATTGCAGAATTGACTTCTAATGGGAAACACGAAGGTAGTCTACGTTATGAATATGGTAATTCAGGATTAGTTCCAGAGGTAAGTCATCAGATTGATCTTGCTTATTTTTTAAATAAAGAGCATGTAACACTCGAAATTACACCTTTTGCTAATTTCATTTCGAATTACATTTATGCTAATAAATTACTTAATAAGCAAGGTGGTGATTCAATTCCTGATACCTCCGATCCTACACGTGCTTATCAATTCCGACAAGGAAATGCGACATTGATAGGCGGAGAATTTTACCTTGATTTTCATCCACATCCTTTTGATTGGTTACATGTAGCAAATTCTTTTTCGTATGTACAAGCGATTCAAAAGCAACAACCAGATAGTTTGAAATACCTACCAAATATTCCTGCACCAAAATACCGTGGTGAATTGCGCGCGCAATTTAAAAATGACAAGAAACACCTAGCGTCGTGTTATGCAAAAGTGGCTGTAGATTATTACTTTACACAAAATAAGTACTATCAAGCGTACGGTACGGAAACAAAGACACTGGGTTATTCCTTAGTAAGTGCAGGAGTAGGTGGTGTGCTTAAAACGAAAAAATATCCTACGTTTTTAACGGTGTATATTAGCGCTGAAAACCTAACAGATGTAGTATATCAAAGTCATTTAAGTCGTTTGAAGTATGCACCTATTAATCCATTAAATGGTAAAATGGGGGTGTATAATATGGGGAGAAATGTGAGTGTGAAGTTGGTGTTTACGATATAAGTAGAGGTAGTGCGGTAGTAATACCGTGCTACACTTTCTTTTAAAACAAAATCACCCGATCAAAAAACTTCTTATACCGATCCGTACTCATAAATTTGTTACCACCGTAACAACTTAATTTGATCAATTTATCTTTGTATACGAAAATGCGTCTCCAACAGTGGCCTGTACCATACACAAAAGCCAATCCTTCGTAAGCTTTTAATCCATTTGATAAGGTAATCTCTTGAATCTTCGTTTGTTCGGGTGCATTGAAAATACTTTCTACGTATTTAGCGAGATTATAATTTTTTCCAATACGTTCAATTTCTATTAGATACGTATTTCCTTGCCCCATTTCGCGGTAAACAATTTCTTCGTAGTTTTCTTCTTTTTTTAGGAATGGTTTACCTCCAAATTGTATACTAATTCCAGATGTAGGGTCCGCATAGGTAAAACTATTTTGTTTTTGTATTTCTTTGGCTGCGCTTGTTGGTTCTTCTGCATAGGTTGCGTTTACCTGTTGTACTTTGTAGCCACGGTCCTTTAGGATTTGTAGAATACCAGTTGGACCTGCCAAATGTGCGGCACCGATAGCAATAAACAAACTGTTTTTTTTGCATAGGGTATCTATTCCATCTGCCATAATGAAATTACGTTCGGTTATCATCCACTGGTAGGCATCTTTCGTATCGGAAAGTTGGCGTTCCATCATTTCACGGATTCGTTCAATATTTCCCGATAAGTATATTTCCATTAATTTTTCTTGACTTACTTTCTCTGTGGGAGAACTGATACCCAATATGCGCGATTTATTGATTAATGCGTAAGCTGCTAACTGGTCTTCAATCGATTCTAGGGTGTAACACTTTTTGTTTAAGTTATAAGCAAGCAATTGTAGGTGTAAATCTAAAAATTGTGGCCGTCCATCTTCAGAACCGTAATTTGTTTTGGTAGCACGTTTACTGGTTGTGTATGGCGTTCCTGCAGCATCAAATTCAAAACTAGGGGTATTAGCACGTGTATCTAATTCAGCAAACATACTGTAAATATCCGCTTCGATTACAATCGCTTCCGAACGGAGAAGTACACTATAGGTACTATCAGAAAACTTAAATACGCGTGGATCGTTGGAATGGTAAGTTCCGTAGATGTAACTCGGTTTTTTTAATTTTCTACCGGTTATTTTCCACAACAATTGATTGGAATTGCTAGACGTAGTTTGGGCTGACACATCGAAATATGTCGCAATAACAACCAACAATAACAAGCAATTTCGCATCTTATCGATTAATGGGCATCCAACCAATTATCTGCAATTTTCACTTCTACCTCCATTGGAACAACCAGTTCGATTGCGGATTCCATGGCTTCTTGTACTAATTTTCGCATCAAATCTTGTTCTGAAATGTGTACATCAAACACTAACTCATCATGTACCTGCAACAATAATTTGGATTGTACATTTTGTTCAATCATTGCTTTGTCAACTGCAATCATAGCAAGTTTTATAATATCTGCAGCAGAACCTTGTATCGGAGCGTTAATTGCATTTCGTTCGGCATAACCACGTACAATCGCATTCGCAGAATTAATATCTGGAAGGTATCTTCTACGTTTCATGATGGTTTCGACATACCCTAATTCACGAGCATCGTTCACCAATCCATCCATGAACGATTTTATGGTGCCAAATTGTTCGAAATAGCGATCAATGATGGATTTTGCTTCCGTACGAGAAATTCCTAAATTTTGCGCCAATCCAAATGGACCTTGACCATACATAATTCCAAAGTTAACCGCTTTCGCAGCACTACGTTGGTCTTTCGTTACTTCCTCTAAGGGAACGTGAAATACGTTGGCAGCTGTTGCCGTGTGAATGTCGATTCCTTTTTGAAAAGCGTCAATCATTCCTGGGTCTTTACTCAAGGCTGCTATGATTCGAAGTTCAATTTGCGAATAATCCGCCGCCATGATTTTGAATTCTGGTCCACGGGAAATAAAAGTCTTACGAATTTCTTTCCCTTTTTGCGTACGAATTGGAATGTTTTGCAAATTGGGATTATTGGAACTCAAACGACCAGTTGCAGTTACCGTTTGCATGTAACTCGTGTGTACACGGTGATCATTCGGATTCAATAACGTTGGAAGTGGATCTACGTAAGTTCCTTTTAGTTTTTTATTTTGACGGTATTCTAATATTTTTCCAATGATTGGGTGGTCATTGCGGTATTGTTCTAAAGCATCTTCCGAAGTTTGGTATTGACCTGTTTTCGTCTTTTTTGCTTTTGCATTGATTTTCATTTTCTCAAATAACACTTCTCCCAATTGTTTTGGAGAATCTAAATTGAAGTCTTCGCCAGAAATTTCTTTAATCTCTTTCTCCAGACTCACCGATTCTTCTTCCAAACGCAAAGACAAGGCTTTCAAACCCTCCACATCAATCGCAATTCCTTCGCGTTCCATGCGTTGAATAACAGAAACCAAAGGCATTTCCATGGTTCTAAACAAATCGTTTAGGTGTTCTTTTTGAATTTGTGGTGCTAAGATTTGATATAATTGAAAGGTTATATCCGCATCTTCACAGGCATAATCGGAAACTTGCTTAGGATCTAAGTCGCGCATATTCCCCTGATTTTTTCCTTTTTTACCAATCAATTCGGTAATTGAAACAGGTTTGTATTGCAAATAATATTCCGCCAAAAAATCCATGCTTTGTTTGGATTCAGGCTGAATTAAGTAATGCGCAATCATCGTATCAAACAAAGAACCAGTAACTTCTATTCCATAATTTTCTAATACTTGTAAGTCGTATTTGATGTTGTGACCAATTTTTTCAATCGCAGTATTCTCAAAGAAAGGCTTAAACGTGTCTACGATTTGCTGTGCTTCTTGACGATTTTCAGGTACCGCAACATAAAATGCTTCACGTGCATTAAATGAAAAAGACATACCCACTAATTCTGCAAGTAAGGCATCTACGGCAGTAGTTTCTGTATCAAAACATACAACCGGTTGTTTCAATAACAACTCCAACAATTCAGCACGTTCTTCGGAATTGGTGATTAAATGATAATTCGGTTTTTCAGTGGCAATGGTTTTCAATTCAGAGGTCTGAACTGGCGTTTGAATTTCCAATAAACTTTGTGTACCGAATAAATCAAATTGTCCTGCTTCATTCACAGGTGCCGTCACCGTAATTTCTTCTCCGATAACACGTTTAGCAAGTGTTCTAAATTCTAATTCTGTAAACACTTCCTTGATCTTTTCTGCATCTGGTTCACACATAATCAAATGTTCAGGATCAAAAGGTACATCCACATCCAAAATGATGGTTGCTAGTTGTTTGGACAAACGACCTTGATCGGCGAACTCAATCACGTTTTCACGCATTTTGCCTTTTAACTGATCCGCATTCGCAATGATATTCTCTAAAGAACCATATTCTTGAATCAATTTTTTAGAGGTCTTTTCACCAATCCCAGGTATTCCAGGAATATTATCCGCCGCATCTCCCCACAATCCAAGTATATCAATGACTTTTAATGGATGATCTACTTCAAATTTCTCACAGACCTCATTCACACCCAATACAGAAGCAGGGTCACCACCGCGACCAGGTTTGTAGATAAATATTTTTTCCGATACCAACTGACCAAAATCTTTATCCGGAGTCATCATGTAGGTATAATATCCTTCTTTTTCAGCGACTTTTGCTAAAGTCCCAATGACATCATCCGCTTCAAATCCAGATTTCAATAAAATAGGAATGTTAAATGCTTCAATGATTTTTTTGATAGGGTCAATCATCGCACGTAAATCTTCCGGCATCTCCTGACGGTTCGCTTTATACGCTGCAAAGTCTTCCTGGCGATTCGTTGCCCCACCCGGTGCGTCAAACACCACCGCTAAATGCGTTGGTTGCTCTTTTTTAATCACATCGATCAACGCGTTCGTGAAACCAAAAGCCGCCGACGTATTTTGACCTTTGGAATTCACACGTGGATTTTTCGCAAACGCAAAATACGCTCTGTAAATCAATGCAAAAGCATCTAATAGAAATAATTTTTTATCGTGAACTGGAGTAATCATTTGTTGAGTTATGAATTATAAATTATGGGTTATGAATTAATTGAACTATATGCTTCCCCGCACCCTAAGGTTCTCGAATGGGAAGGGGGACCGAGGGGGATGACATTATTTATCATCTTCCAATTTTTTTATATGTTGATTTTCAACTAAGGATTTCATTTGTGTAATTGCAATTTTGTTTAATTGAATTAAACGATTTTGTTGATTTATTTCTTGAGAAATCAACATCGCATTAATACTTTCTAAATTAGATAATACAACCAATTGCTGTATTGTTGCAAAATCTCTTATGTTTCCTTTTTCAGTTGGATTTTTTTCTCGCCATTCTTTTGCTGTCATTCCAAATAACGACATATTTAGCACATCCGCTTCTGAAGCGTAGATTTGCGAAGTATGTTGTTTAGTCAATTCAGAAGGGACAAGGTTTTCTTTAATGGCATCCGTATGTATTTTGTAATTGACTTTAGATAACATACGCTGAAAATTCCATTCTAATTTTAATCGGCTATTTTCCTCTTCTTTAAGTCGTTGAAATTCATGGATTAAATAAAATTTAAATTCTGGACTAATCCACGAGGCAAATTCAAAAGCAATATCTCTGTGAGCGAAAGTACCTCCATATCTTCCAGATTTAGAAATGATTCCTACCGCATTAGTAGAATCAATCCATTTTTGAGGTGTAAGTGTAAAACTGTTTGACCCCGATTCATTTTTAAAGGCATCGAATTCGATGCTTTTAAAATTTGGATTATTTAACTTCTCCCAAAGACCACAAAATTCAATAGCGTTTCGGGTTCTCATCCAGTTTTGAATAATATAATTTGTTCTTTCACTATCTCGAAAACGAGCCATATCCGTTAATGAAATGAACTCAAAAGAGTTTTTAGAATAGAGTATAATTTCTTTTCCTTGAACTTCTATTTTAATATTTTTCGTCATTTATTAATTTGGTAATATTTAAATAGTATCACTTCCACGTCGTACCGTCCTTCCCATCTTTCACCACCAAGCCAGCAGCAGCCAAGCCGTCACGAATTTTATCCGAAGTTCCCCAATCTTTGTTCTCACGTGCTTGTTGACGCAAATTCAATACCAAATCCATCACACCTTCTAATTTGGAGTCATCACCTGCGCTATTTAAGGGAGCCAAGCCAAGAACATCAAACACAAACGCATTGACTTCTTTTGTTAGTAGTTCCAAATCAACTTGTGTAATTGTTGCTTTACCTTCTTTGATGGTGTTGATTATTTTAACTGTTTCAAATAAATTCGCTACTAAAATAGGTGCGTTGAAGTCGTCGTTCATTGCATCGTAAAAAGAAGAAACTAAACCGTTAACATTCACAGAAGAATTTGCAGATGTTGTTAGTGTTTCCAACTCTTTGATAGCATCCATCAATTTTTCATAGCCTTTTTCAGCAGCGTTTAACGCTTCACTGGTAAAGTCTAAGGTACTTCGGTAGTGTGCTTGCATTGTAAAGAAACGCACCACCATCGGAGGATAGCCACGTTCTAGTAAGTCGGAACCACCATTAAATAATTCATTTGGTAATAACGTATTACCGGTAGATTTAGACATCTTTTTACCATTCAAGGTTAACATGTTTCCATGCATCCAGTAATTCACAGGAGATTTTCCGGTAGAAGCACACCCTTGTGCAATTTCACATTCATGATGAGGGAATTTCAAATCCATTCCTCCTCCATGAATATCAAATGTCTCCCCTAAGTATTTGGTGCTCATGGCCGAACATTCCAAATGCCAACCCGGGAAACCAATTCCCCAAGGGGAAGGCCATTTCATGATATGTTCTGGTGAAGCGTTTTTCCATAATGCAAAATCCAAGGAATTGCGTTTTTCATCCTGACCATCTAAGTCACGCGTACCTGCAATTAAATCCTTAATTTTTCGTCCTGATAATTCTCCATAGGGGAATTTCTCATTGTATTTGTTGACATCGAAATAAACCGAACCATTCACCTCGTATGCGTAACCATTTTCAAGGATGGTCTTAATCATTTCAATTTGTTCGATGATATGACCCGTAGCAGTAGGTTCGATACTTGGTGCATGATTATTAAATTGACGTAAAACATTATGGAAGTCTAAGGTGTACTTTTGTACAATTTCCATTGGTTCTACTTGCTCCAAACGTGCTTTTTTAGCAATTTTATCTTCACCTTCGTCTGCATCGTTTTCTAAATGCCCAACATCGGTGATATTTCTAACGTAACGAACTTTATAGCCAAGGTGTAACAAATAGCGATACACCATATCGAAGGAAATAAATGTTCTGCAATTTCCAAGGTGAACATAATTATATACTGTTGGACCACAAACATATAGCCCTACGAAGTTTTGGTGTATTGGAACAAAAATTTCTTTTTTCCCAGAATGGCTATTGTAAATGTGTAGTTTAGAGTTCGTCATAACGTTTGTTAACTTCAATTGTAAATAACAAATATAATAAGGAAGTGAAAAATAAGCCGTTTAATTAAATATTTCTTAATTTTATAGAACTATATATTTTTTAATGAATTATGAAACACATACCATTTCTAGTCCTTTTAATTTCTATTTCCTTTCAAGTATTTTCTCAAAACACCAATAGTCAGTCCGTTATTGATTCGGAGAAAAATGGTGCTATCGAAGATTCCTTGTTAGCAATCGAAGAGGAGAAGCATAACGGACATTTTGCAGGTGTAGATTTTGGCTTAAATGTTTTATTAAATAATTCTTTTCAACGAAATTTCTCGAATGATCCACAATGGAATAATGCAGTTTTAAGTTCTTATTATTTCAATTTCAATTTTTACGATCGTAAGTTGATACTAACGCCAGATAGATTAGGAGTGACTTTGGGATTAGGATTAAATTTAACAAAATTTGCTTTTTCAGAAGATTGGACATTGAAAGATGCGTATAGTGCACAAGATAGTACGGTATATGGGAAGGCGCATTTAGATACAATTAGTTTCACACGAAATAAATTACATTTAGCCTATTTACAAGTGCCAGTTTTACTTGAATTTACACCTAAAAAAGACCTTTGGATTAGTGCCGGATTTATAACAGGAATTAAACTTTCTTCTAATGTAAAACAATTATATACCGATAATAATAATCCTAATATTGCATACGAACGTACAATTAAAGGTACGTTTGCATTAAATACGTTGAAGTGTGATGCGACGATTAGAGCCGGTTTTGGTCAAAATTTCGGAAGAATGTATGGGGCTTTCATTAGTTATGCTTTAGTACCTATTTTTAATACAACTGTTATGGCGAATGTTCATCCATTTACGTTTGGTCTAAGTTATAATTGGTAATGTCTACGAAAAATTCGTTTATCCGAATAGCTGTTCTTTCACTATTCGGATTTTTTTTGTTTGTTGGTTTTCAAAGTCAACAACCAAAAATTCCTAATTCATTAGAAATACCCGCTCATACATCAAATGAGACACTAATTTGCCACACAGGGTATTGTTTGTCCTATGATGAAAATTATAAATTGGCTAAATGGGTGGCGTATGAACTTACGCTTGCTGAAACGGAAGGTGAAATCGGACGTAATGATAAATTCAAACCCGATCCATTAATTACACATAATAGCGTTTCGTTAGAAGATTATAAAAAATCTGGATTTGATCGTGGACATTTAGCCCCTGCTGCAGATATGAAATGGTCCGTTCAAGCGATGCAAGAATCGTTTTATCTTTCAAATATGTGCCCACAAGATAAAAGTTTCAATCGCGGTATTTGGAAAAAATTAGAAGAAGAAGTGAGGGAATATGCTAAACATAACAAACAAATAAAAGTTGTTACAGGTCCAATTTTACAAGAAGGTCTTCCGGTTCTTGGTCCAAATCGAGTTTCTATCCCGCGTTATTTTTACAAAGCTTTGTTGGATTATTCGCAACCATCTATAAAAGCGATTGCCTTTGTAATGAAAAATGAACATAGCGAGTTGCCATTAAGTCATTTTGTGGTTTCTATTGATAGTTTAGAGAAATTATCAGGGATTGATTTTTTTCCTTTATTGCCAGATGAAGAGGAGAATAAATTGGAAAAGGAAAAGTGTTACGCTTGTTGGCAGACGGATAAAAATCATTAATAAATTTGGAAATCATCAAAAAAATCGTACATTTGTGCAGTATTTATAAACAACTAAGTGCGAGGGGATGATTATCCCCTCTTTTTTTTAGCAGATGATTACAAAAGAATTAGTACGAAAATTAGCCCAAGAACGCATCGATGAATTAGATAGAGGTCTGTTCATTGTAGCAATCTCTATCTCATCCAAATTTGTGATAAACTTAGAGTTAGACAAGTTTGAAGGGTATGTTGCAATCGATGATTGTGTTTCCGTTTCACGAAATGTTGAACATAATTTAGATCGTGAAGAGCAAGATTTTGAATTACATGTTTCGTCTGCAGGTTTAGATAAGCCTTTACGTGTTTTACCGCAGTATATTAAAAATATTGGGAGAACAGTGGAGGTTACTTTGAAAGACGGAAAAGAAAAAGAAGGAGTTTTGTTGGGTGCAACCGAGGCGGAAATTGTTGTTAAAACATCACGTACGGAGAAAAGTCTAGAAACAAAAAAGAAAGTAACCATTGAAGAAGATGAAGTTCTTCCATTGGCAACGATAAAGGAAACAAAAATTGTTATTTCATTTAAATAAATAGGCATGAACAGCTTAGAATTAGTAGATTCGTTTTCAGAATTCAAAGAGTTAAAGAGTATTGATAAACAAACAATGCAACACGTTTTAGAAGACGTGTTTCGTGCAATGTTGAAAAAGAAATTTAACACAGATGAACACATCGACATCATCGTAAACATCGAAAAAGGGGATGTGCAAATTTTCTTAAACAAAGAGATTGTTCCGGATGGTGAGGTAGAAGATTCAAATACGGAAATCGCCTATTCAGAAGCAATTAAAATTGAGCCTGATTTCGAAGTAGGTGAGGAAGTTTCTGAAGAATTTAAGTTTGCTGATTTTGGAAGAAGAAATATTCTTTCTTTACGTCAAAACTTAATTTCTAGAATTTTAGAATTAGAAAAAGATCATATTTATAAAATCTACAAAGAGCGTATCGGTGAGATCGTTACAGGAGAGGTTTACCAAGTATGGAAAAAAGAAATCATGGTATTGGATGATGAGGGGAATGAATTAATTTTACCTAAATCGGAACAAATTCCAGCAGATTATTTCAAAAAAGGAGAATCTATTCGTGCGGTTGTATCTAAAGTAGATATGCGTAACTCGAATCCGGTGATTATTTTGTCTAGAACTGCACCAGAATTTTTAGAGCGTTTATTCGAATTAGAGGTTCCGGAAGTATTTGATGGATTAATTACCATTAAACGTATCGTACGTGAACCAGGAGAAAGAGCGAAAGTAGCTGTAGAAAGTTATGATGACCGTGTAGATCCTGTTGGAGCATGTGTTGGTATGAAAGGATCTCGTATTCATGGAATTGTTCGTGAGTTACGTAACGAAAATATTGACGTTATCAACTTTACAACAAATACACAATTATTTATTCAACGTGCACTTTCTCCAGCAAAAATTACTGCTGTTGAAATTATCGAAGAAGAAAAACGTGCAAAAGTTTCGTTGAAACCAGACCAAGTTTCATTGGCAATTGGTAGAGGAGGAAATAATATCAAATTAGCTACTAAATTAACAGGTTACGAAATCGATGTTTACCGTGATGGTGAAGTAGATGTAGATGATGTGGATTTAGAAGATTTCGCAGATGAAATTGAAGGATGGATTTTGGACGAATTAAAAGCAATTGGTTGTGATACTGCTAAATCCGTACTTGAAATAGGAGTAGAAGATTTAGTAAACAGAACAGATTTAGAAGAAGAAACAATTCAAGAGGTATACAAAATACTTCGTGCAGAATTTGAATAATAGTAAATGTGTGCACGCGTTGCACACATTTTTTATACCATTAAGTCGCACAAAAAGTTAACCTGTATTTTTACAGGAAGAAATAAAAAATATGGCCGGAAAAACACAAAGATTAGGCAAGGTAGCAGGAGAATTAAATGTTGGAATATCCACGTTAACAGAATTCTTGCAATCGAAAGGAGTATCAATTGATCCAAATCCAAACTCAAAGTTGGAAGGGGAGCACTATGATCTATTACGCCGCCAGTTTGCAGACGATCAATCGCTGAAAGAACAAGCGAAATTAAGTGCTGTGAAACGTGAAAAAAGAGAGACAGTCAGTTTAACTGATGCGAAAGCAGATGCTAAGTCTTCAAATGACGATGAGGAAGATGAATTCGACCCAAGTATTTTGGAGAAAGTAAAAGCGCAGACTCCTATCGTAACTCCTCCTGTTGTGAAAGAGGAGGTAAAAGAGGAAACACCAGTAGAAAACGATTCGAAAGAACCGACAATGGATGGTGGTGCTAAAACACTTGGCGAAGGGGATATGCAATTACAAGTGTTAGGAAAAATTGATTTAGATAAAATCAATTCCAAAACACGTCCTGATAAAAAGAAAAAACCGGAAAAAGAGGTAAAAACAAAACAGGATAATACACCAAAGGTTGCGGCTAAATCTGAGGTTAAACCGGTTGTTGAAACTCCAAAAGTTATTGAAACTCCTGCTGTAGTAGAACCTGTAGCAGTTAAAGAGCCTGATGCACCTAAGGAAATTGAAACGATTCGTGTAGAGCGTAAAGTACTTGCAGGACCTACGGTTCTTGGACGTATTGAACTTCCTGTAGATAAACCAAAAACAGACCATCGACAAGCAAGACCAGGCGATGAACCGCGTAAAAAACGTAAGAGAATTAAGAAAATTGATCCAACAAAACCGTCTAGCGGCACACCGGCAATCAATGATCCAAAAGCAGGTCAAACTAAGGAACGTAAGTTCTTAGGTAACTCTAGACCAGTTGGTAACGCTCCAAAAGTTGCGCCAACAGAGAGAGATATACAAAAAGAAATTAAAGATACATTAGCGCGTTTGTCAAATACAGGTTCTAAATCTAAAGGATCTAAAAATAGACGGGCTAAAAGAGATAGTAATTTACAACGTCGTGAACAAGAAGCATTAGACGCTGAATTACAAGAAAAAATCTTGAAATTGACAGAATTCGTAACGGTTTCTGAGTTAGCATCAATGATGAATGTAGGTCCAACGCAAGTAATCTCTGCGTGTATGTCCCTAGGTATCTTTGCTTCGATTAACCAGCGTCTAGACGCGGAAACGATTCACATTATTGCGGATGAATTCGGATTTGAGACTGAATTCGTAAGTGCTGAAGTGCAGGAAGCAATTCCTACAGTTGAGGATAAAGAAGAAGATTTAATAGCTCGTCCTCCAATTATTACGGTAATGGGTCACGTCGACCACGGTAAAACCTCTTTACTGGATAGAATTCGTAATGCGAATGTAACGTCTGGTGAGTCTGGAGGTATCACGCAACATATTGGTGCGTATTCAGTGGTATTAGCGGATGGTCGTAAAATGACTTTCTTAGATACTCCTGGTCACGAAGCCTTTACAGCGATGCGTGCACGTGGTGCTCAAGTTACTGACGTTGCAATTATCTTGGTTGCTGCGGATGATGACGTGATGCCACAAACTAAAGAGGCAATTTCTCACGCACAAGCTGCAAATGTACCAATGGTATTTGCCATCAATAAAATTGATAAAGATGGCGCTAACCCAGATCGTATTCGTGAGCAACTTTCTGCTATGAATATCTTGGTAGAAGAGTGGGGTGGTACTTACCAATGTCAAGAAATTTCTGCTAAAAAAGGATTGAATATCCAAGAATTGTTAGAAAAAGTATTGTTAGAAGCGGAAATCTTAAACTTAAGAGCAAATCCTAGCAAAAATGCAATAGGTACAGTGATTGAATCTTCCTTGGATAAAGGAAAAGGATATGTAACAAATATGTTAGTAGAGGCTGGTACCTTAAGTATTGGTGATGTTGTACTAGTTGGTCGTAATTACGGTAAAGTACGTGCAATGCATGACGAACGTGGTGAAAATATTAAAATTGCAGGCCCAGCAACACCAGTATCTATTTTAGGTATCAATGGCGCACCTAATGCAGGGGACAAATTCCACGTATTAGACGACGAAAAAGAAGCAAGAAGTATTGCTACAAAAAGAGAACAATTGTACAGAGAACAAGGTCTACGTACAACGAAACATATTACATTGGAAGAAATTGGTCGTCGTTTGGCTATCGGAGACTTCAAAGAGCTTAACTTGATCATCAAAGGTGACGTGGATGGTTCGATAGAGGCACTTTCGGATTCCTTACAGAACCTTTCTACGGAAGAGATTGCAGTTAAGATTGTTCATAAAGGTGTCGGTGGAATTACAGAAGCAGATATCAACTTGGCTTCCGCTTCAGATGCAATTATTCTTGGTTTCCAAGTACGTCCATCGGTTGCAGCACGTAAATTAGCAGATGCTGAACAAATCGATATTCGTTTGTACTCTGTAATCTATAAAGCAATTGACGAGATCAAAGCTGCAATGGAAGGAATGTTATCACCAGAAATTGAAGAAATAGTTACTGGTTCTGCTGAGATTCGTGAGACATTCGATATCACGAAAGTAGGAACGATTGCTGGATGTTTCGTTACTCAAGGTATCATCAAACGTAACGCGAAAATCCGTGTGATTCGTGACGGAATTGTTTTACATACAGGTAAACTTGGTTCATTAAAACGTTTCAAAGACGATCAAAAAGAAGTGAAACATGGTTATGAGTGTGGTTTGAATATCGATAAATTCAATGATATCAAAATTGGAGATATCGTGGAAGCATTCGAAGAAAACGAAGTAGCTAGAAAATTATAATTTAAGAATTATGAGTTATGAATTATAACTCACATAAATAAAAAGAGGCTGTCTCAAAAGGACAGCCTCTTTTTTTTTGCTTAAAAATCAGAATAATATTTTGTTATTAAATTGATAATCAGTATATTTAGTCTGTATTATTGATTTTATATGGCAAAACGTTTTCCTACATTCAAACCATACAACCAA